>NZ_JAKTTI010000001.1 GCF_022427965.1 Fredinandcohnia quinoae | reverse complement strand
ACGGGGGTAGCCTAATCAATTAGAAGCCAAAAGGCTTCCGTACTTAGGAATCTCCTACTTCAAACAACCTGTAAGGTTGTTAAGTGGTGAGTAGTTCAAATTTGAATATTCAAATATAGTGTTAATAAATAAGAGGGGCTTTTCTTAAAAATATGGGTATCCTAATAATTGTAAATACGTATGAGAAAAAAGTACGAGGTGTAAGATGATTTTACTTGTATGTTCAATTATATTGTTTAATTTTCTATTATATAAAACAGTAAAAGGTATATCAGTAAATAAAATTGTACATTTATGGACTTTTACAATTGCATTTCAGTTATTTTTTGATGTATTTATTGATTTAAAATACAAGGGTTATTGGTACTTCACACAAGGTGTAGACTGGGTGGGTACCCCGGCTTATATCATGTTAATTCCACCTGTTAACATAATGTTTGTTAATTGGTATCCATTTGAAAAAACAATAATTATTAAAATTGGCTATTTTCTCATATGGGAAATTTTTTTATTAGGTTATGAAACGCTAGCTCTGTCACCCCATCCATTTGGTTATTTTCACTATGGCTGGTGGAATGTATGGCATTCCGCTGTTGTAAATCCAGTATTACTTATAATTGTACTTACATATTACAAATGGATTTGTAAATTAGAAGTGAAGGCATGTAAGGCGAAAATTGAATAGGGGACAGGTCGTGATTTACAACCTATTCCCTCTATTTATTCATTTATAGGAATCCGCATTATAACGGTTGTTCCTATATGTAATCGACTATAAATTTCAAGTCCATATTGATGACCATAGTAGTAGCGAATTTGTTCATGAACATTTTTTATTCCGATATGGGCCTCGTCCATTTTATTTGTAATATCATCTAGACGGTCACGTAATTGTTGAAGCTGTGTTTCATCCATCCCAACGCCGTTATCCCGAACTTTTATTAGTAAATCCATTCCTGAAATTGATGTTGAAACTTCAAGTATACCTGGTCCGTTTTTGCACTCAATTCCATGAACAATTCCGTTCTCGATTAGTGGCTGAATAGAAAAATGGAGTATCCTAACTAATTTACTTTTAGCATCTATGTTTTCGATGTATTGTATTTTATTTCCAAATCTCATTTGTTGAACCTTAACATATAATCGAGTATGCTCTAGCTCTTCTTCTAATGACACTGTTTCTTTACCGGTTTGAATATGACTTCGAAATAATCTTCCAAGTAGACCTATCATTTCACTAATATCAAGTTGTTTATTAATGACGGCTTTCATTTGAATAGATTCCAGTGCGTTTGCAAGGAAATGCGGGTTGATTTGACTTTTAAGTGCTCGATACTGTGCAATTTTTTGCTGCGCTTTTAGAATTGAAGAACGCTCAATATATGCTTGGATATCAGTAACCATTTTTCGTATTCCCTGAAAAAGAACTCCAAATTCATCTTGACGATTACTTCTTAAATTAACATTGAACCTTCCTTTCCCAACTAATTTGACCTGTTTGCTTAAATAGATAATCGGTTTAGTGACACGTGATGAGAGGAAATACATAAATAAAATTGCGGTGATAAGTGAACAAAACGCTGATCCTAGTGTAATAGTACGAAGCATGTCAGCATGCTTTGTGATTTCCTTTTCGTCTGTATATTGAACAACTTTCCAACCAGAATAAGGAGAGGTTACAAAATTAATGAAAGATTGATTCCCATCTATATCCGAATAAAAGCTTCCTTTATCCTCCTCCAATACTGTAAATAGGGACTGACTATCAAGCTTTAGCCTCAATGATGAATTGATTAGTTTTGATTGAGAATCATAAACAACCCTTCCATCAGTATCCAGAATAACGAAATTACGATTTTGATTTTCTGATAGATTTAAGATTTCTCGCAATGAATCTAGGCGGATATCAATTAATAAGACACCTAATGCATCCCTTGTTCCTTTCTTATTAATTACCCTTGCAATCGATATGACATGCTCATCCGAATTTACACGATGGAACGGTTTGTGGGTCCCTAACAAAACAATTCCGCCTTTTCGTTGTAGCGTCTGTTTGTACCATTCTGCATCCATGATGTTATTAACATCAAAATCTTCTCTTTTAATAAGTGTAGAATAGAAGACACGGTTTCCTACATAAATTTGAACACTATCGACATTTTTAATTGTCATTTCAATTGTAGTATTAAATTGTTCAATTGCATTTTGGAATTGAATATTTTGAAAGTCCTCTTTCTTAGTTGCTTTAGTTGTTATATTCCTCAGTGCATTCTGAAGTTTATCATCCATGAGTGCATTAAGAGTACCTGTTTCAACACTATGAAGGTATTGGTCAATGTTGAATGACAAATTATTAAGAATGAGATTTGAACTAGTTTGATATTCACTTTTTACAGATTGGACAGAGTATAAATAAATAATGTAAGAAATAAATAGAAGCGGAATAGTAATAGTGATGATCATCAAAACAAAAATTTGATGATTAATTCTCTTTAATTGGAAAATCTGAAATAAGTGCGTTATTTGTTTCATCTGATTACATCCTTAATTTTTTCCTATATTCTGTTGGAGTCATTTGACTGATACCTTTAAAAACTTTTACAAAGTGTTTGTAGCTTTTGTATCCTGCCATTTTGGAGACATCAGTAACGGAATAGTGAGGTTGCTCTAAACAGCGCTGAGCAAATTTAATTCTTATTTCAGATACAAAGGCCATATAGTTTTTATTTAGTTTAATTTTGAATAATCGACTCAAGTAAGATGGATTATAAAAGAAATGATCTGCTACATTACTAAGGGTTAAATCCTGCTCAATGTGATCTTTGATGTAGGTTTCAATTTGTTGGAAAAGCTCCATGTCAGAAGTGTCAGCTTCATTCGTATTTTTAGTAGAATCTTTTTCAAAATGTAACACTGTATTTGAGTTATGTTTTCTATTTTGTAATATTTTTATGGAATTTGTAATACTTAAAAGGCTTTCTTCATATTGTAATGGTTTCAATAAATAATCCTGGACTCCACCAAATTGAATAGCCTTTTTTGCATATTTAAATTCACTGTATCCTGTTAAAATGATAAATAATGTATTGGGGAGATCCTTCCGAAGTTGTCCAATCATTTCAAGACCATCCATTACTGGCATACGAATATCAGTAATAACTAGGTCTGGTTTTTCGAGAAGCGCAATATCAATACCATGACGCCCATTTTCTGCTTCGAAAATATCACGAAACCCCAGTTCTCTCCAATTGAAATATTGTTTTAACCCCTCACGTACAAGTGGCTCATCTTCAGTAATCATCAATTTATACATTGTCCCACCTCCGTTCACAGTAGAGTAAGATTAACTTGTATCTAGAATTATACTAAATAATTTGATAATTTAGTAGATTGTTCCCCCAAATACCGGAAGTCTAATGAACATAGGTAAAAAAACGACTATGAATGTAAAAACGAAGGGATTGTAGATGTTTCAAATACATTTTATGATTATCACAGGAAATGAAAACGCTTCACTGAATATTTCCGCAAATTATAAAAATAGGGGGAAATTAGATGGTAGGTGTAAAAAGGAAACTCACTTTGTTTATGGTAATGACTCTTATTCTATCTTTGTTTATTGTGGGATGCAGCAATACAACTTCTGAAAACAAGGGGAAAGATGACAATGGTGATAATGGCCAAGGAAGTTCAGAAACTGTTGAGATTACATGGTGGACATTTCCGAATTTCCAGGCATTAGATGGTGAATTAGGTAAATATGAGAAACAAATTATTGAAGCTTTTAATAAAAAGCATCCTGAAATCAAAGTAAATCTTGAAATGATTAGTTTTGAAGGTGGACCTGAAAAACTTAATCTTGCGATTGCATCGAATACCTCACCAGATATGATCTATGATGCTCCAGGAAGGATTATTGATTGGGCTAAAAAGGATTTACTAATGCCACTTAATGATATGTTTCCAAAAGAAGTAATGGATGATATTTCTCCAGCACTCATGAAACAATCAATGGTCGGTGATGATGTGTATATGTATCCTTTTAATACTGGTCCGTTTATGATGGCAGTTAACAAAACAATATTTGAAGAAATTGGTGAGCTTGATTTATTACCTTTGGATCGTCCAGACCGTACTTGGACGGTTGATGAATATGAGAAAGCGCTACTTGCTGTGAAAGAAAAAGCTCCAGACGTCATTCCATCAGGCTTCTATGCAAAAAGTGTCGCCGGGGACCAGGGGACTCGTGGATATATTACGAACCTTGGTGGAAGTAGATTTTTAAATGAGGATTATAGTGAGGTAGCAATTAATTCACCAGGTGGTGTGAAGGGACTTGAATGGGTGGTTGAAGCATCCAAAAAAGGATTGGTAGCACCAGGATCTGCATCACTAGCTGCAAGTGATCATAATGACTTATTTTTACAAGGGAAAATGGCATTTGCCATTAACTATTCTGCTGTTCTAAAATCACTATTTGCTCCTGATAAAACTGTAGAATTTGAAGATATATTACTTCCTTATCCAACTCCAGATGGTTCTGATCCAAAGCTTGAACCATTCTTAGGTGGTATGGCTGTATTTAACAATGATGATGACAAAAAGGCAGAGGCTGCAAAGAAATTAATCGACTTCATCGTGAATGATCCTGAATGGGGTAAGAAAAATTTAATTCAAACCGGCGGTTTATCAGCGCGTAATTCAATTACAGGTGTATATGAAGGTTCTGAATATGAATATTCGGAGCTTGCACGAAAATTCATTACAGATCCTCCAACAATTGCGGATGGTTATGCGGAAATTCGTACGTTCTGGTTCCCTGCACTTCAAGAAGCTATTCTTGGTACAAAAACAGCCCAAGAGGCTTTGGATAATTTTGCTGAAAAGGCAAACGAGGCAATCAAGAAGGGTAAGGAGAAATAAGTAATTTCAACTTTTTATACAGGTTTTGAATTGGGGGTAGCGTGTGATTCTACGCTACTCTCTTTCAATAAAAAATAGAATAGGAGAATATAAAATTGATAGCTACTGTTCTTAAGTTAAAGAAAAATGTCTATCGTGATTGGCTCATGAGTTATTTATTTTTATTACCTGCATTAACATTTTTCCTGATTTTTGTTCTATTTCCAATGTTAAAAGGTGGATATATGAGCCTCTACGATTATACCATTACAAGTTTCGAATTTATTGGATTTGATAACTATATGACCCTCTATCACGATGAAACCTTTCATAAATCATTGAGAAACACGATTATTATTGTCGCGGTAGCAGTACCAATCGTCATTATGTTCTCGCTATTTGTTGCGATGGCTATATATAAGAGGAGTGAATTTACAAGGTCCTTTTTTAGAGGTGTTTTCTACCTTCCTGCCGTTACCTCAGTGGTTAGTGTTACGGTTGTGTGGGGATGGATCTATCATCCAAACTTTGGAGTACTTAACTATATTACTGGATTCTTTGGTATGGAGCCTATTTCTTGGCTAGGTGATACTAGAACGGCATTAATGGCAATAACCGTTATTTTGATTACAACATCTGTTGGTCAACCGATCATTTTGTATATTGCTTCTCTAGGAAATATTCCTACAACTTATATCGAGGCAGCGCAAATTGATCGTGCAACACCAGGGCAAATATTTAGAAAAGTAATATGGCCATTGCTTATGCCAACAAATTTATATGTCATTGTTATTACGACGATTAATTCATTTCAGATCTTCGCACTCATACAACTTCTTACATCAGGAGGGCCTGTATATAGCACATCGACTGTTATGTATGGAGTATATGAACAAGCTTTCCTTCTTGGTAACTTCGGTTTGGCTTCCGCTATGGGTGTAGTTTTAGCCATTATCATCGGAATTATCTCGTTAATTCAATTTAAATACTTTGGCAGTGATGTTGAGTATTAGAAAGTGGGGAACATTGTGAAATCACAAACCGAATACAGAGGACATGAGGAAGTAAATCAAACTGATTTGAAGACTAGGAAACAATTAGTACGTGCGATAAAGAAAAGTAAATTTGTTTTTCGACCTTTTAGAATAATTTCAATACTCATATTAACACTTTCAGCAATTTTTTTTATTTTTCCTTTTTATTGGATTGTTACAGGTGCATTTAAGGCACAAGTTGTTGCCACAACGATACCACCTGAATGGTTTCCACTCCAACCAGTTTTGGATAATTGGATAACTCTATTTAATAATCCAGTTTGGCGGTGGACATTTAATAGTTTTTTTATATCGTTCAGTGAAATGGTTGCAGTATGCTTTGTTAGTGCGACGGCAGGATTTGTTCTTGCAAAAAAGGTATTTCCAGGGCGAAAGCTTATTTTTACAATCTTAATTGCTGCTATGGCACTTCCGAAACAAGTTATTTTAGTACCATTATTTACGATGTTAGCTGACTTCGGCTGGGTAGATACTTATAAAGGTCTCATTCTTCCGGCAATAGGCTGGCCATTTGGCATTTTCCTAATGAAGCAATTTTCTCAAACAATTCCTAATGAACTTTTGGAAGCTGCAAAGATGGATGGTGCTAGTCAAATTCGAACCTTTATTTCAATCGTTCTACCAATGCTCAAACCAGCAATTGGAGCTTTAGCTATTTTTACATTTATGTTGAGTTGGAATGATTATTTTAGTCAACTCGTTATAACACGTTCAACCGATATGATGACCCTACCTCTTGGTGTGGCGACGATGCAAGGTGAATATAAAACAGATTACGGAGTAATGATGGCAGGTGCTACACTCGCATCCATCCCGATGATTACGATTTTCTTATTGTTCCAAAAGTCTTTTACTCAAGGAATTACACTTGGGGCAGTAAAAGGATAATTGATACGAGTACGTGAAGGGGGAAGGGAATATGGAAAAAATGGATATAAACAAGTTCCGGGGCATTTTTGTGGCTATGTACTCAGCTTATGATGAAGAAGGTGAGGTAAGTATTAGTCGCGTGAAAGAACTTGCACGCTCATATGTTCATACAGGTGTGAGAGGCCTTTATATTTGTGGAAGCTCTGGAGAGGGAATTCTTCAGACTGCTGAAGAGCGGAAAAAGGTTGTAGAGGCAGTGATGGATGAAGTAGGCAAAGTATTAACAGTTATTGTGCATATTGGTGCAAATTCAACTCGTGAAAGTGTCGAGCTCGCTATCCATGCTGAAAAGAATGGTACAGATGCTGTTTCTGCTGTACCAGCAATTTACTATCGCTTATCAGAAAAGGCAGTTGAGACACATTGGCAAAAGATGATCAATGCATCATCATTGCCATTCATTATTTATAACATACCGCAAACAACTGGATTTCATTTAACTCAACCATTATTTATGAAGATTGCCAAACAAGATAAGGTTATCGGCATTAAAATGTCTGGTGAAAGTGTGTTTGAATTACAGCAATTTAAAGCAAATGCCGGCAAAGAGTTTATCGTTTATAACGGACCAGATGAGCAATTTTTAGGTGGAAGAATGATGGGGGCGGATGGAGGTATAGGTGGAACCTATGGGGTCATGCCGGAGTTATTTTGTAAGGTAGATGCTTTTATTATGGAAAATAAGTTTAAAGAGGCACAAGAACTTCAATTTAAAATAAACAGCATTATAAAAAGACTGCTAGATTATCCATCTTTATATGGAGCATGTAAGTATATTCTCTCCTTAAGAGGTATTGATACTGGGGTTCCAAGGCTTCCGTTATTACCAGTTTCACCTACAGATTATCAATCCCTAACAATGTTGAATGAGGAAATTTTAAAGGTTATTCAAGAATATACAAACATAAAAGAAAAGGAGATGATGGGATGACCTCTCTATCTTTTCTGTCAGAGATTAATAAGAAGTTAATCGTTTCTTGTCAAGCCCTAGAGGATGAACCACTACATGGCTCTGAAATAATGGCGAAAATGGCGCAATCTGCTAAAAAAGGCGGGGCAAGTGCAATAAGAAGTAATTCTGCCATAGATGTGGCAGCAGTAAAAAAACAAACGGGACTTCCTGTGATTGGTCTTATTAAGCGTAATTACCCTGATAGTGAAGTGTTTATTACACCTACACTTAAAGAAGTATTGGAGTTGCTTGCTGTTGAGCCGGAGGTCATTGCTCTAGATGCAACAATTCGAGAAAGACCGAATAAAGAGAGATTGAAAGATTTGGTCCAATATATCCATGAAAATAGTGATTCCTTAGTAATGGCTGATATTGCAACATTAAAAGATGCGGAATATGCAATTGATTGTGGAGTAGATATGGTATCAACGACACTTTCTGGATATACTTCTGACAGTCCGAAGCTTGAAGGACCAGATTTTGATTTAGTTGAGCAACTCTGCAATACAATGAAAGTACCTGTTATAGCAGAGGGGCGGATTAGTACACCTGAACAAGCACGAAAAATGTTGGAATTAGGGGCTTGGTCAATTGTAGTTGGAGGTGCAATAACTAGGCCGCATAACATAACAAAAAGTTTCGCAGAAGGTATTCGATTAACATGAGGCATTATCTAGCATTTGATATTGGTGGAACAAAAATAAAATATGGGATAGTGAGTGAAGTGGGTACGGTCACTTCGCATGGTTTAATCGATACGGATGCACATCTTGGTGGTTGTGCCATTATTGATAAAATAATTAATTTGGGCAAAATATTGATAAAAAGGTATTCAGTTCAAGGGGTTGCTATAAGCACTGCAGGACAAGTTAATTTTCATACAGGAGTTATTGTTGCTGCAGGAGTAACCATTCCGCATTATCAAGGTGTTGATGTGAAAAGCTCTGTTAGTAAAGCTCTCAAGCTACCAGTTGAGGTAAGAAATGATGTGGATTGCGCAGCACTGGGTGAGCAATGGTTAGGTAATCATCATACAAAAAATTTTATTATGTTAACCATTGGTACTGGAATTGGTGGGGCAATCGTAATTGACGGGAAACTCTATTCTGGACATTCATTTAGTGCTGGTGAATGGGGATACATGAAGATTGAGGGAGAACCATTTGAACAAAATGCCTCAATGTCTGGCTTAGTTCGAATTGTTCAAGAGCTAAAAGGTGACTACAACTGGACGGGAAAAGAAATATTCGACTTATACGATCAAGGAGATGCGGAAATAAAAGGAGCAATATCACGGTTTTACAAATATCTAGCAATTGGGATATCCAATCTTATTTATATTTTCAATCCTGAAAGGGTCATTATCGGTGGGGGAATTACAGCTAGGGGAGATATTTTTTTACAAGAAATCCAGGAAGAAATACAGAAATATCTACAATCTAATTTCTTTATAAACACCTCAATTGTTTTAGCGAAACTTGGAAACCACGCAGGGATGATTGGAGCAGTGTATCACTTTTTACAGAAACATCCATAAAGGTAAGAGGGGACAGTTCCAGAGAAAATGGGATTGTCCCTATTCTTCATTATTGCTATTTTTTTATGACATATGGTAAGATTCAAATAATTTTAGTTGTTGGAGGATCGAAGCTATGAGGTATGTAACATTGACACAAATATATAATCATCGTATAGCTCAAAAGTATTTATCACGTTCTGGAATTGCCCATGCAATTGCATGTGCATATCATGCATTTAAATTAGCAAAACAAAAAAATGTATCTGTGGATCTTGCAACGAAGGCGGCATTACTCCATGATATGGGACATTACACCTGGTATAAAAATGGGAAATGGGATTATAGCTTATATAAACAAAATGATATTCATGCAATTAAAGGTGCAGAAAGAGCTCATAAATTATTGATTCGATTAGGTGAAAATCCACAATATGCAAAGGATATTGCATTTGCAATTTTATTCCATACAGACTCCTATATTAAAGATAGCTATATCCAACGAACACCCCTTCAACAAATTACAAAACTAGCAGATGAGATGGATGAAGAAGAAGGTGGTCTGCATCATTATCGTAAAATTGATGAAGAAAAGGCAATTAAAATGATTGAACGATTAGATCAAATGGTAGAAGAGGAGATAAAGAGTAATCCTCAAGGTAAGCCCTCGTAAATACCCACTTAAATAAAATGAAAAACCTATTAAATCATGACTATTTCACCTAATAATAATAAAGGGAATTTTCGAATTTCATAGAATATACAAGATGAATAAGTTTTTTCGAGAATGTAGAAATGGTGGAGGATGGTGATTTAATTGAATCAATTAAGAGATGAATTTGATCTAAGTGATGAAGTTAAGCGTATAATCATTAACGGTATTAAGCTAGGTTTATCACGCTTTTACAGTGAAAAGGAAGGGAAACCAGAAATCCAAACTGCGAGAAACTTTATTTCCCGAAAGCGGGCCTCCTATGTTTTTGACTCCATTTACCATCTTGCAAATCAACATCTAGAACAGAATATCATTGCCGAAATCCGAAGTGCGGGGTTATCTTACGAATATGTTTTACTAGTGATAGAAGATCGAAATATAATGATCACCTTCAGTCAGGAAAAACACCATGATGACCTACCAGAATATAGTGAATATAGAAGTGAATATACGGAGGGAAATGGTCGATTCGATCCCCAGTTAACACTTTTTGAGGAAATCGAGACAAATCATAAAAAATATAAACATTTAATTGTTACATATAACGGGTCAAGTGGCCCAGATCCAGAATTCGTCTGGATTGGTGCAACTAATAAAGGACAAACCGCTTGGATCTATCATCAGGATTTGATGGTAGGGATACAGAAAAATTGCCCAGCAACATTCGTGAGTGGAATCAAATTAGGAAATTAAAAGGTGAATGTTTTTCCGTAAAATGGTAACCCTAAAGTCAATATTGTTAAAATATTGAATGGAGGGTTAAGTGTGACAAACAGCAACCCAAAAAGTGGAATGTTACCTCAGAATCCTGAGCCATACTGGTGGGAATCGATAGAATTACCAGAGTTCCCTAAATTAGAGGATGATCTTGATGTAGATGTAGTAATTGTAGGAGGAGGGATTACTGGACTCACTGCAGCTTATCTATTAGTAAATGATGGTTTAAAGGTAGCTGTGTTGGAAGCGGGAAAATTGGTAAATGGTACATCCGGACATACAACAGCAAAAATTACCGCACAGCATGACATTATCTACGATGAGTTCATCACTAACTTTGGTCAAAGCAAAGCAAGGCTGTATTATGAAGCCAATATGGATGCTTTACATTTTATCGAACGAACAGTTCAGGAGCACAAAATTGAATGTGAGTTTAATCATCAAGATGCATATGTGTACGCAACGACTGATGAGTACGCTAAAAAGCTAGAAACTGAAGCAAGGGCGTATAAGACAATTGGAATAGAAGGCGGCATTGTGGAACAAATTCCTTTTAATATTCAAATTAAAAAGGCACTCGTTATGAAAAATCAGGCACAATTCCATCCAGTGAAATATCTTGCCCATCTCATAAAAATTATCAAAGAAAAAGGCGGCCTAATCTTTGAGCACACTGTGGCAGTAAATGTAGAAACTGAAGAGCATCCAACAGTTCTAACTCGGGATGGAAAAAGGGTATCTGGTGGTTTTATTCTTGCTTGCTCACATTTCCCGTTTTATGAAGGGCTGGGATTATATTCTGGTAGAATGCATGCAAGCCGTTCTTACATACTCGCTGTAAAAACGAAGGAAAGCTACCCGGGTGGAATGTATATTAGCGCTGATAAGCCAAACCGTTCCCTTCGTTCAGTCAAACATAATGATGAGGAAATGGTATTAGTTATCGGCGAAAGTCATAAAACAGGCCAGGGAACAGACACAATGAACCACTACAAGGCATTGGAAGACTTTGGCAACCAGGTTTTTGATCTTCAGGAGGTTGCTTATCGTTGGTCTGCACAAGATTTAGAGACCTTGGATAAAATTCCATATATTGGAGAGGTTACATCTGGACAGCCACGCGTTTTAGTCGCAACTGGATATCGAAAATGGGGTATGACGAACGGGACAGCTGCGGCAATATTACTAAGAGATATCATATTGGGTAGACGTAACCCATATCGGGAGCTATATTCACCCGCACGATTCTATGCGCATCCTAGTCTGAAAAACTTCTTAGTCTCAAATGCAGATGTTGTTAAACATTTAATTAAAGGAAAAATCGAACTTCCTCAAACAAATGTTGACGAATTAGCCAACGGAGAAGGTGCGGTTATTTCTGTAAATGGTCATCGAAAAGGTGCTTATAAAGATGATGAAGGAAAAGTATATATTGTAGATACGACTTGTACACATGTTGGCTGTGAGGTGGAATGGAATAGTGGTGATAGGTCTTGGGATTGTCCATGTCATGGTTCAAGATTCTCCTATACCGGGGAAGTTCTAGAAGGTCCAGCCGAAAAGCCGTTACAGAATTATGATTATACAATGCTTGATAATCTAATTTCGGAGGATTCAGGCTATTGATGAAATCTGCCTCTTTTTTTTCAGAGGCAGATTTTTATTTGAGATGGGTGTGCGCTTATAAGATTTCTACAAAGCTCCTAAATAACCGGATAATATTCCTCATATCTTGGATTCGCATAAAAAGGTGGTCTTGGTCCAATCATTGGCAACTGAAATTTAACTGGGTCTTCATTATATTGAATATTTACCTTTTCATTTGAAAACGGGATTAATAATAATTTTACCTCTGGATTGTAGTAATATTCCATTTGTAAACCTCCTTGGCTCTATTTCTGACTATATTATTCACTTACATCCATACCGGAACTGTCCCTCCAATTAAGATTAGACACAATCGATGCTCATATTACATAAAGTAATCTGATGTTGTTTTGATTTGGGGGATTGATAAAAAATGACTAATGGAGAACTAGATAAAAATAAGTATCCGATGCATCCTAATTACGGTAAGATTACGCAATTTGAGGAAATTGCGATTACAGTACCAGAGCAGCGCCAATATCATCAGCCGGGAATTGAAAGCTTAATGGTTCCGAGACCGATCATTGAAAATCCAAATTATCAAGGTAGTGGAAAATTAGAAGGCAAGACAGCATTAATAACAGGTGGTGACAGTGGAATGGGTGCTGCCGCAGCGATTGCATTTGCGAAGGAAGGGGCCAATGTTGCGATATCGTATTTGGAGGAGCATGAAGATGCAAATCGTACGAAGAATAGAATTGAAGAGCTTGGACAAAAATGTTTGTTATTACCGGGTGATCTTAGGAACAAACAACAATGCATCAATATTGTAGAAAAGACCATTGAAACCTTCGGAAAACTTGACATACTGTGCAACCATGTAGGCATCCAATTTCAACAATTAAGCTTACTAGATATCTCTGATGAACAATTCGATGATACATTTAAAGTGAATATTTACTCATACTTTTATACAACCCGTGCAGCACTTAAATACTTAAAAGCAGAAAGCTCAATTATAAATACTGCCTCCGTTGTTGCATTTGACGGAAATGATCAATTAATTGATTACAGCGCGACAAAAGCTGCAATTGTTGGCTTTACCCGATCCTTAGCAAGAAACTTGGTGAGCAAAGGAATTCGTGTAAATGCGATAGCACCTGGCCGAATATGGACTCCATTAATTCCATCAAGTTTTTCTGCAGATCAAGTAACCCTTGCAGGCAATCCAATGGACCGCCAAGGCCAACCATTCGAAGTTGCACCTACATTTGTTTATCTTGCATCGAATGATTCAAGATTTGTAACCGGACAAACATTACATGTGAATGGAGGACAAGTTTTTTCTTAAAGCTCAAGCATAGCAATCTTGTTAAAAAACTGCTATAAATTAATATTTAGCCTGCTTCCACTCTTCATATAAAATTGCATAAAAATATTCGTCCCACCACTCACTATTATCATTTTTTGAGTTCATAATTCAAAATGCACCTCCAATCGTTAGTTATGTGTCTAACAATTGGAGGTGCTGTTCAGGTGTGTGTTGTTTATCCGCCGCTATATACACTTTCACATGTATTAGCCTGTGGTTCATAGTAACAATGTTGTTTAAATTGTCCAGTAAATGGTTGACCGTACCATGTAGGTGGACATGAAGCATACGGATTAAAATACCAAAGAGCAAACTTAGATGGATGATCACGCCAATAGTCTAATGTTTGTTTTGCTAATCTTTTTTCAACATCTCTTGCTCTGTTATAAAAAACATTACCTTTTTGCACTGCTTCAAAAGAATAATTTCCTCCTTGCACTTGATAAATGACTTGAGGTATAGACCTTAAACCTTTAAAATCTAAACAATTTGCTTTTAGTCGATTTACAATTACATTACCAACCATTAGCATTCCGAGGCGCCCTTCACCTTCGGCTTCTGCCCTCATCATCCTTGCCATTAAAGCAATGTCACTGTCGATGTATTTTACTCTAGCCATTTTTTTTCACCTCTAAAAGTATTGTATTAACAAAAACCTACAAAAATGTTAACGAGTTTAGTTCTGGGAAAAGAATTAAATGGAAAGAAAATAGGAAGAAATCGCATAGCGTATAAAAAAGTGTTTGAAATTCGAATGTTTATCGACAATTAATTGGGACTACAGTACTAGAGATTTTGACAGTGTTGTGAACACTAGTTAAAGTGTGATTTAAATCACACGCGAAAAAGTTGGTATTTACTATACTAACGTTGGTAATGTGATAAAACACATCATAAATAGACAACTAGATTAGAAGGAGTGGCTCGAGTGTTACAACAAGAAACAATCGATATTATTAAATCAACTGTCCCTGTACTTGAAGAAAATGGCGAAAAAATCACGAAACGATTTTATGAATTGATGTTTGGTAATCATCCAGAATTACTTAATATTTTCAATCATGCAAATCAAAAGCAAGGGAGACAACAAAAAGCTCTAGCAAGTGCTATATATGCTGCTGCAAAACATATTGATCAGTTGGAGGCGATTATTCCAACTGTCGTCCAAATTGGTCATAAACACCGTTCACTTGGTATTAAGCCTGAGCATTACCCAATTGTAGGAAAGCACTTATTATTAGCAATTAAAGACGTGCTCGGAGAGGGTGCATCCGATGAAGTGATTCTTGCCTGGGAAGAGGCATATGGGGTAATCGCAGATGCTTTCATAGGAATAGAGAAAAATTTATATATCGAGGCTGAATCTCAAGATGGTGGCTGGAAGGATTTTCGTCCATTCACTGTGTCTAAAAAAGTGAAGGAAAGTGATGTAATCACATCCTTCTATTTAAAACCAGTTGATGGTGGGAAAATAGCGTCCTTTCTTCCAGGACAATATATTAGCATTAAGGTTAAAGATGGGAATGATTCTTTTACACATATCCGTCAGTATAGTCTATCTGATGCTCCAAATGGAGAATATTATCGAATTTCTGTAAAAAGAGAAAGATATAACAGCGAAAAACCGGATGGAAGAGTTTCAAATTTCCTTCACGATATGATTCAAGAAGGAGATCATATAGAAATCAGTGCACCTGCTGGTGAATTTGTGTATGTTCCAGATGAAAATCCTATTGTATTTATCAGTGGGGGAGTAGGTATTACACCAATGATGAGTATGCTAAAAAAGGCAGTACAATCAGATGTATCAGATATTACCTTTATTCACGCAACGATGAATGGGAATGTTCATTCATTTCATAAGGAAGTCACAGATGTAGTGAATGAAAATACGAATGTGAACTATTACATAGCGTATGAACAACCTACTAATGAAGATATACAACAAAAACAATTTTCAGTTGATGGACGCCTTACTATTAAAACGTTAGAGCAATGGATACCAAGTAAGGATTCAATTATTTACACTTGTGGCCCTGTACCATTTATGCAAGCAGTCTATAAAATGCTGCGCGAACTTGGGATTGAAACCGATCAAATCCATTATGAATTCTTTGGACCAGCTCTTGAATTAAATTGAAACTAATAAATCATTTGTATCAAAGCACCTACTATTATTGAAAAAATAGAGTAGGTGCTTTTTTTACTCTTAAATGCTGACACTTTTTTAATCATAAAAATGATAAAATAAGGTTATGAAGCCTATTTGGAAGTTGATTTGGACGGTGTTTATATGGGTGAAGGAAAATTAAAAGAAATAGATTTGTATAAACCGATACAAACGTATTTTTTAAAAGAAGGAT
Source organism: Fredinandcohnia quinoae (assembly GCF_022427965.1). Taxonomy (GTDB): domain Bacteria; phylum Bacillota; class Bacilli; order Bacillales; family Bacillaceae_L; genus Ferdinandcohnia; species Ferdinandcohnia quinoae. The sequence goes on along the minus strand of NZ_JAKTTI010000001.1, from coordinate 352,506 downwards.
ATGAGGTTTATGGGGAGGTTAATGACTGCGATATCGTTGCTATAAAAGGTGATGAATTGGTTGTTATTGAATTAAAACTTTCATTAAACGCGGATCTTCTTATCCAAGCGACAAAGCGACAGAAATTAACGAAATTAGTGTATATTGCGATACCAAAGCCGAAAATTAGTTTAAGATCCAAGCGCTGGAATGACATTTGCCATTTAATACGCAGATTGGAATTAGGATTAATTATTGTTTCATTTTCAGTTAACCGCACAAAAACGGATATTTTATTTGAGCCTACACCTTTTGACCGAAATAAAAGCATGCAACTAAATAAAAGAAAAAGAGCGATGTTAATAAAAGAAGTAAATGGTCGAAGTTCCGATTATAATGTTGGTGGAAGTAGTCGAACCAAAATAATGACGGCTTACAAGGAGAATTGTATCCAAATCGCGTCTTATCTAAAAAACTTTGGGCCATTGTCCCCAAAGACTTTGAAGGAGATGGGAACTGGTGATAAAACTCCATCTATTCTAACGAAAAACTACTATGGTTGGTTTGATAGAATCAAAAGAGGTGTCTATGTATTAAGCGACAAGGGTATCCAGGAAATAAAAGAGTTTCCTGAACTCATGAATTACTATTTGGGAAGAGTGGAAATGAATGATTAGTGGGGGGAAGTGAATGATTGTGAATTACATAAATAATGGAAAAGGGGTCCGATTCCCTTTTCCTCATTCATTACTTGAACTATTCAAACGTAACATGAATCATCATTACTTCCGCTTGGCTACCAATTCGTAGAGGTGGTCCCCATGTACCGAAGCCCGATGAGACGAAGGAATGTAGCTTACCCTTTTTCAAGTATCCCCAATCATTCTCAAATAGCATGTTTGTAATTAGGTTAGCTGGAGCAACCTGACCTCTATGTGTATGGCCAGATAGAATCAAATCAACCCCGTTGTCCTCGGCAATTCCCAGTTCGGTAGGCTGGTGATCCAACATCATAAGTGGCTTGGTTTTATCTAGACCAGAAACAAGTGTACTCATCTTTTTTCGATTCTCATCTGTTGGGTCGTTTCTCCCTATAATGAAAAATTCGTCTTCAATCATAATGGATTCATCGGTTAATACCTTAATACCCAGTTTCTCCATTGTTTTCACAATTTCTTCATCATCATTTCCATAATAATCATGGTTCCCTAAGGAAGCATACACGCCGAGTGGAGCCTTTATCTTTTTCATAATATCAGCCATATTTTCTTTCTTAAAGGGCTCTATGTTGTCATTAATCAAATCGCCAGGAATAAGGATGATATCAGGTTTCGTCTCATCTACAATATCTACGAATCGCTGTAAATGATTTTTACCTACGATTGAACCAAGATGGAAATCTGACACAAGGAGGATGTTAAGCTCTTCTCTTTCTATGTTCTTATCAATAGCTATGCTATAGTTACGCACGATCGGATTCCAAGCGTTGTATGTACCAAAAATGAAAATGAAAAGATAGATACTTAGAACCGAGCTACCAATCCAACGAATACCTTTTTTCCTAATGAGAAAATATAGGATGTTAGCTAGAGGCAATAAAATAAGGCTATATCCGACAAGGATTAACCAATAATATCCAATTAGGATTAATGGCACCCAAGTTGAGAAAACACTAACAAAGATTGAAAGTGATAATAATATGATGATAAAGGTGTATGTTTTTTTCTTTTTAAAAAAAAATGACCTCTTAAGCCACACCCAACCATTATACCCAATATAGAAGGAGAGGGCTGCATATAATAGTAGAATGACTATAACAACTAGTATAAATCCGATTTTCATAGATTAAATTTCCTCCATTTGAATATGAAAAATTATTTATCCTCTATAAATATAATTCGACTATTTCCTTCATTTTCCTTCATAAAAAGAGTTTCTATATAAATGTTTCAACAACCAATGATAAGAAAAAAATTAATGGAATTGCGGAATGAAAAAAGCCAAGGAGTTTATTTCCTTGGTTATAGACATAATTTAACAGTTATTTGAAAATAATATATGTATACTGTGAAAAATTTTATTTGGAGGTAGCTTACATATGACGGAACACCACACTCAATTAACTTCTGCTGAAATTGCATGTATTTGGACTGCTTACTTAATTGATAGTATGTCCAAATGCATTTTAAGTTATTTTCTTAGGATTATAGAGGATGAAGATATTCGTCCTATTATTGAACTAGCACATACCATTTCTTCTTCTCATATTGATACGTTAAACTATATGTATAAGGTCGAAAACCTCCCTATCCCAAAAGGATTTACAGAGGAAGATGTTAATTTGGATGCCCCTAGGTTATATACGGATCCTTTTATGCTTCAGTATATTACCCACATGGCTAGAACTGGGATGCTTGGGTTTAGTAGTTTTGTTGCTTTTGGTGCAAGAAAAGAAATCAAAACATTTTTTATAAAGGGCCTTCAGGAAACTGCTGATTTATTTGATAAATGTACGGATGTATTATTGTCAAAAGGACTATATATTAGAGCTCCTTATATCCCTTATCCTACACAATCTGACCATGTAGATAGCAAGAAATATTTAAGTGGTTATTCTATTTTTAGTAAACAACGACCATTAAATGCAATGGAAATATCACATCTATATATGAATAGTTTAAATAACCATATTGGAAGCAAGCTTTCTCTTAGTTTTGCTCAAACTTCTTCGAACAAAAAAGTTGAAAAATGGATGATACGAGGATGTGAAATTTCACAAAAACATATGAAGATATTTATTGATATGCTTATTGATAATAATATACAATCTCCTGTGTCATCTGATATTTCGATAACGGATTCAACAACACCGCCATTTTCAGACAAGCTGACAATGTTTCATATGGGTTTATTAAGCTCTGCGGGTATAGGGAATTATGCAACATCAGCAGCAGCTAGTCAACGATCCGACTTGGTAACGAATTATGAACGTTTATCAGTTGAAGTTGCCCAGTTTGCTAAGGATGGCGCCGATATTATGATCAGTAATGAATGGATGGAGCAACCACCTACAACAAAGGATAAAGAAAAACTAATCAAGGAAAAATAATGAATGGGATGCGGAGCTATGAGCCGTGTCCTATTTTGTTGCGTGCAGAGAACTGTTTTTACATTTCCCTACTTCCATGCATGATTTGTCCATCTTTTGAATAGCTATAAATCAAAGGTGGTAGTTATGCTGCAAGCTTTATTTTCAAATAGGGGGATCTTGCATGGTTGAATATATTTTGAAATTTTTTATGAGTGATGAGCGAGCACAAACTGTTTTATCTAGTCCATTAATAGAATTTATTTTTATTGCTCTTTTTTTAGGATTTTCCATAACAATTTTCATGCATTTTATACTGTATAGCAAATTGAGGAGAATTCGTAACTTTATCCGTGATACAAATTCATTGGATATAGCCCCATTGAATCTTTTCAAAGCCGAATATGAACATAACGATCAGCAGGAATCGATGAAAATTGAAACATATGTTCAAAATAAATTTTCAGGATGGCGCGTATTTAATGTTCCAGTTGTTAATCTTATTAAAATGATTCAGATGACGGTATCGATTTTTATATTGATTGGTGTGTTAGGGACATTCATCGGACTTGCTATGTCACTTGGTAGTATTGATTCAACAGGAGATCAACTAGTAGAGAATGTAGCATTAGTACTTGCTGGTATTGATGTTGCGTTCTATACAAGTATTGCAGGTATGGGTTTGTCGTTGATTATGACAGTCGTTACTCGGGTTACCAACACCGAATATATGCTCACAGATATTATGTTAAAAACAGAGTCCAAACTAGAAGGAAATGTACCAGATGGAATAGCTCGTCTTATTACAGTATCAGAAACAATTAATTCCTCGATTCTAATGCTTAAGGAAACGAATCAAGAATCATTACAGAGCATTGTAGATTCTTTTAAGGGATTCCAAGAATATACAGTAGGTTTGCAGCAATCTGCCAAAGACTTAGCTAAATTTAATGAGGGCCTGACTGAGAACCTTACTAGTTTTACGGTGATTTTTAATGGTGTAAAAGAATTAACTGATGGCTTTGATAAAGGGGTTAAGAATTTAAATAAAAATTTTGATCAATTGTTTTCATATTTTGACAAAATGGATCAAAGAAATGAAAAAATGACGATTGCTTTTACTGAAACGTATAAAAAAATTGCTGAACTAACAACTTCACATATGGAAACGATGAATCATTTTCAACAATCAATTATCGATTTGAAAGAATACTTTTCATCCATTGCGGAAAGACAGGATTCAATCTATGGTGCATTTGAGAAAGTGAATGGGCAAAGCGAACATTTTATCAAAATAATGAAAGAAAACAATCAGAAGTTTGAACGTATATTTGGCAACGATGTTAGCTCAAAGCTTTCAGAAATGATTACTTCTTTAAGAGAGGTTAGAAATGATTTTAAGTCACTTGGAAATTCAATAGGTCGTCTACCACTTGCATTAGATACAATTAATAAGGCACAAGGAGATTATAAAAATCTATTAACCTACCGTTTTGATGAACTAACACAATTCACTCATGAGTTTAATTCGCATTTACAAATTCATTTGACAAATTCTCAAGCTATCGAAAATTATTTAAATGAAACATCCCGTTCAAATGAGCAGATAAGTATAAAACATACTAAATTATTAAATGATATCAATCGTACAATTTCTCAAATGTCAGATTCATTTAATTATAAAGAAAATCAGATTGAGTCAACTGTCAATGCCTTAAAAGACAGCCTTTCTAAATATGCGATGAATTTGGAGGGGACTCTTGGGGATAAGTTGGAAAAGGTGAGTAGAAATATTGGTGAGTACATTATTGATATGAATGAGATAGTGAAGAAGGAATTTAAGCAAATAGGGGAAATAACGGATGAAAACCAACAGAGAGGTGCTCGGCAATTACAGCAAACGCTCGGTGGGATAAGTCTGGAATTCCAACAGCTCAATCGACAGCTTCAGTCTATCTCACAAAGTTCAATGAATGAAAGAGTTAGGATTGGCACCAATGATTAATAAATATCAGAAATTATTTCATCGCGAGAATGAGGAAAGTCACTTTTGGCCATCATTCACTGATTTATTAACGACGGTATTACTATGCTTTATCCTTATTTTTATCATTATGATGGTGATAAAATCGTTTCAAATAAAAGAAATGAAACAAACGATTGATCAAATTATGGGAGTAAGAGTCGATTTAATCCAGGATATAAATAAAGAATTTAGTGATTCTAGCATTGAAATTGATGAAAAAACAGGTGCACTAATCTTTAATACGGATATTTTGTTTGAGTATGATTCTGCAGTTTTAAAACCAGAGGCTTTTACGTTTTTAGATGAATTTGTTCCTGCATACCTAGATGTATTACTGGAAGGTGGATATGAAGCGTATATTTCCGAAATTATCATTGAGGGCCATGCCGATAAGGACGGTACTTATCTGTATAATTTAGAGCTTTCCCAGCAAAGGGCATATCGAGTTGCAGAATATATCCTAAGTGAAGAATTTCCTTATAAAAACATACAAGCACATTTACAAGCGAAATTAACGGTAAACGGAAAATCATTTACAGAGGGACGTACTGATGAAAAAGGAAACTATAGTAATCAAGCTTCTCGTCGGGTTGAATTTAAATTCCGTTTGAAGGATGAGGAAATTTTAGCAAAAACACGAGAGTTGTTAGGAAATTGATAGTTTTAGCGAAATTTTTAGAGTTCTTTTTGGACTCTATTTTTGTTTAGATTTTTTAATTCATACTTGACTTATATGAATAGTTATAATTATTATGTAATACAAATATATAGGGGGAAGAAAATGCAACCATTAATCGTAAATGTAGAGGGGAAAAAAGTAGTAATTGTGGGCGGGGGTAAGATTGCTGCAAGAAAAGCGGAGACTTTGAGTATACAAAAGGCTACTCTCATTTTCATTTCACCGTTTTTCTGTGATAAGGTTCTCCAGTTATGTAATGACAATGAATATCAGCTTATCCACCGAGAGGCAAGGCCAAATGATTTTGAGGATGCTTTCCTGGTTATTCTTGCAACAAATGATCGACAAACAAACCACTCACTTGCAAAGATGTTGAGTCCCAACCAATTAGTTTGTGTAGTTGATAAATATGAAGAAGGAAATGTAACTTTTCCAGCAGTTGTTAAGAGGGGTCATCTTCTTATTGCTGTGACTACAAATGGATCGAGCCCAAAGCTTTCTCGAAAGTTGAAACATGAGTTCGATCAACGATTTGATCATTCTTGGGTGACATATTCAGCTTTTTTACTTCAATGCCGTAGGATTGTAAAAGAGTTGAACATCGGACTTGAAGAAAAAAATCGTTTATTAGAGGAAATTCTAGAAGACCGTTATCGTATTGATGGTCATGTAAGGGAACAACTACTTGCGAAAATACAAGATTTAACGGAAAGTAATCGTTAAATTGTCCAACTTTTGTCTATTCATAAAATTTACATAAATTATTTAATTTTCTTATTTACATAAAACCAATCGGTATGGTAGGATTAATTTTAATAATTAATTTGAATGAAGAGTAGCTATAGATTTATAAATTAAAATGAAAGGGGGACGAATCAACTGAAAATTGATGGAAAGGAAGAATTATTGGAACATCTTGAAAGGATGCTTGAATCAATTAAATATGGTTCAATCACACTTGTAGTCCAAGATGGAAAGATTGTTCAAATCGAGAAAAATGAAAAGGTTCGTCTTCAATCAAATAAAAATCGCTGACTAGAAAAACTAGAGGCGGTCTCCATTTTATTAAAATGGGAGGCTGCCTTTTTTTATTGAAATTTTCAAGTGCTTTTCTTACAGCTACTCTCGAATGTTTTTAGGAATGAAAGGAGGTTAATACAATGTCGGTTACAACGTATGATAATTGGATTCAAATTTCAAATCAATTTAACACAGATGATGAATCAAAAGGGGCAAAGGCAGTATTAGAATGGGCCTATAGCACCTATTCAGCGGAAAAGATTGTCTACGCCTCAAGTTTCGGTGCTGAAGCAATCGTTCTAATTGATCTGATTCAACAGTGTAAGTCAGATGCTCATATTGTTTTTTTAGATACTGGTTTGCACTTTCCTGAGACTTATGAAGTGATTGATAAGATTGAGACACGTTTTCCATCCTTAAGAATTGAACGAAAACAGCCGACCATCAGTCTTGAGGATCAAGCTGCACAATTTGGAACCGCATTATGGAGAAGGAATCCGAATGAGTGCTGCAATATTAGGAAAGTAATTCCATTAAAAGAGGTTCTCTCGACGAAACAAGCTTGGATTTCTGGACTTCGTAGGGAGCAATCGCCTTCAAGGGCAAATACTGAATTTATTAATAAGGATGATAAGTTCAAGAACATTAAAATTTGTCCTCTCATCCATTGGACTTGGGATGATGTATGGGAATATCTTCGAAAAAGGGATTTACCATATAACATTTTGCATGACCATCAATATCCAAGTATTGGATGTTTCCCTTGTACACATCCTGTTAGTGATAGTGGTGACTCACGTGAGGGACGTTGGGCGGGAATCGGTAAGACGGAGTGTGGTCTTCACACCCGCTAAGGAGGACGTAACATGATTATGTTTATGGCTATAATAATTGGGTTATTTTTTGCCATGAATATAGGAGGTAGTGGTGCAGCTGCTTCGATGGGAATTGCATATGGTTCAAATGTGATATCGAAATGGCTAGCATTGCTCCTCTGTAGTATAGCAGTATTTCTTGGTGCTTGGCTTGGTGGCGGTGAGGTTGTTAAAACAATTGGAAGTGGGATTGTCCCTTCTAGTACATTCTCGACTCCAATTGCCTTAATTGTATTAGCATCTGCTGCTTCATCGTTATTTTTGGCAAATATTTTCGGTATTCCTCTATCAACGAGTGAAGTGGCGGTTGGTTCAGTAATCGGAGCAGGAATTGTCTATCAGTCTATTTTTATCTCGAATGTTCTCTGGATTATGTTATTCTGGCTGATTACACCTTTACTTGCGTTTGTGATTGCCATCATTGCTACTACTTTTTTAAAAAGCAAATACATAAAACGGGTTATGTTGGCCCCAAAAGCAATCCCGTTTTTATCAGTCCTTGTGATTTTTATGGGATTGTTTGAAGCTTTTTCTGCGGGTATGAACAATGTTGCTAATGCAATTGGTCCACTTGTTGGTTCAGGAATTCTTTCTAAGGAATTCGGTATTTTCTGGGGTGGTTTATTTGTTGCCATTGGTGTATTGCTGCTAGGTCGACGTGTCCTCGAAACGAATGGAAAAAAGATTACAACAATCAAGTTAGAGGAAGGATGCGTGATCTCAGGTACTGGTGCAAGCATTGTAACAGTTGCATCATTGTTTGGAATTCCAGTACCACTGACACAAATCACAACCTCTTCGATTATCGGAATCGGATTTGTAAATCATGGGAAGGCAGTTTTGAAAAAGGGAATCGTTGTACAATTGCTCACAGTTTGGATTGTATCCCCAGTCCTCTCAATGCTACTGTCTTACACACTTATTCAATTATTCATTGAAAAAAATGTTTACCCAATTATTGTAATGGTGAGCGTTCTGATTTCAGTATTTGGTGTGTGGTTTTTGTTGAAACGGCAGAAACCAATTATTCATTTAGAAGCTGAGAAGGAATCTAACTAGATTAAATTAGTGGATACTATAAAACAATTAAATTATAAAAATCAATGAAAGGTATGATATTAATGTCATTTTTACCGCAACCTCATGGAGGTACTTTAATCCAGGCATATGATCCTGATTTTGATTATGCCCATCTCGATAAAGAGATTGAACTTGATGCTATTGCATTAAGTGACCTTGAATTAATTGGAATTGGAGTATTCAGTCCATTGACTGGTTTTCTTGGTCGGGAAGACTATGAATCTGTTGTCGAAAGCATGCGACTTGCAGGAGGCATGATTTGGTCGATTCCAGTTACACTTCCTGTATCGTACAAAAAGGCTGAAACACTTAAAAAAGGTGAAGAAGTTAAACTAGTTTTTAAGAACGAGGTCTATGGTGTATTAAAAGTTTCAGAATGGTATGAACCAGACTTAAGTAAAGAGGCTATATTGGTCTATCGGACAGAAGAACTTGTCCATCCAGGTGTTAAACGACTCTTTGAAAGAGGGACTGTCTATGTCGCTGGGGATATAACTCTTATTAAAAAGACGGAAAAAGGCATATTTAACGATGTTTGGTATGAGCCGAAGGATACTAGAGCTTTGTTTGAAAAAAATGAATGGAAAACAGTTGTTGGTTTCCAAACACGAAACCCTATTCATCGAGCTCACGAATATATTCAAAAGGCAGCCCTTGAAACGGTTGATGGATTATTTGTTAATCCACTTGTAGGGGAAACAAAATCTGATGATATTTCAGCAGATGTAAGGTTAAAAAGCTATCGTGTCCTCTTAGAAAATTACTATCCAAAGGAACGAGTCAAACTTGGGGTATATCCTGCTGCTATGCGTTATGCAGGGCCAAGAGAGGCTGTTTTTCATGCAATTGCACGGAAAAACTTTGGTTGTACTCATTTTATCGTTGGACGTGATCATGCAGGAGTGGGTAATTATTATGGAACGTATGATGCACAACGCATCTTCAGTGAGTTTCCTGAAAATGAACTTGGAATTATTCCGCTATTTTTTGAACATAGCTTTTATTGCAATAAATGTGAGGGGATGGCTTCAGATAAGACTTGTCCACATTCTAAAGAAGACCGTGTTATTTTATCAGGCACTAAGGTTAGAGAAATGCTTCGAAATGGTAAAGTTCCACCATCCACTTTTAGTCGGAAAGAGGTTGTGGAGGTACTTATCGAAGGCTTGAAAGAGAATGCATTAGTTTAGAGGAGGGAAGCCATGTCTAAGGCAACTAATATTGTCTGGCATCATAGTGCAATAACAAAGACTGACCGACGTGTTCAAAATGGTCACGGGAGTTGTGTTTTATGGTTCACAGGTTTATCAGGATCAGGGAAATCGACAATTGCAAACGCTGTTTCTAGTGAATTATATTTTCAAGGAATTAATGAATACGTCCTTGATGGTGATAATATTCGCCATGGGCTTAATCGTGATCTCGGCTTTTCAGATTATGATCGAACTGAAAATATTAGAAGAATCGGTGAAGTGGCTAAGCTATTTATCGATAGTGGAAAAGTAGTAACAACTGCTTTTATCTCTCCGTTTCGGTCAGATAGAGATCAAGTTCGTGCACTTTTTGAAGCAGGAGAATTTATTGAGGTATTCGTTGATTGTCCAATCGAAATTTGTGAAAATCGAGACCCAAAACAGCTCTATGAGAAGGCACGTCGTGGAGAAATTAAAAATTTTACGGGGATTGATTCTCCTTATGAGGCGCCTGAACGTCCGGAAATCATCATTCCATCAAACGTATTGACAGTAGACGAAGCAGTGGAACAAATCTTCCATTATCTTCGAGAACACCACATTTTGTGATTCTTAATTTTTGGTAAATGGAAGGAGTGTTTATTGTGAGTGGCAAGGTTTATTTAGTAGGAGCCGGACCAGGTGATCCTGACCTTTTAACAGTAAAAGGGCTACGTTATATTGAGGCAGCAGATGTCATTCTATATGATCGGCTCGTGAATCCAAAGCTATTGGAGAAAGCAAAGGATGGAGCGCAACTTGTGTACTGTGGAAAACTCCCACATTACCATACGATGAAGCAGGAAACAATCAATCATTTCTTAGTGAAATATGCAAAAAAGGGACTTCAAGTTGTTCGGCTCAAGGGCGGTGATCCTTTTGTATTTGGACGTGGAGGAGAAGAGGCTGAAGCCTGCGCAAAACATGGGATTTCATTTGAAATCATACCCGGAATTACAGCTGGTATAGCAGCTACTGCTTATGCAGGAATTCCTGTTACCCACCGTTCTTTAAGTAGGAGTTTTGCCATGATTACAGGGCATCAGGTAGGTGATCAAGTGGCAGAACAGCAGTGGTCACATTTGGTCAATGGCGTAGATACACTCTGTATCTATATGGGGGTCTCACAGCTTTCTACGATAATCAACAAATTAATTGATCATGGCAAACCACGGCAAACTCCAATAGCGCTTATCCATTGGGGAACATACCACGATCAAAGTACAGTTATTGGGACACTTGAGTCGATTGAAGAGTTAGTAAAGAAAGCAGATATCTCAAATCCAAGTATGATTGTGATTGGTGATGTTGTTCAATTACATGAAAAATTAAACTGGTTCCAAGAAGAAAAATTATCGAATGTACCGGTTGTCCATGGATAAGAGGAGAGTGGTTCAGTAGATGGAAGCCATTCTTTATATAGCACATGGCACACGTTCAAAAAAAGGGGCAAGTGAGGCTATAGATTTTATAGAAAGGGTCATGAATCGAATTGATATTCCGATACAGGAGATGAGCTTCTTAGAATTGACGAAACCATTGATTAATGAAGGGTTTAAGCGGTGCATTGCAAGGGGGGCAACAGTAATTAATGTAGTCCCATTGTTCCTGCTTGCAGCAGGGCATATTAAACATGATATCCCACAGACATTATCGTCCTTACAAGCTGATTTCCCACATGTTGAAATTCTTATGAAGGATCCCTTTGGAGTACAGGAGAAAATCCTAGATGCAGCAGCAGAGCTTGTAAGGAATTCTTCTGGTCAAATGGATCGACTATTGATCGTTGCTAGGGGAAGTAGTGATCCAGATATTCATGCTGACTTTTCACAGATTGCTAGTGGGCTTAAGGAACGTCTAGGAATTGACTTTGTAACCGTTTGTTTTTTAGCCGCTGCTGAACCAAGTCTTCAACAAGGTTTGGATAATATTTTAGAAGAAGGGACTGGAATCGTCTTCGTTCTTCCATATTTATTATTTTCTGGATTACTAAGTGCAGAAGTAGAACGGGAGGTTAATAGAAGGAAGAAAGCAGGAAGATTAATACAACAAACCGGTCCGTTAAGTCAACATCAGGCCATTGAGGATATTGTAATTGAACGTGCAAGCAGTAAGAAGATAGTTATTTTTTAACAATAGTGGGGTGTATAACGTTGCAACTTCAGGTTTTAAACAGTCTATTTAATCAAGAGCAGGCAGATCTTCTTAACCGCCTTCTACCAACTATGAATGAGACACAAATGGTTTGGTTGAGCGGGTACCTAGCTGCTGCGATACAATCTGGACTTAATTCTAATTCACCTGTTATTCAGGTTGGAAATCAAGGCAGTGGTGCAGTAATTACGAAAGAAGTAACCATTCTATACGGTTCGCAGACAGGTAACTCAAAAGGTCTAGCGAACAAAGCTGCAAAAACACTTGAAACTAGTGGGTTTAAATTAACCGTTGTTTCCATGAATGATTTTAAACCAAATCAATTAAAAAAAATCAAGAACCTTTTAATTGTTGTAAGTACACATGGGGAAGGGGATCCACCGGATAATGCTTTGACATTCTTCGATTATCTTCATAGTAAAAGAGCACCAAAGCTTGATGATTTACATTTTTCAGTATTAGCACTAGGAGACAGCTCCTATGAATTTTTCTGTAAAACTGGAAAGGATTTTGACCAGCGATTGGAGGAACTTGGTGGAACAAGGCTTTATCCTCGATTTGATTGTGACGTCGATTATGATGAGCCAGCAGAAGAATGGATACAGGGAGTTTTTAGTAGTTTGAAAGATACTGAGGGTGAAAGTGAAAATTTTGAATTAGGAGTCCAGTCGATAGTCTCCGAATCCGTATATTCACGAACGAATCCCTTCAAGGCAGAAGTTTTAGAGAATATTAATTTGAATGGAAGAGGATCAAACAAAGAAACTCGTCATCTCGAGCTGTCAATAGAGGGATCTGGCCTCACATTTGAACCTGGTGATAGTCTTGGAATCTATCCGGAAAATGATCCTGACCTAGTTGATCTTATTCTTAATGAGTTAAATTGGAGTCCTGATGAAATTGTGACTTTAAAGCAAGGTGATACACGTTCACTATATGATGCTCTGTATTCATTCTATGAAATTACGGTTCTGACAAAACCTCTTCTAGAAAAGATAGGGAAGCTTTCCACTAATCAGGAATATCAAGACCTGTTATCACCTGGCAATGAGGGAAGGGTGAAAGCATACATCGAGGGGCGCGACTTACTTGATTTGATTCGCGACTTTGGGGTTTGGGGCAATACAGCGCAAGAATTTGTATCTGTCCTACGGAAAATACCAGTTCGATTATATTCAATTGCTAGTAGTTTAGCTGCTAATCCAGATGAAGTTCATCTAACAATTGGCGCTGTTCGCTATGAAGTAAATGGGAGGAGACGAAATGGTGTTTGCTCAATTTTAACAGCAGAGCGCCTTCAACCAGGGGATATTTTGCCTGTTTTTATTCAACATAATGAAAATTTCAAGTTGCCAGCTAATCCTGAAGCACCGATTATCATGATTGGACCGGGAACGGGCGTTGCACCGTTTCGTTCTTTTATGCAAGAACGTGAAGAGCTTGGTATAGAAGGAAAGTCATGGTTATTCTTCGGTGACCAACATTTTGTGTCAGATTTTCTGTATCAAATTGAGTGGCAGAAATGGCTGGAAAGTGGAGTTCTGACAAGAGCGGATGTTGCTTTCTCAAGGGACCAGGAAGAAAAGGTTTATGTACAAAATCGTATGCTTGAAAATAGCAAGGAATTATTTATGTGGTTGGAAGAAGGAGCATATGTTTACGTTTGTGGTGATGAAAAGAACATGGCACGAGATGTTCATCACACACTAATTGAAATTATTGAAACAGAGAGTGGTTTGAGCCGTGAAAAAGCGGAGGAATATGTTGCTAGACTTTTACAACAAAAGCGTTATCAGCGTGATGTTTATTAATGTAGGAAGAAAGGGAGTTAATTCGTTATGGTTTTCAAGCAAATATTAAAAGCGCCGGATGGTACTCCGAGTGATGTAGAACGAATTAAAGATGAGAGCGACTATTTGCGTGGAACATTAGAGGCTTCAATGAGAAATCAGATTAGTTCAGGAATTAATGATGATGATAATCGTCTTATGAAGTTTCACGGAAGTTATTTACAGGATAATCGAGATCTTCGAAATGAGAGGCAAAAACAAAAACTTGAACCAGCATATGGTTTTATGTTGCGAGTACGTGCTCCAGGTGGAGTTGTAAATTCTGAACAATGGCGGGTTCTTGAAGAGCTATCCGATAAATATGCGAGTGGAGCATTAAAACTAACAACACGTCAATCGTTTCAAATGCATGGTATTTTAAAATGGAATATGAAAACGACAATACAAGAAATTGATCGTATTCTATTAAATACACTTGCTGCCTGTGGAGATGTTAATCGGAATGTAATGTGTAATCCTAATCCTTATCAATCTGAAATACATTCTGAAGTTTATGAATATGCAAAATTGCTAAGTGATTACTTATTACCACGTACAAGAACCTATCATGAAATTTGGTTGGATGAGGAGAAAGTCGCTAGTTCGCCGGATGTTGATGAAGTCGAACCAATCTACGGTAATTTGTATTTGCCGAGAAAATTCAAAATAGGGATTGCAGTACCACCATCGAATGATATTGATGTTTTTTCTCAGGATCTCGGATTAATTGCGGTCGTAGAGGAAGGGAAGCTTATCGGATTTAACATCGCAATAGGTGGGGGGATGGGTTTTACCCATGGTGACAAAGCAACCTACCCACAGGTAGCGAAGGTGATTGGCTTCTGTGGTCCTGATAAGATAATAGAGGTTGCCGAAAAAATAATTACGATACAGCGTGATTACGGGAATCGATCTGTCCGTAAAAATGCAAGATTCAAGTATACAATTGACCGACTTGGTCTTGAAGTTGTTAAGGAAGAATTAGAGAACCGTCTTGGCTGGAGGCTAGCTGAGGCTAAGTCATATCATTTCGATCATAATGGCGACCGCTATGGCTGGGTAAAAGGAATTAATGGTAAATGGCATTATACTCTTTTTGTTCAAAATGGTCGTGTGGTGGATTATGATAGTTATCAACTAAAAACAGGTTTGCACGAAATTGCAAAAATCCATACAGGTGACTTCCGTCTAACTGCCAATCAAAATCTAGTTATCGCTAATGTTTCTGAGGAAAATAAAGAACGAATTAGTGAGTTAATTGAAATTTTCGGATTAACTAACAGTGACTACTACTCTGCCTTACGACGTAATTCCATGGCATGTGTTGCTTTGCCAACATGTGGTTTAGCGATGGCCGAGAGTGAACGGTATTTGCCTGTTTTAATTGATAAAATTGAAGAAATCATTGTTGAAAATGGTCTAAGAAATGAAGAGATTACAATTCGAATGACGGGTTGTCCAAATGGTTGTGCGCGCCCAGCTCTTGCTGAGGTTGCATTTATGGGGAAAGCCCCAGGGAAGTATAATATGTATCTCGGTGCTGCATTTGATGGAAGTCGGTTAAACAAAATGTATCTCGAAAATATTGGCGAGGATGAAATTTTAAGCGAAATGAGACTGTTGCTTACGCGTTATGCTAAGGAACGTGAGGACAAGGAACATTTCGGGGACTTTGTTGTACGTGTTGGTATTATTAAAGAATCATCAGATGGGACTAATTTTCATGATTGATTAGAAGTTGAGTGTATATTAAAGAGGGGGCAGAAGCAGAGGTCGAGGCTTCTGTTTTTTTGATCTCAATATATGATAAAGAATTGTATATTTTGCACATACTATCTTCATTTGATAAGGTATTATGTAAAAGAAATGGTGAGGAGGAATTGGATTGGATAAATTTATGGAAAGAGCAGTAGTGTTGGCTATGGATAATGTTAATAGTGGCGGTCAGCCGTTTGGTGCGGTTCTTGTGAAGGATGATCAGATTATTGCGGAAGGGGTAAATGAACTGCACAAGAAATTTGATGTAAGTGGGCATGCTGAGTTGTTAGCAATTAGACGTGCACAGGAGCAGTTGAAGACAAATGATTTGTCTGGATATACCATGTATGCAAGCGGTGAGCCTTGCCCGATGTGCCTAAGTGCGATGTATTTTGCAGGGATTGAACAGGTATATTTTTGTGGTTCTATTGAGGATGCCGCAGGTGTTGGTTTGGGAAAGTCAAAAGAGATTTACGAGGATTTGAAAAAGTTAAGGGTAGACCGTTCGTTATCAATGATCCAAATGCAGTTGGAGGAAGGGCAAGTAAATCCAATGATACTTTGGAAAGAACGTACAAAGATTAAATAATCAAGAGATTTGCCCTACCAGACGCATTTTGTAAAAGGAATGCGTTATTTTTATACCTGCTTTTTAAAGTGAAAAAGGGAAACTTCTGAAAGGCATGGCCACGAATCTCCATTGGAAAAGTAAAAAGAAGGAAAAAGTGGTGGTGCAAACCTGTGAATCGCCACCGGAAAAGTAAAAAGAAGGAAAAAGTGGTGGTGCAAACGTGTGAATCGCCACTAGAAAAGTAAAAAGAAGGAAAAAGTAGTGTTGCAAATGCGCAAATCCACACCAGAAAAGTAAAAAAAAGGAAAAAGTAGTGGTGCAAATGTGCGAATCGCCGCTAAAAGTAAGAGTTAGGAGAAGTTCACCTATACACCTCCATCTTAGTCCTCCATATAATAAGAAGCCCTTCCAAGTTTTTTTAATTTAAAGTTTCTTGAAAGAATCTTTTGGAGTTCTGATTACGATATTTTTTCATCGTACCATTCATGAATAGTATTTAGTCGTATCTTTCTATTCGGAAAAAGGTGGACAAACTCTTTAATACTCCTTAACACAGCCAATTCAACATTTTCCACGAAACCACACCCAGAACATTTAAAACTACTATTTCGAATATCAGTATAAAACGAATAGCATGCTACACAGGTGATCCCTTTTTCAAGCGATTCATATGTGTACTCTGGTATTCTAGTGAAAGGGTTATTCATAAGATGCAAAGCTTTTAATTTCTCAGCTAACTTCCAATGTCTATCAGTTATCTTGGATGGAATCGAATTTAATTTTTTAAAAAAGCGGTTCAACTGGGTTGGGAAAGTAATAGGTAGATTTAATGGAGCTTGGTATAAGTAAAAGTCAGAGTTAATAAAGATAAGTGAAGCTTCAATTGGGAGGTTAAAGCCATTTTCGTGGAATAATCGTCGGAGTAAGGATTCACTACGGGTTAACTGTATAAGTGGGTCTTTTATTTCAATATCCGAAAAGGTGTACCACTTGCCTTTTTGAATAAAAAAGTCACCATCATAATTTTTTACATCAATAAGATAAATTTTGTTCTGGGTAATTAGTAGTGAGTCAATTTGAAAGAAAGAATTGCCAATTTCGAACAAGAGATCATTCAGAACTAGAAAATCATTCCGGACGTCATTTAATCTTGCATCAAACAATATCTCGCCTTGGTAACCCTTTTCAAGCTGAGAAAAGTATTTTTGCTCCTTTTCAGTAAACTTCATTCGGGGTTGTAAATACCGTAGTATGATTAATTCTTGGGGTTCGTGTCGGGGTTTATATATCATTAATCACATCTCCATTCAAATTGATTATATAAATAGTACCATTATCTAGAAAATAAGAGTAGTCATTATTTTAGGAATATTTTATCCAACACTACTGCAATCATGATTCCTCCCGAATATCGAACAAGATCCACCAATAAAAACCCTTTACCAAATATTAAAGCTCCAAGCACCGTACCACGAATCTGATGCATCCATTCAGCTTGATATAATTGACTAAATTCAATTCCAAACGTGAATATGAAGCATAAAACAAGTGCAGAAATAAAACTCTTTCGCACAAACAAAAAACGAAACCCAAAATAAACCATCATCGCCCAAAGCATATCCCCACCATTTTCAGCTACAAATGGAGGAAGTAAATATCCATATTTTCTTGAAGCTAAGCCTAAAAATATGGTAACAATAATGGCAACGCTATATAATAATCTCAACTGTATAGGATGAGTTTTAATCAAAGACATTTTCATCACTCACTATCTTGTTATGTAATCACCTATAGGTTACCATATATAAAACCGTTAATGGGGGATAAATAGATGAAACAACATATTCAACAAGTAGTAAAACAAATTGAAATCGATTATGATGTAAAAGTTTTGTATGCATGTGAATCTGGTAGCCGCGCTTGGGGATTCCCTTCTAAAGATAGTGACTATGATGTTCGATTTATTTATGTTCATCAAAAAGAGTGGTATTTATCGATTGATCATAAAAGAGATGTTATCGAAATTCCTAGCAGAGACAAAATTTCGATTCCTATCCATGAGCTATTAGATGTAAGCGGTTGGGAGCTAACAAAAGCGCTACGATTATTTCGTAAATCCAATCCGCCACTTTTGGAATGGCTCCGTTCAAATATCATATATTATCAGTCATTTACTACGATTGATCAAATGAGACATTCAGCTAAGAATATTTTTTCGCCCGCATCATGTATCTACCATTATTTAAATATGGCAAAAGGGAATTTTCGTGATTATCTACAAGGCAACGAGGTTAAAATAAAAAAATACTTCTATGTATTAAGACCTATTTTAGCGGCAAAATGGATTGAAAAGTATAATACAATTCCACCCATTAAGTTTGAGGAATTAGTAAAAGATATTATTAATCCTGGTGAACTAAAAGATGAAATCGCAACCTTACTAGAGCGTAAAATTGCCGGTGAAGAATTAACGCTAGAACCAAAGATTGATGTAATAAATCAATATCTCACTAAGGAAATTGAACATTTAGAGCATTTTACAAAAAACATAAATATTGAAATTCCAGATCCTACAAATATGCTTGATAATCTCTTTAGGGATACATTAGAAGAGGTTTGGGGCTAAGCGGATTGCTTATTGACACAAAAAGAAAAATAAATTATATTAAAAACAACTATTTTGCATAACCAAGTAGTTGTTTTTTTTATTAACTATCTTGTAATAACAAATAGTAAAAATCTCAGGCTATTTTTTTTATCAACTATCTTGTAATGCATGTTAGTGGGGGTAAGTTGTATATGTCGATAAGAAGTCAATTACTAAAGGGAATTTTGGATGGATGCGTTTTAGCAGTTATTGAGAAGGAAACAGTCTATGGGTATGAACTATCTCAAAAATTGCAAGAGGTTGGACTAGATGATGTAAGTGAAGGGACAATTTATCCTGTTTTATTGAGACTCCAAAAAAATGGATTAATTAGGGGAGAAATGAGACCATCTGATGCTGGACCTAATCGAAAATACTATTTTTTAACCGCTGAAGGACATGAAGCTTTGACTATCATTACTGAAGAGTGGAAACAAATTTCAAAGCCGGTGAACGATTTACTTAAAGGAAGGTGAGAAAGATGAATGCAACAAAATTAATCGAAGAAAACAATAGAAAAAGAGAATTATTGACTCCGGAAAATGAAGTGTATTATAGCGATATGTTGGTCTATATTCGACTTCAATTTTTGATTTCTGAGCAGCAATCTGAAGAGGTATTAATGGAGTTGCTTGATCATTTACTTGAAGGGCAAGAGGCAGGAAAAACAGCTAAAGACATATTTGGTTCCAATCCGAAGGCATACGCCGATGAAATTATTGAACTTCTCCCTAAAGAGCAAAAACGTGCAGTACTACCATTTGTTTTAGGTATCATCGGTAACATTGTTAGCTGGACTTTGCTATTACGCGGTATGATTTTCCTTGTGGTTTCACGATTCCATGAAGTAAATATAGAGGTCTATCCATTTAAAGTTATTGTTATAGGTCTCATGATTGCGATGTTCGTGATATTCACGATATGGGTTATTTTTAAGCTTGTAAAAAACTCGTTATTTCAAAAGAAGCGTACAACAAAAAGGGATATGGTCATTGCAGGTTCAGTTGCTGCATTAAATATGGCAGCTGTATTAACTGCAGTACGCTTTATTCCTGACATTGGTCCTTCATTCAATTTCACCTGGTGGGCATCGCTACTTGCTGGGGGAATTCTTTGGATCATTTTGTATGTAATTAAAAAGAAATGATGTAAAAGGGGCTAAACCCCTTTTACATATATTTATTAGATCCGGGCAATTTTTTAATAATGTTCCATGCTTTTATTGCTTCTTCTCTACCTTTTCCTTTGTTCTTTGTGTCAGCGAAAAAGTCCCGGATAAATTGGTTATATTCAAATTGTGGACTGATTGCATTCTTATATTTAGGGTCTTTCTTTCGTTCCTCCTCTTTATACCAAGCCTCTATAGCATCACGATATGTCTTTCCAGCATTGTTTTTAAAATAGTTCTGTATATAGGTTGAAAAATGAAACTTTTGATTAATTGCTGTCTTGAAAAAGGCTCTAACTTCTTGGCTGCATCGATGCTCCTCCGTAATCACTGTATCTAAACTTAATTTTTGTTTAGTACGTTTACTAGTGGCCTTTCTTTTTCTGATTGGTGTTTTTATCTCCCCAGTATGCAGAAAATTAGTGATCCTATTTGAAATCTCTAATTTTGAACCTGAAGCTGATAGCCCATGTTCTCTGCAAAAAAATTGTAATTCTTCCTTCAACCAATAAAAGTTTTTAAAATCTTGAACACTTAAGTTAAAAGTAAGTTTGGGCCTCATTTTTATCACCTTTAAAAATTATTGTGTGGAAATTTGAAAGGTAACGCCAAATTTATCTGTAACTATTCCGTACGCAGGGCTATAGTGTGTTTTAGCTAAATCCAAGTTCACTGTACCACCAACTTTTAATTGATTAAAAATTCGTTGGGAGCTTGCTACACCCTCAATTATCAAGCAAATGCTAATTTTACCCCCATCAATAGATGGAATTCCCGTAAGTATGTCAGAAATCATAATCTGTGTTTCTCCGATTTTTAATACTGCATGTGCAATAAGCTCTTGTTCAATTTCTAGAAATTGTGAGGCTATATCTTTGGGGCGATCGCCAATACTGCTTTGAAATAGTATATCTGCATTTAATACATTTCTATAAAATTCAATAGCCTCCCTAGCTCTTCCGTTCATTAAGATATATGGAATGGCTTGCAATTTCATAATTAACATCTCCTTAATGGTTATAAAAATCATTTCTCAATTATTTAGTATAGACTATAATGGTGACAAGTAATGTCATAGTTATGCGGGAGGCATTTATGTCAAAAGCAAAAAGATTAAATGAAATGATAATGATGGTCAATCGTAAAAAAAGATTTACAGTACGAGAGCTATCAGAGGAGTTTGGAGTTTCCAAAAGGACCATCTTACGTGATTTGCAGGAATTAAGTGAGATGGGGGTACCACTATATTCTGAAGTTGGTCCACATGGAGGATATCAAGTTTTACATGAAAGGATTCTTCCTCCAATTGCTTTTACGGAAGATGAAGTAGTTTCTATCTTCTTTGCAATTCGTGGATTAAGAAATTATGTTTCACTCCCATTTCATAGTGAATATGAATCAATCGAAAGAAAGTTTTATTTAAATCTTTCTGGGGATATGAGGGAGACAATAGATAAGATGGCTGATCGGGTAGATTTTGTAACAGTTTTTCAACGACAAGACCTTCCAAATTTAAAACAATTACTTGAAGCATCGATTGAACAGAAAGTAATTGTAATCGAATATGAAAATACAAATAAGAAATCAAAGAGAAGCATTCAACCAATTGGTATTTATGCAAAAAATGGACATTGGTATTGTCCAGCTTATTGTTTTTTGAGTAAAGATTATCGAGTATTTAGATGTGATCGAATCAGGTCAGTAATGTTTGATGAGGAGAGAAACCCTCTCAATTTGAAGGAATACACATTAAAGAATCGTTTTGAGTTACAGAAAAAACCTTTGGAATCATTAACTTTACATGTGGAGTTAACAACTGCTGGGCTAGAAAAATATCAGCTTGAAATTTGGCCAAATCTAGTTTTGCATAAAAGAAATGATGGTTCAGGATTTATAACGGGGAAAATGACAGAACAAGATATTCCTTTTTATTCGAATGTTTTTATTTCTTTAGGCAAAAATGCCAGCGTCGAATCACCAGTTGAATTAATAGAATATATAAAGTCTGTGTTAATGGAGCTATTGGATCACTATGTTGAGCATCTTGATATGTAAAAAAATTTATAAAACTTTTTCCGACTTTACACGTATATGTTATCAGAGATATATAGTAGTGGGAATATCCAGAATTATAGTACAATAAAGGTTGTATCTTTTTTAACAAAGATAAACAATATCAGTAAAAGGAGGCAATATGAAATGCAGCAAAGAAATACAACATTATTATTGTTTTTCCTTTTATTGCTCAGTATAACTGTTGGATATACGATAATTATTGTAAATGATGTTTTTTATACAATTGATACGAATGTTGAGGATATGTTAGCTTCATGGTCATCTCCAATTCTGGAAAGGGTAATGGAGGGAATAACATTTCTCGCCTATACCAAGATGCTTGCATTGTTGTCAGCAGTTGCCTTGATTTGGTTGCTTATTAAAAAGTTATATATTCAAATTATCTTTTTCCTCTTATTAATGGGAGGGGGAGTTATTCTAACATTAGTGATGAAACTTACGATAGAACGTGATCGACCAGATGAAATTACATACATTGACTTCTGGGGATTCGGTAATAACATCATTTCATATAGCTATCCTAGTGGGCATGCGGTGAAAGGCTTTTTATTTTTTGGGTTTCTTATTTATTTGATTCATCGGAAAATGAATAGTAAAGGTTTGGAATACAGTTTAACCGTATTTTTTGTCACTCTTATTGTCCTTATTGGTATAGGTCAAATTCTATTAAATAGACATTATGTTTCAGATGTTCTCGGTGGCTATCTCATTGCTATAACATGGTTCATGTTTTGTTTTATAATACTTCGGTCAAATAAAATTAGAAAATCAAAGGTGTTTTTTTTCGATAGAAAGACATTTAAAGGAGAGTGACCACCATGCAATGGTCAAATATACCACATATTTGGCAAGAATGCTTTAATACTGCTTGGATTTCATTTCAAGAAGGATCCAGGCCAATTGGGGCTGTTATAGTTAACACTCAAGGGGAGATCGTTGCTCGCGGGAAAAGTGCTGTTTTTAATGAATTATCAAATACAGTTATCTCCCATAACGAGCTCGCACACGCAGAAGTTAATGCGATGTTAACATTAGATAATCGTATACATAAGAAAGTGAATGATTATGTTTTATACTCTACGATGGAGCCTTGCCCATTATGTTTTAGTGCGTTATATATGAGTGGAATTAAGAATTTGAAATATGCTGCAAAGGATAAGTATGGTGGTAGTACTAATTTAGTAGGGACAACCCCATATTTAAGCCGCAAGCAAATTGCTATCGAGGGATCGGTGCCAATTCTTGAAGATTTCTCTATCCTGCTTAATGTATATTTTGACCTTAAGATTGGATACGAGAAAGCATTACCGGTAATTGCTTTAATGGAAGAGGATTATCCGTTTGCAGTACAATTAGCAAGAAAATGGGTAAAAGAAGAGAAATTAAAAGAATACAAGAATTTGAATGTTGAAGAAGTTTACGGAATGATTACATATGAATTGCAATGAATCATTATCAGTTGTAGATTTTTAACATAATGAAAAAGGGGAAACACCATCGAAAAGAGGATAAACAAAAACGAAGTCATATATTTCAGTCCTTCCTAATAGACTTATGATAGCTAGTTCTCGCGAAAAGTGAATATCAGAATGGCAAAGGTGCCGTGTGTACAGTTTAGATGCTGTTGCATGGCATTTTTTTATTGGATTGGGGGTGATGAGGTTTGGGGAAAGATATTTATCCACTGCCAGCAGCAGTTTTAGCTAGTCGGATAATTCCTAATGTTGACGAAGGTCTTGCCAAACATTTAGAGCTGCTGCCACATCTTAAGAGCTTGGCACTCGTAACGTGTACAAGTGATGATGTTGGTTATACTGCACTTGATGAGGCGACAAAAAAAGCGGCTGTCGAGGTTGTCTATGCGAAATCATTTTATGCAGGTGCTGCTCATTCTTCTGGGCCGTTGTCTGGGGAATTTATTGGTATTTTGGGGGCAGAAACACCTTCAGAAGCAAGAAGTGGCTTAGATGTTGTGGTTCAAATGATTGAGAGAGGACCTTGTTTTTATGCTCTGGATTCTAGTGGAAGTCATGCATACTATGCTCATACTATCTCTAAATCTGGAGCTTATTTATCGAAGGTAGCGGGAGTTGAAGCAGGAGCACCGTTAGCTTATTTAATTGCTCCTCCCCTTGAAGCAGTCGTGGGGTTGGAAGCAGCTTTAAAGGCAGCGAACGTTCGTTTATGTGTCTTCTATGGTCCACCTACTGAAACCAACTTTGGTGGAGGCTTGCTAACTGGTACCCAATCATCTTGTATGGCAGCTGCAGAAGCGTTTGCAGAAGCAGTTCGAAAAATTTCCGAATCTCCATTTGGAGGGACGTAATAGGTTGTTGTAATTGAGCCAAATCGGTTTTCCCTGCTTTGGAAGCAGGACTACAGGAGGTGGAAAATCATCGATGGAGTTGGATCGTGATTTGTTATCCATTCAAGAGGTAAGAAACAAAGTAACTTTGTCTAAAATAGCTCAAGAGAAACTTGAACAACATTCACAAAATAACATTGATAAAATCGTTTTTAATATGGTTGAAAAAGCTGTTCAGCACGCTACTGAACTAGCAGAGTTAGCTGTAGAAGAGACAGGATTTGGTAATGTCCGCGATAAGGTTATCAAGAATTTATTTGCTTCAGAAAATGTATATGAAGCCATTAAAGATATGAAGACTGTTGGTATTATTCACGAGGATGTTGAGAAGAAGGTATGGGAAATAGCAGCTCCGTTTGGGGTAATCGCTGGAATTGTTCCATCTACCAATCCGACGTCGACGATTATTTTTAAAGCACTGATTGCTATAAAAGCACGGAATACGATCATATTTAGCCCTCATCCATCCGCATTAAAGTGCTCATTACTTGCGGCGAAAATAATGCATGACGCGGCAATCCAGGCAGGGGCACCTGAAAACTGTATTCTATGTCTTGAACATCCAGCTTTTGAGTCTTCTAAGGAATTAATGTCCCATCGAGAAGTTGACTTAGTCCTAGCTACCGGTGGACCTGGAATGGTCAAATCAGCATATAGCTCTGGGAAACCAGCATATGGCGTTGGACCTGGAAATGTTCCGGTTTATGTCCATGAGAGTGCAGATTTGAAACAAGCAGCAAAATATATTATTGAAAGTAAGTCATTTGATCATGGTACGATTTGTGCTTCAGAGCAGTCGGTGGTGGTTGATGAAAGGATAAAAGCACAATTCATTATCGAGTTGAAAAATGCTGGAGCATATGTTTTAGAAAAGGAAGAAAAAGAAAAACTCGCTTCAATTATATTAGACAATAAACGATTGAATGCTGGAATTGTAGGGAAGTCGCCTAAATGGCTTGCGGAAAAAGCAGGCTTTCATGTTCCATCCGCAACAAAGGTGATTGTTGGGGAAGAGGAAGAGATTGCTAAAAACATCCCTTTTGCAATTGAAAAACTATCCCCAATTCTTGCTTTTTACACAGTTAAAAATTGGCGTGAAGGCTGTGAGACGTGTATGCATCTACTTGAAGTTGGTGGACTTGGACATACTCTAGGGATTCATGCAACTGATGACGCAGTTATTAGAGAGTTTGCATTGAAAAAGCCTGCCTCAAGAATTGTAATCAATACCGGAACAACCTTTGGCGGGATAGGTGCAACGACAGGGATTTTTCCATCGATGACATTAGGGTGTGGATCATTTGGGAACAACATCACATCAGATAACATAGGGCCTCAGCATTTGATGAATATTAAGCGTGTTGCATTCGGGATTCGTGAAATGTACCCGGAAGTAAATAGAGTAGAAGAATCACCCAGTGTTGAGCTTGGAATAAGTGAGGAAGATATTAAACGTATTGTTGAACAGGTTTTAAGTAAATTATAATGACAGCATTTAAATACAAATAAGGAGGAATTTGGGATGGGAAGAGAAACATCGGCATTAGGTATGATTGAGACAAAGGGATTAATAGGATCTGTTGAGGCAGCGGATGCAATGGTTAAAGCGGCAGATGTTCGCTTAGTAGGTAAGGTACAGGTAGGGGGTGGCTTAGTTACTGTTATGGTTCGTGGTGATGTCGGAGCAGTAAAGGCAGCAACAGATGCCGGGGCAGCTGCTGCTGAGAATGTTGGTGAATTAGTGTCAGTTCATGTCATTCCAAGGCCACATTCTGATATTGAGCTCATCTTACCAAAATTAGAAGGGTAAGAGGGGATGGCACTGATTACAGAGAAAAATCTACGTCAATTATTCGTACAAAGAAAGCTGCCAAATCCTTTTATTCTTAACTCGAATGAGAAGATGACACCAGCAGCGCGGGATTTTTTGAATGAGCGAAAAATTGCAATCATCTTTGCAGAGAAACAGAAGAATCCGCTAACTCATTCACACATTCAAATTCCTGTAGGCGTTTCTAACCGACATGTTCACCTATCAAATGAGCATGCTGCAATCCTATTTGGTGCGAATGAAAGATTAGTAGAAGAAAGACCATTATCACAGCCAGGACAATTTGCATCAAAACAAAGAGTTACATTAGTTGGACCAAATGGCGTGATTGAAAATGTCCGAGTACTTGGGCCAGAGCGAGAAAGAACCCAGATTGAAATATCACGTACTGACGGATTCTCATTAGGAATTCATCCCCCAGTTCGATTATCGGGTTCAATAGAAGGTACTCCAGGGATAACACTTGTTGGAACAGCTGGAAGTGTAACAGTTAAGGAAGGTCTTATCATTGCAAAAAATCATGTTCATATGTCTTCGAAAAACTCGAAGAATCTTAATATCAAACACGGAGATTCCATCGTTCTATTATCTAAAATGAGAAATATTATTTTTTCGGATGTTATTGTCAGGGTAAAAGACTCTTATCAGTTGGACTTTCACATTGATCTTGATGAAGCCAATGCCTCTGGGTTATCAACAAATGACCATGTCGTTATGATCGGAAAAAACGGACAATTATTTTCTGACTGTATAGGAGATGTGGCCGATGATTAATAATAAACGACTAAGGAAAGATGAACTGCAAAATCTTGTCGAGCGAATAACGTTGGAAGTTATTCAAGATATGAAACCATCCTATCCCCAAAAAAAGATCTTATTTGTATTTTGTGATAGTTCAACTCATGAAAGTTATCTGGATCAAATGATTCTATTTAAAAAACATTCATTTCAATATGATGTGATAACGTTGGATAGTGAGACATCAGGTTGGCTTGGTAATGCGTACATTCAATCAACTGGTGCATGCCAGGTCATTGCTTTTGATTCTTTGGCACCTGCACCAATTGAACTCCCTATAGCCTATGAAGCAATTATCGTACCGGAGATTGACCTGGATGAAGCAACTAGAATTACAATGGGATTAAAAGGAACGGTGCAATCTGAGCTTGTATTTTCATCATTACTTCTAGGAAAACCAGTAATCTCCTGTGTGGATTTTTCTGGTATCAAACGACCTGATCGTAGAACTCTACAAACGATTGAACTTCCACAGCCGTATCGCCAACTTCTAAAAAAACGAATAATCGAATTGAAGGAGATGGGAGTATATTTTGCAAAGCAATCTAGCTTATTTTCAACCTTCCGTGAGATTGCAGCATCTCCAGAAAATCAAACAGAAGAACAAATGAAAGAACATTTTTATGAAGGGCGATTGCTTACGTTGAAATGGTTAAGCTCAAATAGACTTACTAATCAAGCCCTTTTTGTGAAAAAGACGACTATTATTACGCCTTCCGCTCGTGATTATATGAAGGAGAAGAATATAAATCTAATTGTTTATAATAATGGTTCCTTCGAAAGCAAAGGGGAGGAAAATAAATGATGCTTGGAAAGGTAATTGGAAGTATTTGGGCGACGCAAAAAGAAGAAGGAATGAAGAATATTAAGCTCCTTCTCGTTCAGCCAATTTCAGTGGAAGATGAGCCATTAGGACAATTGATGATAGCAGCGGATAGGATTGGAGCTGGTAAGGGCGAGAGAGTTATTATTTCAAGAGGTAGTCCGGCGAGGATGATTTTTCAAAAAAACACACCAATTGATGCAGTTGTTATTGGGATTGTTGATTCAATGGAAGTAATAAAGGATGAGGACGAATGATTGATCAAATAGATAAGCGGGTGATATGAGGAAGATGAGTAATCAAAAGCAACGGGTCATTCAAGAGTATGTTCCTGGAAAACAACTAACACTTGCTCATATAATTGCCAATCCGGATGAATCACTATCTTCAAAACTAGGCATAAATCGAAGTGGTGCTATTGGCATTCTGACGTTAACACCAACAGAAACAGCGATTATTGCAGCCGATTTGGCAATTAAGGCAGCTGACATTGAAATTGGATACTTAGATCGATTTACTGGTTCGCTCGTTATTGTCGGGTCTGTTTCAAGTGTTGAAATGGCGGTAAGAGCAATCGATACATTTTTAACAAGGAATCTGCGATTTGAACCAGCGGAGTTAACCAGATCATGATAAAAGGAAAAGTACTGATTATTGGCCCAATAGGTTCGGGTAAGTCAACTTTAACAAAGCGATTGCTTAATGATGCTACCTTGCCAACGAAGACACAGGCACTAAATTATGTAGATTGGGTAATTGATACTCCAGGTGAATATGTTGAGAATCCAATGTTTTATCGATCCTTAATGGCAACTGCTTTTGAGGCAAAGGTGCTGCTAGTCGTTCAGGATGGCACGAAAACCAACTCGATTTTTCCTCCTAATTTTGCAGGAGGATTTCCATTAATCCCAATTGGGGTAATTACAAAAATCGACCATGAGGACACAAATATAATAAGAGCAGAACAAATTCTCCAACAGGTTATCCCGAACGGTGTTTTTTTCAAAACTTCAGCTGTCACAAATGAGGGGATTGAAGAACTAAGAAATAAGATAATAAATTTACTATCATTACACTTTTAAAGCACTGAATTTGTTTAAGTCACCCATAAGAATAATGACCCAATGTCTAGAATACTATTGGTAATAAAGTTGTCTATGGGGGGTTGGACAAATAGAATGAGCGAGAAAATAGTTTTGAATGTACCATTGTCAAATAGTCATGATATCGATTTGATTCTTGAAATTTCAAGCCATCTACAATTATTTGCAGACCTAACACAATCAGATGTTTTTATTGATTGTCTTCTTCCGGGGGAGGATACAGTTGCGATTGTTGTGGCAGAAGCTCATCCAACTACATCGAAATCAATGTATAAACGGCCTGTCATTGGACAGCTTGCATTAAAAGAAAATGAACCTGGTGTTTTTTTTAGTATTGAGTCAGGAAGGCCAGTTATGGGTTCTAGAGGAATTTCGCAGGAAAAGGTAAGTATTCAACAAAATGTAATACCCATTAAAAATCGAGAGCATCAAACAATTGGTGCGTTAATCATGGAACAGGATATTACCGAACGGATCAAACAAGAAAAGCATGTAGAGGTGTTACTTGAAACGACTGAACAGTTAAGTGAAACAATTTTTCGAGGGGCGATGTCTGAGAATAACATTCCTGCCCTCATTCACGAGGGATTATTGCTTTTCAATCATGATGGGATGATTACTTTTGCAAATGAAAGAGCCCATCATATTTTAAGGGACTTTAATACACCAGAGAATTTAGTAGGGACAAATATTGAACATCTCTGCTTTGGAAAGTTTTCGATGATAAAAATGAATGAAAATGGTGGACTTGTTCAAGAGGAGTTTCAAAAAGGAAAATTTGTCATCCAATTAAAGGCAGTTTGTATACATCGTGATAGCCAAACAGTAGGAGGCATTCTTCTCTTGAGGGACTTATCGGAAATTAAGGAAAAAGAAAAGCAATTAATGATAAAATCCGCTGTAATTAAAGAGATTCATCATCGTGTTAAAAATAATCTGCAAACGATCGCAAGCTTATTACGACTACAAATGAGGAGATCAAATTCTTCAGAGGTAGAAAAGGTGTTCCGTGAAAGCATCAATCGAATCATGAGTATCGCGATGATTCATGAGGTTTTATCACAGGATGGCTTGGATGCGATTGATTGTACAGAGATTTTCGATTATGTATCAAGAGGGATTGTTTCATCGATGAAGCGAAAAGATCAATCCATTCAAGTTGAAATAAAAGGTGATCCAGTCTACTTGAGCTCTAAGAAGGCAAGCTCGCTTGCTTTAATCATGAATGAACTGGTCCAAAATTCAATGAATCATGCTTTTAAATACCGAAAAGAAGGCGTGATTCAAATACAAGTTAAGCAGATGAATGAGTTTGTTACAATTGCAGTAATTGATAATGGCGTTGGATTTACGTTTGATGATCGTCGTGGTGGAAATTTAGGTCTTGAAATCTGTCAGACACTTGTTAATGAAGATTTAAGTGGTTATATCGATTTCACGAATACGGGTACGGGGACCAAAGTCTCAATCACATTTCCTATTCCAAAGGAGGGAATGGAAAATGAAGCATAAACTAATGATTGTTGATGATGATCCAATTACGAGAATGGACCTACGAGAGATGCTTCTAGCTGAGGGGTATTTGGTTGTAGCGGAATGCAAGAATGGTGAAGAGGCAATTGAACAAAGTATGAAGCATATACCAGATCTAATTATCATGGATGTAAAAATGCCTAAACTAAATGGAATAAAAGCTTCAAAAATTATCCGCAGTAAGCTTAATGTCGCAATTCTATTATTAACAGCATATAGTCAACGAGAATTAATTGAAGATGCAAAAAAATCTGGGGTGACGGCATACTTAGTGAAACCAGTAACGGAAGAAGATTTAATTCCTGCAATTGAAATTGCATTAAGCCAAAGAGATCAAATTGAATGGATCACAAGGGATCTAAAATCTCTCAAGCAAAAGATGGAAGAGCGTCGGATCATTGAAAAAGCAAAAGGGAAAGTAATGGAATATACATCAATGACCGAGGAAGAAGCATATCAATGGATGAGAAATTATTGTATGAAAAATAGAATGTCAATGTTTAATGTATCTACTTTTATTTTAAAGGAATTAACCGAGGATATGGTAATTCAGTAAAAGTGAATCATAATGAAAAGCAATGGCGCTTTCACACAATAGACAGGTGATGTCTTTTGTAGTGGAGTGCTTTTTTGTACAGGAGTGACAAGTATTGGTGGAAAAAGGAATTTTAAGTGTAGGAATAGACATTGGCACGAGTACATCAAAATTTATCATTAGTTTTTTAAAGCTTGGCAGGATTTCAAGTCACTCATCATTACCGCATTATGACATTATTAGCCGTAATGTTATTTATGAAAGCGAAATAATTTCAACCCCGATAAAGTCCAGCGATGAAATTGACACTGAAAGCTTATCGAAATGGATTGAAATAGAGTATAAGAAAGCAAATATTAGGATGGAAGAGATAAAATCTGGTGCAGTAATAATTACCGGTGAGACGGCAATTAAGAAAAATGCAGATGCACTGCTCCATTATTTGGCAGGACACTCTGGAGATTTCGTTGTTGCCATTGCAGGTGCAAGTCTTGAAGCGATCCTTGCTGGGAAAGGGTCTGGAGCTAGTGAACATTCAAATTATAATAAAGGCACGATTGCTAATATCGATATTGGTGGAGGTACAGCAAATGTAGCTTTTTTTCAAAATGGTGATGCTATTGGGATGATTACATTTCATGTTGGTGGACGGCTTATTGAAATAAATCATCACGGCAAGATTTTACGTGTGTCTCCTGCCTTAAACCCTTGGTTAGAAGAGAGGGGACATGATGTAAAAGAGGGACAGAAGATTTCTTTTCCTTCACTTAAAAAAATTATTAAAGAGCTTTGCTCTGAAATGCTTGATGTTCTTTCAGGTAGACTATCCATTACTGAATTACAAACATTGGTTCATAGTACATCTCTTGATAAACTTCCCAAAATAGACAAAGTGATGATATCAGGAGGTGTTGGCTATTTAATGAAGGAAAAGCCACCGTCTACATTTCAGGAACTATCAACCTACAACGATATCGGACCATTATTAGCTACCGAATTATTAGGACAATTAAAGAACTATCCTTTTGAAGTGGAGGCTCCAACACAAACTACAAGAGCTACTGTTATAGGTGCTGGGATGCAATCAACTGAAATAAGTGGATCGACCATTTACTTGAATAAAGACGCATTGCCACTTCGTAATGTTCCAGTAATGACAGTTAATCTTACAGAAGAAAATAACATAGAAGAAATTATTAGTAATTCATTCCTTAATGGCAAAGAAATATATGGGGAACAAGAAGATTTGCCATTTGCGATCTATATAGTTGGCCTAGAGTATCACTCTTATTCATTTATTAAAAAGCTAGCACAAGTTTTATCAAGTCTTTACATTAGTATTTTCCCAACAGCCACATCACTTGTTATTATATGTGAAAATGATATGGCAAAGGCTTTAGGTCAATCGATACAGCTAGTCGTAAAGTCTACTATTGCTATTATTTGTATCGATCAGATCGCGATTACGCAAGGGGATTACATTGATATTGGTCAGGTTGTAAATGAAACGATGGTTCCAGTTGTTGTAAAGACATTGGCTTTTTCTTAAAAGGACTTTACAAATGGAGGTGATTGAAAATTGAGATCCCAAATAACAATGTTAAATAAAACATATCAGTTTACAAGCTTAAAAGAAATTTTTGCGAAGGCAAATGAAGTAAAATCAGGTGATCAATTAGCAGGTATTGCAGCAATTGATGCCCAGGAACGATTGGCAGCCAAGCATCTTTTATCTGAATTAACATTAGCTGATATTCGTAATCATCCGATTATTCCACCTGAAGAAGATGAAGTTTCAAAGGTCATTGAAGAATCGATAAACGAAAAAATCTATCAATCTATTGCGAATTGGACAGTAGCTGAACTGCGTGAGTACTTATTGTCTCATGAAACGTCAAGATATGAGATTGAACGAATAAGAAGAGGGCTTACGAGTGAGATGGTTGCGGCCGTTACAAAGATTATGACGAATCTTGATCTTATTCAAGCAGCTTCAAAAATTGAAGTAGTCACTACATGCAATTATTCTGTTGGTCAGAAGGGTACTCTCGCCGGTAGGGCACAGCCAAATCATCCAACTGATTCGATAAAAGGGATTCAAGCTTCGTTATATGAAGCACTTAGCTTTGGGGTTGGTGATGCAGTTATTGGAATCAACCCAGTTATTGACAGCGCTGAAAGTGTGAAACGAATTTTAGAAATGACGAGAGAAGTAATTGATAGATTTAATATACCAACGCAAAATTGTGTGCTTGCCCATGTAACAACACAGATGAAAGCGATTCTTAACGGAGCACCTTCAGATATGTTGTTCCAAAGTCTTGCAGGAACACAGGCTGGAAATGAGGCTTTTGGAATTAATGTCAGTCTCTTAGATGAGGCAGATGATCTGATTAAAAAGGAAGGTACGGCACCAGGACCAAATCTTTGGTATTTTGAAACAGGGCAAGGCTCAGAACTTTCTTCTGATTCACATCATGGTGTAGACCAATTGACACTTGAAGCAAGGTGTTATGGACTCGCTAAAAAATACAAACCATTTATTGTTAACACAGTTGTAGGCTTTATTGGTCCTGAGTATTTATACGATAGCAAGCAGGTTATACGAGCTGGTCTTGAGGATCATTTTATGGGTAAATTGCAAGGAATCCCAATGGGTGTTGATGTTTGTTATACAAACCACATGAAGGCCGACCAAAATGATATGGAGAATTTAGCGGTTTTATTAGGTTCAGCAGGGGTGAACTTCTTAATAGGGGTACCAATGGCAGATGATTGCATGCTTAATTATCAATCGACAAGTTTCCATGATATTGCAACAGTAAGAGAGGTACTAGGCTACAAACCTTCTCCCGATTTTGAAAAATGGTTGGAGAAAATTGGACTTATGAACCATGGTAGATTGACGGATTTGGCAGGAGACCCGACGATATTTTTAACGTAGGAGGTGAAGGAGGATGAAAGGTTATCATATCGATGAGATTGTATCTAAGGTGCTTGAACAATTGCATGCAGGCTTCCGAATGGATGAAAAAAAGGAGTTTTACCCTGATGATGATAAAGATGTAGTGGGGAAAGTTATTCAATTCGAAGAGGGAGGTTGGAAAACAAAGATTCCTAATCCTAATGATGATATAGGCTTGCAAGGATTGCTTAACTCAACCCCAGCTAGAATTGGGGTATGGAGAAGTGGAACACGCCCTTTAACAAAAACAATTTTGAAACTGCAGCTTGATCACGCTGCTGCCATTGATGCTGTCAGTGGTGAGGTGTTAGAACGATTTCTTGATGAATTTAAATTGTTTACAGTAGAGACATGTTATGAGAATAAAGATGAGTATTTGAAGAGACCTGACAAGGGCCGAATACTAACAGATAATGCAGTTCAGACGATTAAAGATCGATGCACATTGCAACCTCAAGTTCAAATCGTAGTTTCAGATGGTTTAAGTGCAAGTGCAGTGGAGACGAACTTAAAGGATGTGTATCCAGCATTACTAGATTCTCTTGAAATTCATAACCTAACTTATGGTACACCTTTTTTCGTAAAGGGTGGTAGAGTCGCTTGCATGGATCATATTGGTGAAATCTTGAAGCCAGATGTTCTAGTGTTGCTAATCGGAGAGCGTCCAGGTCTTGTTTCAGCCAGTTCAATGAGTGCCTATATGTGCTATCAACCCCGAAAAGGAATTATCGAATCCAATCGTACCGTTATTTCAAATATTCATCCGAATGGGACTCCTCCGATTGAGGCAGGTGCCCACATAGGTAGCGTATTAAAAAAGATGCTTGAGCAAAAGGCTAGCGGGATCAAGCTTGATTTATCTCATGCTTAAAAAATATATCTAAATGAAAGGAGGGGGGAGAGGAATGGGATTACTAATCGGTATTCTTTTGTTCTGTTTGACGATTGTTGTTGCAGTATCCATTGGTATGAAAGCGAATCAAAATGTAAGAGCTTATAAAGATGACGAACATGAGATTTTTGTAGGTAATGAAAAAGATAATCTGTAGAAAGGGGAGAGTTATGTGAAAAACAAAGAGCAACAAATGAGCGAAGATAGAAAACAGCTTAATCGATATGGCTATGCACAGGAATTACTTCGTGATATGGGTGGTTTTTCAAATTTTGCTATCTCATTTTCGATTATTTCGATTTTAACTGGGGCTGTTTCTTTGTATGGCCACGGTCTAACCTATGGTGGACCTGGTATGATGGGATTCGGTTGGACACTTGTTGCATTATTTGTCATAATGGTCGCTGCCTCATTAGCAGAGCTCGCTTCTGCTATCCCTACTGCTGGAGCCTTATATCATTGGGCGTCTACATTTAAAGGTATCCGTATTGGATGGTATACAGCATGGATTAACTTGATTGGACAAATTGGTATTGTTGCTGGGATTGATTATTCTTGTGCATTGTTTGCTGATCCGTTACTCGCTAGTGTTGTTGGGTATCAATCAACAGATACTACAACATTAATCGTCTTTGCGATTATTCTACTCTTACATGGAATCTTTAATCATGTCGGAATTCGAATTGTCGCTAGATTAAATGACTTTTCAGCATGGTATCATATGATTGTCGTTGGAGTTTTGGTTGTCAGTTTAGCCTTTTTTACAAATGGTGGACTACAACCGCTTGATTATATGTTCCAAATCGGTCAAACGTTTTCAGAGAAACCTTATGCTTTAGCGTTTTTAATCGGTTTACTCCAAGCGCAATGGACATTTACTGGCTATGATGCATCGGCACATACAATAGAAGAGACTGTACATCCAAGGGTTCGTGCAGCATGGGGTATTTTTAACTCAGTAGCATTTTCATTTGTATTTGGCTTCATTATGCTCGCATTCGTAACATTATCAATTCATGATATTAATGGTGCTGTTGCTTCTGATAATGCATTCATCTATGTAATTAGCTCTGCTCTTGGTGGAACCTTTGGTAATATTGTCTTGTGGTTAGTTACATTTGCAATGTTCTTCTGTGGGCTTTCATCAATTACTTCATTCTCTCGGATGATGTATGCGTTTTCGCGTGATAATGGAATGCCATTTAGTAAACAATGGGCAGAAATAAGCAGGAAATATCGTACACCTGCAAAAGCGATATGGTTAGCAGTCATTTTATCTTTCATTTTAGCATTAATTGATTACATTACAAAAATCATTTTTCCGGATTCTGGATATTCAACCCTAGCCTTCTTAACAGCAATTAGTGTGGTTGGTTTATATATTGCATATGGTATACCCATTTACTTGAAGCTCGAAGCTGAATCAAAAGGTATATTCAAGAAAAAGCACTTAGGACCATGGAATCTTGGGAAATGGAGTAAACCAATTAATGTATTAAGTCTCATTTGGATTCTATTTATTAGTATATTGATGATCATTCCACCAAACCAAAATGCTGCCTATGCCTTGGCAGGAATGTTCATTATCTTAATCATTATGGATCTAGGATACTATAAAAAGCACTTTAAAGGTCCTCAAGCAGCACTGAGTAAATCAATAGAAGAAATCCAAAAACTTGAAAGTGAGTTTGAAAAAGAGAAATAAAGAAAATGAGGATGGGATTTGAATCCCATCCTCATTTTCTTTATTCATTAATTATTCTCAGCCAATCTTCCTAGTGGACCATCTTCATTGATAATATCTTGTATATCATATACGGAAATAGGAAACATCGGGAATCCAAAAACATATGGGGTAATTTGATAAAGTTGAAAATAGATGACAAGTGTTTTGTCGGCAATGTAGAAGTCTTGGTCAGGCGAAATAACAGTAAAATCCGAGATAAGATCAATATTACGATGTTTTATTTGTTCATGAATTAATGTTGAGAGCCTTTGAATATAGTCACTCCCGGGTTTAAATAAGTCCTTAAGTGTATCAATCTTTCCTTTTATTAAATCGAATGTTATTGATTTAATGAAGGTGTTGCCATGAGCAGCATGATAATGGTACGTATAATTTGAGAGGGAGAGGCTTAGAACTTGACGCTGATTATTTTTTATTTCAAACGAGCCAATCATTTCTACTACTGATTCTGGAGTATCTCCAGTCTGTAAATTAATTAGATCTTGAGTTTGCTTCACAATAATACGATTTATATCATTTTGTAATTTTGGATTTTCCATCCCAAATACTTGTGGGTAATAGACAAACTTTTTAGGACCACTACTAATTTTAAAGCTTTTAATGCTAACAGGTAATGAAATAGGCATATAGCTTCATCCTTTAATTGTTTTTAATCCATCATATGTAAGTGGAGTGAATAGGTACCTACCCAATGTTTACCTTCTCAACAATAAAAAGGCACACAACCCAATTGGTTGAGTGCCTTGCTCGATTGTAAGTTAGACCGCTGGTTTCATTACTTTTGGTGTATTCTTTTTATTGTTAATATAGTTTTTGATGAAAGGTATAGTAAATCTATCTGTTCCGTAATGGTAAGCTCCAGTACCAACGAATAGTAGGATAATTGCTGCTGTTAATAGAATAGGGTTTGTGCTTACTGTACCAGCCATTAGGAAGTTAAGATTCATGAATGCTCCAGCTATTAGTGCCGGTATTGTTGCTGCTCCAAGGATTAATCCTAAGCCTACTAATAATTCGCCCCAAGGAATTAGAGTGTTAAATAATTCTACATTTGGTACGGCAAAACCTTCTAGAAATGTTGCATACCATCCTTGTACTGCAGGATTTTCTCCACCTGCTTTTGCAAGTGCTCCTTGTAAGAATCCATTTGCATCAAAACCACCTGTTAATTTATGAAATCCTGCCTCTATCCATTGTATGCCTAACCAAATTCGTATAATAGTCCAAATAACCGCCATGATTGGTCCTTTAACAAATGTTTTCATATTCAATCTCCCCTTAATTTGTGAAGTATTTCACAAATAGTGATAAAAAAATATTTGTTTAAGCTGCCAGCTTTTGTAGTTAAGTTTGTGAAGTTCTTCACTAACTTTCTACACTCTTAATATACAACTTTAATTCATAAAATACAATAGGCTTCACATATATGTCACAATTTTAACGATAAGTATGTTTGTAACACCCTAAACATATAAAAGAAATAACGTTAATCGTTAGTCATGGGTCTAGAGTTGCTTCTTTTATTTAGTTCTTAGTACTTTTTCCTTATCTTTACCATTTTTACTATTCGAACATCTTAGGATTGTTTAGAATAGGGTTGATAAATAGTGAGTTTAACGGGGGGAGAAGGTTTGAAAAAGTATTTATTTTTAATAATTGTTTTTATTATGGTTTTGTCAGGTTGTTCAGACGATACAACTAAAGAAGCAAAAGTGGAACCAAAAAAGGAAGTTAAAGTGGATGATGTAGAAAAACATGAAGATAAGCCGAAGGGTAAAGATGACAAGAAGAAGGTTGATGCTACACCAATTACTATAAGAGAAGATAAAGGTGATTACTCAGTTGATATCGAGGGTGATATCACTTTTAAGGAAAATACATTATACGTAACTGGTACAACGAATTTATTACCAGGCTCAAAGCTGTATTTCTATATTGATTCAATGTCAGGTACAATTATTGGAGGTACTGATACAACACTTGTAAAAGAAGATGGATCTTTTCAATTAGAGAGTAAACTACCTGATGGTTATGATGATCCGATTATTTATACGAAAATAGTCTTTAATTCTGCTGCAAGTAATGAGGAGATTACCCAGCATTATAAGGAAGATGGTGACCCACTTGAAGGTCCATTTGTAAGATTATATGAAGAGAATGATGATATTGGCAAAGAAATTGTGGTAATAACTGATGTTGAGATAAAAGAAGGTACAGTAGCAAAGATACAACCACCTAATTGGAAAAAACCAGATGATTACGGTGCAACAACTGTTTGGATTGAAGCTGAAATTGAAGAAGATGATGAATTTGTGTATGTTACGGGAAGAAGTAATTTACTTGAAGGTGCATTTGTTAGTGGTAGGCTCCAAATGGAAGGATATATTACCTCTGGTTTCCAGGACAGCAAGAATGTGAATCCAGATGGAACATTCAATCTAACCATTACAAACCCAAATAAAAAAATAAAGAATTTAAAAGGTTATGACTTGAAATTATCTTTTTCCCCGACAGATGGTAATAATTTTATCTATATTTCTAAAACATATGGGGAAAATGGTGAAAAATTATTAGGCAATCTTGTAAACGAAGATAACGGTGAAAAGTCTGTTGAATATATACTTAATGTGAAGTATTAACGAATTATTATGCCTTCATTTGATTTAATCTAAAATCAAATGAAGGTATTTTTATTGTTATATAAAAATAGTATTTAATTTGAATTATATCAAAAAAATAGTATAATATAACTACTTAATGATTCGAAATACCTATATAAGAAAAAGGCAAACTAGTACGAAAGTCTAGGTCGCAAAGCCATAGGTCTAAGGTTCACTAGAACTAAGATTGCTAGGTTACCGAATAGGAATTAGGTCTAGGCTTATTCGGAATGAATAGGTCTATTTTTTATGTAGTGGTTATCGTCTCAGGACTTATAGAGGTGTACCTATGGATGGAAAAATGCTTAATAAAGAGAGAAATATGTTAAAATTTATATCAATTGCCCAAAGTGTTTTATATTTTTGTGTCGTTTTTTATTATTGGGGAAGTTATCGGGCATATTCGATGATTTTCCTCTTTATAGCATTCGGTGTAGTAAATATTATGATTTTGAATGTTGAGTCCGAATGGTTATTGATCCTATTCACAATTACAGAGCTTCTTCTTGCATTTTTTATTATATTTTTATCTGGAAATACGGAAAGTCCGTTTTTTTCCAATGTACTATTTTCCTGTGATTTCGTTTTTAGCTAAAAAACATGTTTCTATTAAAAATAATATCGTTCTATTAATCTCTTTAATTGCATCTGTTTTGACATTTATAAACCTAGCATTCAAACCTAGCTTTTCTTATATTGATTTCATAAAAGGTTGCGTTTTCTTACTAAGTTATTTTGGACTTGGTTATGGTATCATGATGTATCAATTAAGATTGAAAGAAAGCATCATTTATTCGCGGACCGATCATCTTACAAAAGCATTAAATAAGCACACCGGGGAAATTACTCTTGTTAAAGAAGTAACACTAGCCAAAAAGAAAGGGTTCCCAATTAGTATTGCTTTTTGTGATATTGATAAATTTAAGAAGGTAAATGATACATATGGCCATCTTTGTGGTGACATGGTTATTAAGGAAACGGCATTATTATTAAAGGAACACTCTCCTCAAGGCACGCAAATTGTTAGATGGGGTGGAGAGGAGTTCTTACTTATTTTTAAAGGTATGGCTATAAAAAATGCATTTGATGCTTTGGAGAATGTTCGTAAGCAAATTGAATCCGATCATTTTATCTATCATAATGAAAGTATCCATATCACGATGAGTGGTGGAATAGTTGATGCATCTGACTATGAACACGATATACAGAAAACTCTTATTGAGGCAGACAAGCTACTTTATCAAGCAAAGGACTTAGGCCGTAATCGCATCTTATCAACGATTAAATAAATGGGAAAGGGGCACCAGCCCTTTTCCCATTTTTAAAAACATATTAATATACCTTGTCACCATTAAAGATTGAGTTTTTTACAACTACATAATCTACATTACGAATGGCGTCTAGTTTTGTTCCTCCAGCGTATGAGATGGATGATTGAAGGTCCTGTTCCATTTCATTCAATGTATCTTGTAAATGTCCTTTGTACTCGACAAACATTTTTTTGCCTTCAACATTTTTCTTTTCACCCTTTTGAAATTCTGAAGCAGAACCAAAGTATTCTTTAAAGACGTTTCCATCTCTTTCGATTGTTTCTCCTGGTGATTCTTCATGTCCAGCAAATAAAGAACCAATCATAACCATTGTTGCTCCGAATCGGACCGATTTTGCTATATCACCATGGGTGCGAATACCACCGTCTGCAATTACAGGCTTACTTGCAGCTTTAGCACACCACCTAAGAGCAGCTAATTGCCAGCCCCCTGTTCCAAATCCAGTTTTAATCTTAGTAATACAAACCTTACCTGGTCCAATCCCAACCTTTGTTGCATCAGCTCCAGCATGTTCTAACTCTCTAACAGCTTCAGGTGTTCCGACATTTCCAGCTATAACAAAGCTTTGCGGAAGATGCTTTTTAATATGTTGTATCATTTCGATTACAGCATTGGAGTGACCATGTGCAATATCAATCGTAATATATTCTGGTGAAAGCTGTTCCTCAGCTAGCTTCTGAACAAAGTGGTATTCTTCTTCCTTGACACCAACACTAATAGAAGAAAATAATCCGCGGGAATTCATATCCTTAATAAAAGCAATTCTTTTTTCTGGTTCGAAACGATGCATGATATAGAAATATCCATTTTCAGCTAAGTATAATGCAAGCTTTTCATCGATAATAGTTTGCATATTTGCAGGCACGACAGGTAGCTTAAAAGAACGTCCACCTAATGAAACCGTTGTATCACATTCAGAACGACTGTTAACAATACACTTTGCTGGAATTAATTGAATATCCTCATAATCAAATACATTTTCCATAATTACACCCCTAAATACGAATATTAAAATACGAATAAAATTAAACGTTCGTATATTAGGTACTTTACACCATTTTTAATAGGATGTCAAAGTCCTTCTGGTAGTATTTCCTATAAACTAAAAAGGACACCATGTTTTGACATGGTGTCCATAGCTTATGATTCCTTAAAAATCTTGATTATGTTAACAACAAGAACTTTTCCAATGGAATAGGCAGGGATGAC
This sequence comes from Fredinandcohnia quinoae, assembly GCF_022427965.1. GTDB lineage: Bacteria > Bacillota > Bacilli > Bacillales > Bacillaceae_L > Ferdinandcohnia > Ferdinandcohnia quinoae. Next base: position 310,532 of record NZ_JAKTTI010000001.1, on the reverse strand, counting down.
AAAAATGATTCCGATTATCCCCATTAAGTTACCAGCTGTTAAGATTAAGACAATAATTGTTAAAGGATGGATATTGAGAGATTTCCCCATTACATTTGGTGATACAACATTTCCTTCAATTTGCTGGGCAATCAGCATTATAATTGCGACATAAAGTACCATCTTAGGTTCTTGAAATAGTGCAACCAGTACAGCTGGAATAACCGCAATATAAGGACCCAAGAACGGGATAACATTAGTAAACATTCCGAACATTGCTAATACAAGTGAGTATTTTAGTCCAATAATCAAATAGCCGATAAATAAAAGAATTCCTACAATTATGCTTACAAGCATTTGTCCTTGTATATAAGTGGAAATCGTCTTGTCCATTTCTGATAAAATATTTAATACATGTTTCTTCTTGGATTTTGGGAATAAGACAGCTACACTTGGTGCAAATTGATCACCATCTTTCAACATATAAAATAGAATAAATGGTACAAGTACTAAATAAAATATTGTATTAATAAATCCGCCAATAAAGCTAAAAACACCAAGAATACCATTCGCGATATTTCCTACATTTGCTTCAATTTTTGACTGGATATTGTCACTTGCATTCAACAATGCATCCTGAATAAAACTAGGAAATGTATTTTGATTTTCTTGTAAGTACTTAATCCAATTTGTAACCGTTGAAACCATTTCAGGTAAATTTGCCACAAATGTTTCTAATTGATCATTGATGACTGGACCAACTAATTTTACGATGCCATATATTATCAAAATCATTGCTAAGTATGCAGATATTATTGCAATCCACCTAGGTACTTTCTTTTTAACCAATAATTTCACTAGTGGACGACATAGATAAAATAAAATGCCTGCTATGACGAATGGTAAAAAGATTGTTTTCAACAAAACTACAATAGGAGTTAAAATGAATTGGTTTACTTTTAATAACATCACAATTAACAAAAATAAAATAATCCCGAACATGATTTTAAACCATTTTTTTTCAAACAATGACATATACCTCGCTCACATCCCAATAATAACGATTTTTAATCTCCTTTGAATATACAACTTAATTGCCTAAAATCCAATAAGTACTAAAAAAATTACTTTGATTAATCCAAACTGGTATTTTTTATATCCTTTTTTTTACAGTTTGCTTGACATTTTTCAAAAAAGCAGTATAGTAATATCTCGTGTAACCCTTTAAAAACTATTTTTATAGTTTGTTAATAGTTTGTTCATAATTTATTGGTAAAATAATTGATAACTTGATTTTTAATCAAAAGGTAGGTGCAACAATGAATATAACTGATCAAAAGAAAAAAGGTTTTTTAAATAAATATATAGTCTTTTTCTTTGTTGCGGTATTTTTTCTTTGGATGAAAACTTATATTGCACAAGGAACACAATTTAATTTAGGTATTGATAATAGTTTGCAAAAATTTCTATTGTTTATTAATCCATTAGGTTCAGCTATTTTATTTTTGGGATTTTCGTTCATTTTTAAAGGGAGAAGAAGATATATAGCATTAATTGTTATTGATTTACTTTTATCCTTTCTATTATTTGCTAATGTAGTATTTTATCGGGAATTTAGTGATTTTATTACATTACCAACTTTAACCCAAACTCAAAATTTAGGAGATGTAAGTGGTAGTATCACTTCATTATTAAAACCATATGATTTCTTATTCTTTATTGATATCATTCTATTAATTGCGCTTCTTGTTTTTAGAGTGGTTAAAATCGAAAAGAACATCGTGATTCGTTGGAATCGTTTGAAAGTCTCTACCATTATTGTGTTCGCTCTTGCGATTTCAACTGTGAATCTTCTATTAGCAGAGGCTGATCGTCCAGAATTGCTTACTAGAGGATTTGATCGACATTATATTGTAAAGTACTTAGGTATGTATAATTACACTATTTATGATGCAGTACAAAGTACTAAAGCATCTACTCAAAGGGTTATGGCGGATAGTAGTGATGTTACAGAGGTTGAAAACTTTACAAAAGCAAATTATGCCGAACCAAACCCAAATTACTTTGGTGCAGCAAAAGGAATGAATGTAATTTATTTACATCTTGAATCGATGCAAAATTTCCTAATAAATTACAAACTAAATGGAGAAGAAGTTACTCCGTTTTTAAATTCCTTAACACAGGATAAAAATACAATGTACTTTGATAATTTTTTCCATCAAGTTGGACAAGGTAAAACAGCCGATGCTGAATTTATGTTGGAAAATTCATTATTTGGATTACCACAGGGTTCTGCTTTTACAACAAAAGGTATGAATACATTTGAAGCAGCACCAGCTATTTTGGGTGAAAAGGGCTATACATCAGCCGTTTTTCATGGTAATTCAGGTAGCTTCTGGAATCGAAATGAAATATATAAATCTTTTGGCTTTAATGAGTTTTTTGACTCAAGTTATTATGATATGAATCCTGAGGATTTAGTTGAGTATGGATTACTGGATAAACCTTTCTATGAGGAATCAATTCCATTACTGGAAACATTACCGCAACCGTTCTATACAAAGTTTATTACCGTGGCAAATCACCATCCGTATTCAATGGATCAAGAGCTTACAACGATTGCTCCGCATACGACTGGAGATAAGTCAGTAGATAATTATTTTCAAACAGCTCGTTATGCTGATGAAGCACTAGAGCAATTTTTCACGTATTTGAAGGAATCAGGGTTATATGACAATTCCATCATTATAATGTATGGTGACCATTATGGAATTTCTAAAAATCATAATAAAGCAATGGAAAAAGTTATAGGTAAAGATATAACAGCATTTGAGAGTGCTGGCCTACAACGTGTACCATTATTCATTCGTGTTCCTGGAATGGAAGGTGGATTAAACCATGAGTATGGTGGTCAAATCGACCTTTTACCAACCTTACTTCATTTATTAGGTATTGATACAAAAGATTATATCCAATTTGGAACAGACCTTTTATCAGAACAACATGATGAGCTAGTTCCATTCCGTAATGGTGACTATGTAAGTCCGACAATTACTGCAGTAGATGGTGACTTCTATAATTCTAAGACAGGATTAGAATTATCAGAGGATAAGCTTGATGAGGCTAAGAAATTACAAGAAAATGCAAACCAAAAATTAGCTATGTCTGATAAGGTAGTAAATGGTGACTTATTACGTTTCTACATGCCGCCAGGCTTTACACCAGTTGATCGCACACAATTCGATTATACTAATCCTCAAATGAATGAATCAGAGGAATAAAAAAACAAAAGCTTCCCGAGGAAATTTTCCTTAGGAAGCTTTTTCTAAAAGAATAGAAAGTATAAGGTTTTACGCGTAAATGTCTAGCTCCAGCGCCTAGGCCCTCGAGGTCAAATAACCTGATGCAAGAAAAGTCAAAGAGCGACTTTTTTGCATCAGAACATTTGCTTGTCGGGCCTGGACAAGGCGCTTGCGCTTTTCTTATTTACCACTCTTTTGGTTCGTAATTAAGATCTCTAAATAATTGGTTCTTTTCTTTTTTGGTAAGATCACGCCATTGTCCGAGGGGGAGATTCCCCAAATGAATATTCATAATTCGTGTTCTTTGCAATCTTAAAACATCGTAGCCAAGTTCTGCACACATGCGGCGGATCTGTCGATTTAATCCTTGTGTTAAAATAATTTGAAAATCAAATTTTGATAGTTGTCTTACTTCACAGGGAAGTGTTACTGTATCAAGAATTTTAACTCCTTCTGACATTTGTTTTAAAAATGCTGGTGTGATGGGCTTGTCCACTGATACGATATACTCTTTTTCGTGCTTATTTTCAGCCCGCAAAATTTCATTAACAATATCTCCATCATTTGTTAGGAGAATTAGGCCATCTGAATCTTTATCAAGCCGCCCAATATTAAAAACTCGCAAAGGATGATTGACTAAATCAACAATATTTCCTTTTACATTTTTTTCAGTTGTGCTTGTAATGCCTATTGGTTTATTTAAGGCGATATACACATAATTTCTAGCCATTCTAATAGGGTCACCACTTACACGGACATCATCTCCAGGTTCGACCTGGCTGCCGATTTTAGCAACCTTTCCATTAATGGTAACTCGTCCTTCACTAATTAGTTTATCTGCTCCCCGTCTAGATGCTTTTCCAGACTCGCTAATGAATTTATTAATACGTATGTTGGCCATCTCCTTAAGGTGGGAATTGTATTATAAGAATACCCAACAAACACCTTAGTTTCAAGGAGAAAATATCAAATCTTTACTAAAATATAGCAATCAAGCAAACCATAAGAGAAATCACTTTCGCTAAATACATTAATTTGATATAAAGGTATATGAAACAAATAATTGAGGTGTTTACAATGTCATTATCTAAAATAACTGTTAAGGAATTATCAAAGAAACTTGAAAAAGATAACGGTGTATTTGTTCTTGATGTACGTGCAGAGGAAAAATTTAAAGATTTTCATATCGATGAATCGACAAATATTCCAAAGACTAACATTTTTGAGCTAGATGAGAAACAGATGGAAGTGATTGATTTATTGCCAAAGGACAAAGAAATTGTTGTTACCTGTACCACTGGTAATTCCGCCAGAAAATGTGCTGAAATTTTAGCGGAAAAGGATTATAAAGTGACTGTACTTGAAGGTGGTTTAACTGCTTGGAAGGAATATGTTAAGGAAAAAGGGGAATAAAAAATTGTCGCAATTTATTAAAAAATATCATGAGAATACCCCGAAAGGTTAGAATCCAAAATAACATAATTAAAAAGATGCTAACACTTTCATGAATGTTAGCATCTTTTCCATTTTCTTAATGATGATCTGCAGGGAATATAAGACCGATTTGTTCTCTTGTTTCATCAAGAATTTCCATAACATTTAATGATATTTCTAATGAATTAATGGAGGACTCAAAAGTTCCTCTCTTTATTAAATCAATAAATTCCTTCGCCTCATAATACATGGAATGATGACTGTCAGTACTTGAAATATCTTCGACGCTCCCATCCTTATATCGTATTTCAACTTTTTCCGGTGAACTGATTTTATCAATAAGAATACTTCCATTTTCACCTTGAATTTCAGAAGGGATATAAGAATTTGTGATTTTAGAATACATCACCATTCCTTCCATATCCTCGTAGTGGGCAATAAGACTTCCTTTTCCATCTACTCCTGAATCAAGCATAATTCCACTTGCTTTAATATACTGTGGTTTTCCGAAGAGAACAATCATCGGGTATATGCAATAAATGCCGATGTCCATTAATGAGCCATTAGAAAATACCGGATTAAAAGCATTTAAAACAGTTCCATTTTTGTACGCATCATATCGGGAAGAATACTGACAGTAACTAGCAAAATAGCGACGGATTTTACCGATTTTATGTAAATTTTCTTTAATACTTATAAAAGCAGGAGTAAAGGTTGTTTTTAATGCCTCCATCAGTAAGACTTTATTATTCTTTGCTGCTTCAATCATTTGTTTTAATTCTGTTGTATTAGAAGCAATGGGTTTTTCACAAATAACATGTTTACCATGATTCATTAAGATGATGGCTTGCTTAGTGTGAAAAGAGTTTGGGCTTGCTATGTATACCGCATCGATTTCTTCTGATTTTGCAAATTGGTCAAGGTCAGTATAAATAAAATCTGCACCATGTTTGTCAGCGAATTCTTTTGCACGATTCTCTGTACGAGAGTAGACAGCTCTCAATGTAAAGTCTTCTGTTTCACTAGCACCTTTTATAAATTCCTCTGTTATCCAGTTCGTACCGATCACACCAAAACGTATCATAAAAGTTTTCCTCCTAACAAAGCTGTTTTTTTATATTATACCAGAGTTCGAAGAGTGCTACTCTGCTTGAGAATATAGTGGGAATATTTGTGAATTAAGTAATATTTATAACGGTATTTTTTGTGTTATGTTACAATAATTAAACATAAATAAGTAGCTTAGGGATGAGAGAAATGAAGGTTATATTTAGTTCCATACAATGGATGGCATTTATTCTTGCTAGTTCTATCGTAGCACCAATTGCTATTGCAGCGACATTCGGAATGGATGCTGAGGCTACTTCCGATCTTATGCAACGCACCATTTTTGTATTAGGGTTATCGAGTTTACTTCAAGTGTATTTCGGGCATCGTCTTCCAATTAATGAAGGTCCAGCAGGATTATGGTGGGGTGTGTTTGTCATTTATGCAGGATTGGGTCCAACTCTGTATGGTTCAAGTGATGACACACTTAGAGCGATAGAAGCGGGAATATTAGTTAGCGGGATATTATTTATAGTTTTAAGTGTTTTTGGAATTATTGAGAAGCTTTCAAAATTATTTACACCTGTTGTAACCGGTGTTTATTTAATACTTTTAGTTGCACAATTAAGTGGATCTTTTTTTAATGGGATGCTTGGTGTCGATTATTTGGGTGAACATCATGTACAATTAAAAGTAGCAGGGATTTGTTTTTTCCTTATAGTATTTTCCTTTATAATGTCACAAAAAGGTTCAGCTATAATTAAACAATACTCCGTTTTAATCTGTCTAGCAGTTGGATGGGCTTTATTTGCTATTTTTGGTCTTACAGAACCAATTGTCCACTCATCAAAAGAAGTAATATCATTTCCTGGTTTATTTGTATTTGGAAAACCAATGTTTGATGGTGGGATGATCGCTACCTCTGCACTCGTCACGTTGTTGCTTTTAACAAACCTTATTGCAAGTATTCGAGTTGTTGAACAAGTTTTGAAAAATAATCAGGTGAAGGTTGAAGAAACGAGATATCGTCCTGCGGGACTTATTGCAGGGATTAACCAGCTTATTGCGGGTCTATTTTCTTCTGTTGCAAGTGTACCAATTTCTGGAGCAGCTGGCTTTATCGCTACGACAAAAATCACTTCACGTCTTCCGTTTATAATTGGTAGTGCATTTTTAATAGTCATTAGTTTTTTTCCTCATGTTATGACATTTGTTTCGGCATTACCTGCTCCGGTAGGATATGCGACTATCTTTGTTATTTTTGCAAACTTGATGGTTCCTGCATTAATCGAATTTGAAAATGTTCAAAATAAAGAACGTTCTCGATTAATTATTGCATCGTCATTGTTTATTGGCATTGGCGCGATGTTTGTATCTGCAGACACTTTTAAAGGTATTCCACCAATATTAACATCAATTCTAAATAATGGTTTAATACTTGGGACAATTGTAGCGATTATTGTTGAACAAATTGTCATGAAAATAGGGGTAAAAGAGAGAGCTTAGACCTAAAGGTTTAGGCTCTATTTATTGTGATGTTTTTCTTTGTAGATCTAACATTGCCAAGTTCGTGGCTGACATGGGTTTTATTTATTATTTCAGGTTTTTTAGGTTTATTAATTCGTTATTGTATTGAATTAACTTTTGGTCTTTTTACGTTTTGGTTGATTGAAACAGGAGGAATAGAGGATATATTTTACTTTTCCTTATCGCTTCTATCTGGTTCTGTCATACCACTATGGTTTTTTCCTGGCTGGTTGCAAACTATTGCGACTTATTTACCATTCCAAGGTATTTATTTTATTCCAAACGCCATTTTTATTGAAGAAATTTCTGGGTATTCAGTCTTGACTTCATTGCTAATTCAATTATTTTGGGTGATTGTTTCCTATTTAATCCTCCGTTTTGTTTGGTATAAGGCATCAAGTAAAGTAATTGTGCAGGGGGGGTAAGCGGTGAAAATAGTAGAATATATTAAATTGTATTTTCGGCTTGTATCCGCGGGAGTACGGGCACAAATGCAATATCGAGGTATATGATGGTGATATTGCGGCGGTAAAGTCAAGGTACGGAAAAATGAGAACATTGGTTGTCGATATTGAGGAAAATGGATATCCTTTTCAAGTTGCGAATGGAGAAGTATTTAGAGAAGAGGGAAACCGAAAGTGGATTCGATTCAATCGTGATGAATATTCTGCATCCGATCTAATTTCTCAAATTTCGCAATTACATAATATAACTGACTTGACAGTTGAAGAACCAGAAATTGAGTCGATTATTAGCCGAATCTATAAAGAAGGCTATAAAGTTGATGAAGAGCCAGTTGGAGTTTGACGGGTAAAGAGCTTGTTGTAATAACCCTTTCTTATGATGAGAATGATCCTAGTTAATATAGAAAAAGGCTTAGATCATTCTTGATCTAAGCTTTTTTCTATTTGTTCGGTAGTCTGATGACATTCTTTGTTCGAACTTCATATTCGAAGTCTGATATTCGTTTTTCCATATGATAAAATAATAATATACTAGAACAATAGTGAAAACATTAGGAGAATATCAGAATGCTAAATAAAATGAACAAATATCTTGAAAAAATGATGCCATTGATTACCCCAACAAGTGTTATAATTGGGGTTTTACTTTCCGCATATTTAAGTCCGTTTTCCAATTTAGTTCCATGGATTTTTGCCTTTATGACATTCGCTGGTGCACTTAGCTCGAATTTTAAGTCATTACAAAGGGCTATTTCTCAGCCAATTCCTATTTTAGTGGCATTATTCACATTACATCTCTTAATGCCTGCTTGGGCTTGGATAGTTGGACATATCACTTTTCCAGATGATAGTCTCACAATAACAGGTCTACTTCTAGCCGTTGTAATTCCAACAGGAATAACTAGCTTTATATGGGTTTCGATGAAGCATGGAAATATTGCTTTAACTCTTTCAATTATTTTAGTGGATACGATGCTTTCCCCATTTATTGTTCCATATAGCTTAACATTCTTTGTTGGTGGAAATGTTGAAATGGACATTTGGAGTATTATGAAAGGTTTATTTTTAATGATTGTACTGCCATCGATGCTTGGAATGGTTGTGAATCATTTGACGAAGGGCAAGTCCAAAGAATTATTAAGTCCACGGTTGTCTCCTTTTTCAAAACTTGGTTTAGCAGCTGTTGTTATGATTAACAGTGCTGAGGTTGCTCCTTTTTTAAAAGAGGTAGACTTAAAGCTAATATCAATTGCAGCAGTGGTATTTATGATTGCCTTTAGTGGTTACTTATTTTCATGGGGGATTGGTAAACTATTCAAATTAGAAATAGAAGTGATTGTGGCATTAATCTTTACCGGTGGGATGCGAAATATTAGTGCTGGTGCCGTAATTGCAGTCACTTTTTTCCCATCTGAGGTTGCTGTCCCTGTTGTTGTAGGAATGCTATTTCAACAAGTACTCGCTTCCTTATATGGATTTTTTATAGACCGAACATATCAACTTGGTAGTGTACAGCATAAACATATGGCATAATTAATGAATGTGTATTAGAGGCTTAAAAGTAAGGGGTCTAATGCCAAACTCAATCTGTATAGTTAAATATAAAGAGTAGAAAATATGAAAAATGATGTGTAAAGGGGTATTAGGTATGGTTGAATCGAAATTTTGTAAAGAATCCTTTGTGGTAAAAACGAGTAATGTGTTTCCACCAGATACAAATTATCATGGGACATTATTCGGTGGAAAGTTGATGGGCTATATTGATGATGTTGCTTCAATTGCTGCCACCAGACATTCTCGTAGTGCTGTGGTAACAGCTTCAACGGATTCAGTTGACTTCCTCCATCCTATTCATGTCGGTAGCTCAGTTTGCCTCGAGGCATATGTTACATATACTGGGAGATCATCGATGGAAGTATTTGTGAAAGTCATTGCAGAAAATTTAATTTCCGGGGAACGTAATATGTGTGCTATTTCTTTTTTAACATTTGTTGCCTTGGATGAGAATGGAAAGCCGAAACAAGTGCCAACGGTTGTTCCCCAATCTGATGAGGAAAAAATGCTTCATCAATCTGCAAAGGACCGTGCGGAAACCCGGAAAAAGCGTAAAAAGGAAAATGAAAAAATGGCGCAATTGTTTAGTGTAGCGTTGCCATGGGAAATTTAATCTACTGCATAAAATAGAAGCTATCGTGATGATAGCTTCTTAATTTTGCCTTTCTTGCTGTTGTTTTAGAAGATCACGAATTTCTGTTAGTAAAAGTTCTTCCTTAGATGGCGTAGATTCAACAGGTTTACTCTCTTCTTTTTTTCTGAACCTTTGTAACAATCTTACAAATAAAAAGATAGAGAAAGCAATTATTAAGAAATCTAGAATTGTTTGAATGAATGATCCATATTTAAGATAGGATTCCTCTCTAAGATGCAATTGATCACTTGATAAGTCAATTCCACCAAGTAGTAGTCCAACTAGGGGCATAATAACATCGTTAACAAGTGAAGTTACAATCTTCCCAAATGCTCCACCAATAATTACGCCAACTGCAAGATCAATTACATTCCCCTTCATCGCAAAAGCTTTAAATTCTTTAAGCATTACATTCTTATCTCCTTTCAATTTCCATATACCTTAATTTACTTGTTAAACCTTTTCAATTGATGTAGTAAGTTTTCTTTAGTTAATATTTCAACCTGACGGCTTCCTAGTAAATCAAAATGTGGATAGCCAAACTTGTGGTGGATATAACGTGCAGGTATATCATATTGTTTACCCCATTCAATAAGACACTCGATATCTGCACAGCCAACTTTTGTAACGGTTTTTGCATCTGGAAAGCGGTCATCTAGCCAATAATGGGTGATAAACGCTATTTCTCCTTTTTCAACTTTTTTCTTCCACTCCAAAAGTTCTTTTCTCTTTATTCCAAAGGCCATGATTTCCACTCCAATAAACATTTTATATAAATATTATAGAGGTTTGTCCAGAAGAAATCATTTCATCAGCTTTTTTTTATGGTAGATTTAGTTGTTCTACAATTTAATTTCCTTAATAAAATGTAAACATCACCTTAGAATGAAGGTCAATCAGGAGTGTGAGGAAATTGAAAAAAACATCCCAATTTATCATTAATGCGAAACGTGAAGATGTGTATTCGGTTTTTATGGACCCTATGAAATTAGCAGTTTGTATCCCAGGTTGTAAAAAAATACGAGGTATTAGTCCAACGCAATATGAAGCTCTCGTTGAGGTGAAGGTGCAGTTTGTTCCAATTAAAATACAAGCGAGAGGGGAGTTAAAGGAAGCGATTGAGAATGAAAGGATAGTCGTAGAAATGACAGGGAAACCTGTTGGGTTGGCAGGTTCATTTAGTAATACCCTCACTGTAACCTTACAGAGTGATGGATCAAATAAGACGAAAGTAGACTACGAACTGGATCTAAAAATGACTGGAAAATTAGCTGCTATCGGGGACTTAATTATGAAGGGTTCGAGCTCAAAAAATTCAACGGAGTTTGTAAAAAATGTACAGGAGTTATTTCAACATTCCTGATCTAGGAACAAAAGAGATTAATAGATAGAACAGCATCTATTAATCTCAACACACTTTATGTGGATTTCACTGATTTCTGGATAATCCTTTCCGGACATGAGTATACATTTAGTGTTTCTCCACGGATAAAACCTACTGCAGTAATATTCAATTCCTCTGCCATTTTGATAGCAAGATCAGTTGGTGCAGATTTTGAAAGAACAACTCCGACACCGATTTTTGCTGCTTTAAGTAATACCTCAGATGAAATTCTTCCACTGAACACAATGATTTTATCCCGTACTGGAATTTTGTTAATTAAGCAATGACCATAAATTTTGTCTAATGCATTATGTCTACCGATATCCGAACGGTTAAACATTACTTCGGATCCGCTGCAAAGAGACGCATTATGGACACCACCTGTATCTTTGAAAATTACACTATGTTGCTGCAATTGGTCCATTAAAAACATGCATTCCTCTGGTGTTAATGTTAGATTAGATGTAGAAGTTTTTGCAGTTTTAGTATCATTTACAAAATAAAATTGCCTTCCTTTGCCACAACATGAGCCAATGAAGCGTTTTGAATAGTACTCTTGATTAGTATTAACTTGCTTACTAATCGTGACATATGCAAAGCCTTGATCCACATCTATTTGTAAATTTATGATTTCATCATAAAAACGAATAACTCCCTCTGATGCTAAAAATCCGACTACTAATTCATCTAACTCAGAAGGGCTACATACAAGTGTAGCAAATTCTTTGTTATTTAAAATGATGGTCAAAGGAAATTCAGTCACAATTTGATCTTCTTCTTCAACAAACTGACCGAAATGGTATTTCACAATATTTTTTGTTATTGTTGTTAAATCATTCATATGTTACACCTCTTTTCAGTTCCAAGTATTGTATTTAATCAAACCGAATAAGTATTTTAGAGAAGAGGAAATCCTGTTATTTATTGTTGATTAGTTTAAAGATGTGATAATATTTTAATCAATAATTCTTAATTTTGCCACAGATATATTAGAAATGTTTACTTCCAATTATAGCGTATAAGAATAGTAATTTTGCAGAAAGGAGATTAATTATGGGGAAAATGAAGCATCAAGGTCCAATAAAAGCTACGAAAATGCCTCAACCAAAGCATTGGGTAAGTCCAATCCCGTTTGGTCTAGGGAAGGTTAAGCCAAAGCATATTAGAGATACTATGAAGGTAGCCTGGGAAAATAAAGATAATCTCAGCTATGCAACTCGAATATTGACACAGGGAGTTTGCGATGGTTGTGCACTTGGAGTGTCTGGTCTCCAGGACCAAACATTGAAAGGGCCACATATGTGTACGACTAGATTAAATGTTCTGCGATTAAGCACGATGCCTTCAATAAAAAAAGAAATCTTACATGCCGATATTGATGAATTACGAAAATTCGATAGTACAGACTTAAGGAAGTTGGGCCGTATCCCATACCCGTTGATCAGAAGAAAAGGAGAGCGGAAATTCTCGCGCATTTCATGGGATGAGGCAATGGAGACAATTGCCCAAAAAATGAAGCAGTTAGATCCGAGACAATACGCATTTTATTTAACCTCAAGAGGAATAACGAATGAGTCTTATTATGTAGCAGCAAAGGTTGCTCGTTTTTTAGGTGCTAATAATATAGATAACGCTGCACGAATTTGCCATTCACCAAGTAAAACAGCATTGAAGCGTTCAATTGGAGTTGGAGCATCTACAGCAAACTATCAGGATTGGTTTGGAGCAGATGTTTTATTGTTTTGGGGTAGTGTAGCTTCAAATAGCTCGCCAGTCTCTACAAAATATATGTTAGAAGCAAAAAAACGGGGCACAAAGATTATTGTTGTGAATCCATATAAGGAGCCAGCAATGGATAAGTACTGGATCCCTTCAAATATGGAATCCGCACTGTTTGGTACGAAAATTGCTGATGACTTCTATCAAGTTAATATTGGTGGTGATATTGCCTTTATGTTCGGTATCATGAAACACTGGTTTGATATGGAGAAACAGGAATATGGTTCAGCCATTAATCATGAGTTTGTTCGTGATCATGTTAATGGGTATGCCGAATTAAAAACTCAAGTCATGAAGATATCTTGGGAGGAAATCACCAAATCTTCAGGAATTGCGAAAGAAAGAATCATAGATTTGTCGAGATTGTTAGCGAATAGTAAAAACGCAGTATATGCATGGGCATTAGGCTTAACGATGCATGCATTTGCAACTGATAATATTTCACAGGTTGCAAATCTAGCACTTCTTCGGGGACATCTAGGGCGTAAGAATAATGGGTTAATGCCTTTTAGGGGTCATTCTTCTGTACAAGGCTCGGGTGAAATGGGTGCTGATCCATTTGTATTACCCGGTGGTGGATTTGATGAGAAAACAATTGAGAGAATTGAAAAGGTATGGAAATTTGAAGTTCCAAAATGGCAGGGTGATATTTGTGGGATATCTCTTGAAAATATTGTCCTACCTGAAGATCATGAGCGCAAAATTAAGCTCTATTATATGTCGGGTGGAAACTTCTTAGAAACAATGCCAGACCCACATTTTATTAAAAAGGCTCTTTCTGAATTAGAAATTCGTGTTCATCAGGATATTATTCTTAATACCTCCACATTAGTAGATGCAAAGGAAGCAGTGATCGTGCTACCCGCTAAAACACGCTATGAACAAGATGGTGGAGGAACATCTACTTCGACAGAACGGATGGTATATTACTCACCTGAAATTGAAGGGAACAAGAATAAAGTGGAGGAAGCTCGTTCTGAATGGAAGATTTATATAGACCTTGCGAAACGTGTAAAACCAGAAACAGCTTATTTAGTAGAATTTGAAACAGGTCAAGAAATTCGAAACGAAATTGCGCTTGCCAATCCGGATTATGAGGGTATTCAGCACTTGAAGAATAGAGGGGATGTATTCCAGTGGGGGGGAGCATGGCTTTGTGAGGATGGAATTTGCAATACTCCTGATGGAAGAGGAAACTTAATTTCTGTAGACATCCCTGACTTTGGAAAAAAGGAAGGACAATTTGTTCTTACAACTCGTCGAGGAAAACAGTTTAATTCTATGATTTATAAAGAAACTGATCCATTTAATAATTCAGAACGTTATGATGTGTTAATAAATGCAAAAGACGCGCATGATTTAAGTATTGCGGAAGGCGAGGGAATTGTCGTCTATAATGGTTTCGGAGTATTCCAAGGTAGAGCTAAATTTGCAGAAATAGCAAATGGTAATCTCGGAGTTCATTTTCCTGAGGGGAATTTTTTATTGCCAAGAGGTAGATATGAAAAATTTGCAGGAATACCAGATTATAATATTACCGTTTCAGTAGAGAAAGCAGACCGCTATAATGCACGGAAAGATGTGCAATATCAGGAAAAACGCATTGAAGAATTAGAAATAGACGTACCTGAATAATTGCCCAATAAGGAAACACCCAAGTTATAAATCTTGGGTGTATATTTTTGACTTTAATCTTTTAAAATTGCTTTATTCCTTCACTCCCTCAAGAAATTGAACTATAATTAAATGAATAAGCGGCTTCATGCCAAAAAAAAAGGGAAGTGAAAAAATTCACTTCCAAATGAACAGATAAAGAATAAGGAGCTAACACTTTCTAGATATTGTATGCAGCAACTATTCCGGACATGTAGGGGATGTACCCTGCGCCATTCGCACATTTTTAATAAAGCAGGTGTTTTTTATGATTGAACAAGCAGAGAAAGTCTTAAAATCATACTTTGGATATTCTTCTTTTCGAAAAGGTCAAAAAGATATTATTGAAAATATTTTAGATGGAAATGATACGCTTGCCATCATGCCAACTGGAGGTGGAAAATCGCTTTGTTATCAAATTCCCGCGATGCTTTTAGATGGTGTTACAATCGTTATATCTCCTCTTATCTCCCTTATGAAGGATCAAGTAGATACACTACACGGAGTCGGAATTCCAGCAACCTTTATTAATAGCAGTATTACTTCCAAAGAAATAAATAATCGTATAAAAGAAGCGCAAATGGGGACTCAAAAAATAATCTATATCGCTCCAGAACGATTGGATTCACCAAGCTTTCGTTCATTACTATCTTCATTACAAATCTCAATGATTGCTGTTGATGAAGCCCATTGTATCTCACAATGGGGACATGATTTTCGTCCGAGCTATCGGAATATAAACCAGATGATTGTTGACCTTCCATATAAACCGATTGTAGCTGCCCTAACAGCAACGGCGACTGTAGAAGTTACAAATGATATTTGCAATCAGTTAAAAATTAATGAGTCAGATGTATTTGTCACAGGATTTGCCCGAGAAAATCTCTCATTTTCGATTGTTAAAGGTGAAAATAAACGAGACTTTGTCAAAGAATTTTTAAAGCAAAATCAGAATCAGTCAGGCATTGTATATGCTGCCACGAGAAAAGATGTGAATGAGCTCCATTCATTTTTGGAACGAGTGGGGTATTCTGTTGGAAAGTATCATGCTGGACTTTCTGAGGAAGAACGTAATATTGCTCAAGACCAGTTTTTGTTTGAGAATGTTCAAGTAATGGTCGCGACAAATGCTTTCGGAATGGGAATAGATAAATCCAACGTGAGATTTGTAATTCATTACAGCATGCCAAAAAATATTGAAGCTTATTATCAGGAAGCTGGACGTGCTGGTCGAGATGGTGAAAAGAGTGATTGCTACTTACTTTATGCCCCGCAGGACATACAATTACAAAAGTTTTTAATTGAACAAACAAGTTTAGATGAGCATAAAAAGGAAAATGAATATAAAAAGTTACAGCAAATGATTGACTTTTGTCATACTGAAAAATGTTTACAAAGTTATATATTGGAATACTTTGGTGAAGTGGATGTTCAAGACTGTGGACGTTGTGTAAATTGTATGGATGATCGTGAAAAGGTTGATGTAACAACAGAAGCGCTAATGGTATTCTCATGTATTAAGCGAATGAAGGAACGATTTGGAAAGACTATCGTTGCCCAAGTATTGAAGGGATCTAAGAATAAGCGAATCCAAGAATTTGGTTTTAACAGTTTGTCCACATATGGATTGTTGAAGCAATATCCTGAAAAGCAAATCGTTGGACTTATCGACTTTTTAGCTGCTGAAGGATTCGTATCATTAACAAATTCACAATATCCCGTTTTAATACTAGCTCCGAAATCACTTGCTGTGTTAAAAGGAGAGGAAAAGATATTTAAGAAGGAACAAAAGAAGAAGCAAATTGTTGTGAATGACAAATTATTTGAGATGCTCCGAGAGGTTAGAAAGGAAATTTCAATTAGAGACAATGTTCCTCCCTATATTGTATTTTCAGATAGTACTTTAAGAGAGATGAGTGAACAAGTGCCGACAGATCAAAAGTCCATGCTTGAAATAAAAGGAGTAGCCCAAACGAAGTATGAGCGATATGGGGAGGACTTTCTAAGTGCAATCAGAACGTATCTTGACGAAAGCAAAATTGCCAACCACTAAGCTTGGATGAGTTTTCATTTTAAATGTGATTCAAATCATGCCATCGTTTTAAGAAACATGCTTTAATAATTGTAGTGAATTAATAATTATTGGAGGGGTTTCGCATGGCATCTGCACGAATTGAAAAAAATGAATTAATTCTAGAAGTAGATCTTCCGGATTTGCAAGTGATACTTAATGAAGCAATAACCAATATTGATTTATACAAAGATGAAATTGCTGTTATTTATGAGAAAATGCCAAAATTTGATTATAAGTATTTTTGCTTTTATGCATATTCTACTTATCGTCTATTAGAAAATGCTTTAGATTTTAATACGGATGATGTCGGGCATTTTCGTCTAATAGCACCAGAATCATTTTATTTTGCCTTTTTTGGGATGATTGCAACATTGCATGCTGAACATAATTGAATAATATTAAATAACAGATCCCCCTAAAACATGAGTTTAGAGGGATTTTTAATTGTATTTTAATCAAAACATAGCCAATTCTAATTGATTAGACTTCTTATTAACTCATTTCTCTTCGATTGTTCTTCCTTCGTAGCTAAATCATATTTTTTAAGTAAGTGAAAAAGTTCATTAAGATCTTTTTGAGAACGTTCTTTTTCTAAATAGCTTAAGATATCTTCATAAATTCCTTGAGGCAAAAAGTTCTCCTGGCTTGCGAGTTTTTTATTTACATCTTCCTTTGAGTGATCTAAGTTACAAATAGACATTCTGATTCCTCCTGAACGTTATGCTTTCATACTATCACTATTTAGGATCTTTTGGGAGTGATAGCTAACACTGCATGATTTATTTAGCTTTTGATACAATGGATAAAGAGGAAATTACAGGAGGGGTTTGATGTCTTATTATATTTGGTTAGTAGTTAATGTGCTGTTTGTTATTATTACTGCCATATATATATGGCTATTTCGCACCCAGGATTCCAGCATTATTTTACTTGGCCAGTTTCTTGCGCAAATTGGGATTTTATTTTTCTTAGTAAACGTAAATATGTATTTTATTTTTCTGGTTATCCGTAAATCAAGGACAAGGAAATTGAAAATAAACTTAGCGAAAATATCACGTAAAATGATGAAAGCTCATATCCCATTTGCAATAATGGGAACAATCATTATTATTTTTCACGGGATCATTATGCTTTATAAGATGGGGGACATTGTCAGTTTCACAAATAGTAAACTTTTAAGTGGTTATGCTGCGATATTACTGTTATCAGTTACATTATTTGCAGGGTATTTACGACATAAGAGATCTTCTGGCTTCAGGCGTAGATTTCATCTTGTAGCTGCCCTAACCTTTACTAGTTTTTTTATCCTTCATTTATTTTTACCTTTATAAAAATCCCAAAGACTTAAAATTTCATGTATAATATATGTAGTAAGTTTATCGAAATACTTGGAATAGAAGGTGGAAGGGAATGGATGTATTAGAAGCAATCAAATCAAGACGTGAAATTACAAATTTTAAAGATGAACCAATTTCGTTAGATGTATTAGAGGTTGTTTTGGATGCAGCGTATTTATCACCGGCAGGCAATAATCTCCCCTCTAGGGAATTTATTTTAGTAACAGATCCAGATGTATTAAAAGAGTTAGCAAACGCAACACCATTTGTCCCGTGGTTAGCCACTTCAAAAGCAGCTATCATTGTGACAGGAAGACCAGATGTGAGTAAATACTGGCTTCAGGATGCATCAATTGCTTCCGGGTATATTTGGTTGGCAGCTGTTGAACAAGGCTTAGGTGCAGCATTTGGTGCAATTTATCATTCCGAAGACCAGGTTGAATCTGAAAAACGAGAAACACATGTGATAAAACAGTTGTCACTCCCAGATGATAGAAGAATTGTATCCATTCTGGGTCTTGGATATCCGGCTATACTACCAGATGCTAAGAAATTACTACCAAGGGAATCGATTGTCTTCTATGGCACCATTAAGTGAGGCATGCGGATAAACGCATGTTTTTTTATTGTTTACTAGGAAATTATAAAATTTAAACATGTGGATGTCTTTAAATAAAGTTTATCTACGTTCAGCTCCAGCGCCTAGGCCCTCGAGGTCAAATAACCTGATGCAAGAAAAGTCAAAGTGCGACTTTTTTGCATCAGAACATTTGCTTGTCGGGCCTGGACAAGGCGCTTGCGCTTTTGTTCTTTTGGGAAAGCAAAAAAGACCGCCCACTTTCCGGTCTGGTTAGTCCCGCAAACGTTGCGAATGGTAGAGGTGGACGGCCTTAAAAATATTATATGTTCTTTCTGAAAAAGTAATACCACTTTCATAATCGAAAATTACGTCTTAAATGTTCTTAAGTATCTTTAAGATATCATTTTTAATATCTATCCAAAGGTCTACATCTGTTGTTAGTTTCTCAACAAAAGAATTGAGGAATTGCTTAAATGCTGCCTCATACTCGTCTGAATCCTTAGGGGGAAGTGTTTCTTTAAGTTGATCAGCAACCTGTTGAGCCATCGGGGATCTTGGCCCCCATTTTCCAACTTCTTCGAAATCATTATTTAAAAAAATAATGATTGGGATTGATCGAGCTTTTCCATTTGTTAAATATTGATCCATAAGCTCTAAGTTTTCATCACGAATTAAATAACGTGTTTCAAGTAAAGCTTCATCAGCCATCCTGATTAGTATAGGTAAATTGACCATTGCATCACCACACCAATCGGCAGTTAATATTACCGCTTTCAATTGTTTGGATTGAAAAGAATGAAGTAGTTCTCTATCTTCATTAGTAAGTGTAAACTGATTGAATACTTGTAGAAGATGCTCTTGATGAACCTTCATATTGTTAATATACTCATTTTTATTCATACCTTTATCAAACCATGTTTTTAAATTTGTCATATTAGACCCCTTTCGAATAATCAATTTCTTGATACTACTATAAGTTAAAGTGTCTAAATAACGCTACTATATTGCTTATTTCTCATGTCTTAACCGATTTAATATAGTAAAATATTAATATCTGAATAAATCATACTTGACGCATAGGAATAATTGTAATATATTTTGAATACGTTAATATACAAAAGGAGGAAACGAAATTGTCATTTTTAACAATTGTAAATATCATAATACTGCTATTATTAATTATCGGTCTATTTTATATGCAAAAAAAACATGTCTCATTTTCAAAGCGAGTTTTTGCTGCTCTTGGAATAGGTATTGTATTTGGATTGGTTTTACACTTAATATATGGAACAGAATCAGAGGTTGTTTCAGAATCAATGGACTGGTTTAACATTGTTGGTAACGGCTATGTTAAATTCCTACAAATGATTGTGATGCCGCTTGTTTTTATCTCGATTGTTTCTGCTTTCACAAAGATGAAGCTTGCAAATAATATTGGGAAAATCAGTGGGTTAATTTTAGCGATATTGGTTGGAACAACTGCAATATCTGCAGCTGTTGGTATTGCAACGGCTACAGGATTTAAACTAGAATCAGTTCAAATCGCGGGTGGGGATGCTGAAGCTGCTCGTGGGGAAATGCTTGATCAAAAATTTTCGGAGATCCAAGATCGAACTTTGCCTCAACAAATCGTAGATTTATTACCAGCTAATCCATTTTTAGACTTTACTGGTGCTCGACCTACTTCAACAATTGCTGTCGTTATATTTGCAGCATTCATAGGATTTGCATTCTTAGGGGTGAAACGAAAAGAGCCTGAACATGCTGAAATGTTTGCGAAAATTATTGATGCTTTTTATTCAATTATAATGAGAATTGTAACCATCATTCTTCGTTTGACTCCATACGGAGTTCTCGCAATTATGACTCGTGTCACTGCAACTAGTGATTATAGTGCAATTTGGAAGCTTGGAAAATTTGTCGTTGCTTCTTATGTAGCATTATTAATAGTTTTTGCTATTCATTTATTGTTATTAACACTTTCAGGGTTAAATCCAATCACATATGTAAAGAAGGTTCTACCTGTTTTAACTTTCGCCTTTTCATCACGTACAAGTGCGGGGACATTGCCGCTTAATGTGAAAGCTCAAACAAAAGACCTCGGAGTACCAGAAGGTATTGCTAACTTTGCGGGTTCATTTGGATTATCAATTGGCCAAAATGGATGTGCAGGTGTGTATCCAGCGATGCTAGCTGTTATGATTGCTCCAACAGTAGGAATTGATCCACTTAGTCCATCGTTTATTGCCACTTTAATCGCAGTAGTTGCGATTAGCTCGTTTGGTGTTGCGGGTGTTGGTGGAGGTGCAACATTTGCTGCTATCCTAGTACTTTCAGCAATGGATTTACCTGTTGCATTAGCAGGATTATTAATTTCAGTTGAGCCTCTGATCGATATGGGCCGTACTGCACTAAATGTTAGTGGAAGTATGACAGCGGGTGTTCTTACTAGTAAAATTACTGGAGAATTAGACACGAATGTGTATGGTAATCCAACCCATGAATTAGAAGCATAACAAGTTAAAGGTAAGGCCAGAAATCTATTGGTCTTACCTTTTTGTTTATCTTTAATCAATTAAAGTAAAAAAAGAACCAACCGCAATCGTTGGTTCTTTCTATATATTGGACGTATTAACTTTTTTCTACATAATAATTACTTAGCCGCGGTAGATTTGGAATTCTTAAACAACGAAAGCCCTACCTCTCTTTCGTCCTCACGGCTCCGAAGCCGATCCAGTGTGAATAAGTCTTTCTCAAATGATAAAATTTATTTTAACTCGAACGAAAAGTTATATATTAAAATTTATATTAGTAATTTAAAATTATGCTTTAAAGTATTGAGGAACATCAAATATTAATTATATTCGTTTTGTATAGCTTTGTCAAATTCTTTTTGCAGAGTTCATCCTTTAATGTCAATATGGTAGGTAATTAATATTTTTGTTGGAAAATAGTAAAATGTTTGATAAATTAAAATAGTCATAGATTTACAATTAATTAAATTAACTAAATTTTATAAAATATGAATAATGGCGGGGATACTAATGACAAATAAAGAATATATTTCGAAATTAAAAGAGAATATTAGTCAAGTAATAATCGGGAAAAATGAGGTAGTAGAATTAGTATTAAATTCTCTTATTAATAATGGACATATTTTATTAGAAAGTGTACCAGGGACAGGCAAGACAATGTTAGCGAAAAGCTTTGCGAAATCAATAAGTGGATCTTTCAAACGAATCCAATTTACTCCTGATGTACTTCCAAGTGATGTTACCGGAATTCAGTTCTTCAATCCTAAGGAGCAAGAGTTTCAGTTGCGTCCAGGTCCAGTTATGACTAATATTCTACTAGCTGATGAGATTAACCGTGCGACTCCTAGAACGCAATCAAGCTTACTTGAGGTAATGGAAGAACGTCAAGTTACAATTGACGGAGAAACATTAAAGCTTCCTAGTCCATTTATAGTAATAGCTACACAAAATCCAATTGAATCTCAACAAGGAACCTTTCCTCTACCTGAGGCGCAGATGGATCGTTTTTTTGTACAAATTGATCTAGGATATCCGAGCTTTGCTGAAGAGAAACAAATCATGCAGACATATCGTCAAAATAATCCAATTGAGGAATTAGGAGAAGTATTATCCAAAGAAGACATTGAATATATGCAAAGAGAAGTTCAGCAAGTGAAATTATCAGATGATGTAGAAGATTATTTATTACGTGTTATTCATGCTACAAGAGAGCACTCAGATGTTGAAATTGGCGCAAGTCCTCGTGGAACGTTGGCGCTTATGAAGGCAGCACAGGGAAGAGCGTATCTAGACGGTAGATTATACGTAACACCTGAAGACATTAAATATATGGCTCCGTTTGTTATTGCACATCGACTCGTACTTACGATGGAAGGTTCACTAAAGAAAACAAACCGACAAATTATTCAGGAATTGCTATCGTCCGT
Source organism: Fredinandcohnia quinoae (assembly GCF_022427965.1). Taxonomy (GTDB): domain Bacteria; phylum Bacillota; class Bacilli; order Bacillales; family Bacillaceae_L; genus Ferdinandcohnia; species Ferdinandcohnia quinoae. Next base: position 287,823 of record NZ_JAKTTI010000001.1, on the reverse strand, counting down.
ATCGGTACCAGTGGAAGCGGGAGCTGTTAATTAATGGGGTGGAAAAGACAAATCTCTTTGGGAAATGAATTGTCTCTATTGGCAATTCTTTCTTCTATAATTATGATGACTGGAATAATGGTACAGTCTTTTTTAGTTATCTTTGTAGGATTGCTCTTTCTATTATTTATATACGTGAATCGTTTTTATCTGAATCGTGTTGGTGAACATATCTCTGTAGAAATAAATAAGGAAACAATTAAATTATTCAAGGGTGAAAATGATGATTTTTCGATCACCTTTAGTCAAAATGGTGTAATTCCCTTATTCAATGCACAGGTCAGAATCACGATAGATAGTATGATTGAATTCGAAAATGAAAGACAAATTCTCGAAACTGAACAAATTGAACTTCATTTGCCATTATCCTTAATGGGAAGACAATCGGTCACAACGAGACTTCCGTTTTATGCAAGAAAAAGAGGTGTAGTTAAAATTAGGACACTTGAGGTTCGAATTCCTCATTTATTTGGGTTTGGAGAAGTGTATCTCCAATATACAAAACCTCTTTTATTCGAAACTATCATATTTTCCTCACCTGTTGTCGTTGGTGGGATTGAGAAAATTATTCCCAAAAATCAAGGGGAATATCCGATAAAGTCATCCTACTTTGAAGATTTAAACGCAATCGTTGGAGCAAGGCAATATGTTTCTACAGACCCATTCAATCGGGTACATTGGAAAGCATCTGCTCGCACGAACGAGCTTCAAACAAAAATGTTTGATAAAACTGCACAGTTTTCGTGGACGATTATGATCAATGTGCGTGAAAGAAATTTAGAAGATTATTTAAGCGGTTTAACATATTTATTAGAATATGCCACCCTAAAAAATATTCCATTTGAAGTATTTGTCAATATTAGAAAAGCAGGGAAATCGCCATTTGTACATCAGGCTCTTGGAACAGGAAAGGAACATCTTGCAAGAGCACTGGAGTTAATTGCTAGACTTAGTAAACATAGTATCACGGTTCCGTTTCATTTTATGATTCATGCTGCTGGGCGTCAGCACGTGCTGTCACCCTTTGTCATTTTATCGGGTGACATTGATCAAAATGAACATTTGCTATTAAAACAATTTGCTCAAAAAGGTATTGATAGTTTTAAAATTCTTGAGAATGATCATAATATTTATTTAATCAAGACCTCACAATATGAAAGGGAGGTTAATTCCCATGCGATCTAGTAAAGCTTTTCTTCATTTTAATCAATACGTCATGGAAGTTATCATCTTTTATATTGTGTTGTGTTTGGGCTATATTCAAACAGAAAATTTACCACCGATTCTTCCATTCATTATAATTACTGGTGGAGGAGCATTATTAATCTCTTTTCTTTTATCAATCATGAAATCTAATATGCCTTATTTTTTTGTACTATTGGTGATTCCAATTCTAGCCCTGATTAGCAGTGAATTAGGGTTAAGTTTTGGGGTTAGTCTGTTTATAGCAGCTATAGTTTGTTACCGTGTCGTTATCCATTTTAAAAAAACCTCGAAGCTAACTGATTCAATGATATTGAACCTTAGTTTATTAATTGGGGGTCTATCATACTTTGGAGCTAGTGTACAGGGCTATGTATATAAGGATATTATTTTGTATTTATTAATAACTCAACTTCTAGTACTGATGTTCGGAAATACTTTGGTTGCTATTATGACAAGTCATTTAGAAAATAAAGAAAAAGAACTTAAGAAGCAATCTGCTTCGCTACTAGGGCTTTTCGGTGGCCTTCTAACTGGAGCAATCATTTTTTCAATTGTCTTTCCATTCTTATTTGTAAAAGGATTATCGTTTGTAATGTCAGTGATTGGAAAAGGAATGTCCATCATTTCAAAACCGTTATTTAATGCAGTGGAGGAATTTGACACTAAAAGTCGACCAAGAGATTCGGGGGAGGGTGCGCTTAACTGGGATTCTGCATTAGAGGAGAAGGGTTTTATATTCTCTTTCTTAGATGAGTTAAGTCGGATAAATATCTGGACAATTTTATCAATCCTTGCGCTCCTTATTCTTGTGATTGTTACAATTATTATAGCTAAAAGGAGATTCGTTAAAGAACCAGAGCTTACTGATGATACATATCAATTTTCTACAACTACCAAAAATATTGAGAAATATTCCAGTATTCGAAAGAGGATTAAAAGACAGACCCCACAGGTCAAGGTTAGAAAATTAGTATTTGAATTAGAAATTCTAGCTGCTAGTAAAGGATTAGGGCGTTTCCATTATGAAAATGTTCATGAGTGGTTAACAAGAAATACATTTCTAGATTATCGTTTAGTTGAATTGTATGAAAGAGTTCGTTATGGAGATGAAGTTTTATCAGCTGAAGAGGATGCTGCTTGCGATGAAATTGTGAAACAAATAAAAAGTAAAATTCGAACCTTGAAAAAAACGAAGTAAAGACAGAAAGAAGGACATTGATATCCTTCTTTCTAGTACTAGCATATTTATTCTTATTTCACAAGTTTCATATTTTCTCTTCGTATTTGTGCGACTGCATCTGAAACAGAATTTACTACAAAGGATGCTTCTTTTTTAACTGAGTCATGAGCATGGGAAATAACGTAGCTATACGGAGTAAGCTTAAACATAGGAATATCATTGAAAGAGTCACCTATACATGCAATTTCTTCTTCCTTAATTTCAAGATAATCTAGTAACTTCGATAGTGCATTCCCTTTACTGATCTTTTTTGGCATGATATCTAAAACTTGTTTCTCTGAAATATAAATATCAATTTCCTCTCCATGTTCAGCTGCTAATTCCTCATAGATTTTGATTATATCGTTTTCAAATCCAAGTAGTGTTATTTTCGAAGGCATAATGCTTTCAAATTTGTCTGTAAGTTTTGGGTCAATCACAATCGGGTGAAACATTCTTTTTTGGATGCCTTCAACATATTCATTATTCTCTTCAGTGAAGTTTGTATCATAATTGCAGAGAAGAGTTATGACATTTAGAGGACGAACTTTATTGTATATCTTCCTTGCTAATGAAGGATCAAAGGTTTTAGAAAAAATTGCTTGGTTATCTACAGTTGAGGTGAATGCCCCATTTTGACTGATTCGATGGAATCTTTCACCGATTGACTTAAGTACTTCTTGAATTTCAATATCCATTCTCCCAGTTGCAATACTAATTTGAAATCCATCCTGTAGAGCCTCTTTCAATGATTCACGATCATCTTGCTTAACAGTATTATCTTCTTGTAAAAGAGTGCCATCTAAATCGCTTACGATAAGTTTAATCAATATTTCATCCTCCATTTTTATGTGTAGGTTCTTTCAATTATATTCTGCCATTATACATGAAAATTGCAAATGATAGGTAATGATATGTTATGATTTGAATTGGTTTTAAATTATATCTATTGACTTGTCCTTGAGGAAGTTTGTAAGATTAAATGGGTATATCATTCAATTAGAAGGAGTTGGCATTCTTGATAGAGTCATTTAAAGTAAAAAAAGTATTAAATAATAATGTCCTGATTGCTACACATTCTTCTTATAATGAAGTTGTTCTAATTGGAAAAGGAATTGGATTCGGTAAGAAACAAGGTGATGATATTTCTCAACTTAAAGCTGAGAAGATGTTTGTTCTAGAAAATGAAAAAGAACAGGAGCAGTACAAGAAGCTTGTTTCACAAGTAGATGAGGGTTTTATAGAAGTAATGAATGATATTATACTGCATATAAGGAAGCGTGTAGAATCTCCAATAAATGAACATATTCATGTTGCATTAACTGATCATATATCATTTGCAATCAAACGAATGAATCAAGGGTTAAGCTTAGCAAATCCCTTTTTAATCGAAACAAAATCTCTTTACCCGATGGAATATAATGTTGCCCAGGAAGTAGTAGCCATTTTAAATGAAAAAATGGGAATTACTTTTCCGAAAGGAGAGGTAGGATTTATTGCATTACATATCCATAGTGCCATCGGGAATAAAACAATATCAGAAGTGAATCAGCATTCTCACTTAATAGCCAATTTAATTACTATTATTGAGGGTCAGTTGAAGATCAAAATTAATAGAGATAGTATCGATTATTTACAACTTATTCGTCATCTTTATTATACAATTGCTAGAGTTAAGTCAGGTGATAAGGTAGAGGAACCAAAAAACGTAGCAAAAGTATTGAAGAGTGAATATCCAATATGCTATAATCTTTCGTGGAAAGTTATTAAAGTGATGCAACAGGCATTAAAATTGCAAGTCTATGATGCTGAGGCAGTCTATCTTACCATGCATCTTCAAAGACTTACAAATAAAAATGAATAATGTAGTCCATTATACGTGTTACTGATACGATCAGGCATGAGTAAAGTTATGATTGAAATTATGTTATAAGGGGTAATCTATCCCTATACATAAGCAGTCATCCTTGCTCATGCCTTTTATTTTTGAAAGTGTAATCGTTTTACATGTGTATGTTCATCACAAACTAAAAGAGAAAGGGGGTCCCTACATATTGTTTAAAAATGTTTTTGGATCACTGCGTAAGGCTAAGGAAAAAATGGACGGGAAAACTCCAGTCCCTACTACAAGAACATCTGCAAATGCAGAAGCGAAAGATCATGTTGAAAAAGTTATGACTGAATCAATTGGAAATGAAGTATTTATTTCTCCTATCAAGGGTGAAATTCATCCAATAACAGATGTACCTGATCAAGTATTTTCTGAAAAAATGATGGGTGATGGATTTGCAATTTTACCGGAAGAAGGGCTGGTTGTCTCTCCTGCTGAAGGGACTATTGTAAATTTATTCCCAACAAAACATGCGATAGGTCTTGAAACTGTTAATGGTCGTGAAATTTTGATACACTTTGGTATAGATACAGTTAACCTCAAAGGAGAAGGCTTTGAAACTCTTGTCTCCCAGGGAGATAAGGTATCAAAGGGACAGCCTTTATTAAAAGTGGATCTAGAATTCTTGGAAAATAAGGTACCATCTTTAATGACTCCGATTGTTTTTACAAATTTAAAAGACGGCGAACAAATTCAACTAATAAAACAAGGCACAGTAGCTTTAAAAGAAGAAGGAATTATTACCATTACAAAATAAAAGGGGAAATGAAAAATGGCTGAGAAAACATTTAAAATTACTAGTGAATCTGGAATACATGCACGTCCCGCAACTGTTTTAGTACAAACTGCAGGTAAGTTTAATTCTGATGTAAATCTAGAGTATAATGGAAAATCAGTAAACTTAAAATCAATTATGGGTGTTATGTCTCTTGGAATTGGACAAGGTTCAGAAATCAAAATCATAGCTGAAGGTTCCGATGCAGATGCTGCTCTTTCTGCTCTTACAGAAACAATTTCAAAAGAAGGTCTTGGTGCATAATGTCTACTGTTATTAAAGGTATTGCTGCATCAGCAGGGATTGCAATCGCGAAAAGCTTTCGTCTTGAACATCCCGACCTTACAGTTGAAAAAAAGGCAATTTCTGATGTGAAATCTGAAATTGCTCGCTTTGATGCAGCAATTGATAAATCAATGCAGGAGCTGGAAATAATTAAAGATCGTGCTAACAAAGAGCTTGGAGAAGATAAAGCAGCAATTTTTGCTGCACATCTTCTTGTGTTGAGCGATCCGGAGCTTCTTAATCCAATAAAAGAAAAAATAGAAAATGATAATCAAAATGCAGAATTTGCATTAAATGAAACAGCTTCTATGTTCATTAGTATGTTTGAAGCAATGGACAACGAATATATGAAAGAGCGAGCTGCAGATATTCGTGATGTAACCAAAAGAGTACTAGCACATCTTTTAGGTGTTACGATTTCGAATCCGAGCATGATATCAGAAGAAGTTATTATAATTGCAGAGGATTTAACACCTTCTGATACTGCACAGTTAAACCGTAAATTTGTAAAAGGATTTACAACTGATATTGGTGGTCGTACATCACATTCAGCAATTATGTCTAGATCAATGGAAATTCCTGCGGTTGTTGGGACAAAGTCAGTAACTGCTGAGATTAAAAACAATGTAACTGTTATTGTTGACGGATTAGACGGAGAAGTAATTGTCGATCCTTCAGCAGAGGTTTTAGCACATTATAAAGAGAAAAAACAAAAATATGAGGCCCAAAAAGAAGAGTGGGCAAAGCTTAAAAACGAAAAAACTTTTACAAGTGATGGACAACATGTTGAACTCGTAGCAAATATTGGAACACCTGATGATGTTAAAGGTGTAATTGCTAACGGAGGAGAAGGTGTTGGCCTATATCGTACAGAATTCCTATATATGGGTCGCGACCAATTACCAACAGAAGAAGAACAGTTTGAAGCGTATAAAACAGTTCTTGAATCAATGGAAGATAAGCCTGTCGTTGTACGAACTCTTGATATTGGTGGGGATAAAGAGCTCCCATACTTGAATCTTCCAAAAGAGATGAATCCATTTTTAGGTTTTCGCGCCATTCGTCTTTGTCTCGAGGAGCAAGATATTTTCCGAACACAGTTACGTGCATTATTACGTGCAAGTACATATGGAAATTTGAAAATCATGTTTCCTATGATTGCGACTCTTGCTGAATTTAGAGAAGCTAAAGCAATCCTACTAGAAGAAAAAGAAAAATTAGTATCAAGTGGAGTATCTGTTTCAGATACAATTGAAATTGGAATTATGGTTGAAATTCCATCCACAGCTGTTTTAGCTGACCAATTTGCAAAAGAAGTTGATTTCTTTAGTATTGGTACAAATGATCTAATCCAGTATACGATGGCAGCTGATCGAATGAATGAGCGTGTTTCATACCTATATCAACCATATAATCCTTCAATTTTAAGACTAATTACATTAGTAATCGATGCTGCACATAAGGAAGGTAAATGGGCTGGTATGTGTGGGGAAATGGCAGGAGATCCTATTGCGGTTCCAATCCTATTAGGTCTAGGGCTAGATGAATTTAGTATGAGTGCAACCTCGATCTTACCTGCACGTTCACAAATCAAACGACTTTCAAAAAAGGAAGCAGCAAGCTTCAAAGAAAAGATTCTTGCAATGAGTACAACTGAGGAAGTTGTTGAATTTGTGAAAGCAAATCTTATGAATTAAAAAAATGAGTCTGGCTCTAGTAGCCTGACTCATTTTTGTTGACTTCTTCAAAGAAATTATTAACTAAATTTTCTATTTGATCTGGATGGGGTTGTTCACCAGTAAATGTAAAGGGGATTTCCTTTACAAAATCTCCTTTTTGATAAACGTGAATTGCCCCTTTTTGACTAACAACACTGTATTCTGGTTCAAATCGATATCCGTTCTGGTCAATTGCTCCCATCCAATCGCTCCTAACAAATTATGGTCATTTCTCACTACATAGCTTGTCTTTATTTTACATTCAGCATACTTCTCTTTTTAAGGTACATACTTTTAAATAGTAAAGGAGGTTTATTGATGCCAAGTAATGACAGAGACTATGATGAACGTGATCCTCATCCAGATGGAAGATATGAAGGGATTATTAATGATAATACAGCAATGGCTGGAGAAAAAATGGGTGTGATTGTTGATACTAACTCAGATACTCGAATTCAACCGAATAATCCTTACCATATAAATCCAAAAGTAGATAGTGAGATGGAAAAATTCAACACCTTTTTTAAAAGTAATAAGTAAAATGAATCGTAACTAAAAAGAAAAACCAGCAACGTATAATTGTTGCTGGTTTCCTTAGTAATTTTTATTTTAATTTAGCACCAAGCAGCACCAACGATGATTAGTAGAATAAATAAGACTACAATCAACGCAAAACCTGAACCACGTCCGTAGCCACCGCCGTAGCCATAACCACCATAATTCTGTCCACCATATCCGCAACAACTCATGAAATCCACTCCTAACAATTATTTTTAGTATTTAACTTAGTATCCTACGTAAGCAGCACCTACAATGATCAACAGAATAAATAACACAACGATCAAAGCAAATCCTGCACCGTAACCAGCGCCTGAAGCTCCGCTCATCTAGACCACCTCCATGTCTGTTTGCTACTATTTTATGTTTGGTAACTAATTTCGACAGGTACAAAACCCCATTTTTTCCTGATTTCTTACCAGAGTATAAATTGAATAATGTTAATATTCAGTGTATTTGTTGACCAACCCATATTTGAAAATATATACTGAATTAAAAACAAGTAAGTGAGTTCGATAACACAATTGGGGGTGTCTTCATGGAATTTGATTGCGTGGTAATAGGGGCTGGCCTAGCGGGTTTAGTCGCAACGGCTGAGATTGCTGATGCTGGGAAAAAGGTATTGCTATTAGACCAGGAGCCAGAAAGTTCATTCGGTGGGCAAGCTTGGTGGTCATTTGGTGGTTTATTTTTAGTCAATTCACCAGAACAGCGTAGATTAGGAATTAAAGATTCTAAAGAACTAGCATGGCAAGATTGGATGGGAACAGCTGGTTTTGATCGGGAAGATGATGAGGATTATTGGGGAAGAAAATGGGCTGAGGCGTATGTCGATTTTGCTTCTGGTGAAAAACGAGAATGGCTCCATGAAATGGGGGTACGCTTTTTCCCGGTTGTAGGGTGGGCTGAACGCGGTGGTTATCTTGCCGAGGGCCACGGAAACTCTGTACCTCGTTTTCATATTGTGTGGGGAACAGGACCAGGTATTGTTGCACCTTTTGAACGACGGGTTAGGGCGCATATGAAAAATGGCATAGTAGTGTATAAGCCTCGACACCGGGTTGATAAGTTCATTAATAGTAACGGTACAGTACTCGGTGTAGGCGGTTCGATACTTGAGCCAAGTGACGTTGCACGAGGGGAGGAAAGCTCAAGAGTAGTAATAGGTCAGTTTGAATATCGAGCACAGGTGGTTGTGGTAACCAGTGGTGGAATTGGTGGTAATCATGATTTAATACGCAAAAATTGGCCGAGCAGACTTGGTTCTCCACCAAGGAGGATGATAACTGGTGTACCAGCACATGTTGATGGACGTATGCTTGCCATTACAGAAGAGGTTGGTGGACGTATTGTTAATAGAGATAGAATGTGGCATTATACGGAAGGTATTAAGAATTGGAATCCGGTATGGGATAAACATGGGATTCGAATTTTACCTGGACCATCATCGCTTTGGGTAGATGCACGGGGGCAGCGTTTTTCAGCTCCAAATTTCCCAGGATTTGATACATTAGGAACTCTTGAAGCGATCCAAAAAACGGGGTACGATTATTCATGGTTTATTTTAACTCAAAAAATTATTGAACGAGAATTCGCACTATCCGGTTCTGAACAAAATCCTGATTTGACTGGTAAAAGTATTAAAAAAGTGCTTAGTAGGGTTTTGCCAGGTGCACCGGGGCCTGTTCAAGCATTTATGGATAAGGGTGAGGATTTCATAATAGCTGATAATTTAGCTGAGCTTGTTTCAGGCATGAATAAACTTACAGGTGAAAATCTTATAAAGATTGCGGAAATTGAAAAATTAATAAAAGCTCGGGATCGTGAAATCGATAATAAATTTACGAAGGATCTACAAATTACCGCACTGCGTGGTGCACGTCACTATATTGGTGACAAATTAATTCGTGTTGCGAAACCGCATAAATTTCTTGATCCTAAAAACGGACCACTGATTGCAGTTAGATTGAATATCCTCAGCCGCAAAACATTAGGTGGCTTACAAACTGATTTATCAGGGAGAGTACTTAACTCTTTTGGAGAACCAGTGCCAGGGCTTTATGCAGCAGGTGAAGTTTCTGGATTTGGTGGTGGAGGAATTCACGGATATCGTGCACTTGAAGGAACATTTGTAGGGGGATGTCTTTTCACAGGTCGAGTAGCTGGTCGAGCAATAGCTAACGAATTAAATTGATCATAATCTACCGATTTTGTGTTATTATTTAGTTAAAAAATTAGGAGAATGAACATGGCAGAAGTGGGAACATTTTCTATTGAAAAGACAGTTATCGGTTTTATTGGTACTGGTGTTATGGGGAAAAGTATGGCAGGTCATTTACTTGGTAATGGTTACAAGGTTCATGTATATACCCGTACTAAGGAAAAGGCAAATGAACTAATTGAAAAGGGAGCTGTCTGGAAGGATTCCGTTAGAGAGTTAGCCAACGAAGCTAATGTTATCATTACGATGGTCGGCTACCCAAATGATGTAGAAGAAATCTATTTAGGTGAAAATGGCCTTTTGGCATATGCACAAAAAGGTACATACTTTATCGATATGACAACTTCAACACCAACTCTTGCGGTTAACATACATAATACTGCAAAGAAAAACGAAATGTATACACTTGATGCACCTGTTTCTGGTGGTGATATCGGTGCTAAAGAGGCTAGGCTTGCGATTATGGTTGGTGGTGATGAAGTGGTCTTTGAAGCGTGTAGGCCAATTCTTGAAATCATAGGCCAAAATATCGTATATCAAGGCCCTGCAGGTTCAGGTCAGCATACAAAGATGTGTAATCAAATCGCGATTGCTTCAAACATGATTGGTGTGTGTGAAGCAATCGCCTATGCTAAAAAGTCGGGACTAGACCCTGAACAGGTACTAAGGAGTATATCAACGGGTGCGGCAGGTAGCTGGTCGTTAAGTAATCTTGCACCAAGAATGATTGCTGATAACTTTGAACCAGGTTTTTTCATTAAGCATTTTATTAAAGATATGGGAATTGCCTTGGAAGAAGCAAAATTAATGGGAATGGAAGTTCCTGGACTTGAGCTAGCAAAAAAGTTGTATGATGAATTAGCGGAAAAAGGTGAAGGAGATAGTGGCACCCAAGCCTTATACAAACTATGGTCTTAATATTATAGGTATAGAAATAACATCCCTGATGAACAATAACTATGATATTTGTACGAGGGGGTGCGGTGAAATATGCCAAAAGGCACAAATAAGCAAGACGCAGAACAAAAAAATAAACAAGGCTTCGACTCTGCTGTTACAGACTCAGAATTTGGTCAAGAGCTAGGAAGTCATGCTGCCAATCAAAAGCATAAAGAAAAAGCAAAAAGAATGAAATCATCCAAAAATGATGGAGAATACAAAGGATCCTTCTAAAAAACCGATATTAAACGAGCAAAATGCCACAATAAAATGTGGCATTTTTTATTTTGATTTTACAATCTTAATAGTGAAACCGTCATACATTCATATGCATAAAATAATTTTTGAATTTTTTAACAATATTTTATAAAACAGGTCTTTCTGCCTATGGATATGGCTGATTTTCTAAATTAAGGTAGTAGTAGTACTTTATTGAAATCTATTTGTTTTATATTTTAATATCATAGCAAGAAGGGGGGTTCAGCATCATGAAGAATAATGTAAATTTACCAAATGAATTGACAGAATGTGTGAAGGCTTCTGTTCATTTAGCCATTTCAGTTACTACTAATGGTAAAATCCTTTATATTTCTAATAATTGTGAAGAAATACTTGGATATAAAAAAGATGAACTTATTTATACTTCTTTAAAAAGAATTATTCACCAAGATGATACTTTCTTATTGGAAAGCTATTTTTTTAGTTCTCCAACAGAAATTCCATGTACATTTCGAATGAAAACATCTGGAAATGAATATATTTGGTTTGAAACAATATTAGAACCAATAGGACACTCTTCAGGCAAATATGAGGAGGTACTGCTAAAATTGCACATGTTGTATGAACCTTCCATGAAAAAAAAGCAAGATAAAAAAGTTGATGACGGCTCATTACAAACTTTAATAACCCATCATCAATTTTCTGAACAATTACGAGGTCAGTCTTCAATTTTATTAGAGGAAGCCCCATTTCCTATAATCATTACGAAGCTTGGTCAAATTGTATATATGAATACAGGAGCAGTTAACCTTTTAGCAGTTACATCTAGAACTGATTTTATAGGATCATCAATTTATCATTTTATTGAAGATGAATTTCATGAAGTTGTAGCTAAAAGAACCCAACAATTACAGCTGGGACATAGTGTTGGAATTATCGAGCAAAAGTGGAAGAAAGCGGATGGAAATATTATTGATGTCGAAGTAAAAGCTGTTCCTGCCGTTTTTGATAATGAAAAGTTTGAATATATCGTATTACATGATATTTCATCAAGAAAGGCATTTCATGATATCATTCATAGAAGTCGTGAGCGTTACCAACGTATCGTTCAAAACTCAATTGACACGATTGCAGTTATCTATCAAAATAATTGGGTTTTTATTAATGATTCTGGTGTGAATATGTTTGATGCGAATAGCTACACAGAAATGTTAGGTAAAAATATTTATACTTTTTTACATCCGGAAAATCATGAACAAGTTAGACAGTTTATTGACATAGTTAATAAAGAGAAAAAAGAAGTGAATTTTAGTAAACAGTCTTGGTACACGCTACAGGGCTCACAAGTATTTACTGAGCTCATAGGAATACCAACTACATATTTTGGTGAAAATGCGGTTCAAGTTATTATTCGTGATATTTCCGATCGTGTTAAGGCTGAAAACTTAATGATTCAATCGGAGAAATTATCGATTGCTGGTCAGTTGGCAGCCGGAATCGCACATGAAATACGGAATCCACTTACTGCGATAAAAGGATTTTTACAATTATTTAATATAGACTTTGAAGCGAAAAAGCAATATTTTGATATTATTTTTTCTGAATTAAATCGAATTGAGCTTATTTTAAGTGAGTTATTACTACTTGCAAAGCCAACCGATATAAAATTTAGAGAAGTAGATGTTAAGACTATATTAATAAATGTTGTCACATTATTAGATACTCAAGCTATTTTAAAGAATATTCAGATTAACCTAGAGCTTGAGCCAGTGGATTCCCTTATAACTTGTGATGGCAATCAAATTAAACAGGTATTTATTAATCTTATAAAAAACTCTATCGACGCAATGTCTGATGGGGGTAATATTTATATTAAGACAAAGGTTTCAAATGGAAAAATATTAATCTCTTTTACTGATGAAGGATGTGGCATTCCAGAACATGTAATGAGGCGAATTGGTGAGCCATTCTTTACGACAAAGGAAAAAGGGACTGGATTGGGTTTAATGGTAAGCTATAATATCATTGAGAATCATAATGGTCAAATTAAGGTTGAGAGTATCGAGGACAAGGGGACAACTTTTGAAATTTGCTTACCATTAGTACTAAAATAAAAAGGTGTTACGTTTCACAAATTGTGAGATGTAACACCTTTATTATTATTTATTTTGAAGGGTTATATATTGTTTTGAAAGCTCCATAAAAGCTTCTTTATTTCTATTAATTAGGGATTGATCAATTCTTTCCATTAATTTTTCCTTTTGAAAGGAAATCTGTGATCGGTAAAGAACCATTTCGGCTACCTTTTCATACAGTTCTTCATCATCTTCAAGCGCATTAGGAATAACAATTAGTTCATTTTTTTGTTCTTTCTTAAAATGGTTCATTTTATCACTCCTTTCTTTTTATTATGCAGCGAAAAGCAGAAAAAGTAAAGTATTTTTTGAAAATTAAGATATATCTGAATCCGCTATTTCTAGTCAATTAACTAAATCGATCCTTAAAAAATGGGTTACTTTCCTTAAAAGTTTCATAGTATGAAGTAAAAGGAAAAATAGAGGAGGTTATGTTGATGAAATATATAAATGGCGGGTATCAAGCAAATCCATACTATCGGACAGAACATTATTATCGACAGCCAAACTATTATGGATATGGCTATCAGCCATATAATTATCATAACTATTCCGTTCAGGTCCGACAAACGAATGAATTTCAAACTGTTTGGATGGCAATAAGGGATAAGTTAAATCCACAATATAAGAAGCTATCAGAATATAATCTTAATCCTGCAGTTAGTCAATATGTTGCTATGCAAATTGTTTATTTCACATTAATTAATAAGGACAATGTTTCTGGTTCTATTGAGCAGAAGATGAATCAAATGTTTCGTTTACTTCAAAATCAATTTGGTTGGATATTCGCCATTTTAGCACCTTATCGTATTCCTAATTCCGAATTAGAACGGGTATTAAAAGCAATTATTCGTTTAACCTTAGAGCATGTTGGATTCACACCAGAAAAGAACTGGAGTGACTGGGAAGTCCTAGGGGGTACATTAACCTCAGGACCATCGCCAGCTATCACGAGGAAGAATCGTATCGATGTATATGTCAGAGGAAAAAATCGACATTTATATCATAGGTTCTGGAATGGAGCTTCATGGCTGGGGTGGGAAGATTTGGGTGGGACGCTAACTTCGTCTCCAGCTGCTGTTTCTTGGGGGGATGGTAGAATAGATGTGTTTGCAAGAGGGGAGGACCAGCAATTAATTCATCGATATTTGAGTGATTCAAGTTGGAGTGATTGGGAAGAGCTGGGGGGTATCTTAACATCATCTCCTGCAGTTGCTTCATGGGCTGAAAATCGATTGGACGTATTTGCAAGAGGGAGTGACAAGAAGCTCTATCATTTATATTGGAATGGAAGCAATTGGAGTGATTGGGAGAACCTTGGCGGACACTTAACATCCGCTCCTGCAGCAATATCGTGGGGCCCAGATAGAATTGATGTATTCGCACGAGGTAAAAATAAAGCCCTTGAACACATATATTGGAATGGCGCTTCATGGAGTAATTGGGAAAGTCTCGGAGGCGAATTCACTTCAAGTCCCTCTGCCTCCTCAAGAAAACCGAATAATATCGATGTATTTGTAAGAGGTATGAAAGATCAGCTTTATTATAAAAATTGGAATGGTACTCGTTGGCTCGACTGGGAAGATCTTGGAGGAACCTTAACCTCGGAACCTGGTACAGTTTCTTGGGGAAGAAATCGAATTGATGTGTTTGCAAGGGGACAAAATAACGAACTTATTCATAAGTGGAGAGAATGAAGTTAGATGCGGGATAAAAGGAGTTGGCTATATGCCTAGATATGTGTGGGGTGTCGATTCGGCAGCAGTTGTAAATGAAGATTTGTATACATGTGTTAAAAATAATTTTGGGAATCCGAGGTTTTGGGGCAGATATTTAACAGCTATCCCAAATGTTTCCGAGGGGTTAACAAAAGAAGAAATTGCATTTATTCGAAATAAAGGAATAAAAGTCTTACCTATTTATAATGTGTTTTCAGAAGCGATTGGATATTCAAGAGGCCAGATTGCTGCAAGAAATGCGGTATTTAATGCGAGAAGACTTGGAATCCCAAATAATACTGCAATATTTGCTAATGTTGAACATTTCTTTGAGGTAGATGAGGGATGGTTAAGAGGTTGGGTCGAATCGATGTATCCTACAGGATTCCGATCCGGTATTTATAATGATCCAGTTAAAGGTGGATTTTCTAATGCATATTGTGAAGCTGTTAAAAAAAATAATCAAATTGCAACACAAGCAATTCTTTGGAGTGCAGAGCCAGAACCCGGAGTTACGAAAGAACGTAATGCTCCTAAATTCAAGCCAGCAACACCAAATTGTAAGGCGAATGTCTGGGTATGGCAATATGGACGTGATTCTAAGCAGTGTCCAATTGATACGAATCTCGCCGACCAACGTCTCCTTGCTTACTTATATTAAAAAACTTAAAAAACAGGTAATGCTATGTTGGCAATTACCTGTTTTTTCTTGTTATTTAGGCTATCTATAGCTTTCACCTAGTTTTTTAAATATTGGTTTTTGGTAGGTTTTTTTATATGCTTTGTTTTGTGATGAATCATTTTCACTGATCCCTACATATTGTTGTAAGAGAATTTTTGCTTGTGAAAGTGAAAGATGAGTTTTCGGATTACGATATGTTTGATTAAGATTACCAAGGTGTGGAAGGCGTGAGAAGTCTTCTTTTGAAGGAGGCATGTGAAAATAATATTCTCCTGCTGATACTAACACGTCAGATTGTTGTTGGCTATTTTTTGGATTTCTTGAAAAATGGAGCCCTTCTTTTGATGCTTTCCCTTCAGTAACTAATTTTTCTAGTGCTTTTCGTTTCAGCAAATATAAAAACTTCGGGTTTGTTGCCGTCTTTGCGTGTCGGTTTACGATAAAGATGGCTCTTGCGAGGTTGTCCACTGTTTGTTCAAGAAAATGTTCGTTTTCTTGTTTATTCATTTGTACTCTCCTTTCTATTTTTATTATACTGTTGAAAAGAAGTTTTGCAAATGAATTCCCACAAAACAATATGTATACAAGGTAAATAACGATAATTTAGACAACTAATTGCCTAATTATACGATAAAATATAATATTAAGTAAAATACACTATAATAGTAGAACATAGGGATGGTTTCATGGATAAGTTAAAAAATGTAATTTCTAATGATGAAAAATTTGCAAGTACAGGTCAGAGTATTGAATCTATCATATTTGAAATTATCCTGAAGCATATTAAAGATTTAATATATGTAATGAGTGTAGAGGTAGATGGAACATTTCGGTATGTTTTTATAAATGATGTAGCAAAGGGACACGCCAAACTACAAAATGATTGTATTGGTAGAAGTCTTCAAGAAGTTTTACATAAAGAAACGGCCGACCACCTTCAGCAGCAGTATGCTTCGGTTCTTTTAAAAAGGCAACCGATATCATTTCAGGATGTCGTAAAACTAGCGGATGATAGAACAGTTCATGGTGAATCGATATTATCACCAATATTTGATGACCAAGGTAAAGTAAGATTTATTGTTAGTGTAACCCGTGATATAACCGAAAGTGTAAATGAAAAAAAATTAATAGAATTTATGGCATATCACGACCATTTAACAGGTCTTCCAAATCGTAGCTCCCTTAAAAGGGATTTAGCTTCAACCGTTGAGGATTCAAGTAATAATCATGACCAATTTGCGTTAATGTATATAGACCTGGATCGCTTTAAATTATTGAATGATACTATGGGCCATCTAGCAGGAGACCAATTACTAATTCAAATTGCTCAAAGATTAAGTAATTTGAATAGTGCAGAGTATAAAGTTTATCGTCAAAGTGGAGATGAATTTATAATTATCCTCTTAAATACAACAGTAGAGCAAGCCAGGGCATTTGCTGAAAATGTTATTAAAGAAATAGAAAAACCGTTCGTATTTAATAATGATGAATATTATGTTACAACTAGTCTTGGTATTAGTATATTTCCTCATGATGGGCAAGATGGTGAGACTCTAATCAAAAATGCAGATACTGCATTGTATCGGGCAAAAGAGGTAGGAAGATCTATTTTTCAGTTTTATAATAAAAATATGCAAAAGCTTAATGCATCTGAAATGATATTGGAGAATGGTCTAAGAAAAGCAATAGATCAAAATGAACTTGAGTTGTATTATCAACCACAGTTCAATCTTGATTCAAACGAAGTAAGTAGTTTTGAGGCGTTATTAAGATGGAATCATCCAACTATCGGTCATATATCTCCAGCGGAATTTATTCCATTAGCAGAAGACACAGGATTGATTTTATCCATAGGAGAATGGGTTATTACAACTGTTTGTAAAAAAATCAAGGAATGGCATAAAAAGGGTTATAAATCTGTCTCCGTTGCTGTAAATTTATCAGCGAAACAATTTCAGCAATCAAAACTTGCAGAGATTATTAAGACTGCAATAGATTCTAATCAAATTGATCCTAAGTTTTTAGAATTTGAAATAACTGAAGGGGCTATACAAGATGCTGAAAAAGCATTATTGACACTAACTAAGTTAAAGGAAATTGGTGTTCAAATTGCTGTCGATGATTTTGGAACAGGTTATTCATCTTTAAGTTATTTAAAAAGGTTTCCAATAGATACATTAAAAATTGATCAATCTTTCGTAAAGGATGTTTTGACTGATAATAAGGATGCAGCAATTACAACAACAATTATTCATTTAGCCGAAAGTTTAGGTTTGGCAGTAATAGCTGAAGGTGTCGAAGAGCAGGAACAGGTAGAATTTTTTAAATCAATGAATTGCCATAAAGCCCAAGGATATTTTTTTAGTAAACCACTTCCAGAAAAAGAGATTATCGAGCATTATTTAACAAAATAAAAGAGTCCGTATGGTTCTTCTCCCATACGGACTATTAATCTTTTTACTGTTGCAATGTAAATACTGAAATTTCTGGTTTAGATAAAAACCTTAATGGGAGTCTTGTAGTTCCAAGCCCTCTATTGACATATAAAGTCATTTTAGAATCCCCGATTGTATAAGAACCTTCGTAATAATTACTTCCTAAAGGTGGTGTAATGAGTGGACCGTAAAAAGGTAATTGAATCTGTCCACCATGACTATGCCCAGATAATTGTAAATGCGCACCTAGTTCAGAAATCTTTGGTGCGATGTCAGGTTCATGTGCAAGTAAAATCGTATATGTAGAGGAATCAATCTTATCAAATGTTGCTTGTAAATCTGGTCTTCCAAGCATTGCATCATCTAATCCAGCAACGATTATTTTACTATTGCCTTTCAAAATTTCCATCGAATTATTCATTAATAAATTAAATTCAGATTGTAGCATAATACTTTTATAAATATCTGAACCGTATCCACCATGATCATGATTCCCATAAATTGCGTACTTTCCTAGAGGAGCTTTCACATTTAAAAGGATTGGAATAAGGTGATTTGCAGCTGCGTATTTATTAGGTTCATCCATTAGATCACCAGTAAAAAAAACGATATCTGGTCTCAATTCATTAATAGTATTGATGATCTTTTCTAATTGCTCTAGATCAAAATAATGTCCGACATGCGTGTCACTAAACTGAACAATTTTCACGTTATTAAAGTCTTTTGGAATAAGAGAATGGGAAATGGTATGTTGAGAAATTTGTATTTGTTTTGGTTCAATATATCTCGCATACACATACCCAAATGATGATGTGAGTGCGACAATTAAGGTAGTGGTAAAAGTGCGCTTCAAAAATTGCCGTCTTGAATATTTTTTGGACATACTTAACGCCAACCTATCATAAATTCTATATGCATTGATGCTATTATAGCATAAAAATATATATGATAATGAATGTATGAAGTTAGATTACTATAAAACTATTATTAGAAAAATTAGATAAAAAGTGATATGCTTAAAAATGAACCATCATTCATTTTAAGGAGGGTTATTATGAAAGGGAAGGTAGTTATTGTAACAGGTGCTTCAAGCGGTATGGGGAAATATATGGCAAAGCGCTTTGCAAGTGAAGGGGCATATGTTGTTATTACTGGAAGAACTCTTGAGAAACTTGAAGATACGAAGAAAGAAATAGAAACCTTTAAGGATCAAGTTCTAATTGTTCAAATGGATGTTAGAGAGCACTCACATGTTGAACATATGGTGAATGAAACTGATAAAGCATTCGGTAGAATCGATTATTTAATTAATAATGCCGCAGGTAATTTTATTTGTCCTGCGGAAAAGCTTACTGCAAATGGGTGGAATTCTGTAATTAACATTGTATTGAATGGAACATTCTATTGTAGTTCTGAAGTAGGTAAATATTGGATCGAGAAAGGGATAAAAGGCAGCATAATTAACATTGTTGCTACATATGCCTGGAATGCTGGAGCAGGTGTTATCCATTCCGCATGTGCAAAATCAGGTGTTTTAACAATGACTCGTACTTTAGCAGTTGAGTGGGGAAGAAAGTACGGAATCAGAGTAAATGCAATCGCACCAGGTCCGATTGAAAGAACTGGTGGGGCAGACCGATTATGGGAATCTGAGGAAGCAGCGAAACGCACATTACAGAGTGTCCCACTTGGTCGATTAGGAACCCCT
Source organism: Fredinandcohnia quinoae (assembly GCF_022427965.1). Taxonomy (GTDB): domain Bacteria; phylum Bacillota; class Bacilli; order Bacillales; family Bacillaceae_L; genus Ferdinandcohnia; species Ferdinandcohnia quinoae. The sequence continues at coordinate 268,075 of NZ_JAKTTI010000001.1, read as the reverse complement.
GAGGAGATTGCTGGTCTTGCAAATTATTTATTATCAGATGATGCAGCATATATTAACGGTGAATGTATAACAATGGATGGTGGACAGTGGCTTAACCAATATCCATTTTAATGTAAAACACTTCCTTTCGGGAAGTGTTTTTTAAATAAAAATAAAGAATAAAATTTTGTATATAAATGTCTAGCTCCAGCGCCTGAACAAGGCGCTTGCGCTTTTTCTAATGATAAAAATCTTGTTCTATCTTCCTTTTACGCGAGCATATTGTTTATAAAAGCATAATTGTGTCAAAAAGTGCAATTATTTTACGAACGAAAAGTACGCATATTTATAGTCTACCCTGTTAGAATGATAATACTTGGCCAACGGTATTCTGTAGTGGAAAGGATGATAATTTGAAAAATCGATTAACAATATTAGTCATATTCCTTTTAATGTGTAGTTCCTTTATTAATCAGCCTACAAAAGCTTCAGCAAGTAAGCCAATATCAAATGAGAAAATGTTTGAATTTTTAAAGGAAGCGTATAGTGCCCAAGTTTCATTAACAGCTAAGTATAGATCATATGATGAGGTTTGGGGTGTACTCTCTCCATACTTTAAAGATAACTATATTAAGCTCTTTCTAAAGGAAAATTTATATGAGGATAATGAGGGTTTCATTGTTTATGGAACGGATTTTCCTATTTATTTCATCCCATTTTTCTCATATTCAGAGGAGACAAAGATTGTTTTTAATGATGATGGGAATAAAGCATATGTTTACGAATTTTTTAAAGCCAAAATAGAAGGACCTGTATCATACGATAGCCACTATGAAACCTTAACACTTGAGAGGATCGGATCAAATTGGTTCATCTCTGAATTGGAAATTGGTATTGAAAAGTCAAAAGAGTTAGACAAAATAGAGCGAAGTAAAGAAAATGTTAAACAAGTTGACGAATTAACCTCGGTTAAACAAGGCTCACGAATATTAGAAAAATTTCTATTTTGGGACCCATTCAGATACACAATTTACTCCTTATTAGAGATGGATTATCGGAGTCCATTATATGCCGGATATTTAAAAGGAATCCTGAAATAAGGGGTTCCTTTTAAAATTATTTAGTCTTTGTATAATAGTAAGAATTTTCCGCGATAAGGAAATTTGAATAAAAATACTTTATTAAATGGATAGAACGTGCTATATTGACAATCCTAAAAGTAAATTAGTTTTTTGCATTGGAAAGGAGAGGTACATATGACACAGTCACAGTTACAAGGTATTATTACTCGTCTTTTAAGTTTACAAGAAAATGCTAATGGGGGAGAGCCTCCACAACGTTTTTTTGAAGTGAACGGTGAAAGAAAATGTAGTGTTAAATACTTTAATAAAAACGAAACCTTCGAATTAGAGGTATATCAACAAGGGGAAAAGCCGAAAACATATCAATTTGATAATATTGATATGATTGCCATCGAAATTTTTGATCTAATAAATTAATCATTAAATATAAAAACTCGCCACAAGCGAGTTTTTTTTGTTACCTTCCTAGGAATTTTAATAAGTTTACATTATCCGCTTTCAATTATGTTAAAATAAGAATTGGAGCATTAAACATAGTAATCTCGTAAAATAGTAAAAAAACATGATGTGAGGTTGAAGCAAAATGATTAGTCTTCAAAGCGGAGAATTATTTGATACTACAATTAAAGATTTGCTAATTCCAGCTGATAAAGTTGCTCATGTACAATTGGGCAATAATTTGGAGCATGCCTTACTTGTCCTTACTAAGACAGGATATACGGCAGTGCCGGTGTTGGATCCACATTTTACATTACATGGTTTAATTAGCTCGACACATATACTTGATTCTATTTTAGGACTTGAACGGATTGAATTTGAGCGACTTGAGACAATGAAGGTGGAAGAAGTTATGAATACAAATATTCCACGTTTGAATTTAAATGATCAGGTAATGACTGGTCTTAATCTCGTTATTGATCATCCCTTTGTATGTGTAGAAAATGATGAAGCTGTCTTTGAAGGAATATTTACAAGAAGGGCTGTCCTAAAGCAATTAGATCGTCGAATTAAGAATAAATAAGAAATGAAAGTAAAGTCCTTCAAGCTTTTGGAGGGCTTTTTCAACCCTTTGGATATAGTATAAGTAAAACTTATTGAAGAATTAGAAAGAGGGGATTAATATGCAGTTTTCTGAATTTCAATTACTTGTAGTACTCGCCTCAGAAATGAATATGAGAAAGGCTTCAGAGCGTTTATTTGTTTCACAACCAGCCCTATCCCAACGACTTCAATCAATTGAGAAGATTTGGGGTACCAAGATCTTTATTCGCTCACAAAAAGGATTAACTCCCACCCCAGCTGGTGAAAAAATAATTGATTTTGCTAAGGAGGTAGTCGAAAAGGAAGAGAAGATCAAAGAACAAATTCAGGCTCTAAATCAAGAAGTACATGGGACACTAAAGATTGCATGTGCATCCATAATTGGTCAAAATTGGTTGCCAAAAATATTAAAAAAATATGTAACAACATATCCACAGGCAAAAATATCATTAATTACCGGATGGAGCAGCGAAATTCTTAAAAATTTATATGATGATACTGTGCATATTGGAATTATTAGAGGAAAGCCAGAATGGAAAGGGGTAAAAAAACATTTATTAACCGATACTATGTATTTGGTTGACACTGAAATACAAAAAATAGAGCAAGTATGGGAGACAGATCGACCATTTATTCAATTTAAAAGTGATTCCACCTACTACCAGGAAATACAGGAATGGTGGCATAGGACCTTTCAATCTATACCAAAACGAACAATAGTAGTTGATCAAATTGAAACGTGTAAACAAATGACGCTAAATGGTATCGGGTATGCAATTTTACCTTCAGTAACATTATCAGAGGAAGAGACCAACATTTATAAAATTCCATTATTGGACGAACATAATGAGCCTATGAAACGTGACACGTGGCTGGTCGGTTATGAATCTGCTTTTGAACTTAAACAAGTAAGAGCGTTTGTAGAATTAATGAAAGAAAATATCAGTTCTATCTGACTAAATTTTACCTTGTCATAGCGAATATTTTCTGTTAAATTAAAAAATAAAACTTTGAGGGAATAAATAGTCAATTTCATTACCTTAAGTTTGATTAGTCGTGGAGGAATTACAATGTGTGCTCATATTAAAGTAGGGATTGTTGGATACGGTAACCTTGGTAAAGGGGTAGTTTCAGCAATCAATCAATGTCCTGATATCGATTTAGTTGGTATTTTTACAAGAAGATCACCTGAAAGTATACAAATTCAGGAGTCAAAAGCAAAAGTTATACATATATCACAAGCTGCGGAATATTCAAATGAAATAGATGTTATGATTTTATGTGGAGGTTCTGCAACTGATTTACCTCATCAAGGTCCAGAGTTTGCACAAATGTTCAATACGGTTGATAGTTATGATACACATGCAAAAATTCCAGAATACTTTAAGTCTGTTGATGAAGCTGCACAAAGAAGTGGGAAAATAAGCATAATCTCAGTTGGTTGGGATCCTGGATTATTTTCAATAAACCGGTTAATGGCAGAAGCAATTTTACCGAATGGAGAAAATTATACGTTTTGGGGTAAAGGTGTTAGTCAAGGTCATTCAGATGCGGTTCGCCGAATCGAAGGTGTAGAAGATGCAGTTCAGTATACTGTTCCAATTGAGGATGCAGTTGAAAAAGTGAGAAGTGGTGAAAATCCTGAGCTCTCAACTGCTCAAAAACATTTGCGTATTTGCTACGTAGTTGTAAAAGAAGGATATAATAAATTAGAAATTGAAGAAAAAATTAAAACGATGCCTAATTATTTTGCTGAATATGATACAGAAGTGAATTTTATTAGTAGTGAAGAGTTGAAGCAATATCATTCAAGACTACCACACGGTGGTTTTGTTATACGCGGTGGGACTACAGGAATCGATAGTAAGCAAGTTATTGAATTTTCGCTTAATCTAGATAGTAACCCAGAATTCACCTCTAGTGTCCTTGTAGCATATGCTCGTGCAGCATATCGTTTAAATAAAGAAGGACAAACTGGTGCAAAATCGGTTTTTGATATTGCTCCTGCATATTTATCACCTAAATCTGCAGAAGATTTAAGAAAAGGATTATTGTAAGGCTTTTTGGTGGTTGTTACAGAATATCTGTAGCAACCATTTTTTTATTGCTTATTTATAGGGAATAATCGCTCTGAGATTGAGACAAATTATTTGTATGAGGAGGTGGAAGAGGAATGGCGAAAATTGGAGTTGAAGGTTCATTAACAAATGTTCAACAAGCTCTTCAAGAAAAAGGCTATGAAGTTGTACAACTACGACAAGAGAATGATGCGAAAAATTGTGATTGCTGTGTTGTTACTGGTTTAGATTCTAATGTGATGGGTATAGCAGATACTTCTACACAAGGTTCAGTAATTGAAGCGAATGGACTTTCTGCGGATCAAGTATGTCAAGAGGTTGAGAATCGTCTTGGGAAACAGTAAAGAAAAAGGATAAATAGAATAAAGTGCAAACCAAGTCATTGACTTGGTTTTTATTTAGTGAATAAAAAAAATTCTACATTTTCTAATTATTATACTGGAAATTTATTTCGAAAACCGATATATTAATAATTACGTTAGTTTTTCAAATTGAATTATGCACCTTGTAAAGGAGGCTTTTGATGGAAACCTTTAAGAAATTGAAAGAGTTTTATATGCCATACCGACATTATTTTTACTGGTCGATGTTTTCTTTATTGTTTGTTACTGGGATAACGGTTCTATATCCAATCGTATTACAAGTATCAATTGATGAGGTTTTCAGGGGAGGGAACTACGATCTTGTTCCATATTTATCAATAGGTTTTATTGTAATAATGGTATTGAAGGGGATATCTACATATTTTAACCAGTATTTAGGTGACTTGTTTGGAATTACCTCTGTGTATAAAATGAGAAATGCTTTATATGAAAAGTTACAGCGCTTGTCGTTTGGTTATTATGATAATGCAAAGACAGGTGACTTAATGTCACGGCTAACTGCTGATGTTGAAGGATTTCGTTTCTTTTTGTCGTTTGGCTTTGCGGAATTATTGAGATTTAGCTTATTAATTATATTTAGCTTAAGTGTAATGTTGTATTACTCTGTATCATTAACTTTGGTTACAATCGTTTCTTTACCGTTTCTAGCTGTTGTCGTATATCGCTTCGATAAGCGTGTGCATCCGGCTTTTAGAGCGGTAAGAAAATCATTTGGCCGTTTAAATACAAACGTCCAAGAAAATATAAGCGGGATAAACACTGTAAAATCTCTTTCAAGAGAGAGTTACCAGATTAATAAGTTTAATTATTCAAATGAAAATTATAAAGATGTTTCATTGAACACTTCACATATTTGGGCGAAGTTTTTCCCTTTAATGGAGTTCATTGGTAATATTTGTGTGGTGGCTTTACTATCATTTGGTGGCTATCAAGTAATCAACGGTAGTGTGTCTCACGGTGAGTTAGTAGCCTTTTTCAGTCTCGTTTGGTATTTATTAAATCCAATCATGAACTTAGGGTTTGTTATTAATATGTTTTCTCAAGCGAAGGCATCTGGCGAAAGGCTATTAGAAATTCTTGAAGCGGATGAAGAGATTGATGAATCTTCAGATTCGATAGAAAATAATAGATTACAAGGAAATGTAGAATTTAAAAATGTAACATTGAAATATACTGAGGATGATCAAGCCGCACTTCAATCGATTTCATTTAATGCGGAGCCTGGGAAAGTGATTGGTTTAATTGGGTCTACAGGATCTGGAAAGACAAGTATTACACAATTAATGACTAGATTTTATGAACCTGTCATTGGTGAGGTATTAATTGATGGGAAGGATGTAAAAAAATATTCAATTCATACCCTTAGAAGTAATATCGGGTTTGTAATGCAGGAGTCTTTTCTGTTTTCATCATCTATAAAAGCAAATATAGCCTACGGAAAGCCGAATTCAACTATGGAAGAAATTATGAATGCGGCAAAACGTGCCCAGGCACACGATTTTATTATGGAATTGCCTAATGGTTATGACACAATGCTTGGTGAAAGAGGGATGGGTCTTTCTGGTGGTCAAAAGCAAAGGATTGCAATAGCTAGATCGATTTGTATCAATCCAAGCATACTTATACTCGACGATGCAACAAGTGCAGTTGATATGGAGACAGAATTTGAAATTCAGAAGGCTTTAAAAGAGGTTATGAAAGGGCGAACAACATTTATTATTGCACATCGTATATCCTCATTAAAACATGCTGATGAAATTCTTGTCCTAGATAACGGGATTATTGTTGAGAGGGGGACTCATTCAGAGCTTATGAGCAATGAAGGTCCATATCAAAGGATCTATGATATTCAATATAAGGATCAGAAGGTTATTCTGCAAGCTCAAACTGGATGAAGGTAGGTGAACGATATGGAAAAGAAAGCAGAAAACCAAAATATAAAACATCGATTTCAATATTCGACTGAACAAGCAATTGAAAAACCATTTAACTGGAAGCAAATGTTTCGATTATTTAGTTATATGAAACCTTATTCGAAAAATTTATTACCTTTATCAATTATAGTTGTCTTGATTACAACTGCTGTTCGTTTGGTTACCCCAATACTAATTGGTAAGTATACTTTAGACCATGCAATCGCAAATAAGGATACAAATTTACTAACTGTACTTGTATTAACAATTGCTGGCCTTTATTTGTTGTCATATGTTGCAAACATATTTCGAATTAAATGGACAAATATGCTTGGACAAAATATTATATATGATCTAAGAAAGCATTTATTTACACATGTTCAAGGACTTTCACATCGCTTTTTTGACCAGCGCTCAGCAGGATCAATTTTAGTAAGAATATTAAATGATGTAAATTCATTGCAGGAATTGTTCACCAATGGAGTTATCAATCTATTAATGGATTTTGTATTATTATTCGGGGTAATCGTTATTTTATTTATACTAAGTCCCAAATTAACTTTAGCAATCTTAATTATTTTGCCTATTATGGTTTTATTATCTACAAAACTCCGAAGAAAAATTCGTAGATCTTGGCAAACTGTTCGAATTAAGCAAGCTAAGCTTAATTCACATTTGAATGAAAGTATTCAAGGTATTAGGGTAACACAAGCATTCACGCAAGAAAAAGAAAATATCGAGTTTTTTGATGGAGTTAACACTGAGAATTTTGAATCCTGGCGTGATGCAACTCAAAAAAATGCAATGTTTCGACCTTTTGTAGAAATGACGAATGCGGTTGGAACAGCAATTTTAATATGGTTTGGTGCAATTTTAATTAAGGATGGATTAACAGATAGTAATGGTTTAACTGTAGGTGTATTTGTTTCCTTTGCATTTTACCTAGGAATGTTCTGGGAGCCAATTTCAAGATTAGGTCAAGTATATAACCAGTTATTAGTGGGTATGGCTTCATCTGAGCGAATTTTTGAATTTTTAGATGAAAAGCCTATAGTTGGTGAAAGGGAAGATGCAATAAATATAACGGATATTAAGGGTAAAATTGAATTTGATAAAGTTGAATTCTCATATGATGAATCACGGAAGGCATTAAAAGGTATTTCCTTGACGATGGAGGCTGGTCAGACAGTTGCATTGGTTGGTCATACAGGTTCAGGTAAAACGACGATTGCGAATTTAATAAGCCGGTTTTATGATGCCACAAGTGGTGAGGTTAAGATTGACGGATATAATATTAAGGATCTTTCATTACAAAGTATTCGATCACAAATTAGTGTAGTGTTGCAGGATACTTTTATCTTCTCAGGTACAATTAAGGATAATATTCGTTTTGGGCGTCCAGACGCAACGGATGAAGACGTAATTGAAGCAGCTAAAGCTGTTGGAGCCCACGCATTTATTGAGAAGTTAAGTAATGGGTATGAAACAGAGGTTGAGGAACGTGGAAATGTTTTATCTGTTGGAGAAAGACAACTACTCTCATTCGCAAGAGCATTGCTTGCTAATCCAAAAATTTTAATTTTAGATGAAGCAACAGCAAGTATCGATACCGAAACTGAAGTTAAGATTCAACAAGCCTTGAAAAAGTTACTAAATGGGCGGACAGCCATTATCATTGCTCATAGGCTTTCAACAATAAGGGAGGCTGATAATATCTTTGTATTAGATCATGGGAAAATTATTGAGCAAGGATCACATGATGATTTAATGAATCATCAAGGTGAATACTACGGACTTGTTAAAGCACAATTTAAAATGCTGGAAGCGATCTAGTAAGGATATGATTTAATAGTCCTTTATTTTATGTTAAAATCAATGATATCATCCGCTTAGATGGAGGAATAGTTGTGAAAAAGGAATATGCAGTCATTGGATTAGGGCGCTTCGGAGGAAGTATATGTCGGGCACTTAGTGAAGAGGGCATGGAAGTAATGGCAATGGATGTCGATGAAGATCGGGTAAATGAATATTCAACAATCGCTTCGCACGCAGTTGTAGGGGATTCTACCGATGAATCTGTACTGAAAAGCTTGGGAATACGTAATTTTGATCTGGTAATAGTGGCGATTGGAGATAATCTGAAAGCGAGTATTCTAACAACAATCATGTTAAAAGAACTTGGGGTTAAGAATATATGGGTGAAAGCTCAAAATGACTATCATGAAAAAATTCTAAGTAAAATAGGTGCTGACCGTATTGTCCATCCTGAAAGAGATATGGGAAAAAGAATCGCACATAATATTATGTCAAATAATGTCCTTGATTATCTAGAGTTATCTGATGAACATAGTATTATGGAGATTGTAGCTGGACGAAAAATGGATGGAAAATCCTTAATTGAATTAGATGTGCGAGCAAATTACGGGGTGAATATAGTAGCAATTAAACGAGGGAAGGACATCATGGTATCGCCACAAGCGACAGAATGTATCAATAAAGGGGATATATTAATTGTCATCGGTGCAGATACTGATATTAGTAGATTTGAAAAAAATTTGGTTGAAGAGTAAAAGAAAAAAACGAGCCTTCAAAATTGAAGAGCTCGCTTTTTTTCTTTTTTATTGTCTAGTTTTAGCGCCTAGCCAGTTTTCAACCTGAGAAGCTTCCTCGAATATCTTGCGCTTTTCATTATTATACTTCCATAATGATCGGTAAAATCATCGGTCTGCGTTTTGTTTTTTCATATAAGAAAGGTGCCAATGTGTCAGTTATTTCATTTTTAATTTCTGACCATTGGGTTGTACGACGTTCCATGACTTTATTTAAATGTTTCGTGATTAAGCTTTGTGCATCACTAATTAAGTCACCAGATTCACGCATATAGACAAATCCACGTGAAATTAAATCCGGACCGGCTGAGATTTTAAAATCTTTCATATTAATGCTTACCACCACGATAACTAGTCCTTCTTCTGAGAGTATACGGCGATCACGTAATACGATATTACCGATATCACCAATACCACTTCCATCTATATATACATTACCAGATGGAATTTTCCCAGCTACAGATGCTTCATTCTGGCTTAATGCAAGAACTTCACCATTGTCCATGATGAAACAATTTTCTGGCTTAACACCACAATCAACAGCAGTCTTATTATGCATTTTCTGCATCCGGAATTCACCATGGATAGGCATGAAATATTTTGGCTTTATTAAGCGTAGCATTAACTTTTGTTCTTCTTGTCCACCGTGCCCAGATGTATGGATATCATTTAATGGGCCATAGATAACTTCTGCACCAGCTTTATAAAGCATATTAATTGTGCGACTTACACTAAGTGCATTACCTGGAATTGGTGACGATGAAAATACAACAGTGTCTCCAGGATTAATTTGAATTTGACGGTGAGTCCCATTCGCTATTCTTGATAGAGCTGCCATAGGTTCACCTTGGCTACCTGTACAGAGAATTGTCACTTTGTTAGCAGGGAGACGATTTATCTGAGCTGCATCTATAAAAGTATCCTTTGGACAGTGAATATAACCAAGATCGTAACCTATATTAATAGCAGATTCCATACTTCTTCCAAATACAGCAACTTTTCTGTCATTAGCTACAGCAGCTTCAACGACTTGCTGCAAGCGATAGATGTTTGAAGCAAAGGTAGCAAAAATTAGTCTACCATCATTTTTACGGAATATATCATTAATGCTTTCGCCTACGCGTCTCTCAGACATCGTAAAGGTTGGAACCTCACTGTTTGTACTGTCAGATAATAAACAAAGAACACCTTCTTTTCCGATTTCAGCCATCTTTGTTAAATTAGCTGGTTCTCCAACAGGTGTAAAATCGAATTTAAAATCACCAGTATGTACGATTTGTCCTGGAGGTGTTTTAACAACAATCCCATATGAATCGGGAATGCTATGTGTTGTTCGGAAAAAAGTTACCGAAGTTTTACGGAATTTGATTATGTCATCTTCTTTAATTTCAATAAGTTTAGCTTGTCGAAGTAAGCCGTGTTCTTCAAGTTTATTCCGAATTAATCCTAAAGCAAGTTTTCCACCATAAATAGGTATATTTATTTCTCTTAAAAGATAAGGTATTCCACCAATGTGATCTTCGTGTCCGTGTGTAATAAACAAGCCTTTAATTTTTTCTTCGTTTTTTATTAGGTAGCTGTAGTCAGGGATAACATAATCGATACCTAAAAGTTCATCCTCTGGAAACTTAATTCCTGCATCAATAAGGATTATTTCATCTTGAAACTGCACGCCATAGGTATTTTTACCGATTTCCCCAAGTCCACCTAAGGCAAAAACAGCTGTTTGATCATTTTTAACAAATTTCATGTTTTATCAAATCTCCAATACTTTGTAGTCTTCATTTTGTTTTTCATACTCAAGATGAGCTCCGTCAACTTTTTGGATATATTCAATGTTGATATTCCGTTCTTTAAGTTTTCTTCGAACTTCTCCCTCAGTTACCGCGTTTACAAATACAGTCTTTGTATTTTCCCTTACAGGAATCTCCCCTGCATGCTCTTGGTAGTATACTTTAAAAATCATTGCCAAATCTCTCCTTAATTTCCGATTGTTAGAGTAACTTTTTCTATTATATTAAAATATAACATGATTTTCATTTTTTTTCTTTCTTTTCGTAAAAAAACAGTTTTTTAAGAAACGAGCCCTTCGTAGCAGAAGGGCTCAGACATCATTATTTTTATTTACAAAAGATTAAGCGATCGTTTTCCTTTTTAATAAATCATGCCATTGTTTTAATAATTTTTTGCGTAACTTTTTAAGCATGAACTATCATCTCCTTATTTAAAATACTTTAAACATCCTTGTCCTACTTTTCCTAAGATTTCTCCCATTCATTTCATGATATCTTATTTGTAGTATATGATTTATTTTAAATGTATTTCATGGGGATAACTGGAAGATTAGAAAACAAAACTACTGTTCTTTTACTTCTTGTGTGATCTGTTTTATAATGCAAGGATAAATTGTTGGAAAAGGTGAGATTTATGAAAGATAAAATTGTTTTTTTTGATATTGATGGAACCCTATTAGATCATGAAAAAAAATTACCATTATCAACGAAAAATGCAATAGAAGAGATTCGTAAAAAAGGAATACATGTTGCAATCGCAACAGGCAGAGGTCCTTTTATGTTTGAAGAATTGCGTAATGAATTAGGTATAAATTCTTATGTAAGCTTCAATGGCCAATATGTTGTATTTGAAAATGAAGTAATTTACAAAAATCCTCTGAATAAGGTAAAGCTGCGTGAGTTAAATGAATTTACAAAAAAGAACCAGCATCCACTTGTCTTTTTAAATGAAATCGAGATGAAGGCAAGTGTAGAAAATAATCCATTTATTCATGAAAGTATATCTACTTTGCAGCTCGAGTATCCACAATATGACCCATTATTTTTTGAAGATAGGGAAATATATCAAGCATTATTATTCTGTACAGAAGCGGAGGAGCAATTGTATATAAATAAATATAAGGAATTTCAATTTATACGTTGGCATCCAGTTTCAACAGATATTATTCCTTATGGTGGCTCAAAGGCAGAAGGCATCAAGAAAATGATTGATATTCTTTCAATATTAGAAGATCGAGTATATGCTTTCGGAGATGGTCTAAATGATACTGAAATGCTTTCCTTCGTAGGAACTGGTATAGCGATGGGAAATGCAGTTAATGAGATTAAAGAAGTCGCAGATATTGTAACGAAAGATGTAGATAATAATGGAATTGAATATGGTTTGAAGCTGGTTGGTTTATTATAGAAAGATAGCCTCGGAGGCTATCTTTCTATTGGTATCGCATCAGTCGGTATCAGGAATGGATCCTCGGTATTAATATGGTCGTAAAACATAACCCCGTTGAGGTGGTCAATTTCATGTTGGAAAACGATCGCAGGCAAGCCTTTTAGACGTAAAACAATTTCTTCCCCTTCGAGAGTAGTTGCATTTACTTTGATCCTTGAGTGGCGAATTACATAGCCTGGTACGTCTCTATCAACAGAAAGGCAACCTTCCCCAGTGGTTAAAAAGCTTTGTTCGATTGAATGACTTATAATTTTTGGATTATATAATGCATAACTATATAAACGGTCCTTTTCATCCGTTACATGTATCGCAATCATCCGTTTAGGAACATTAATTTGTGGTGCTGCAATACCGATTCCTGGACGAAGACTTAACTGTTCAGCGATTTCAGGATCTTGACTATTGATTACAAATTCAATCATTTTTTGTAAAACTTCAGCATCTTCTTTAGAAGGAGGTAATGTAACAGCTTCAGCAGTTTTACGTAATGTGGGATGACCTTCCCTTATAACATTTTCCATCGTAAGCATATTGGTCACTTCCTTAAGAGAAAAATTATTAAGCATAATATTAGTCTATCAAGTTCTAATTAATTGGACAAGTTCATATAATGGATATAGGAAACGATTGTACATATCTTCTTTTAAAACATATGTCGAAAAATATTTAGTTTACTTAAAATCTGTTGTTATTCATAAAATAAAGTTTATAGTAATATATGGATATAGGTAAGGGGGATATTAGGTGTGAAAAATTATCGGTATAAATGGTTGGTAATATTATTGGGGATATCAATTATGTTAACCGGCTGTATAGGGGGTCCAACTCCAGAAGAAGAAATATATAAAACACTGGAAAAAGTAGTAACACTAGAGAAGACCTTTGAAGAGCAGCAGGAACCACTTATTCAATTAGAAAAAAAAGAAAGAAAATTATACGATCAAATAATCTCACTAGGTATGAAGGAGTATGACAAAATTGTATCCCTATCTGATGAAGCACTAAATATTGTTAACGAAAGAGAAACTAAATTGAATAATGAATATGAAAGTATAAAGTCGTCAAAAGAGGAATTTGAAAATGCAGTAAAGAGTATCAATGATATTAAAGACAAGGATTTAAAAGAGGAAGCAGAAGAATTAGTAGCATTGATGCAAAAAAGATATGAGAGTTATGACAAATTGTATGCTGATTATAGTGAAGCAATAAATAATGACAAATTACTTTATGAAATGTTTAAAAAAGAGCAATTAACATTAGAGGAATTAGAAGGTCAAATTAATAAAATAAATACTATTTATGAAAAAGTAGTTAGTTCGAATGATCTATTTAATAATGTTACTAATCAATATAACGAGGCGAAGGTTAACTTTTATAAGCAAGCTGGATTAAAGGTTGTTTATGGTGATGAGAAGGAATAGAGGTAAAAGGCTGTCAAATAAGGCAGTCTTTTTCTGTGTATTCATTTTAGTAATACAGATTCATAAGTTGTATTGATACAGGGTGGGTGAAATGGTATATAATGTAAAAATGATTATCATCTGACTAAGTTGTTAAACCGCAAACAAAGAAATTGACGACAGATCGATAATTGGTGTAAACTTTAAAAGTAAACAATAGTTGTATTAATTATTCCTTCGAAAAAATTAATACAGATTAAAAGTGGTGAACTATAAAACCTTTTTAAGTAGTGAATAACCTAATACATCCTAATACTTTGTGCGTAAAGGAGAAAAGTGTCTTTGAAAAGAAATGTTTTGGGGTAACCTAAACAATGTATGTTTTATCTCAGTCGATGCACAGAAATAATAGGGAAAGAAAGGAAGATGAACAGATGGCAGAAAAAACAAAACAGGCTGTTTTTGATGGGCAAGCTCAATTAGCAAAAGTTGCTGAACAATTTACAACATTGCAGATTTTAAATGAAGAAGGCGAAGTAGTTAACACTGATGCAATGCCTGATTTAAGTGATGATCAACTTAAAGAATTGATGAGAAGAATGGTGTACACACGTATACTTGATCAACGTTCGATTTCATTAAATCGTCAAGGTCGTCTAGGTTTTTATGCTCCTACTGCTGGTCAAGAGGCTTCACAAATTGCTTCACAATTTGCGTTGGAGAAAGAGGATTTTATTTTACCTGGTTATCGTGATGTACCTCAAATCGTATGGCATGGTTTACCACTTTACCAAGCATTTTTATTCTCACGTGGACACTATTTAGGAAACCAAATGCCTGAAGGTGTTAATGTCATTTCACCACAAATTATTATTGGAGCTCAATACATACAGTGTGCTGGTGTTGCTCTAGGAATGAAAAAACGTGGTAGTAAATCTGTTGCGATTACGTACACAGGTGACGGTGGAACTTCACAAGGTGATTTTTATGAAGGTATTAACTTTGCAGGAGCATATAAAGCACCAGCAATCTTTATCGTTCAAAATAACCGCTTTGCTATTTCTACACCAGTTGAAAAACAATCAGCAGCTCAAACTTTAGCTCAAAAAGGTGTTGCAGCTGGTATTCCAGGAATTCAAGTTGACGGCATGGATGCATTAGCAGTATATGCAGCTGTTAAAGATGCTCGTGCTCGTGCTATTAATGGAGACGGTCCAACACTTATCGAAACTTTAACTTATCGTTATGGCCCACATACGATGGCGGGTGATGATCCGACGAGATATCGTACATCAGATCTTGATAATGAATGGGAAAAGAAAGATCCACTTGTTCGTTTCCGTAAGTTCTTAGAAACTAAAGGGATCTGGAATGAAGAAGAAGAAAATAAGGTTATTGAACAAGCAAAAGAAGATATCAAAGTTGCAATTAAAAAGGCTGATGACACACCTAAGCAAAAGGTAACTGATTTAATAGGAATTATGTATGAAGAGTTACCAATAAACCTGGTAGAACAAATGGAAATCTATAAAGAAAAGGAGTCGAAGTAAGCCATGGCGCAAATGACTATGATTCAAGCAATCACTGATGCGTTACGCACAGAATTAAAAAATGACCCAAATGTCTTAGTTTTTGGTGAAGACGTTGGTCTTAACGGCGGTGTATTCCGTGCGACAGAAGGTCTACAAGCTGAATTTGGCGAAGATCGTGTATTTGATACACCATTAGCCGAGTCTGGTATTGGTGGACTTGCAATCGGTCTTGGGTTACAAGGCTTCCGACCGGTTCCTGAAATTCAATTTTTCGGTTTTGTATACGAAGTAATGGATTCAATTAGTGGTCAATTGGCACGTATGCGTTATCGTTCAGGTGGTCGTTATAACGCACCAGTTACAATTCGTTCACCTTTTGGTGGTGGTGTTCATACTCCAGAAATGCATGCTGATAGCTTAGAAGGATTAATGGCACAACAACCAGGCTTAAAAGTTGTTATTCCATCTACTCCATACGATGCAAAAGGTTTGCTAATTTCAGCAATTAGAGATAATGATCCTGTTATTTACCTTGAACATATGAAATTATACCGTTCTTTCCGTGGGGAAGTTCCTGAAGAGGAATATACAATTGAAATTGGAAAAGCAGATGTCAAGCGTGAAGGAAAAGATATAACAATGATTTCTTATGGGGCAATGGTACATGAATGCTTGAAAGCTGCGGATGAGCTTGAAAAAGAAGGCATTTCTGCAGAGGTTGTTGACCTTCGTACAGTCAGCCCATTAGACATACCAACGATTATTGCATCTGTTGAAAAAACTGGTCGCGCAATCGTTGTTCAAGAAGCACAAAAACAAGCTGGTATCGCTGCAAATGTCGTTGCCGAAATAAATGACCGTGCAATTTTAAGCTTAGAGGCACCTGTATTGCGTGTTACAGCTGCAGATACAGTATTTCCTTTCTCACAAGCTGAATCTGTTTGGTTACCTAGCCATAAGGATGTTCTTGAAACAGCAAAAAAGGTATTAAATTTCTAGAAGTAATTAAAAAAGAATCTAAAGATTATTATCATATAGGAGGCGAAAACCGTGGCATTTGAATTTAAGCTGCCAGATATCGGTGAAGGTATCCATGAAGGTGAAATCGTAAAATGGTTTGTAAAGCCAGGCGATGAAGTAAATGAGGACGATGTATTATGTGAGGTCCAAAATGACAAAGCAGTCGTTGAAATTCCTTCACCAGTAAAGGGAAAGGTATTAGACGTTTTAGTTGAAGAAGGAACAGTTGCAATAGTCGGTGATACATTAATTAAATTTGATGCACCTGGGTATGAAGACCTTAAATTTAAAGGTGATCATGAAGACGAAGCACCTAAAGAAGAGCCGAAACAAGAAGATGCTCCAGCGGTTCAGGAAACAACCTCTGCAGCAGTTGTAGAAGTTGATGAAAATCGTCGTGTCATTGCAATGCCTTCTGTTCGTAAATATGCACGTGAAAAAGGTGTTGATATACGTAAAGTTGTGGGTTCTGGTGATAATGGCCGTGTTCTCAAAGGAGACATTGACTCATTCCAAACTGGTGGAACGGTTGCAGTAGCAGAAGCAACACCAGTAACTGAGGAGAAACCAGCACAAACAGCTGCTGCAAAACAACCAATTCCAGAAGGACAATATCCTGAAACTCGCGAAAAAATGAGTGGAATTCGAAAAGCAATTGCAAAAGCTATGGTAAATTCAAAGCATACAGCACCACATGTTACATTAATGGATGAAATTGATGTAACTGCTCTTGTAGCTCATCGCAAGAACTTTAAACAAGTTGCAGCTGATAAGGGTATCAAGTTGACATACTTACCATACATTGTGAAAGCTTTAACGTCTGCATTACGTGAATTCCCAGCGTTAAATACATCACTTGACGATGCGACAGACGAAATTGTCCATAAGCATTATTACAATATCGGAATTGCAGCTGATACAGAAAAAGGACTTCTTGTTCCTGTTGTAAAAGATGCAGACCGTAAGTCTATCTTCTCGATTTCAAATGAAATTAATGAACTAGCTGGTAAGGCACGTGATGGTAAATTAGCCCCTAATGAAATGAAAGGTGCTTCATGTACAATTTCAAATATCGGATCAGCTGGTGGACAATGGTTTACCCCGGTTATTAATCATCCGGAAGTTGCAATATTAGGTGTGGGTCGAATTGCGGAGAAGCCAGTTGTTAAAAATGGGGAAATTGTAGTAGCTCCTGTACTTGCTTTATCCTTAAGCTTTGATCACCGAATGATTGACGGTGCAACTGCTCAAAATGCACTGAACCATATTAAGCGTTTATTGAATGATCCACAATTATTATTAATGGAGGCGTAAAAAATGGTAGTAGGAGATTTTCCAATCGAAACAGATACTATTGTCATAGGTGCCGGCCCTGGTGGATATGTAGCAGCAATTCGTGCAGCACAGCTTGGACAAAAGGTAACCATCGTGGAAAGAGAAAATGTTGGTGGAGTTTGCTTGAACGTCGGATGTATTCCATCAAAGGCATTGATTTCTGCAGGACATCGTTATGAAACAGCAAAAGATTCAGCATCAATCGGAATTATTGCTGAAAATGTAAAAGTGGATTTTACAAAGGTTCAAGAATTCAAAAATAGTGTAGTTAATAAACTTACTGGTGGAGTTTCTGGACTATTAAAAGGTAATAAAGTGGATATTGTAAGCGGTGAAGCGTATTTTGTCGATGGAAATTCATTACGTGTAATGAGTGAAAATTCCGCTCAAACGTATAATTTTAAAAATGCAATCATTGCAACGGGTTCACGTCCGATTGAAATTCCGTCATTTAAATATTCAAAACGTGTACTTGATTCAACTGGTGCGCTTGCTCTTCAAGAGGTTCCGAAGAAAATCGTCATTATTGGTGGCGGTGTTATTGGAGTGGAGTTAGGTGGAGCATATGCGAGCTTCGGATCACAGGTAACTGTTTTAGAAGGAGCAGATGATATCCTTCTTGGCTTCGAAAAACAAATGACATCACTTGTTAAGAAAAACCTTAAGAAAAAAGGTGCTGAAGTTATTACAAAAGCACTTGCAAAAGGTGTCGAAGAGACTGAGAATGGTGTTACTGTTAAGTATGAGGTTAAAGGCGAAGAACAGTCAATTGATGCTGATTATGTATTTGTAATGGTCGGTCGCCGTCCAAATACTGACGAGCTTGGATTAGAACTCGTAGGCGTTAAAGCGAGTGAACGTGGTATTATTGAGATTGATAAACAATGCCGTACAAGTGTAAGTAATATTTATGCAATTGGTGATGTGACTTCAGGTCCTCAATTAGCACATAAAGCTTCGTATGAAGGTAAGATTGCTGCTGAGGCAATTGCAGGAGAGCATTCTGAAATTGATTATTTAGGCATTCCAGCTGTAGTATTCTCAGATCCTGAACTAGCGACTGTTGGTTATACTGAACAACAAGCAAAAGAAGAAGGTATTGAGATTATTGCTTCAAAATTCCCGTATGCAGCAAATGGACGTGCACTTGCACTTGAAGCATCTGATGGTTTCGTAAAACTAATCACTAGAAAACAAGACAATCTCTTAATTGGTGCTCAAGTTGCTGGTGCTAGTGCATCTGATATTATTTCAGAGCTTGGATTAGCAATCGAAGCGGGTATGACCGCAGAAGATATTGCAATGACAATCCATGCACATCCAACACTTGGTGAAATTACAATGGAAGCTGCAGAAGTTGCTCTTGGTAGCCCAATTCATATTATTAAATAAATTGAAAAATCGCTCCTTAATTTAAGGGAGCGATTTTTTATTATGAGCTTACTTAATTCACATTAATTTTGGATAAAGTATCTTCAATTGGTATAATTATTTCACTTGTGGTGATATTACCTTGGATTTTTTTAACCACCTTATTCTCATATACAATTAATATTGAAGGGTATTCTTTAATATTAAATTTAGAGTTCATTTGACTATCATCTGTGGAGATGACCTTCATTTTTCCAATCTCAACAGGGAACGTTTTTTTTAATTCTAATAATGCATCATAATAATTTCCCTCTTTATGAAGGTTTTCTTCATCTGAGAAGAAAAAGATCTGTTTTTCATTCGAATTTTCTAACTTCTCAGTTTGAGATTGTATTGAATTTAACTGACATGAAGACAGAATAAAAAGACAGAACAGTAACATAGCAATTGTTCTCATCCACGAAACACTCTCTTTTCGTTTGTTATAAATAATGGGTTAATATAGGTCATTTTTCTATATTTATAATACGAATATCCTATACCTATCAAAATCCATTCTTATTTTATCATGTATTCAAAAAATTCCACTCTTTGTCATCTAATTGTTACATAAATGAAAAATAGTAATGACTTTTTCTGCATACATATTACAAATAACAACTTACTAAGGGGTTTAACGAATGAGACTATACATTATTGTCTTAATTCAAATATTGATTTGGAGTGTTTTTTCATTTATAAAATGGATATCGAGGTCTGATGGTCTTCTTTCTAAAGCAATTCTTTTATTAATTTGTAGTTATTTTGCCTTTTTATGTGCTCAAAAGATTGGGTTTACGCGAAAAAAATCTGTTGGAATTACATTACTAACGCTCTTTCTGTTTTTTTCATGTGAGCGCTTATTTTGGGTAGTAACTTAAAGGTAAAAACCACATCATTTTTGATGTGGTTTTTAGTCTTGAAAATTGGTTTATTTTCGCTTGTAGTAATACATGACTCTACCATTGAAAAGATGTAATTCTCCTTCAAGCTTTTTTCCTAGGAATTTGCAAAATTCATTTGCTTTACCTTTGTCACCATAAGTGGCAACCTGTGGTAAGGTAACCTGTATATAAAATTGTTCTTGCGGGTCATCAACATTATCATCTTCAATCAATTCTTTCCCAACCCCAACGATGATTGCATTATACTTTGGTTCATTGGATTTTAAATATAGCCAATTATTCTCTGTGTCAACTTCTTTTATTTGATATGGGAATGCTGTTTCGGCGTACTCCCAATCCAATTGAGTCCCTGTTTTACTAGTAATCTCTTTGTAATAGTTAAATAGTTCTTTTACGTCATTAAGTGTCATGCTTTGTTTATTAGAAGCAGATACAAGTTTTATGTATGCGTTTTCCATCCTACTCACTCCTACTTTACCAATTATGTACTCTAGGGCTTATTCAATCTCATTCTAGCATTTGTTTCATTCATATGACAACACCAACAAGTGAAAGAATATGGACATTTATTAAAATATGATTATTAATTTCCAATATGTTATACAATTAACTATTGACTCCTCAAATGTGACATATTATTATATAAATATGTTAACATAAAACGCTTTCAATGAATGCTTGAAATGTAGTAATTACACTATGTTTGGGAGGGATTTTAAAATGGGTATCATTATTTGTCAATCCTGTAATAGCACAATTGAGGTTTTTGAAAATGAGAAGGTTTCAACCTTATATTCCAAATGTGAAGATTGTGGATGTAATCACAAAGAAACTAAAAATATCGATTAAATATAATTAAAGCATGCAATCTTAATAATTGCATGCTTCTTTTTTTGTATTTTTTTTGTTAGATAATTGCACGGTGTTCTTTAATCACACGGACGGATTTTAAGTTAAAGTCTTCTGGCCCTTGAACAGGAAGACCAGCTTCTACGTTTTTTGTAATATAAGTTAGATTTTCATTAGTGATAATTTCTCCAGGGATAAAAATGGGAATACCAGGTGGGTATACCATAACAAATTCAGCGATAATCCTTCCAACAGCATCTTCGAATGGCACTACTTCTGTTTCAGCATAAAATGCATCTCTAGGCGATAATGCGAGAACAGGTATATCAGGTAGGAGTACGTCATGTGTAACATTGGCGTCTTCATCAATCATAACTTCACTTGCAAGAGCTCTTAACGCCTCAACTAAAATATTTGCTTCTTTTTCTCCGTCTCCAGGGGTTATAATGCAAAGAATATTATATAGATCAGACATTTCTACTTCTATATTATATTTTTCGCGAAGCCACTTTTCAACATCAAATCCTGATAGACCGAGTTCCTTAACCGAAATGATTAATTTTGTTGGGTCAAAATCATAAGTTGCTTTCGTGCCAAGAATTTCTCTGCCTACACAATGTAAATTGTCAATTTCATTAATTCTTTTTCTGATTGAATTAGCGAGTTGTATCGTTTTATCAATTAATTCATGTCCTTCAGTTACAAGTCTCATACGAGCAACATCTAATGAGGCAAGTAACAGGTAAGATGTTGATGTCGTTGTGAGCATACTAAGAATTGTTTGAACTCGTTGTGAGGATATAAGACCTTCCTTCACATTGAGAATAGAGCTTTGTGTCATTGAACCGCCAAGCTTATGAACGCTTGTTGCTGCCATATCTGCTCCGGCTTGCATAGCAGAGAGAGGTAAACTTTCATGAAAGTGTATATGGACCCCGTGTGCTTCATCAACCAATACAGGAACTTTGAATGAATGTGCAATCTCGACGATTCTTTTCAAATCCGCAGAGATTCCAAAGTATGTAGGATTAATGACTAATAACCCTTTCGCATCTGGATGCTGCTTCAACGCCCTTTCAACAGAATCTGTTGTTATTCCATGAGAGATTCCTAAATCCTTATCAATTTCAGGATGGATAAATATTGGAATTGCTCCAGAGAAAACGATAGCTGTCATAACTGATTTATGTACATTGCGGGGTACGATAATTTTATCTCCAGGTCCACAGACAGCCATTACCATTGTCATGATTGCACCACTTGTACCTTGAACTGAAAAAAAAGTATGATCAGCACCAAAAGCTTCAGCTGCCAAATCCTGTGCTTGTTTGATTATTCCCTTCGGTTGATGTAAATCATCAAGTGGTCCGATATTTATTAAATCGATTGAGAGTGCATTTTGACCAATAAAGTCACGGAACTTCGGATCAATTCCGGCTCCTTTTTTATGGCCAGGAATATGGAATTGAACAGGGTTTTTCTTCGCGTGCTCTAATAAACCAGTAAATAATGGTGTTTCATTTTGTAACAATTGATAACCACACCTCTTTATGTAAATGATTAATGAATCCTGTTTTAGAAAGAAAACAAATGAATTATAGCACTTATCGATTAATTTGCATAGAAATATCTGTGCTCTTATTAAGTTCTCACGTAACTCCTTAATTAAACATGTTTCTTGAAAAAAAGGATTTTTAGGAGATAATGAAGAAGGGTTACGAAAAAAGATAAGAGGTGGTTTGTATGAAATGGGAAACAAGGGTGACATCTTTACTGGGGATCCAGTATCCGATTATTCAAGGAGGACTTGCCTATCTTGCCTATTCAGATTTGGCGGCTGCGGTTTCTAATGCTGGTGGACTCGGGCAAATTACTGCGATGTCTTTAGAAACCCCCGAACACTTAAGGGAAGAAATAAAAAGTGTTAAAATGAAGACAAATAAACCTTTTGGTGTGAATTTTGCAATTGGACAACATGGTCGTCCCTTTGAAAAAATGCTGGATGTAGCGATTGATGAGCAAGTTCCTGTAATTACAATGACTGGTGGTAATCCTACACCGATTTTTGAGCAACTTAAAGGGGTAAATACAAAGAAATTAGTGCTAGTGGCAGCAAGAAGACAAGCAGAGAAAGCAGAAGAATTGGGAGCAGATGCTGTAATGGTCGTTGGGCAAGAAGGGGGAGGACATTTAGGGAAATTTGATACGGGCACATTCGTTTTAATACCTCAAGTTGTAGATTCTGTATCTATCCCAGTTATTGCTTCTGGTGGGATTGGTGATGGGAGAGGATTGATGGCAGCACTTAGCTTAGGTGCAGAGGGTATTGAGATGGGGACTAGATTCATTGCTACAAAAGAGTGTTACCACGCTCATAATGTGTATAAAGAAATGTTAGTTAATGGTACAGAGAATGATACAGTTGTTATTAAGCGTTCACTTGGTGCACCAGGAAGAGCAATTGCTAATGAATGGACAAATAAAATTCTAGATATAGAACGTAAGAATAACGGTTATGAAGGTTTAAAACACTACATAAGTGGACGAGCAAATAAGAATTTTATATATGATGGGAAAAATAAAGAAGGATTTGCATGGGCAGGACAGGTTATGGGTTTAATAAAAGATATACCTACCGTTTCTCAGCTATTCACTCGTATGATAAAAGAAGCTGAGCATATTCGTACTACATGGGGTCATTGAGAGGTGAAAAATATGGATTATCAATATCCACTTTCCTATGAATGGAAAACAGAAGAAATTGTTGATGTTATTCATTTTTTTGAATGCATTGAAAAAGCTTATGAAAAAGGTATTAATAAAGAACAAATGATGAATGCGTACAAACGCTTTAAAGAAATTGTACCAAGTAAAGCAGAGGAAAAACAGGTTTGTAATGAATTTGAGGATTCAAGTGGCTACTCCACATACCGTGTAATAAAAGCCGTAAAAGAATCAAGTAACGAAATTATAAAAATGTAAAAAGGACTGATAAGCCCAGTCCTTTTTTTATTCTATCTTTGAACTTTGTTGTGCAAATTGGTATAATGGTATTAATCTTCTGAAGGTTTGATCAAATGTGTTGACTAAATCATCAGATGACATCTTCACTACATCATCTCGATTTATTGTAATACCACATAATATTTCTGCTTTTTTTACCGTTTCTAGTCGCTCAAACATCTTTTTAAAATCTTCAATATTCAGATCACTTTGTTGAATGACCTTTGGTTGTGTATGGTCGATGGACCACACAAAATCATTCGGAATTACCTCTTGTATATCACTGACATGATTAGAAAGAACTTTTCCAAGGCTAGATTTCATCGGTGCTTCATAAATTACTGCAAACCAAACAAATAGATGTGTCTGCCATAATCCTATTTGGAAATGAGGAAGCATTTTGTACCCTCGATTATTATTTGCAAATGCAACCCAAGTGTCATTAGGTGGATTAATCGTTCTTCTAGCATGTTTAGCAACATGAGGGAACATCTCATCTCCTGTTAAGGATGACAGTGTTGGCGCAAAATATTGTCCCAATTCCTCTAGCTTAGGTCGAATTAATGTAATAAGTGCATCCATTCGATTATCAAGACCATCTATAGAAAAAACATCAAAGTCTTCCTCTGTAAATCCATTAAATTTCATAAGAAACCTCCAAGGCTATTTTTCACAGTTTAACATATTTCGACAGCAGCTATATAATGATTAGCTCAAGTAAAGTTGTGGAGAAGTAGGTAATCGCACATATTTGTTGCAATGTTAGACTTCCATCATAAGATATAATTAACAGCAAACAGATGATTTGGAAAAGAAATATGTAGGTTAATTGAATAAATTAGAAAGGGGTGCGCGAGAATGAAACAAGTAATTAATGTGTTGAAACGAAAAGATGGTGAAAAAAGATTAGCTGTCATACGCTTAGAAGTAGATTATGAACTAGCAACCCTTTATGATGCAATTATAGAAAATGATGAAACAAAAAAAACGGAATGTATACAAAAGTTGGAAAAGTTAAGACAAGAAATGGTCTTGCTTGAAGCGTAAAATACAGTTAAAGAGACGAACCGCTCTGGTTCGTCTTTCTAATTGAAAAACTTGCTTTCCTATAAAAATTTAAAGTAAGCTTTAAGCAGGTGAAAATGACTTTTATGAAAAAAGTGAGGTAATAATTAATGTTACAATGGGATGAAATAGACCACTGTGCAAAACAATGGATAAAAGACGCGGGAGAAAGAATAAGACAATCATTTCAATCAAAATTAACGATAGAATCTAAGTCAAATCCAGATGATCTAGTTACCAATATGGACAAAGAAATTGAACAATTTTTTATAAATAATATTAATAAAACTTTTCCAACTCATAAAATATTGGGAGAAGAGGGTTTTGGAAATAATATTGACACGTTGAATGGTGTAGTTTGGATCATTGATCCTATTGATGGAACAATGAATTTTGTACATCAACAACGTAATTTTGCCATCTCAATTGGTATTTATGAAAACGGTGTTGGTAAAATTGGCCTTATTTATGATGTAGTACATGATGAACTGTATCATGCTAGAAAAGGTAAAGGGGCATTTCTCAACACAAAAAAAATTCAACCATTGAAAAATATCCAATTAAATGAATCAATTCTAGGTATTAATGCAACGTGGATTACAGAAAATAAACGGATTGACCCGAGGGTATTAATTCCACTTGTCAACGCTGTGCGTGGAACAAGGTCTTATGGCTCAGCTGCACTTGAGATAGCCTATGTGGTCACTGGAAGAATAGATACATATATAACGATGCGTCTCTCACCATGGGATTTTGCAGGTGGTATTATTTTGCTTGAAGAAGTTGGTGGGGTGGCAACCACACTTGAAGGAAAGCCTTTAAATTTATTAGCAGAAAATAGCGTAATTGTTACGAAGAAAAATTTACATACAGAGATATTTGAAAAATACTTAAATTAGATGTAATTTCCTTTAATCTAAAATGCGTAAGAAAGCAGAATTATAATCTGCCTCTTTCACGCATTTTTTTCTTTGAGGAAAAGCCTAATCCTGCCACTATAATTACAGCAATTATAGACAAAATAATACCTAATAAGCTTCTTTCGGCAATTGCTACTCCAATAAGCATTATGCTAAAAGCTGTTGCAAATGCAAAGAATAACATTAAGATATTCACTTTTTTCATAATTAAACCCCTTTCACAATATTATTTTACAGTTTAATGTGTATTATTTCTACTGAATGGTATATAATGTTTTAGTTATTAAGGTTTTCAAAAGACAAAAAATGTAAATTCTTTTGGACACGTTATTTTGAAAAATAGGAGATGTGAATAAGTTGACAACACGCAATGACTTACGAAATATAGCGATAATTGCACACGTAGACCATGGAAAAACTACATTAGTTGACACATTGCTTCATCAATCAGGGACATTTCGCTCCAATGAGCATGTAGAAGAGCGTGCAATGGATTCGAATGATATTGAACGTGAACGTGGTATTACAATATTAGCTAAAAATACAGCTATAAATTATAAAGGCACAAGAATTAATATTATGGATACACCGGGACATGCAGACTTTGGCGGAGAAGTAGAGCGAATCATGAAAATGGTTGACGGTGTTCTATTAGTTGTTGATGCATACGAAGGGTGTATGCCACAAACACGCTTTGTATTAAAAAAGGCACTGGAACAAAATCTTACACCAATTGTTGTTGTAAATAAGATTGACCGTGATTTTGCAAGACCTGAGGAAGTTATTGATGAGGTTATCGATCTATTTATTGAACTTGATGCATCGGAGGAGCAATTAGACTTTCCAGTTGTTTTTGCTTCTGCAATAAATGGAACAGCAAGCACAGACCCTCACAAACAGGATGAAACAATGGAAGCATTATTTGATGCGATTATCGATAATATTCCAGCACCAGTTGATAATAGCGAAGAACCACTGCAATTCCAAGTAGCATTGCTTGATTATAATGATTACGTTGGTCGAATCGGAATCGGTCGTGTCTTCCGTGGCACAATGCATGTAGGACAACAAGTTGCTTTAATGAAAATTGATGGAAGTGTTAAGCAGTTCCGTGTAACTAAAATATTTGGGTTTGTTGGATTAAAAAGGGTTGAGATTCAAGAAGCAAAAGCAGGAGATTTAGTTGCTGTATCGGGTATGGAAGATATAAATGTTGGAGAAACAGTTTGTCCGGTTGAACATCAAGAGGCATTACCTATTCTTCGTATTGATGAGCCGACTTTACAAATGACCTTCTTAGTTAATAATAGTCCATTTGCTGGACGAGAAGGAAAATTTGTTACAGCACGTAAAATAGAAGAAAGATTACGTGCACAGCTTCAAACAGACGTAAGTTTAAGAGTTGATAATACCGATTCTCCTGATGCTTGGGTTGTATCGGGTCGTGGAGAGCTTCACTTATCGATTTTAATTGAAAATATGCGTCGTGAAGGCTATGAGCTGCAGGTTTCCAAACCTGAAGTAATTGTAAGAGATATTGATGGTGTCCGCTCTGAACCAGTTGAGCGAGTTCAAATTGATGTTCCAGAAGAGCATACAGGTGCGATTATGGAGTCAATTGGAGCGCGTAAGGGTGAAATGCTTGATATGATTAACAATGGTAATGGGCAAGTAAGACTTATCTTCATGGTGCCTGCACGTGGGTTAATTGGATATACAACTGAATTTTTAACTTTAACTAGAGGATTTGGGATTATCAATCATACATTTGATAGCTACAGACCGATGGCTGCGGGTCAAGTAGGTGGACGCAGACAAGGCGTACTTGTATCTATGGAGGGTGGCAAAGCAAGTCAATACGGAATAATGGGGATTGAGGATCGTGGAACTATTTTTGTTGAGCCAGGTACCGAAGTCTACGAAGGAATGATTGTCGGCGAGCATACCCGAGAAAATGATCTTACCGTTAATGTTGTCAAACTAAAACAAATGACAAATATGCGTTCAGCAAACAAAGACCAAACAACTACAATGAAAAAACCTCGTCTAATGTCTCTTGAGGAATCTCTGGAGTATTTAAATGAGGACGAATATTGTGAAGTTACACCTGATTCAATTCGACTTCGTAAAAAAATATTAGATAAAAACGAACGTGAAAAAGCA
This sequence comes from Fredinandcohnia quinoae, assembly GCF_022427965.1. Taxonomy (GTDB): domain Bacteria; phylum Bacillota; class Bacilli; order Bacillales; family Bacillaceae_L; genus Ferdinandcohnia; species Ferdinandcohnia quinoae. The sequence goes on along the minus strand of NZ_JAKTTI010000001.1, from coordinate 240,145 downwards.
GCAAAACGTAAAAAACTTGCTGAAGTTAATCATTAATTGTTGTGAACCTTTTCCCTTTCTGTTACTTTAATGTAAGGTAAGGTGTAAAGGGAAAAGGAGGAGTATTCGTGAATGTATATGACCATATGTGGCCGATTGCTAAAGCAGTCTACACATATTCAGATCCATCAATGGGCGCAAATATTTTATATGTTGTAATCCTTTTACTATCAATTATTGTATTTAAACTAGGTTTTGCAAAAAAGCTCCCATTGTTAAAAACGATTGTCATCTACATCTTTTTAGCTTTAGGATGTACGTTCTTAACATTTTTTGGTGCGTTTTTACCTGTTGCCGAAGGATTAACAATTGCTGCTCTTATTTTAATTATATATAAGATTAGGCTTCGGAGAGTAAAGAAAGAAGAAGCTAAATTTAATTAATAGGGAGGCAATTTTATGAAATCCTTGCAGGATGCAATCTATAATTGGTTAACGATTAAAGTTGTTGCGGACGCACGACCAGATGATATTTCGGCTGTTGACACGTTACAATTATTTGAGGATATTTTAACAAAAGATTTTCAAGTAGGAGACAAAACAATCCAAAAAGATGATGAAATGTATTACGTAACATATTCCATTGATGGGGAAGAAAAAAAGGTAAGGTTTCCGATTGAGTTGATTGATATTATGCATAATCAGATTCAAGGAAACCCTGAGAGATATAAAAATTACCCAGTGTGAAAAAGCCAAGCTATGTGCTTGGCTTTTTTTTTACCACCAGTCGTCTTCTGTTTTCTTTTTTCTGTACAACTTAAATTTATTTGTTGCGATTCTTTCGTTTGTTCTTTGCTCAATACGATCGTGGCAATCCATACACATATACGTATGTATAGGTCGATTACGAAGACGCTTGGCAAGGCTGGATTCGTCGACTAGATCTTCAATTTTATCACATAAAACACACTTTACTTTCATCGTAAGAAACCCCTCTGACAGTGAAAAGATTTTATAATATAAGTTTGGTAAGGATTACCTATGGAATTCTATTATACAATACATTTCACTTCTGACAAAGATGTTCTATTCAGTAATAAAAAAAAGAGTATATAGATTTTCGGCCTATATACTCTCTTATGATTAATCATTCTTTTTATTATTTGATTGATCCTTTTGTTCCTTTTTTAATTTATCTAATTCATTTTGATTAAGCTGCTTATCATTTGTTTTCGTAGGGTTGGTATTTTGATTATCAATAATTTCAGTAGGAATATCAGGCATAACCCTACCGACAATTTGTGCAAGTTCATCTAATATTCCAGTAATCGGTCTACCATCTTGAATTTCCTTTTTCATTTGTTTCAAGCGTTCGTACGTATCAGCATCTGCAAATACAATTGCATTTGCACCATAGGGGTCATGTTGTAAACTTTCAGTAACAGAATATTTTATAGTGGAAACACGTGAGCGATCTAATTTGGAATTTACATCTATTCCAACAACAGCGAATTTCCCTACTACAACTGCAGTAGCATCGTTCACATTAGGTACACTTGAAGCGAGCTCAACTAAATGATTTGCAATTTCCTGACCCGATTTTTTATCAATGTGATTATCGACTGTATTTTTAACTTGTATTCGATTTTCTTTTTCATTGTCCTGGACATTTTCCTTATCATTAAATCCACAGCCTGCTAATGAAATGGTTAAAAAACAGAATAGTAGGATTCTTGTTGTTTTCAATTTTCTTCCTCCTATCGTCAAATTCCTATTTTCTTTATTTATTGTTTAATTATTCTTCTATATTTATGCATGTTTACATATATTTTTATCAATGGTCCGTCATTGCTGTGTTGATAACTTTAGCTTTAATATTCTCTATTATGGATGGACTTCTTTTCCACTCCTTCAAATAAATAAAGAAAAATTACGGGTGTAGGAGGCGTAAGTTTGGGAAAAGTTTACGTATTAGATACGAATGTATTACTGCAAGATCCGCGATCTATTTTTTCCTTTGAAGAAAATGAAGTAGTCATTCCAGCGGTTGTACTTGAGGAAGTTGATTCAAAAAAGCGTTACATGGATGAAATTGGCAGAAATGCTAGGCAGGTTTCGAAATTAATAGACAGCTTAAGACAAACTGGAAAGTTACATGAAAAAATAAAACTTGAGAATGGCGGAGAATTAAGAATTGAATTGAATCATCGCTCTTTTCATCAATTGCAGGAAGTATTTGTTGAAAAGACAAATGATAATCGAATAATAGCTGTTGCAAAAAATCTCTCCCTTGAGGAGCAGTCGAAAGAAAATGGAAGACCAGTTATTTTAGTTAGCAAAGATGCTCTTGTCCGAGTAAAAGCAGATGCACTTGGTTTATTGGCAGAGGATTTTTTGAGTGACAGGGTGGTAGAGGTTGACCATATATATACAGGGTTTTTAGAGATTTTTATGAATAAAAATCTCTTAGACCAATTTTATGAAAAAGGGGAACTCAGCTTAACAGAGCTCGTTAAAAAACCTTTATACCCAAATCAGTTCATAGTTATGAAGGATTCACTTGGAGGTTCATCTTCAGCAGTTGGTATGGTTGATCAAAATGGGAGAGCAGTTAAGAAATTAACATTTTTACATGATCATATATGGGGAATCAAGCCAAGGAATGTCCAGCAATCAATGGCATTTGATTTATTATTAAGAAGGGATATCCCATTAGTAACACTTATTGGTAAAGCGGGCACTGGAAAGACATTATTAGCTTTAGCTGCAGGCTTAATGCAGACAGAGGACTTAGGTTATTATAAAAAATTGCTAGTTGCAAGACCAATCGTTCCAGTTGGTAAAGATATTGGTTTTTTGCCTGGTGAGAAGCAGGAGAAACTAAGACCTTGGATGCAACCGATTTATGACAATCTAGAATATCTATTTAATACAAAAAAGCCTGGAGAACTAGATGCAATATTGGCGGGTATGGGTTCTATTGAAGTAGAAGCACTCACATATATTCGAGGAAGAAGTATCCCAGAGCAATATATAATTATAGATGAGGCACAAAACCTTACAAAGCATGAGGTAAAAACAATTTTAACAAGAGTTGGTGAAAAAAGTAAAATTGTATTTATGGGAGATCCAGAGCAAATTGATCATCCATACCTTGATGAATATAATAATGGGCTTACTTATGTAGTTGAGAAATTTAAAGACCAAAAGATAGCGGGGCATGTACGCTTAATTAAGGGTGAGAGGTCTGGTCTGGCGCAATTAGCAGCGGATTTACTTTAAAAAAATGGGTTCCATTATTTGGTGCATGGAACCCTTTCAAAATAAATCTATTTAACAATGAATTTAATAATGTTTTTAATCGGTTCTAATTTATTTGTGCCATCCCCAAAATAGAAATGGACAGGTCCATCCTCTAATAAAGGTTTACCATCCTTTGAAAAACCTAGTATCGCTTCATAAGCTGTTTCTAGAGGAATTGTTATTTCGGATTCTTGCAGCAAAATGACAAATGATTCAGCATTAACATTTGGTTCTGCATTATTTAAAAAATCCCGAAAAGGAATTGCAAATGTACCTGTTAACACTTTTTCTTTCTCAAACCTTTTTTCGGATTTTAATGTTGGGGGGAAGATAGCTCCTTCTTGAATTTCTCGATCCCATTGTCGTGATACTGCTTTCGTATATTCATTTAACTCGTCTTTATCAATTTGTCCATTTTCAAAGTAGGTAGTTAAATCAATACGACGATCATCAAAAATCCATACCCCAGGGTCAAGAGTTATTTTGTATTTTGTATTACCTTCAAGCATAATTATGGAACTCATTGCAAACACCTATCCTTTCAATAATAATTATAGAGTCTTTACTTGATAATAGAAAGTATAAACTACTGTGATATTTCTTGCATTTTTACTATATACAGGTTAATATTTATAGATAGGATTAGGTATTGTTCGTGAACGGAGGGGTTTTGAATTGACGTCTGAGATTACGATAAACCATCGTGAAAAAGCATTAGCTCTATTGAAAGTAGATGCTGATAAAATATTAAAGTTAATAAAAGTTCAAATGGATAATTTAACTATGCCTCAATGTCCACTTTACGAGGAAGTGCTTGATACACAAATGTTTGGGTTATCCAGAGAAATAGATTTTGCAGTTAGACTGGGTTTGATTGATGAAGTAGAAGGAAAAGAGCTACTCTCTCAGCTTGAAAGTGAATTATCTATCCTTCATGAAGCATCAATGAAAAAGTAGTAAATACATTTGCTCAAATTATCCTATGTAGAAGGATGATTTGAGTTTTTTTATACCTTTTTTAAGTAAGATAGAATCTTTTTAATACTTTAGCAGGATTTTCGTCATCAAAAACGAAAAGTATAGTACAATAGATAAATATTAATTCATATATTCATATTTTCTAGAGGAAGATGTCTGATGTTAAAAAAAATAATTAAATCTTATGATTATACGTTAATTGTTCCAATCTTTTTATTGTGCTTGCTAGGTCTTATTATGGTATATAGTTCAAGTATGGTAATAGCGTCATCACCTAAATTTGGTGATCCGGCTTTTTTTTATGAAAGACAAAAAATTTCGTTAATAGTTGGTACGCTTGCATTTATAGTTGCGATGATTTTTCCATATAAAATCTACGCTAGCTCAAAAGTACTCCTAGCTATCGTCTTTGGATCAATAGGTATGTTACTTCTCGTTTTTGGATTCGGGCATTCTGCAAATAATGCACAAAGTTGGTTAAACCTCGGTGCACGAGGGATTCAACCTTCAGAGTTTACGAAACTAAGCGTCATTATATATTTAGCAGCTGTATATTCAAAAAAACAGTCATATATAAATCGATTTAAAGAAGCAGTTTTACCACCCATCCTTTTTACGATGACAATTTGTATATTCGTTGCTATACAACCTGACTTTGGTACCGCATTTATTATTGGTTTAATTGCTATATTCATAATTCTATGTTCAGGTATGAACATGAAGACAATTATGAAATTGGTGCTACTTGTTTTAATTACTGCAGCAATACTGTTACCTGTAATTATGATTAAGTCAGATGAAATATTTTCTGATGAAAGAATGGGGCGTTTTGCGGGTTTCTTAGATCCTTTTGGTGAAGAAGAGGATCATGGACATCAACTTGTTAACTCATATATTTCACTTGGGGCTGGAGGATTAACTGGGTTAGGACTTGGAAAAAGTATTCAGAAAACAGGGTATCTACCTGAAGCACATACTGATTTTATTATGGCAATCATAGCAGAAGAACTAGGCCTAATAGGTGTTATTTTTGTTCTTATATGCTTAACATTTATCGTTTTAAGAGGTTTTCAAATTGCTAGAAAATGCTCGGATCCATTTGGAAGCTTGCTAGCTATCGGCATTTCTTCAATGGTTGCAATACAAACTTTTATTAATCTTGGTGGTTTAACAGGACTCATACCGATTACTGGAGTAACATTACCATTTATTAGTTACGGAGGATCTTCATTACTCGTATTATTACTTTCAATGGGGATTTTACTTAATGTATCAATGTTTACTAATTATCATGCAAATTATAGTAATAAGGAACAAAAACCACAGAAGCAAAATATTCATCAGTTTACTAGAAAACATGCTTCTTTTAAATAGATTAATTCAGTATAAATACACAAATGTGTTATACTAATAAAACAAAGTGTTATACTTAATGAGGAGGAATATGATGAAAAAGAGCATCAAGAAGGTATTAGTCGCAAATCGTGGAGAAATTGCAATTCGTATTTTTAGAGCATGTACCGAACTAGATATTCGTACAGTAGCCATTTATTCAAAAGAAGATACTGGTTCATATCATCGTTATAAAGCGGATGAAGCCTACTTAGTTGGTGAAGGGAAGAAACCAATAGATGCTTATTTAGACATAGAAGGTATCATTGAAATAGCAAAAACGAATGGGGTCGATGCCATTCACCCTGGATATGGCTTCTTATCAGAGAATATTCATTTTGCGAGTAGATGTGAAGCAGAAGGTATTATTTTTATCGGTCCTAATACGGAACATTTGAACATGTTTGGTGATAAGGTAAAGGCGAGAAAACAAGCGGAGCTTGCTAATATTCCGGTTATACCTGGAAGCGATGGACCACTCAAAAATCTAGAGGAAGTTGTACGATTTGGTGAAGTTCATGGCTATCCGCTTATTATAAAGGCTTCTCTAGGTGGTGGAGGTCGGGGAATGAGAATTGTCCGAAGTCAAGCTGGTTTAAAAGAAGCATATGAGCGTGCTAAGTCTGAAGCGAAGGCAGCATTTGGTAATGATGAAGTATATGTTGAAAAGTTAATAGAAAATCCTAAGCATATTGAGGTTCAAATTATTGGGGATGATGATGGAAATATAATTCATCTATTCGAGCGCGATTGCTCAGTCCAACGACGTCATCAAAAGGTAGTTGAGATTGCACCAAGCGTTTCACTAACTGATGAACTTCGTGAAGAAATATGTGATGCAGCTGTCAAATTAATGAAAAATGTCAAGTATGTTAATGCAGGTACTGTCGAATTCTTAGTATCAAATGATCAATTTTATTTTATCGAGGTTAACCCAAGAGTACAGGTTGAACATACAATTACAGAAATGATTACTGGTATTGATATTGTTCAAACCCAAATTTTAGTTGCTGAAGGGCACTCCATCCATAGCAATCATGTTGGAATACCTGCTCAAGAAGATATTAAAACACATGGATTTGCCATTCAATCACGTGTAACAACAGAAGATCCACTCAATAATTTTATGCCTGATACAGGAAAAATTAATGCTTACCGTTCTGGTGGAGGTTTTGGAGTTCGGTTAGATGCTGGAAATGGATTCCAAGGGGCCGTTATTACTCCTTACTATGATTCATTGCTAGTTAAAGTTTCAACACATGCGTTGACATTTGAGCAAGCTGCAGCTAAAATGGTCAGAAATTTGAAGGAATTCAGAATTAGAGGAATAAAGACAAATATACCTTTTCTTGAAAATGTTATAAAACATAAGAACTTTTTAAACGGTGAGTACGATACTTCATTTATTGATTCATCGCCAGAGTTATTTATTTTTCCAAAACGAAAAGACCGTGGAACAAAAATGCTTAGCTACATTGGTACTGTGACTGTGAATGGCTTTCCAGGGGTTGAGAAAAAGCGCAAACCAGTCTTTTCAAAACCGTATATTCCAAAAGTGAAATATTCAGAACCTATTCCAAATGGAACAAAGCAAATTCTAGATCAAAATGGTCCTGATGGGTTAGTAAGGTGGATTAAGGATCAAAAACAAGTATTGTTTACTGACACAACTTTCCGTGATGCACACCAATCACTACTTGCAACTCGATTTAGAACTAATGATTTAAAGCATATCGCAGAACCTACCGCAAGACTTTTACCAGAGCTCTTTTCAATGGAAATGTGGGGCGGAGCAACATTCGATGTAGCATATCGGTTTCTAAAAGAGGATCCATGGGAAAGATTATTGACATTACGTCAGCAAGCTCCTAATATTTTATTTCAAATGCTCCTTAGAGCATCAAATGCTGTTGGATACACAAATTATCCGGACAATGTAATTAAACAGTTTGTAGAGAAGTCTGCTCAAGCTGGCATTGATGTATTTAGAATATTTGATAGTTTGAATTGGGTTAAGGGAATGACATTAGCAATTGATGAAGTTCGAAATAATGGAAAGATTGCCGAGGCAGCAATTTGTTATACTGGGGATATTACCGATCCATTAAGAACAAAGTATAATTTACAGTACTATATAGATATTGCAAAGGAACTTGAGAACTCAGGTGCACATATTTTAGGAATTAAGGATATGGCAGGCTTATTAAAGCCGCAGGCTGCATATACATTAATTTCTGCCTTAAAGGATCAAATTTCAATTCCAATTCATTTGCATACGCATGATACAAGTGGAAATGGAATTTTAATGTATTCTAAAGCGATAGATGCTGGTGTGGATATTGTGGATGTAGCTGTTAGTTCAATGTCAGGTCTAACTTCACAACCGAGTGCTAACTCACTATTATATGCATTGGAAGGTACTGAGCGAAAGCCTGAACTATCTATCGATTCGCTCGAACAGTTATCACATTATTGGGAAGATGTTAGAAAGTATTATAGTGACTTTGAGAGTGGAATGATATCCCCACATACTGAAATTTATAAGCATGAGATGCCTGGAGGACAATATAGTAACCTCCAACAACAGGCAAAAGCTGTCGGTTTGGGGGATAGATGGGAAGAAGTAAAAACGATGTATCGAACTGTAAATGATATGTTTGGTGATATCGTAAAAGTAACACCTTCTTCTAAAGTAGTAGGGGATATGGCATTATTTATGGTTCAAAATAATTTAACAGAAGACGATATTTATGAAAAGGGAGAATCACTTGATTTTCCAGATTCAGTTGTTGAGTTGTTTGAAGGCTATTTAGGCCAGCCACATGGAGGTTTCCCGAAAGAATTACAAAGAATTATCCTAAAAGGCCGTGAAGCAATTACCGTAAGACCTGGAGAATTATTAGAGTCTGTAAATTTTACAGATTTGAGGGATACATTATTCCATTCACTTAATCGTCAGGTTACAAGCCATGAGCTTATTTCATATGCTTTATATCCAAAAGTATTTATGGATTATCAAAAAACTGTTGAATTATATGGTGATATTTCAGTTTTGGATACTCCAACATTCTTATACGGAATGAGACTAGGAGAAGAAATTGAAGTAGAGATTGAACAAGGGAAGACTCTAATTGTTAAGCTTGTATCAATAGGAGAAGCACAAGCTGATGGTACTCGAGTGATCTATTTTGAATTAAATGGTCAACCTCGAGAAGTGATTATCAAAGACGAAAGTATTAAATCAACGATAGTAGCCAAAGCAAAAGCGGATAATTCAAATCCAAATCATATAGGTGCAAGCATGCCAGGAACCGTTATAAAAGTTCTAGTTTCAAATGGTGAAAAGGTTAACAAAGGTGATCATCTTATGATTACTGAGGCTATGAAGATGGAAACAACTGTACAAGCCCCATTTTCCGGTGTTGTAAAAAATATTCTTGTATCAAATGGCGAAGCAATTCAAACTGGTGATCTGCTATTAGAACTTGGAGAGTAATAAAAAAGCGAGAAGCGATAAGCTTCTCGTTTTTTTATTGGGCACTTACTTGATGTACATCTTCTTGTTTGGATGCATTTTTAGATTGTAAAGCTGCTTCATTTTTCTTGCTACGAGATGATAGTAAAATTAAATAGCTAAAAACTCCAAAAAGACAGGATATAAATAATGCATGTGCAAGTGCAACAAATAGATTTAGATTCGTAAATACGATTATCGCTCCAGAGGATACTTGTAGGGAGACTAGAATCAGTGCAAAAATCCAACCCCAATAGAGCACTTTTTCATGTTTATAATGCTTAATAGTATGAATGGTGAGGAGTAAAATCCAAATGAAAATTCCACCTGCTAGTATTCGATGTCCCATTTGAACCCACTCGTGAATTTGTGTGGGTAAACCTAATTGATTATAGTTACAAACTGGCCAATCTGGACAAGCAAGTGAAGCATTCATATGTCTTACAAGTGCTCCCGAATACACAACTATATAGCTATAAATTGAAATTGCGTAGATTTGATTACGCATTTTTCGGTCAATGACTAATGAATCAGCATCAAACTTTTTATCAACTTCAAAAATAAGTAGTGTTAAAAGTAATACAGATGCAAAGGAAATAAGTGATACACCAAAATGTAAAGCTAGCACTGCATCAGATTGACCCCAAACAACAGCTGCAGCACCTATTAATCCTTGCAATAAAAGAAAAAAGAATGAAATAAATGCTAGAAACTTTGTTTCACGAATATGTCCGATTGCTTTCCATGACCAAATAGATAGAATTAATACCATTAACCCTACAGAACCAGAAACAACTCTATGACTTAATTCTATAATGAGTTCGGGGGTTATTTCTGTAGGTATTAATTTACCATTACATAGAGGCCAAGAGGTTCCACAACCTGCACCGGATTCCGTTTTTGTAACAAGTGCCCCACCTATTAAGACAAACAGCATTCCGATTGTAGTTAATACAGCGAACCATTTAAGAGACCGCTTCAAAAAACACACCTTCTTACATAGAAAATTATTTAATTAAGTTAATTGACAGAATGATGAAGTTAAACACTCCGCTACCTATCATATCGAATTAAACAATAAATATCAAAAAAATTAATTTTTTAAATATACTTTTTCAATCGTACACTTTTATATATTCTTAAACAATATGTAAATAATGAAATATTTTTAAAATATTATTGTAAAAAAGGTTGAATAATGCAGAGGAGTTTGCTAGAAATAGATATAGGGTTTTGTGCTGCTTCATTTGATTTTTGCAACAAGAAAACACTATTAGTATAGTGAAAATAGTAAAAAATCCAAAGTAATTCATTAGACTAAGACACAAAAAAGTCATAATTTATTCATTAAATGTTCACAAAAAAAGCAAAAAATGTGATTTAATATACAGAAGAGGTATTTTTCAATATAATTTATAGTACATGTAAAATAACATATAATAAAATGCAAGACGTATTTCCATATATCCCCTCAACGCGAAAACGCTTTATTTTAGAAATAGTGCGTTTTTTCAGAGTGAAGGCGGAAATATTTAAAAATTGGTGTTTGAAAGATTAAGGAGGCTTCATGATGACTGGCACGAAATCTGTACTTAGTGCAGATAAACATATACGTGACAATGGAAATCAAATCCCTGTGCAGAATACTACGGTATGGAAGGATTTTTTAGCGTTAATAAAGATTGGCATAGTTAATTCCAATTTGATCACTACTTTTACAGGACTCTGGCTTGCACTATATTTTTCCGGGATGAGCTTTACGCAAGAGATTGATATTGTACTTTACACGATCATTGGCTCTTCATTAGTTATCGCGGGCTCATGCGCAATTAATAACTATTATGACCGTGATATTGATCATGTTATGGAACGTACAAAATCTAGACCAACTGTAACCGGTAAAATTAACGCGAATTATGTGTTACTTTTAGGCACTTTACTCATACTAATAGGAACTGGATTGTTGCTACTAACAACTGTCACCGCTGCTATTATAGGTATTGTTGGTGTTTTCTCTTACATTTTCTTATACACAATGTGGTCCAAACGAAGATATACAATTAATACGGTCATAGGTAGTATTTCGGGAGCAGTTCCACCTTTGATAGGCTGGGCTGCAGTTGATGCAGACTTACATATAGTAGCATGGGTTTTATTTTTAATTATGTTCATATGGCAACCCCCTCATTTTCTTGCACTTGCTATGAAGCGTTGTGAAGAATATAGGGAAGCTGGAGTGCCAATGCTTCCAGTTGTGCATGGATTTGAAATGACAAAACGCCAAATTGTAATTTGGGTTGCTTGTCTTCTACCATTACCCTTTTATCTATTTTCATTAGGGATACCCTTTGTTGTGTTGGCAACATTTCTGAATCTTGGTTGGCTACTAATAGGCTTCAAAGGATTTAAAATGAAAGATGATATTAAATGGGCAAAGCTAATGTTTGTATACTCACTTAATTATTTGACCATTCTGTTTGTAGCAATGGTTATCGTTACTCTAATCTAAGTGAGTTTCACAATATATTTTTACAATTCTTTCTACTAAGAAGGAATTTATATCTTTTTATAAGATATTGTAATTAATAATCGAAAGAGGGGTTTGATTAAGCTATGAAAAAATGGCTACCAAATATGCGCTTATTTTCACTATTTAGTTTTATAGCGCTACTGTTAGCAGGCTGTGGAGAACCAACTGTATCCGCACTTCGACCAGCAGGTGAAGTTGCAGATATGCAGTATGACTTAATTATGCTTGCTGTATGGATTATGGTTGTAGTTATTGCAGTTGTAACTGTTATCTTCATTTATGTAGTTTTTCGTTTTCGACGTAAAAAAGGGGAAGAGAACAAAATTCCAAAACAAGTTGAAGGTAACCACACACTAGAGATTATCTGGACTGTTATTCCTATTCTTTTACTCTTAATATTGGTGGTTCCAACTGTTTCAGCAACATTCAAATTAGCTGATGTAAAAGCGATGGATGATAAAGATGCTCTTGTTGTGAATGTAACTTCAAATCTTTATTGGTGGGAATTTGAATACCCAAATCAAAAAATTGTAACATCGCAAGACCTAATTGTTCCTACCGATGAAAAAGTATATTTTAATCTTATTTCATCAGATGTTAAGCACTCTTTCTGGATTCCAGCAATTGGTGGGAAATTAGATACTAATACTGATAACACTAATAAATTCTGGCTGGAATTTGATTCAGAACGTACTAAAGATGCTGGAGGCATTTTCTATGGAAAATGTGCAGAGCTTTGTGGACCGTCCCATGCATTAATGGACTTTAAAGTTAAGCCATTACCAAGAGATGAGTTTGATAAGTGGATTGAAAATATGCAAAATGCTAAAGCAGAAGCTAAAACAGATTTAGCAAAAGCTGGTGAGGAACTCTTTAAGAATAATAATTGTATTGCTTGCCATGCAATTACTCCTGGAGACAAAAGTACTGCTCCAAACTTAGCGAACTTCGGTGACCGCTCTAGTATTGCTGGTCGATTAACATTTACTGAAGATAATTTAAAGAAATGGATAAAAGACCCAGAGGAAGTTAAACCGGGTAATAAAATGTCAGGTTCTTATGATAATAAAGGTTTGACGAATGAAGAATTAGATGCTTTGGCTGAATATTTGATGGGTCTTTCAGTAGAAGATTAATAGGAAATAATTAATAAGGAGGTCACATTGTGAGCACGTTAACTCAGAAAAAAGGGTTTGGCGCTGTGTTATGGGACTATTTAACAACAGTAGACCATAAGAAAATTGCCAAGCTTTATCTTATAGCGGGTGGGTTCTTCTTCATTCTTGGAGGACTTGAAGCGCTAGTCATTAGAATTCAGCTTGCTGTACCTGATAATAACTTTGTATCTGCTGGATTTTTTAATGAAATATTAACTATGCATGGTACAACAATGATATTTCTAGCAGCCATGCCTCTCTTGTTGGGGTTAATGAATGCAGTTATGCCATTGCAAATTGGGGCACGTGACGTAGCATTCCCATTTGTAAATGCTTTAGGATTTTGGTTGTTTTTCTTTGGAGGAGTTTTTCTAAATCTTAGTTGGTTTTTAGGTGGAGCGCCTGATGCTGGATGGACTTCCTATGCATCACTTTCATTACATTCACCTGGACATGGGATTGATTTCTATGTATTGGGCTTACAAATTTCAGGTATTGGTACTTTAATTGGTGGTATTAACTTTCTAGTAACTATTATTACAATGAGAGCACCTGGAATGACATATATGCGCATGCCAATGTTTACTTGGACTACATTTGTGGCTTCAGGATTGATTTTATTTGCATTCCCTCCACTTACTGTTGGTTTATTATTTATGATGTTGGATCGTATATTTGGCACAGGTTTCTTTAGAGTTGAATTAGGTGGTAATACTATTATATGGGAGCACCTGTTCTGGATATTTGGTCACCCAGAAGTATATATCCTAGTACTTCCTGCCTTTGGTATATTCTCAGAAATCTTTTCTACATTTTCTAGAAAAAGATTATTTGGATATACATCAATGGTATTTGCGACAGTTTTAATTGGTTTCTTAGGTTTCATGGTATGGGCTCACCATATGTTCACAACAGGTTTAGGACCGATTGCAAATGCGATTTTTGCTGTAGCAACGATGGCGATCGGGGTCCCGACCGGTATAAAAATATTTAACTGGCTCTTTACTATGTGGGGCGGCTCAATAAAATTTACAACTCCAATGCATTACGCAATTGCATTTATCCCATCATTCGTAATGGGTGGAGTTACAGGTATTATGGTAGCTTCTGCACCAGCAGATTACCAATATCATGATACGTACTTTGTTGTTGCCCACTTCCACTATGTTATTGTTGGTGGTGTTGTGTTAGGTATTTTAGCAGGTGTTCATTACTGGTGGCCGAAAATGTTTGGTAGAATGCTTAATGAAACATTAGGTAAAATTACGTTCTGGTTATTCTTAATCGGTTTCCATTTAACATTCTTTATCCAGCATTTCCTTGGTTTAATGGGTATGCCACGTCGAATCTTTACATTCTTACCTGGTCAAGGTTTAGAAGCTGGAAACTTAATAAGTTCAATTGGTGCTGCTTTCATGGCCGTTGGTGTAATCGTGTTCTTATACAATGTAATTAAAACATCAATTAACGGCCCAGTTGCTACGGCGGATGCTTGGGAAGATGGTCGTACCCTTGAATGGGCAATTCCATCTCCACCACCAGAATATAATTTTAAACAGCTTCCATTAGTGCGTGGTATAGATCCACTTTGGATCGAAAAAATGCAAAATAAAAAAGGGATGACTCCTGCAGAACCATTAGGAGATATCCATATGCCAAATAGTTCTATTTTGCCACTTATGATCTCATTTGGATTATTTGTTGCTGCATTTGGATTCTTGTATCACCCGGATGGAAAAGCTTGGTCATTACCGGTTATTATCTTAGGTGCGGTTATTACATTCGGTTCAATGTTCTTACGTTCAATCAAAGATGATCGTGGATATCATATCCATAAAGAAGACTTACAAGGCGATGACAAGGAGGTTAGGGCATAATGCATGTTGAAGAAAAATTAACAGCAGAAACATTTCCTGCATCTCCTGAAAAGGCGACCCTTGAAGGGAAAAATAAATTCATTGGCTTTTGGTTGTTTCTAGGTGGGGAAACTGTACTATTTGCTTCATTATTTGCTACTTATTTAGCACTTAAAGACAGTGTTAATGGTGGTGAGCCATCGACGGCAATTTTTGACTTACCACTAGTTTTTGTTGCAACAATGCTCTTATTAACAAGTTCCTTAACAAGTGTATATGCGATGTACCATATGAAGAACTTCAATTTCAAGAAAATGCAACTTTGGTTAGGTTTAACCGTTCTTCTTGGATTAGCATTTTTATGTTTAGAAATCTATGAGTTCAATCATTATGTGCATGAATATAGACATACCATTACTAGTAGTGCATTCGGTTCTGCTTTCTATACGTTAGTTGGAACTCACGGGGCTCACGTATTGTTTGGATTATGCTGGATCATTACACTTATGGTACGTAATGCAAAGCGTGGACTAGACTTATACAATGCACCAAAGTTTTATGTTGCAAGTCTTTATTGGCATTTTATTGACGTAGTTTGGGTGTTCATCTTTACTGTTGTATATTTAATGGGATTGGTGGGATAAACTGATATGACAAATCAAACAAATTCAGGTAACCCTAATGTGGATTTAATATACCGTAGAAAAAAGAATGCTGAAGAAATGAAACATCAAGTGATTTCATTTGTACTTATGATCTTTTTAACATTGGTTGCATTTTTAGCGGTAGGCTATAAAGAATATACTGCATGGTTTACAGTACCATTCATCATTCTTTTAGCAGTCATTCAAGTTATTTTTCAATTGTTTTATTTCATGCATATGAACCACAAAGGTCATGAAGCACCAAAAATGTTCCTTTTTTCGGGGGTATTTATTGCTGCAATCACTGTATTAGCTTTCATGACGATTATTTGGTGGTAATGTTACAATCATAAGAGAGTCGGCTATCTAGCCGGCTTTCTTTATTAAAATAACGGATAGTGTTGTTCATAATTCGTTCATTGCTTGGGCGAAACAGTAAAGGTATAATTAACAATGTATACATATTGTTTACTTGTGAGGTGATACAGATAATGTCATTAAATATATTTGGTTTTCGAGCACTATGGAGTCCTTACTTTTTGATTTCACTTTTAGTTATTACACTATTATATTTTTTACTTATTGGGCCATGGCGTCATCGCTTTTCTGGTTCTGAGCCCACACCCATTAAGACAAAAGTCATGTTTGTTTTAGGAATGGTCCTATTATATATTTGCAAAGGAAGTCCGATTGATTTATTGGGGCATATTATTTTTACAACACATATGGTTCAGATGGCGATTCTCTACTTAGTCATTGCGCCATTATTTATTCTTGGTATTCCCAACTGGGTATGGAGCCGTATTGTAAATCAACGAATAATTAAGCCAATAATAAAATTGCTTACTTCTCCAATTATTGCTTTATTTCTTTTCAATGGTATATTTTCTTTTTATCATATTCCATTTATTCATGATTTTGTAAAAACTAATGTAATTCTGCATGCGTCGGTAACTTCAATAATCTTTATCGCTGCAATTCTAATGTGGTGGCCTTTACTTAATAAGTTAGAGGGATGGAATAACTTACATGGTTTAAAAAAAATCGGTTATATTTTTGCTGATGGAATTTTAATAACTCCAGCCTGTGCTTTAATTATTTTTTCAGATGCTGCATTTTATGCAACCTATACAGAGCTTGGGGCATGGACTAAGTCACTTGAACTTTGTGTACCGGCTTCATTACTATCACAGATTGACCTTTCTGGTCCAGATATGTTCACTTCAATGTCCGCACTTGAAGATCAGCGAACAGGTGGAGTTATAATGAAAATCATGCAAGAGATCATCTATGGAATCTTTTTAGCTATCGTATTCTTTGAATGGGCCAGAAAAGAACGGGGAATTGATGAATTAGATGAGGATCTTATGGTTGACTCAAATGCATTGAACGAACCACGAATCAATTAGCTTGAATAAAATAAGAGAGGTTAAACATGAATCATACATTGCCAATTTTACCAACACTTAGTACAATTTTTATTGTATTAAGTGCAGTATGTGTTGTCATCGGTTGGTATTTAATAAAAAAGAGAAATATAGAAGCACACAAAAAAACAATGACATTGGCAGCAATATTTGCATTAGTTTTCTTTATCATCTATATGTCTCGAACAATTTTCCTTGGAAACACTTCTTTTGGTGGACCAGATGATATTAAAATTTATTACACGATTTTTCTAATATTTCATATAAACTTAGCAACAATTGGTGCGATACTCGGTGTTATTACCCTTTATCTCGGATATAAAAACAAGATCGAAAAACACCGAAAAATTGGGCCAATAACAAGTATTATCTGGGTATTTTCTGCTCTAACAGGTGTTGCCGTTTATTTATTGCTTTATGTCTTTTACACAGGTGGAGAAACAACATCACTTATTAAAGCAATCCTTGGATCTTAAAGTATGTAATATGAATTAGGTGTTATAGAATATACTATTCTATAACACCTTTTATTTTTTTCCGGTAAAGAAATCAATCCCATATCATGTTACCTACTTACTACCTAGCTTGCTAGTAAAATATAGTTAGAAGGAGTGTGTTGAATAGGATGATTGAAATCTTTACAGAACACCTTTTAATCGTACCCTGCTCTTTGGATATAGCAAAATCATTGATTTTCCATCGTAATGAGCTTGAACAAAAATCACCCATTACGATTCCGAAGGGCTGGCCATCAGCTTTAATAACGGGAATCTTGCCATTATATATTGAGGAAATGGAAATAGACAACACATATTATGGCTGGGGACTATGGATCATTATTAATTATGAGGATAAGCAGATTATTGGAGATATTTATATTCAAGGAAAACCAGATAATAATGGTACGGTTCATTTATGTTTTAATATGAGTAATGAATTTCAAAATTCAATATTAACATATGAAGCAGTTGATGCAATGATTGAATGGCTAACCACTCAAACAAATGCGAAAAAAGTAATTACAGAATGTTGTGAAAGTAATTTCCGATCCATCCAGTTATTTGAAAAACTTGGAATGAGATGCACTAAGAAAGACGGCAGGTTTTTAATGTGGGAGCTAAAAAAAGCAATCTAAGTGGGAAGCCTCCTTACTTCATTGTTATTTATTCCAAATAGGTTTGTGCCCAATTCTATATTCTTGCATAAACTAGTTAATAAATCATTACACGAAACTCGTTTGAACAGTAAAGGAGTGTTGTCATTGGTTAATAAAGTGCTTGAACATGGAACACTATATATTAAAAATGAAGTCTTAGCGATGATTACAAGTATTTGTATTGATGAGATGGATGGAATTAAGATTTCTACTAGTATAAGAGATGGTGTGGTTGGGTTAATAAATAGAAATTATCATAAAAATGGTATTATGATTATCAATCAGGAAAATGAATTACAATTAGAAATTAAAATTGCACTACAGGTTGGTATGAAAATAATAAAGACTTGTGAACATATCCAAAAAACAATCATTCAGGAAATAAAAGCAATGACAGGAATTAGGCTTCTAAGTGTGAAAATTTCTGTAGAAGAACTAAGTAACACTCCTAATTAAAAAACTCGCCACAGGCGAGTTTTTTTATGCAGAGAATGCTGAAATATTTTCTTTGACTTTTGCTAAAATGCGGTTGCATTGTTCGATAAGTGATTTAGGAAAGTTTTCATCCTCGCCATATTCAACACCATGTGGGTAATAATGTTTTCCTAAAATAGGTGTAATCAATTTAATAACAGCATATTTACCGTTTTCTTCAACTTCGCCTTCAATCGCATAACCTTGTACACGAAGATAAAATGTCTCATCTTTTATTACAAATTTACGGTCGTATGTAACTCGATCATAATCCCACTGACCCGCAAAAACCAAACCTTCTTCCTTCATGATGTGAGTTAACTTAGAAAGTTCGATTGTTAAGTTTTCAATCCCTGTATTTTCAAATCTCATAAAAACCCTCCTACTATATTAACAACTTAAATGGTCTCTGTTTTATAATAGTACGAAAATTGCTAAGTTGCAACGTTAACACGAGAATTGTTATGAATATGCCATAATCTTGAAAATATTAGTATAGAATATTTCAAACTTCATACATAAAAAATATATTTTTCTTTTAAGGGGAGATTTTTGATTATTTGGTCAAACTATAGACGAAAGGAGGGACAATTTGATGAAAAAACGATTACTTATGATTATCGTAGCTGTTCTTTTAATGGTTGGTAGTCCATTACTAGTTCATGGACAAGGTACAACTACATATACTGTTCAGCGTGGGGATTCATTATGGAAGATAGCGGTTAAATATCAGGTTGGATTATCAGAGATTATACAAGCTAATCCACAGTTTACTAATCCAGCGCTCATTTACCCAGGTCAAAAGGTAACGATACCAGTACTGGATAATGTAAAAAGCATTGAAAACCAAGTCATCCAATTAACCAATCAGCAACGAGCTAAATATGGGTTACCAGCATTAAAAGCTGATTGGCAATTGTCACGAGTTGCGCGTTACAAATCAGTAGATATGAGAGACCGTAACTATTTCTCTCACACATCACCAACTTATGGCTCACCATTTACTATGATGAAAAATTTTGGTGTTACGTATCGTACTGCAGCAGAAAATATTGCCGCTGGTCAAAGAACTCCTCAAGAGGTTGTTAATGCTTGGATGAATAGTCCTGGACATCGAGCAAATATTTTAAAGAGTGATGTAACGCATATTGGTGTTGGATATTCCCCAGGTGGGTCAAAGAAACATTATTGGACACAAATGTTTATTGGTAAATAAGTCTATATACGGGAGGTAACAATGGAAACTGTTCGTGATGTAATGAGTACTGATGTAGAAAGTTGTACACCCCTTGATAATGTATATGAGGTTGCAGTTAAAATGAAAGAATTGAATGTAGGTGCTATTCCAATTATCGATGATGGAAATGAACAATTGATTGGAATGATAACTGATCGAGATTTAGTCGTACGTGGGATTGCAGAAAAAAGAGCTGGATCAAACCAAGTTACGAATGTTATGAGTGAAGAGCTAATTACTTGCTCACCTGAAATGTCTCTTGAGGAAGCATCTACGCTTATGGCTAAACACCAAATCCGACGATTACCTGTTGTTGAGAATGGTCAATTAATTGGGATTGTCTCACTAGGAGATTTAGCGACATATAAAATGTCAAACGAAAGTGCTGGAGAAGCCTTAAGTGAAATATCGGAAAAGAACTTTACACAGCACTAATAGAGAAAAGGACGCCTTCTTAGGTGTCTTTTTTAACGGATTAGAAAGTATAAACTTTTCTTATCCGAATATGTGCAACTAAGGCAATTCGCTAAAGGCTTGGCGAATGCCAAGTTTTCTAATGAATTTTCTTCATTAAAGAAGAATAAAACTAGCAATAATTAATATATATAGTAGAAATGAAAGTAGTTGGGGGAGGGGATTTCCTTAAAAGCGATAAAATTGATAGTCATTATTTTCTTATTGGTAATCATTTCCGGTATTTATATGTATTCTAGTAATCAAGGAAAATCAAAACTTACAAAAAGCATCACGAATACTCCTACAGTTATTGAAAAGAATGGAAAAGATACAAATCTCACTAGTCTAAAAGAAAATGAACATAAAATTCAAAAATATGAAGGTTTATATTCGTTTATTGGAATGAATCGTTCCGAAATTGAAGAAAAACTAGGAAAACCAAATAGAATTGATAAATCCTCCTATGATTATAGCTGGTGGGTGTATAATACTGACCTATCAAATTATATTCAAATTGGTATTGAAAATGATAGAGTAGTGACAGCATTTGGGATGGGGGATAAGGTAGCTGTTAATCCATTTCGTATAGGACAAGCCATTGAAGAAATTGAAAAACAAGGAATTATTAAACAAGTTGTCTCATTATCTCCAGAAAAAAATCTATATCGTTTTGAGCTAACTGAAGAAGAAATGGAAGCAAGACCCTTAGTTTCGATTGGTGAAGTCTATATTCAATTGTATGTTGATACATTTACAAACGAAATTTCGAGTATTCGTTTTATGGATGAAGAGACTTTAATAAAACAACTTCCATATGATATGGTCTATCGGGGAAAACTAGTCACTCCAAAAAAGTTAACAAACAATGAGTGGAGAGAGGTTGAGGTAGGGAATACAGCGCAAATATTAGATATTACGAATGCTATCAGAATAAGACATAATCTTGAACCTGTAGAATGGGATGTAAAAGTAGCAGAGGTGGCATATAATCATAGTAAGGATATGAGTACACAAGACTACTTTTCACATACCTCACCAACCTATGGTGGATTGGCAGATAGGCTTGCAAAAGGTGAGGTGATCTACCAA
Source organism: Fredinandcohnia quinoae (assembly GCF_022427965.1). Lineage (GTDB taxonomy): Bacteria > Bacillota > Bacilli > Bacillales > Bacillaceae_L > Ferdinandcohnia > Ferdinandcohnia quinoae. Next base: position 218,954 of record NZ_JAKTTI010000001.1, on the reverse strand, counting down.
TATGCAGGGGAAAATATTGCTGCAAAATATGTAGATGCAATAGCAGCTGTAGAAGGTTGGTTAAATAGTGAGGGTCACCGGGATACATTATTGAATGGGAAATTCAACCATTTAGGTGTCGGAGTATATGAAAAATACTATACTCAGAATTTTATTCAAAAATGGGAACAATAGAAGAAAAGTAATACTCAACTTTTGGAGAGTATTACTTTTCTTTGCTCTTTAGTATTATGTTTATCAATAATTTGATATTGAAGAAAATGAAAATATTCCTTCTCCCATTTTCCGGTACACTTAATATAGTCACCAATCTGAATAGTTGGTGGTATAAAGTTTTCTTTAATTGGAACGATCCGCTTTGCTTTAATAATAATGTTATTATTTCTTAATTGTAATTCAGTTACAAAAACAGATTTATGATAGTAAAATCTCTGTTTCTCTTCTGTTTTACTGATAACCCGGCCAGTAATAATCCCTTCTTTTTCAACATCCTCTAACTCCAGCCATTTTTGCTCATAGCTTTTATTTTCACGCTTTGATAAGAAATAAAAATATAAAATGATAATCGGAATGAGTATTGCGGTAACCATTCTATCACCCCAATTCGATTACTTCGAAAGTAATTCTTCCAAATTCCGGTTGATAATAAAAAAGCTAGCAGTAGCATGAGCGATTAATTTACCATCGTCACGAAATACTTTTCCTTCAGTAACACAAATTTTAGAACCTTTATGGATGAGGGTAGCAATACATCGTAATTCTTTTCCAATACCTGGTGCAACATAATTAATCTTCATTTCTGTCGTAACACAAGCCTTATCATCTGGTAATATATGATGGACTAGAGATCCCATTGCTGAATCAAGCAGGGTTGCTGTAATTCCACCATGAACAATTTGAAGTGCATTTTGAACAATTTCTGTATTTGGAATTGTCATTTCGTATGTTGTGTCATTGATAATATTTCGATGCGCTTGAAGCAATCCGCCTAAATATGAATTGTTCTGACAGGAATGCTTACGAATAACACCATCCATCACAAGCTCCATTACATGGAGTTCTTCTTCATTGGCCGAATTAATAAAAGTTTCTAATTTTTGCTTCATTCTATCTTTCATAGGTATTTCCCTTCTCGTCTCCATTTTTTGTATTCAAAATCCATTTTATCAACAGTTCCTCTATATTGGCAATTGAAAATGGGCGAACGTTAAGGGGATTCGTAGATAAAATATAGTAGGCGATTCGTAATAAAGAGGTGAGTTATTTGAAAAAGCAGGTGCATCCTTCGATTCAAGAGTTTAAAGAATTTGTAAAAAAACATCCTACCTTAGTTCAAGAGGTACGAAGTGGCAAAAAAAATTGGCAAGAGCTTTATGAGGACTGGTATTTGTTAGGGGAAGCTGATGAGAAATGGAAAATATATAAGGGAAGTAAAGAAACATCTTCACCAGAAGTGAAGGAAGATTTTATGGGGAGAATTTTCTCTACAATTAAAAACGTTAATATAAATGATGTTCAGGAGCAAATTTCAAATGTTGGGACAGCTATTTCAACCATACAAGATGTTATCCATCAGTTCCAAACCTTCAAAAAACCATCAAGTTCAAATTTAAATCAGGCACACAATCATCCATTTTCCTTCCGAAAGGATTAAAAGCTCTAGTAGAAGGGGGGAAAATGATGAGAAAAGAAACGTATACCTATATTGAAAATAACAAACAGCTGAGAAAATTCATTCGTGAAAATCCTATGTGGTACCGAAAGTTAACGAGAAACCCAACGGATATACAATTAATTGAACATGCATCTAAAGAATACTTTCAAAAAACATTTCCACATAGAATTCAACAATTTAACCATTCATTAGAATTAGCTTCATTTATGATTCAAATGTATCAAGGAATGAGGCAAAGTGACTAAGGAGCAATTTAATAATTGCTCCTACTTTATGCTTTATGAAGTGTTAAAGTAACTTAATAAGGTAAAACTAGTATTGAAAAGGAGTGATCATTTTGATAAAGAATTTCATTTTATACCTTCTATTCATTTCTATACTAGCTGGATGCACAAATGATAAACCCGTTCCGAAAGGTTTTATGGGAAAAAGTATTGAAACATTTGGGCTGTCGGTAACTCCTAATAATAATTTTCGAGTTTTTGACGTTTTACATAGTGTAAAAGGAAATAATGTCTATGTAGAGTGTGTCATTCCAAATTTCACATTTAAACAAAGTGGTGGGCCAAAAAAGGATGGGGAAGGACATATAGCTGTATATATCGATGGTAAAAAAGTAGATAAATTTTCAACTGCCGCTTTTATTATAAAGGGACTTTCAAATGGAGAACATCACTTGAAAATTCAAATCATTCATAATGACTTAACAGAATATCCGCTAAGTAAAATAATAGATATTGAAATTAAATAGATTGAAATCAAAAATGCATTATATCGCCATTATCGGAAAATCATGATATAGTTAAAATGGAGGTGTTGAAATTTGATTGCAACAACAATCGAGAAAATCGAAATTATTGAAGATGCTGAACAAATAGCATCGATGATATTACATTCTGATCTTGTTCAGGACTATCGAGACTGTTTATATAGATTACAAAATGATGAAGAGGCACAGAAATTAATTGCTAACTTTCTTAAAATGAAGGATAGATTTGAAGAGGTGCAGAGGTTCGGAAAATACCATCCAGATTTCCGAACAGTTACTAAGGAAACAAGAGAATTAAAAAGACAACTAGATATACACGATACAATTGCTGCATTTAAGAATTCAGAAGAGAAAATTCAGCAGTTATTGGATCAAATAAGTGTTCTAATTGGGGGAGCTGTCTCTCAATATATTAAGGTTCCGACAGGAAATCCTTATTTCGACTCCATTTCTAGTTGTGGTGGAGGCTGTGGAAGTGGAGGAAGTTGCGGTTGTAAGTAATATGTAGATCGTAAGCTTAATAAACAGTAAATGTTTTTTAATTCTGAACTTTACTAGTTTTCCCCTTTTTTAATATTGTGAAAAAATGACAAGTTATGCTAAACTATTGGTAACCGATTTTTTAAAGGAGAAAATACTATGTTCGGGAAGCGTCAAGGTATTATTGTTTGGGTACAATCATTAAAACATGCTAAATTTTTGCGTAAGTTTGGTAACATCCACTATGTTTCAAAAAAATTAAAATATGTTGTTATTTACAACGACATGGAAAATACAGAATCTATCATTGATAAGCTTAAAGCATTATCTTATGTCAAAAAAGTTGAACCTTCCTACAAGCCATTTTTAAAAATGGAATTTGAAAATAAACGACCAGATCGTGCTAAGGAATATGATTATAAAGTGGGATTATAATAATTAATTAAAGAGTCTATAAAAGGAATTTGTTTCTTTTACGACTCTTTTTTTATTTTTCTGTGAAAGAAAAAAACCCTGCAATCAAAACTTGCAGGGTCCTTCTAATCCATCTAAAATTTACGAGTAAATCTTTAGGTGGAAGAAGGCAAAGGGAGAGGAGAAACCGGAGGAAGAACTTATGGGGAAACGTAAGTCTTCTCCGCGGTTGGCAACAACATCCTCGAATGATGTTGTTATTACTAATTATGACCATTTGAAAATTGTGTATACATAAAGAGTTACTTTTTTGTTTATTGTTAATGATAAACATATCAAATTCAAATCTAGTCACTGATATTTGTTTATGTTAGGATAAAAATGGTTATCTTCAAAGGACTATAAATAAAAAATGTGGTGAAAGCATGAGAGTTGTTTCAGGTGTTAAAAAAGGACACCAATTGAAGGCAGTACCCGGGATGTCAACACGACCTACCACCGACAAAGTGAAAGAAGCTATATTTAATATGATTGGGCCATTTTTTAGTGGTGGGCAAGCATTGGATTTATTTGGTGGTAGTGGGGGATTAGGAATTGAAGCGCTTAGTAGGGGAATCGAGCATGTCATTTTTGTTGACCGAGATCCAAAAGCGATTCAAACGATCAAATTAAATCTTGAAATTTGTGATTTTACTTTGAACGGAGAAGTGTACAAGAATGAAGCAGGTAGGGCATTGAAAGCAATTGTAAAACGCGGTTTACAATTTGACTTAATTTTTTTGGATCCACCTTATAAACAACAGAAATTAAATCAGCTTATAAAGGAAATTAGTGAAAAAAATCTTTTGAAAAAAGGTGGATATATTATTGCGGAACATGGTTCTGAGATAGTATTAGATGGGACGATTGATTCATTAACTCAAGTAAAATACGAAAAATATGGCATAATTGCCGTGTCAATATACTGTTAACAGAAGAAAGTAGGGGGGATAAAAATGACTAGAATTGCTGTATGTCCCGGTAGTTTTGATCCTGTAACAAATGGTCATCTTGATATCATAAAAAGAGGAGCAAAGGTGTTTGACAAGATTTTTGTAGTTGTTTTAAATAATTCTTCGAAAAATCCATTATTTTCTGTTGAGGAACGTATTGAATTATTAAAAGAAGTAACGAAAGATTTGAATAACATTGAGGTTGAGTCCTTTCAGGGATTATTGATGGATTATGCAAGTCAAAAAAATGCAAATGCAATTCTCCGAGGTTTGCGAGCAGTTTCGGATTTCGAGTATGAAATGCAAATAACATCAATGAATAGGATCCTAAATGAAAAAATTGAAACGTTTTTTATGATGACAAATAATCAGTATTCATTTTTAAGTTCAAGTATTGTTAAGGAAGCTGCGAAATATCATGGGAATATATCTGATCTTGTCCCAAAATCAGTAGAAGAAGCCTTAATTAAAAAATTCTCTAGCCCCCTTTAAACTCGGGGGCTAATTATTTTTTTTACATAATAAATAATATAAATTGTTAATGATAGGATGGTAAATGGTGGACCATATTGTATTAAACCATTCCATAATACTTCAATCCAAGTTGGAGAATGCTCCTGAAGAAATACAGTAATGATTTGTCCTGTTTTCTGAGTTTTTGGAAGACTTTCATATAAAGGCTTCCATAGTATAAAGGACAGAACGGCAGCAAGAAAACCATGTAAAATTCTTGCAAAAAAGAAAGGTTTGAACCGAATATCAGTCTCTGCTAGAATACTCGCTACCTGTGCTTGGACTGAAAAGCCGCAGAAGCCAAGAATAAAGCTAGTAATGATTACTTGATAGATTAAATCCATATCTTCAACCTGACTCGTTAACATTGAACCTGTTGTTATTTCAAATAAACCGGATATTAATGGGATACTTAATTCAGCTGGTATTTGGAAAGTTTTTAATAGTAAGGACAGTACTGATGCAACTAATGAAGTAACATTTACTAGAGTTAATAACTTATTGAAAACAGAAAATAAAATGATAAATCCGCCAATCATTAGTAGTGTTTGGATGGAAGAGGTAACAGCATCCCCTAATAATTGTCCGAAAGGTCTTTTTTCTTTTAGACGCGTTCGATGTAATTCTATAAATGCTTGGATTAGATATGGCTTTCTTTCGCCAGTTTTGATTGAAGTAGTTTTCTCTTTTCCACCATGGAATCTCATAATTAGTCCAACGCAGAAATTACCAAGATAATGGGATATTGCAAGCAGTATCCCCAGTCTGGGGTTTTCAAAGAAACCTACTGAGATTGCTGCAAAAATAAATAATGGATTTGAAGCATTCGTAAAAGAAACCAGTCTTTCCGCCTCGATTGCTGAAATTTGCTCCTCTTGTCTTAGTCTAGCTGTTAATTTTGCTCCTGCTGGAAAACCAGAGGCCATACCCATGGCCCAAGCGAATCCACCTACACCAGGTACTCTGAATAATGGTCGCATGAGTGGTTCAAATAGAACACCAATAAATTTAACGACACCAAATCCAATTAATAATTCAGAAATAATTAGAAATGGTAATAGCGATGGAAAAACGATCTTCCACCACATTTCTAGACCGATTCTGGATGCTTCCAGTGATTCTTTCGGAAAATATATAAGAGCAATCGTAAGAATTGAAATACTTGACGCTATCAACAAGGTCATAAGTCTTGAACGTGTCAATGGGTATGCCTCCTATGGTTAATCTTCTCTTCTATACAGTGAGTAGCAGTAAATGATAGAATAAGAGAGCCCACTTTTTTAAATTTTTCACTTTTTATACATGGTTGTACACTCTAATCTAAATATACGTGTATAGGTAGCAACTTTAGACCATAAGATTGTACAAGATAATTTTTCATATACTGACATATGTTTGTATGTATGAATAGCAGTGGAAAATAGGTGGGGGTTGATAGATGTGAACGAGCCTATATTAGGATTGGCACTTGGTGCTGGTGGTGCAAGAGGATTTGCCCACCTTGGTGTTATAAAAGTGTTATTAGAAGAAAATATTCCGATTAATCTTATTGCTGGTAGCAGCATGGGGGCATTAGTGGCAAGCTTTTATGGGGCTGGACTCAATATAAATAGGTTATACAAGCTGGCATCTGCTTTTAAAAGAAAGTATTACTTAGACTTTACTGTACCGAAAATGGGTTTTATATCTGGAAAACGTGTAAAGGAACTAATCAGGCTCTTTACACACGGAAAAACCATTGAGCAGCTGGATATTCCAATAGCTATTGTCGCTACTGATTTATTAACAGGAGAAAAAGTAATCTTTAAGGAAGGCTCGATTTCTGATGCAGTAAGAGCGAGTATATCAATTCCAGGGATATTTGTTCCGGAAAAAATTGATGGCCGTATTTTAGTAGATGGTGGTGTAATTGATCGAGTACCTGTTTCTGTTGTTAAAGAAATGGGAGCTGATATTGTGATTGCTGTAGATGTTTCACATGTGAAGATAAATGAGGAAATTTCTTCGATTTTTGATGTTATTTTACAAAGTATTGATATTATGCAACGGGAACTCGTAAAAGAAGGTGAACTTACTTCAGATATTATGATCCACCCACATGTTGCGCAGTATAGTTCGCGTGCATTTACAAACATTGAAGATATTATCCGAAAGGGTGAAGAGGAGACGAAAAAACAAATTCCAATCATCCAGGAAAGAATTGCAAAGTGGAAGGAGTCCGCATGTAATGAAAAAAAGGAGAAGTAAATATTTTATAATCACTTTATTAATAATTTTAATTTTACTTGTTTTAGGAACCTTTATAAAACTGCCTTACTATGTTACAAAGCCCGGTCTTGCCCAGGAGCTTGAACCAATTATTGATGTTGAGAATGGCTATGAAGTAGAAGGGAAATTTATGCTTACTACAATACGAATGGGTCAAGCAAATATATTTTCGTATGGATGGGCAAAATTGAATAAGTATTATGAAATTTATCCAATTAATCAAATAAGAAAAGACAATGAGAGTGATGAAGAATATAATAATCGTCAATTATATTATATGGAGGATTCACAGGAATCTGCGATAACAGTCGCATATAAATATGCGAATAAGCCTGTCAGTACTAAGAATCATGGAATTTATGTTATGCAGGTTGTTAAGGGGATGCCAGCAGCGGATGATTTGAAACCAGGTGATCGGGTATTTCAAGTAGATGGAATAGAAATAAAAGACCAGAATGAATTTATCGAATATGTAGGGAATAAAAAGGAAAATGAAAAAATAACATTAACCTTTGAACGAGAAGGGAAAGAACAGTCTGTAACCATCCCAATTGTACCATTTCCTGATATACCTGATAAGATTGGGATTGGAATCACCTTAATAACTGATAAAGAAGTGATATCCGATCCGAAAGTTACTATTGATACAGAAAAAATTGGTGGTCCTTCAGCAGGTTTAATGTTTACAATTGAAATATATAACCAACTTATCAAAGAGGATCTTACACATGGTTTAAATATTGCGGGTACTGGTACGATCAATAGCGATGGAATTGTTGGTCCGATTGGAGGAATATCTCAAAAGATAGTTGCTGCTGATAATTCAAATGTTGATATTTTCTTTGCGCCAAACGAAAATGGAAAACCTAATTCAGATTATGAACAAGCATTAGAAACGGCAAAGGATATAAAATCAGATATGAAGATCATTCCAGTGGATACATTTGAAGAAGCAATTAAATATTTGGAGTCATTATCAGATAAAAAATAAGAAAGAAACAGCCAGGAATAAATCTGGCTGTTTTTCTATTGGATAAAAAAATTATTTTTTTCGTTATACCTAATCGGTGGTGTTGAATATTCATCATGAAGCAGCTTGGACCGTAATGGTTCCGGGAAAATTGATAAATATGCTTGTGTTGCTTTCGAGTCAAGATGAAGTAAATCATCTTTATGGGCTGATAACTTTGAAATAATTGGCAAGTCTACTTTCTTTTTAATTAGATTCAAGTATTTCTGTCCCTTTTGTGACATTCCTAATAATCTTATATAGCTAGCAGACTTATTTTCTTTGATGTTTAGCATTTCATTTTTGGTGGTATGTGTTAGGACATGAAGACAAAGTCTTTGGAGTCTTGTCCATGTATACCGCTTTGTTTTAATCCGTTCTATAAAGTCTTTAAAAGAAGTTGAGACCTTAATAGTTGAGAGCAGTCTATTTTCTATTCCTTCTTCAACCTCATATATGAGGGCAAGTTCAGCAGGATTTGAAGTAAGTAATCTGTATTTAAACAAGCCGAAATAGTCCTCCCATTGATGAAATTGCTTATACTCATCATAATAAGCAGTCAAAAGGGATAGAGTAGTTTCTGGTAAGAAGTTTTTGATTTCATCTAGATTACCTTTAGTTGAAAATAAAGCTTTTCTAATACTTGTTGCACTTGCTATCGAAGTATGAGTAAAAACCTCATCATGATATTCAGCAGAAGTACGTTTAATCGTAGTAGCTATCAATTTACTTTTCTGCTCAATAATTGCTTTAACATAATGATACCCTAAAATATTATTAGGTTTTGATAAATCTAAGTATTTTTCATCGTTTGAAAGAGAAAGATATGCTAGAGAGGCTGCTTTTGGATAGCTATTTCCCTCTTTAATTGCTTCTTTAAGATATTTGTCAAAAGTCTCTTGGTGTTTTTTCATAAAGTCAACCGTCATAATAAATTCATTGATGGTACCATGTTCACTCCCAAAGCAAACTTCATCACAGTGTAAGGCATTAAGTAATGAGATTGCTCCATTTGCAAAGGTTTCAGCTTTTTGCGTTGCAAAAGCATAGGGAAGCTCTATCACAATGTCTATTCCTGCTTCTAATGCCATTTTTGTACGTGACCATTTTGAAACTAATGCAGGTTCGCCACGTTGTAGGAAATTTCCGCTCATTATCGCAACTACACAATCAGCATTTGTTTTCTTTCTAGTCTCATCAATGTGATATTTGTGACCATTATGGAAAGGATTATATTCAACTATAACACCAACCGATTTCATTTTTTCACCCTTTATAATTTTATTTTCTTTGAAAAAGCTGATATAGTAATAAAGAATACACTCATTATAGTGTAAAGAAAAAATATTGACAAATGTAATCTTGAAAGCTATAATTACCTTTGTTGCCTTGAGGTGATTTCACATGAAATGGTCAATTAATCAATTAAATCAGTTGGTTCATAGAGGCCTTACTATTGATGAAATTGTAGATGTAAGTGATTTAAAAGAGCTAGATAAAACGATTAGAGATATCAAACCAGTCCATGTTTCAGGGCGTGGTGATCTCAGCTCAACAAAAGCAACATTTCATTTAACGATTTCTGGAACAATGATTTTGCCTTGCTCTCGGACATTGGTTGACGTGAATTATCCGTTTGAGATTCAAACAACTGAAACCTTTTTACTTAGACAGACATCTGATTTTGATCTAGAATCTGATGAAGATGTTCATCAAGTTCGAGGAGAAATGATAGACTTATTTCCTGCAATCAAGGAAAATATTCTTCTTGAAATACCTATTCAAATTTTTTGTGATCATTCGAACTCAGAAGATGCCGCACCACAATCCGGGAAAGACTGGGAAGTTATCTCCGAGGATGATAAAAAGAACAAGATTGACCCCCGATTAGCTGGATTGGCAAAATTCTTTGAAGACGAATAAATCCATCTTAACCATTTTTTAAGGAGGTGGGAATAATGGCTGTACCTTTCAGAAGAACATCTAAAACTGCAAAGAGAAAACGTCGTACACATTTCAAATTACAAGTGCCAGGTATGGTAGAGTGCCCAAACTGTGGTGAAATGAAATTAGCACACCGCGTATGTAAAGCGTGTGGTACTTACAAAGGAAAAGAAGTAGTTAACAATTAATTGATGTTGTTAACACATAAAAAAGCGTGACATTAACTAAGTTGATGTTGCGCTTTTTTGTATGAAAATTGAAATGAAAGGAGATGTTGTAATGGAGAAATTTTTAGTTAGTAGGGATAAGAATGGACTTGTGTGGTTTACCATTAATCGACCTGAAAAAAGAAATGCAATAGATTATGATGTTATGGATGGGTTAGCAAAGATAATAAATTATGTCGAAGAAAATGACTCAGACAAAATTCTTATTATTACGGGAGCGGGGAATAAGGCATTTTGTTCCGGTGGGGATTTGAATGCATTTCATAGCCTCTTAACACAGGAAGATGCCTATAAAATGCTATCTAAAATGGGTGGAATTTTATATAAGCTTTTAACTTTATCAAAACCAACCGTTGCATTATTGAATGGAGTTGCGATTGGCGGAGGTTGTGAACTAGCAACAGCATGTGATTATCGACTCGGATCAACGGATGGTAGTGTTGGATTTGTCCAAGGTCGTATGGGAATTACAACCGGCTGGGGTGGTGCGACGATGTTATTAGAAAAAATGCCCTATGAAAATGCATTACAGATGCTAATGTCAGCCGAAGTCTTTTCAGCAATTGATGGATATAAAAAAGGTTTTATACATAAGGTTATCGGACCGGATAACTTACTTGGGGAATGTGAACAATTCATATCCAAGCAGATTATCCATAACATTAACGTGTTAACGGCATATAAAAATGTTGCAATTCGTAAATGGCAGGAATCAAATATTAAGGCACGAATGTTTGAAGAAATCGAGACTTGCTCGCATCTTTGGGCAACAAAAGAACATCATACTGCAGTGAAAGAATTTCTCGAAACTAAAATATAACTGTAATGATAAAAAAATCTCGCTAGAATGTGTATAGTCTATCTTTTCTACTACTCGCATATGAATAGAAAAAAAGGAGTATAGGAGGGAAAGGTATGACGACAACACGTCAAGATGCTTGGACACAGGACGAAGATCTACTTCTCGCTGAAGTTGTATTACGACACATCAGGGAAGGTGGTACACAACTAGGAGCTTTTGAAGAAGTTGGTAGAAGATTAACCCGTACAGCAGCTGCCTGTGGTTTTAGGTGGAATTCATTTGTTCGAAAACAATATAAATCAGGAATTGAGCTAGCGAAAAAACAGCGTAAGGATTTAAAGAAACAGGTTAATACTGAGATAGCACAGAATATTCAACCAGAAGTAGAGGTTGAAGCAGTGGAAATAAATACATCATTAAGTTTACGCGAAATAATTAGCTTACTTCAAGAATATGAAAAGACGGAAAGTGATTTACATGAAATTATTAAAGAAAATAAACTTCTTAAAAAACAACTAGAACATCTCCAAGAGCATATTCAGAAGCTCTCCTCTGAAAAGATAACACTAGAAAACAATATCCAGTTAATTGAAGAAGACTATAAAGCATTAATTGAAATTATGGAACGTGCCAGAAAAATGGTCGTTCTCCAAGAAGATGAAAGAAGTAAAAAGGTTAAGTTTCAAATGGATCGAAATGGAAACCTTGAGCGAATCGAGAATAAGTAACTAAAAACAGCTGACCATATGGGTTCAGCTGTTTCAACTTTGATAATTAGGTTATTCACTTTCCAACTGCTGTACTCCCTGTGGAAACCAAAGTAATGGGTTTTCGCCAAGGTCACGCTGCATATTATATTCAGCTGGGATAAAGCCCATTCTTTCCCAAAACTCTGAGGATTTAACCCTTGGATTTGTTTTAATAGGCATATTAAAACTTTTTGCATAATCTACTAATGCTTGACCATAACCTTTTCTTTGATAGTTGGGTAGAACTTCTAGTTTCCATAATTCTAGATAATCTTGTGCCGGATCGAAATATTTATTAAAATTTTTGTCAAGCTTATATAAACTCATACGTGCAACTAGTTTATCGCCGAAATATATTCCATAGAATGGTGAATCACTATCGTTTTCAATTATATTTGTCTCTAAATCCTCAAGCATTGATAACTCCTGAAGTCCATATTCCTTAAACATTTTAAATTCCTCAAGAGTTTTATAATTTACTACTAATGGTTCAACTTTTGGTGTGTACATTTATTTTCCCCCTTGTATGTTAATTAATCATCGAAAATAATTTTAATGTATACATATTATTATATAACAAAAATACAAAAAATTCTGCGAAAAAAGTAGAAAGCGTTTTCAAAATTTTGCAGGAATTTGTTTCCCTTTGTAGAAATAGTTATAGTTGGATGTATTTGTAGGTGGTTTGAAGGAGGGTATTGAATTTTGAGAAAAGTTTTAATTGCTAATAGGGGTGAAATTGCGTCTAGAATCATAAAAACATGTCATTCACTTGGAATTGAAACAGTAGCAGTATATTCAGATGCAGATAAAGATTTACCTTATGTCAAACATGCTTCAAAATCATATAGAATTGGTGAACCACCCGTCATGAAATCTTATCTTCAAGTAAATAAGATATTAGAAGTTGCTATTCAAGAAAAGGTTGATGCAATTCATCCAGGATATGGTTTTTTATCAGAAAATAGCGATTTTGCTAAAGCTGTTGAAAATCATAAAATTATATTTATTGGTCCCAATCCAGATATCATATCGCTTATGGGAGATAAGGTGAAGGCAAGGAAAACAATGATAGATGCTGGTGTTCCAGTTGTTCCAGGAAGTCAGAATGGGATTCCATCTATTGATGAAGCTTGTGAACTTGCAGAGAGAATCGGTTACCCTGTTATGCTTAAGGCAAGTGGTGGCGGTGGGGGAATCGGGATGCAATGTTGTTATAACGAAGATGATTTGCAGAAGGCATTTCAATCCACAAAGGCACGAGCGAAAATGTATTTTGGAAATGATGATGTATTTATCGAAAAGTACATTTCAAATGCAAGGCATATAGAGGTACAAATATTTGGAGATATGGAAGGTAATATAGTCCATCTATACGAAAGGGACTGTTCGATTCAAAGGCGTAATCAAAAAGTAATTGAAGAGACACCTTCCCCTTTCATTTCAACTAAAACACGAGATAAAATTTGTGAAGCTGCAAAAAGGGCAGCGCAATTTGTTAATTATACGAATGCTGGAACGATTGAGTTTATTGTGGATGAGGAAGAGAATTTTTATTTTTTAGAGATGAATACTCGTCTCCAGGTTGAGCATCCAATTACTGAAATGACAACAAATATTGATTTGGTTAAATGGCAGCTTTTAGTGGCAAGAGGAGAACGATTACCTTTAAAACAAGATGAAATAAATGCAACTGGCCACGCAATAGAATTTCGTTTATATGCGGAAGACCCAGTTTCATTTTTACCATCCCCTGGGAAAATCGAAAAGTTTTCATATTGTGATGAGAACCAATATGTACGCATAGATAGTGGGTATGAGGAAGGTTCAACTGTGACTCCTTTTTATGATCCGATGATTGCAAAAATAATTGTTAAGGGTAAGACTCGTAATGAGTCAATACAATTATCCAAGCAATTTTTAAATGAATTTGAAGTGAAAGGTATTAAAACAAATATCCCATTATTTCTTAAAACGCTTAATGATGAATCTTTCTTAAGAGGAGATTATTCAACAGGCTTTTTAGCTAATAAATAATTATATATTTTTAATAATCTAGGAGGCAAGCAAACATGAATGAAATCACAGCTTCAATGGCAGGTACTGTATTAAATGTAATCGCTTCAATTGGTCAAGAAGTGTCTCGAGGTCAAGTGGTTGTTGTGCTTGAGTCAATGAAGATGGAAATTCCAATCGAAAGTCATATTGAGGGGAAGGTTGCAGAAATTAAAATTTCGATTGGGGACTTTGTAAATGAAGATGATGTGTTATTAGTTTTAGAATAGATGACTTATTGAAGAGAGGAGGGCGAGTATGCTTCAAATCGAGGATTTAGAACGAAAACTTAGAGGGAAAAACGAAGTGATTGAAGCTGGTGGACATGACAAGTATCATCAAAAACTTAAAGAGCAAAATAAAATGTTTGTAAGAGATAGATTGAAACTTCTTTTTGATAATGGACAATATAAGGAGGATGGGAAATTTGCAAATAATTTAGCTGGTGACTTACCGGCTGACGGTGTCGTAACAGCAATTGGAGAGGTAAATGGCCAAAAAGTTTGTGTAATGGCAAATGACTCTACAGTGAAAGCTGGATCATGGGGAGCTAGAACAGTAGAGAAGATTATTCGTATCCAGGAAACTGCAGAAAAATTACAAGTTCCCCTTCTTTACTTAGTCGACTCTGCCGGGGCAAGGATTACCGACCAACTTGAAATGTTTCCAAACCGACGGGGAGCGGGACGAATTTTCTATAATCAAGTGAAGCTTTCTGGAATGATTCCACAAGTATGTATATTATTCGGGCCATCAGCAGCTGGTGGTGCTTATATACCTGCTTTTTGTGATGTTGTAATTATGGTTGAAAAAAATGCCTCCATGTACTTAGGATCGCCCCGAATGGCTGAGAAGGTTATCGGAGAAAAGGTAACGCTGGAGGAGATGGGTGGAGCTAGGATGCACTGTACTGTTAGTGGTGTTGGTGATGTACTAGCGGCAAATGAAGAAGATGCGATTGAAAGTGCACGAGCATATTTACGCTTCTTCCCAGCGAATTATCAACAACGTCCGAAAGTTCTGGAAGGGATCATGCCTGCAAAAGGTAGAGAATTAACTGACATCATCCCGGTGAATCAAAATGCTCCTTTTGATATGTATGAAGGGATAGATGCATTGATTGATGAAGGAAGTTTTTTTGAAATTAAAAAGCTGTTTGCACCTGAAATTATTACAGGACTTGCACGTATGAATGGTCGTCCAGTTGGTATAATTGCAAATCAGCCAAAAGTAAAGGGTGGAGTTTTATTTGTTGATTCAGCAGATAAGGCAGCAAAATTCATTACATTATGTGATGCCTTTCATATTCCTTTACTATTCCTAGCAGATATCCCAGGGTTCATGATTGGAACTAAAGTTGAAAGAGCCGGAATCATTCGTCATGGTGCTAAGCTTATAGCGGCAATGAGCTCAGCAACTGTTCCGAAAATATCTGTTATTGTTCGTAAAGCATACGGTGCTGGATTGTATGCAATGGCAGGTCCTGCATTTGAACCGGATTATTGTGTAGCTCTCCCTACTGCCCAAATTGCAGTAATGGGACCCGAAGCGGCTGTTAACGCTGTTTACTCAAATAAAATTAATGAAATCGATGATCCAAAAGAACGAATAGCATATGTTCAGCAAAAACAACAAGAATATAAAGAGAGTATAGATATTTATAAATTAGCTTCAGAAATGATTGTTGATGATATTGTATCAGCATCAGAACTTAGGGATGTTCTAATCGATAGATTAGAAATCTATGAATCTAAAACACTAACTTTTAGTCAAAGAAAACATCCGGTTTATCCAGTCTGAAAAATTGTACCAATAACTAATATAGTTATTGGTTTTTGTCATTTCTTGCTACCAATTATCGTTTGTTTTGGTAAAATAGAAGTAGTAAAAATGACGGGGTTGGGACTATGAGAGTTGGAATACTTGGTGGGGGTTCAATCGGATTACTATTTGCAGCTTATTTAGCAAATACAAATGATGTGACAGTATATACGAGAACGGAAAGACAAGCTTCTCTATTAAATAAGAACGGTGTAACACTACTAGAAAATGATTCCTCAAATACATATAAAATAAATGCGACGTTCAGGTCGCAGCTAATAAATAATGAGGAGATATTGATAATAGCGTTAAAGCAATACGACCTTCAACATGTGATGTCGATTTTTGTAGATGTAGACAAGGTTTCAACGATTATTTTTCTTCAAAATGGAATGGATCATATAGAATACATTGAACAATTGAAAAATAAAAATCTGTTACTCGGAGTTGTTGAACACGGTGCGTTGAAAGTGGATGAAACTACAGTAATTCACACTGGAGTAGGTATCACAAAATATGGGGTCTACCGTGGTAATATAAATGCAATTACATTACTAGATAAACATGGGACGTTTTCGAAGAATTTCCCACTTCTTATTGAAGAGAACTGGCTAGAAATGTTATCAGCAAAATTAGTGGTAAATGCTGTAATAAACCCATTAACGGCATTGTTTAAAGTGGAAAATGGGCAACTTCTACTTAATCAGTATTTTTATCGAATCATGCATACGTTGTTTCAAGAAATTATTACTGTTATTCATATATCTAACGAGAAAAAAATGTGGATGCAGGTCGAAGGAATATGTAAAAAAACGTCTAGTAATCGTTCTTCAATGCTTAAGGATATTGAAGAAGAGCGGAAGACAGAAATAGATGCAATACTAGGCTATATTTTAAGACAAGCGGAAAATAAAAATAAAAGTTTACCGTTAACATCTTTTTTATTTGAAGCAATTAAAGGGATTGAAGAGAGGGGGAGCAAGTAAAAATGGTAAATTTATTAGCAGGCTTCACGGCAACAATTGTTACAATACCATTAATTGGATTTGTAATGATATATTTCATTTCTAAAGTGTGGTTAAAGGATAATCGGAAATCATTATTTATTTCAGTTGATATTACGACAGTTTTATTTATTATCGCAGTTCATTTCCTCTTACTGATTATTTTTGGTAAAAGTTTCTTTTGGCTAATATTCACTGTACTTGTGCTCTCCGTTCTTTCTTTTGGCTATTTAAATTGGAGAATGAGCCATAAAATTGATACTTTCAGGATTTTGAAGGGATTCTGGAGATTTACATTTTTGTTGTTTTTCTTGGCTTATTTTATTCTGTTTATATCTGGACTACTACAAAGAATTTTCTCTGTGACACTTAATTAAGTAGAATTGATAAATTATGAAATTTCCACAATCATAAGCGTCTTTTTTTTGTTTCTAATTGAATCGTGCTATACTCATCTAGGGTACATTCTGGATGAAGAAAGGAAGAACGAAATTTATGGAGGTTATGGATCTCTTTCTCCCCTCAACAAATACATTAGTAAATGATTATTTGACAAATAAAATTGATACATACAATTACTTCGATTATGATATTCATTCTCCACTTGTGTATGAGGTGAGAAAAAAAGATGTATTGTCTCGAACATTTCCACGTGAAAGACTTGTACAACATTTATTGAATTTTAATCGAAAATATAATAGTCATGAACAAACAATTAAAAATATTTATAAACTGTCAGACCCAAATAGTGTTGTTGTAGTAGGTGGACAGCAGGCAGGTGTATTAACAGGACCTTTATATACAATCCATAAAATAATATCAATTATTAAGCTTGCGAGACAACAAGAAGAGTTATTAAACATACCTGTTATTCCAGTATTCTGGATCGCGGGTGAAGATCATGATTTTGCAGAAATTAATCATTTATTTGTAAACGATGGCAATCATATAAGAAAAAAAATACTCCCACAACAGCAACATTCAAAATCGATGGTAACTTCGATAGAAATTGACAAGAAGTTATGTGAAGATTGGTTGAAAGAGGTATTTGAAACATATGGGGAAACAGATAATACAAATGAAATCATTCAACTACTTCTTTTACAACTTGAAAAATCAACTACCTATGTAGACTTTTTTATGCAAATCATTAGTACGCTTTTCGGAGATACAGGTATAGTAATGGTCGATTCTGGTTCTGTCGAACTTAGGGAAATTGAGTCAGACTTCTTGGTTGAAATCATTGAGAAAAATAGGGGAATTCATGATGCAGTTTTACACCAGCAGGAAATACTACAATCAGCTAATTATTCCAAAAGCATCGAGATGAATGAGAACTCTGCTAATCTTTTTTACCAAGTAGGATCGGATAGAGTCCTGTTGGAGTATTATCCTGAGCATGATATTTTTCGCGGCAAGAATAATGAGTGTATATTATGTAGTGAAGAATTGATTGAGTTTGCTAAAACTCATCCAGGATCAATTAGTAATAATGTTATTACCCGGCCATTGATGCAAGAATTATTATTTCCAACACTGGCCTTTATTTCTGGTCCAGGAGAGGTTTCCTACTGGGCTGAGCTCAAACAAGCATTTACAGTGATGGGCATGAAAATGCCTCCTGTTGTACCAAGGTTAATGATGACTATTATCGAAAGGTCGATAGAATCAAATATTGTTGATATCGGTTTATCAATTTCAGATGCGATAAATGGAAAAGTAATGAGTGCAAAAAATGCTTGGATTGCGAAGCATACATCCAATTTTGATGATGTAATGATTCAAGCAAAACAAGAGGCTGAAAATATTCATAAGCGCGTTAGGAATGCTGCACTTGAAATTGATAAAAGTTTGTTGGACCTTCTTTTGAAAAATGCAGAAAATTTTCAAACACAGCTTGAATTTGTTAATCATACTGTTAGTAAACGGGTATTACTTCAAAATGAGGTAGAAATGAAAAAATTCGAGCGAATCGAATATTCGCTTAAACCTTTAGGATCCCCTCAAGAGAGGATATGGAATATATTTTATTATTTAAATAAATATGGATTAGACTTCACTTCTAATCTAGTGGAGCTACCATTTGAATTTAACGGAAAACATAAGATTATTAAGGTATAGTTTCTTATTGTAAAGAAAAGTTGCACGATTAAAAATCCTACATTTTGTAGGATTTTTTTTTATTTGGAGGAATATTATAAAATATTGTGGTGGAAAGTGGGGGGATGTGGTAATATAAGTACAGAAAGTGGGGACGTATAGTATGTTCATGGGAGAATACCATCATAATATTGATAGCAAAGGTCGAATGATCGTTCCTGCAAAATTTAGGGATGACTTAGGTGAGTTATTTGTTTTAACTAGAGGCTTAGATCAATGTTTGTTTGGTTACCCACTATCTGAATGGAAAATACTAGAGGAAAAACTAAAAACACTCCCACTTACAAAAAAAGATGCACGAGCTTTTACAAGATTTTTCTTTTCTGGAGCTATTGAATGTGAATTAGATAAGCAAGGAAGAATAAATATCGCCACACCTCTCCTTTCATATGCCGCTCTTGAAAAAGAATGCGTCGTCATTGGTGTTTCTAACCGGATTGAGATTTGGAGTAAATCGAAATGGGAGGAATACTTTTCTGCTTCTGAAGATTCTTTTTCAGATATAGCTGAAAATATGATTGGATTTGATATATAATTATCTTCTTTAGTGAAAAATAGAATTTAATGAGTAGGAAGATATGAGGTGCAATGAATGTTTCAACACACAACAGTGCTATTACACGAAGCAGCAGATGGATTAAATATTAAGCCCGACGGCATCTACGTAGATTGTACACTTGGAGGTGCTGGCCACAGTTCCTACATAGCTTCAAAGCTATCAGAACGTGGAAAGCTATTCGCATTTGATCAAGATGATGTAGCGATCGACAACGCGAAGAATAAGCTTTCTCAATTTGGAGATATTGTCACGATTATTAAAAGTAATTTTACGAATATCACTGAAAAGTTGCATGAATATGGGGTTACGGAAGTTGATGGAATTTTATTTGATTTAGGAGTTTCATCACCACAATTGGATACACCTGAAAGAGGTTTCAGCTATCATTATGATGCACCATTAGATATGAGAATGGATCAAAATGCTTCTTTTTCTGCTTACGATATTGTTAACGATTGGTCATACGAACAAATGGTGAAAATATTTTTTCAATACGGTGAAGAGAAATTTTCAAAACAAATAGCTAGGAAAATTGAAGCAGCTCGAGTGAAGAAGCCAATTGAGACTACGAGTGAGTTGGTTGAACTTATAAAGGATGGGATTCCTGCTGCTGCAAGAAGAACTGGTGGACATCCGGCAAAACGTATTTTTCAGGCAATTCGAATTGCTGTTAATGATGAATTAAAAGTATTTGAAAATGCAATCAACCAATCAATAGATTTGCTTAATAAAGAGGGAAGAGTATGCGTTATAACATTTCATTCCCTAGAGGACCGAATTTGTAAAGTAACCTTTAAAAAAGCAAGTGAAGGTCCACCATTGCCTCCTGGTTTACCGATGATACCGGAAGGCTACGAACCGAAATTAAAATTAATTACAAGAAAGCCGATATTACCTTCAGAGGATGAATTGATTGCGAATAATCGAGCAAGATCTGCTAAATTACGTATTGCAGAGAAACGTTAACAAATCATGATTTTTTATAAGGAGGGATACATGTGAGTAACTTAGCATATAAGGTTAGGCAGAATGAACAATATCAACCTGAACAAACACCAAAAACAAAAGTTATTATTAAAAGAAAATCCCGTTTTACATTAGGAGAAAAATGTTTGGGTGTATTATTTTCGATTGGTCTATTAATTGGATCGATTGCAATTATTTCAAACCAGGTAACGATATACAAAACGAATATTGAAATGCAACAAATTGAATCAGCAATTGGAACACAAACGAAATTAAATAGTGACTTGCATGTACAAGTTCAAGAGTTAAGTCAGTATGAAAGATTGTGGAAAAAAGCAAGAGAACTTGGCCTCTTTTTAAATGAAAATAACGTAAAAGTTGTACAAGGTAAGTAGTATGAAGACGAAAAATAACAATATCAACAGAGGAGCAGCAATTATTAGTGTCGTATTTGCCTTGCTCTTTTTTACATTGATTATGAGATTTGTTCAAATTCAAGGATCCGGAAAAGCAGATGGTGTTGTACTTGCCGTCATTGCTGAGGAAAAATATACGAAGCAACGTATGATTGATGCAAAAAGAGGGACAATCTTCGACCGAAATGGCAAGATAGTTGCTGAAGATACAGCTGCATATACGGTTGTAGCTGTTCTAGATAAAGAGTTAACACATGTTGAAGATCCAGAAGGTACGGCACAGAAGCTTGCGCCTTTGTTAAATATGAAGGTAGACGATATGTTGAAGATTTTAACCAGGAAAAAAAATTCAAACGGTCGAGAAATAAAGCAAGTTGAGTTTGGTCCAAACGGTCGAAATATAAATTTTGAATTAAAAGAGAAAATTGAAGCATTAAAATTGCCGGGAATTGGTTTCAGAAGAGAGCTGAAGCGTTATTATCCAAACGGTACCTTTGCATCTCATTTAATTGGATATGCACAGAAAGTCCAAAAGGACGATGAAGGCAA
This sequence comes from Fredinandcohnia quinoae, assembly GCF_022427965.1. Classification (GTDB taxonomy): domain Bacteria; phylum Bacillota; class Bacilli; order Bacillales; family Bacillaceae_L; genus Ferdinandcohnia; species Ferdinandcohnia quinoae. The sequence continues at coordinate 197,582 of NZ_JAKTTI010000001.1, read as the reverse complement.
TGAGAATGTTACTGTAGGAATGATGGGTGTTGAAAAAGGCTTAGATAAGTATTTGCATGAAACTGATGGTAAGATGAAATATCTTAGTGACCGCAAAGGTTATAAGTTACCGGATGCAAACGAACAAATTGTACCACCGGATAATGGTGATGATGTCTATTTAACAATCGATCAAACGATTCAAACATTTTTAGAAGATGCCATGAATAATGCAGTGAAAGAATATGAACCTGAGAAAATTATTGGATTAGTTGCTAATCCAAAAACTGGTGAAATATTAGCGATGGGTTCAAGGCCGAGCTTTGATCCGAATAAAAGAAATATTACTAACTATCTTAACGATGCAATTTACCCGTTTGAACCTGGTTCAACTATGAAAATATTCACCCTTGCAGCTGCAATTGAAGAGGGTGTTTATAAAGGTAATGCACAATTTACATCTGGTAAATATGAAGCTGGTGGAAGAACCATCCGCGACCATAATTATTCAGGGTGGGGAACGATTACTTATGATGATGGTGTTCTTAAATCATCAAATGTTGGGTTTGCAAAAATAGCAAATGAACAATTAGGAACTGATCGATTATTACAATACATAAGTCGCTTTGGTTTAGATCGTCCAACTGGTATTGATATTGATGGGGAAGTTCAAAATACAATAAATTTTAAATATAAGAGTGACCAAGTTTCAACTGCTTTTGGTCAAGCGTCATCAGTTACACCAATTCAACAAATTCAAGCTGCCACTGCAATTGCTAATGGTGGGGTTATGATGAAACCCTTTATAATTGATAAAATTGTTGACCCTGAAACGAATAAAACGATACAAGATCACAAACCTGAGATATCAGGAAATCCTGTTTCAGCTGAAACTGCTGACAAAGTACTTGATCTGCTCGAAAGGGTAGTAAACGAGGGTACAGGAAAATATTATGATATTGATGGGTATCAAGTTGCTGGTAAAACTGGTACTGCTGAAATTGCTAGCCCTGAAGGGGGATATTTACATGGTCGAGGGAATTACTTTTATTCCTTCATGGGGATGGCTCCCAAAGATGACCCTAAGCTAATTGTCTATATTGCGGTTAAAAAGCCAAATTTAAAAGATACAGAAATAGGTCCAGAACCAGTAGCTTCTATTTTTAATCCAGTTATGAAAAATAGTTTACAATATTTGAATATCCAACCGACAGAAAAGAAAGAAAGTCCAGATAATGTTACTGGTCATACATTAAAACTCGATGATTTACTTAATAAAAAACCAGGAGAAGCAAAGGAAGTCCTGCAATCCAAACAACTACAAGCTATTATTGTAGGGAAAGGCAAAAAAATAACTGATCAAAGTCCAAAGCCTGGAGAGAATGTTGTTCAAGGTCAAAAGGTATTTCTAATGACAGATGGAGAACAATTTCTACCTAATGTAATAGGTTGGTCCCTTAGGGATGTTATGAGATTATCTGATCTATTACAGCTAAAACTTTCCTTTGAAGGTAATGGTTTTGTTGTTGAACAAAAAGTTCCACCTAACTCGATTGTTAAGAAAGGTGATCACTTTTCGATAAAACTTGAACCTCCGAAAGCACAGTTAAAAACAGAAGAGAAAAAGGAATCAGAGAATGATACGAAAGAGGATTAACGGAACTGGAAAATAACCAGTTCTTTTTTTAATCTAAATACAACGCATCAAATGTTCTAATAAATATTGTACAAGCATATATTTAGACGAGCCTAGATTAAAGGAGGTTCCTAAAATATGCGGGTCTCAAATGTTACAGTGCGGAAAAGATTGTTAACCGTTTTATTAATTGGTTTTTTATTATTTCTAATTATTGATGTCAGGTTAGGTTATGTTCAGTTCATACTCGGTGAAAAGCTTACTGGCTTGGCCAAGAACTCATGGAGTCGAGATATTCCGTTTGAACCAGAGCGTGGAAAAATCCTTGACAGAAATGGTGTTGAATTGGCTACGAATAAGAGTGCACCAACCGTCCTAATTGTCCCTAGACAAATAGAGGATCCGGCGGATGCTGCGGAAAAATTAGCAGCAGTTTTAAATATGTCGAAAGAGAAGGCATATAAAAAAATAACTGAAAATGAATCAAAGGTATATATCAATCCAGAAGGCAGGAAAATCAGTCATGAAAAGGCAAATGAAGTTCGTGCACTAGGAATTAAAGGGGTTTATATTGCAGAGGATTCAATCCGTCATTATCCTTATGGCAATTATCTATCACATGTACTAGGCTTTGCAGGAATTGATAATCAAGGTCTTACTGGCTTAGAGAAATATTATGATGAAAAATTAAAGGGAGAAAAGGGTAGTGTCCAATTTTATTCAGATGCGAAGGGAAAAAGAATGCCTAATATAGCTGATGACTATGATCCACCTGAGGATGGGCTGGATTTACGCTTAACAATTGATTCTTATATACAGACAATCGTTGAACGTGTTCTTGACAATGCAAATGCACAATACAACCCAGATGCATTAGTCGCAATTGCTATGAATCCTAAAACTGGTGAAATATTAGCAATGTCGAGTAGGCCGGATTTTGATCCGGCAAATTTCAGAAACGTGCCTCAGGAAGTTTACAATCGAAATTTACCAGTCTGGAGCACATATGAACCGGGATCAACATTTAAGATTATTACTCTTGCTGCAGCTCTAGAAGAAGGAAAGGTAGATTTAGAGAACGAACATTTTACCGACCCAGGTTTTGTAAAAGTCGGGGGAGCAACTTTGAAATGTTGGAAGAGGGGTGGACATGGACAACAAACGTTTCTTGAAGTTGTCCAAAACTCATGTAACCCGGGGTTCGTAGAGTTGGGTGACCGCTTAGGGAAAAATACATTATTTAAATATATTAAGGATTTCGGCTTCGGACAGAAGACTGGCATTGATTTACAAGGTGAAGGTTCGGGAATTTTATTTAAGCTTGAAAATGTTGGACCTGTCGAACAAGCAACAACAGCGTTCGGACAAGGTGTCTCTGTTACTCCTATTCAACAAGTTGCTGCTGTTGCCGCTGCAGTTAATGGAGGGATATTATATACGCCATATATTGCAAAGGAATGGATTGATCCAATTACTGGTGATATTGTAAGTAAAAGAACGCCAGAAGCAAAAAGACGTGTTATATCGGAAGAAACATCAAAAAAAGTTAGATATGCACTTGAGAGTGTTGTCGCTCAAGGTACAGGAGGAAATGCTTTTGTTGATGGCTACAGGGTTGGAGGTAAGACTGGTACTGCACAGAAATCCAAAAAAGGTGGGGGCTATCTACAAAACAATCATATCGTGTCCTTTATCGGTTTTGCACCTGCGGATGATCCGCAAATTGTCGTGTATGTTGCTGTCGATAATCCAAAGGGTGTTGTTCAATTTGGTGGAACGGTCGCAGCACCGCTTGTAGGAGAAATCATTGGTGATAGCTTAAGGGCAATGGGCGTAGAAAAGAGAGAAAATCAAATTGATAAGAAAATGAAATTATGGACTGATATAAAAATGATTGACGTTCCTAATGTAGTTGGCTTAACAAAAAAAGAAATACAGCAACAATTATTCAATATGAAATTAGAAGTAAGTGGAGATGGCAATGTTATCATTGACCAAGCTCCAAATGCAGGGGAACGGATAAAAGAAGGCTCCACATTGCGTATTTATTTAGGAGAAGAAGGAGAAGAAGGGAAATCAAATAAAAAAAGTGGAGACTAGTAGCCTTAAGGATTACCCTAAAGGCTTCTTTTTTCTATAAAACGATAATATCTTTTAAGTAGGGATACAAAAGTAGTGCATATAATAAATCTACAGATATGCGGTATATATATAGAATTTAACTCTAGACAGATAATAGTAATCTAGCGTATTATGATTATTTGATGTGAAGCAAGTAAGGATATTCTTTGAGAGGGAATGGTAAAAATCATGATGCAATTACAAAAGTTATTAGCACATTTACATGATTTTACAGCTACTGGTACTGATAATCCATTGATAACATCTCTTGAAATGGACTCTAGGGAAGTAAAAAAAGGGAGTTTGTTTTTTTGCGTGACAGGGCACTCGGTGGATGGTCATTTATTTGCTAAGCAGGCGGAGGAATTGGGGGCAGCAGCCCTAATAGCTGAGAAATACGTTGATGTTTCCATACCAGTAATCATTGTAAAGGACTCAAAACGTTCGATGGCACAGCTTGCAGATATATTTTATAACCAACCAACACACCAGCTACACTTAATTGGGGTTACAGGTACGAATGGAAAAACTTCTATTTCACACATTATTGAACAAATTTTTCAAGCCGCAGGAAGAAGGATTGGATTAATTGGAACAATGTACTCCAAGATTGGCAAGAAAAAAATAGAAATGAAAAATACAACACCAGAATCACTGACACTTCAGAAGATTTTTCATCAGATGGTACAAGAAAAGGCAGATTCTGCGGTAATGGAAGTTTCTTCACACGCAATAGATCTCGGACGTATACACGGATGTGATTTCAACATTGCGGTTTTCTCGAATTTGACACAGGACCACTTAGATTATCATCACTCAATGGATGAATATCGACGTGTGAAAGGTTTATTATTTTCCGGATTAGGGAATCGTTTTGAAATCGATAATCCAAAATTTGCTGTATTAAATTCAGATGATGAGGCAACTCTTGAGTATAAAAAGTCAACTTCCGCAACAGTTATCACGTATGGAATAAATCATGAAAGTGATATTATGGCGAAAAATATTGTGATGACATCTACTGGAACAAGTTTTGAATTGATTACACCCGTTGGTCGTCATTCACTAACGATGAAGCTTATTGGTATGTTTAGTGTCTACAATGTTCTAGCGGCTGTTTCTGCCTCGTTACTCTCATCCATACCTCTAGCTATCATATGTAAGTCAATCGAATCAATAAAAGGTATAGCTGGACGCTTTGAGGTGGTTAATGCCGGGCAAAATTATACGGTAATTGTGGATTATGCACATACACCTGATAGTTTAGAAAATGTGCTGAAAACAGTTAAACAGTTTTCTATAGGTAAAATTATCGTCGTAGTAGGTTGTGGTGGTGACCGTGATCGGACTAAACGACCAATAATGGCTCAAATTGCTGCAAAATATGCAGATATGCCCATATTCACCTCTGACAACCCAAGGTCTGAAAATCCACTGCATATATTAAAAGATATGGAAGCTGGTGTTAATGGCGAAAAATATGTGACCATCATAGATAGGGAAAAGGCAATAAAATATGCGATTACAAATGCAAATAAAGGTGATACAATCGTTATTGCGGGTAAAGGACATGAGACATATCAAATTATCGGAAGTAACACCTTTGAATTTGATGACCGCCTTGTTGCAACTCAAGCAATAAAGGAGATGAAATAAGTTGTTGTATTATAAAGATTTAATTAAAATAAGTAATGAGGCACGTGGTGTAAAGGATGATTTTATTGCCTTTGAACAAATTTACTTTAATCCATCAGAGAAGGTGAATAAAGGGTTATTTGTATTAGTTAGTCGTAATGAATATAATGAAAATGAAATGAAGGAAGCTTTATATAATGGTGCGATAGCTGCATTGTGGCCGCAGAATAAAGAATTGCCTAGATTTCTTCCTAACCATTTTCCGGTATTTATCGTCGAAAACACATTAGCTGCACTTAAACTTGTACTTAAAGATTATCTAAAAAAGAGGAAAGAAAATAGGTATGATAAAATGACGAAATTTATGCTATTTGACCAAGATAAACATAATGATGCTTTTTCAACATATGATAAATCTGTAATAGAGGATATTGATCAAATGCTCCAGGTATTAAATGCTGTAGATGAAAGTGAAGGGAGGGGATAAAAATGATTGAAGAAGTGATTCTTTATGCAATTATTATCGGTTTTGTTATAAGTGTAGTGATTTCTCCCTTTTTTATTCCCTTCTTGCGTAGATTGAAATTTGGACAAAGTATTCGTGAAGAAGGTCCCCAATCACATCTGAAGAAAAAAGGTACACCTACAATGGGTGGGTTAATCATCTTACTTTCAATTGTAATTACTACACTTGTAATAACCGGAAAGTTTTCTGAGATAACAATTACAACTTTTTTATTATTATTTGTTACTTTGGGATATGGTGTATTAGGATTTTTAGATGACTTTATAAAAGTAGTATTAAAAAGGAATCTTGGGTTGACATCGAAACAAAAGTTTTTTGGACAAATTGTAATTGCAGTTATCTTTTATTTTATTTTCAAACAAAATAATGTTTCTACTGCTATTAGTATTCCTGGTTTAGATCTTGAAATTAATCTAGGAATCTTTTATGTTGTGTTTCTTGTCTTTTGGCTTGTTGGTTTTTCAAATGCTGTTAATTTAACGGATGGTTTGGATGGTTTATTGTCTGGGACTGCGGCAATTGCATTTGGAGCATTTGCGGTATTGGCGTGGTATCAAGGTCAATATGATGTTGCCATTTTCTCGGTTGCGGTAGTAGGAGCTGTATTAGGGTTCCTTGTTTTCAACGCCCATCCAGCGAAGGTCTTCATGGGTGATACTGGTTCATTAGCATTAGGAGGTGCAATTGCAACTGTAGCAATTGCTTTAAAGCTTGAATTACTACTTATACTTGTTGGTGGTGTATTTGTTGTTGAAACACTTTCAGTTATTATTCAGGTTATCTCATTTAAAACGACAGGTAAGCGAGTATTTCGAATGAGTCCACTGCACCATCACTATGAGCTTGTAGGATGGTCTGAGTGGCGTGTTGTTGTTACATTTTGGACGGTAGGTTTATTATGTTCAATTCTTGCAATTTATATCGAGGTGTGGATTTAATTGAAAAACGTAGAAAAATTTAGAAACAAGAGAATATTAATTCTTGGACTTGCCAAAAGTGGTTTGGCAGCTGCAAAGGTATTACAAAGTATCGGTGCAACGGTTATTGTTAACGATAATAAACCCTTTGAGGAAAATGAGGCTGCAAAAGAACTTGAAAAAATCGGAATTGAAGTCATATGTGGAGGTCATCCAATTGAAATTTTGGATGATCATTTTGACTTTATTATTAAAAACCCAGGTATACCTTATAGTAATCCAATAATAGTTAAAGCAATTGAAAAAGGGATTACAGTATTAACTGAAATTGAGTTGGCCTATCACATTTCACAAGCAGAGTTCATAGGAATTACTGGTTCTAATGGGAAGACAACAACTACTACATTAATTTTTGAAATGCTAAAGCAAGGGGATAAAAAGCCATTAATTGCAGGTAATATTGGAACTGTTGCGTGTGAAGTAGCACAAAATGCAATAGAGGAAAATATTATAGTTACAGAACTTTCGTCTTTTCAATTAATGGGAATAGAAGAATTTAGTCCTAAAATTGCTGTCTTACTTAATATTTTTGATGCACATTTGGATTATCATGGTACAAAGCAGAATTATATTGCAGCAAAGTCAAAAATATTCGAAAACCAGACAAAAGATGACTATTGTGTTTATAATTTGGATGATCAAAATGTAGTTGCAGCAGCTGAAATAAGTAAGGCTAGAAAAGTAGCTTTTTCCACAAAACAGATTTTGAATAATGGTACATATATTAAAGATCAGACAATCTATTTTGATTTGGAAAAAATTATAAATATAAGTGAAATCGCACTTCCAGGGAAACATAATTTGGAGAATATCTTAGCAGCAGTATCAGTTGCAAAGCTTTTTGATGTTCCAAATAAAGCAATTATTCGTGTTTTAACTAAATTTACTGGAGTGAAGCATCGTACGCAATATGTGGAAACGATTCAAGGTCGAAAATTCTATAATGATTCAAAAGCGACAAATATTCTTGCAACAAAAGCAGCAATATCTGCATTTGATAATCCAATCATTTTGTTGGCTGGCGGTTTGGATCGGGGAAATGAATTTGACGAACTAATTGAAGAACTGAAATGTGTGAAAGCACTAGTAGTATTTGGGCAAACAGCGAAAAAACTTGAACGTGCAGGAAAAGCTGCTGGAATAGAAATGATTAATCATGTCGATAATGTTGAAGCGGCTGTCAGAGAAGCTTTCGACTTATCTAATGAGGGTGATATTATATTATTGTCCCCTGCGTGTGCTAGTTGGGACCAGCATAAAACATTTGAAGAAAGAGGAGACATTTTTATCGACGCCGTGCATAAGCTTAAGTAAGGGCTTGTACAATCTAGTATTGCTCTTAATCTAGATACGTTGAGGTGACTCTCTTTGACTCAAAAGTCTACTCCAGATATTATTTTAATCATTACAACGCTAACACTTTTGGCCGTTGGGTTAATTATGGTTTATAGTGCAAGTGCGATATGGGCTACATATAAGTTTGATGACTCATTCTTTTTTGCAAAGCGCCAGCTTTTATTTGCTGGGGTGGGTGTGTTAGCGATGTTTTTTATTATGAATATTGATTACTGGACTTGGAGAACGTGGGCGAAGGTTATCGTTATTATTTGCTTTGTATTATTGGTGTTGGTGTTAATACCTGGAATTGGAATGGAACGAAATGGATCACAAAGTTGGATTGGGGTTGGTGCATTTTCGATTCAGCCATCGGAGTTTATGAAACTTGCTATGATTGCCTTTTTAGCTAAATTTCTTTCTGAGAACCAGAAAAAGATTACTTCATTTAAAAATGGATTAATGCCTTCACTCGCATTAGTATTTCTTGCTTTTGGAATGATTATGCTTCAACCAGATTTGGGAACAGGTACGGTTATGGTTGGAACATGTGTAGTTATGATCTTTGTTGCTGGAGCTAGGGTATCTCATTTTGTCTTTTTGGGACTTCTTGGTGTCGTTGGTTTTGTAGGGTTAATTTTGTCAGCACCTTATCGAATAAAACGAATCACTTCATTCTTAAACCCTTGGGAAGATCCCTTAGAAACCGGATTTCAGATCATCCAATCACTTTATGCAATTGGGCCAGGTGGCTTATTTGGGCTAGGTCTTGGGCAGAGTAGGCAAAAGTTTTTTTACCTACCAGAACCACAGACAGATTTTATCTTTGCCATATTAGCAGAAGAATTAGGGTTTATTGGGGGATCCTTTGTAATTATATTGTTTAGCATTCTCCTGTGGCGTGGAGTCAGAATAGCCTTAGGTGCACCAGATTTATTTGGTAGCTTTTTAGGGATTGGTGTCATCGGGATGATTGCAATCCAAGTAATTATTAATATTGGGGTAGTAACAGGTTTAATGCCAGTTACAGGGATTACTTTACCATTTTTAAGCTATGGAGGTTCTTCTCTCACCTTAATGTTAATGGCTGTTGGAGTCCTTTTGAATATAAGCAGATATGCACGATATTAACCCAAAAATCTGACCAGTCATGATATAATATATGTTAAAATAAACCCTGTTTATAAACAGGGTTTATCATATTTTTAAGAGTGAATGCAGACTAAAATTAATTGAAAGAAAAATGGAGGGATTTCCCTTGAGAATAGTTGTAAGTGGCGGTGGAACAGGGGGGCATATTTATCCTGCTCTTGCTTTAATAAATGAAATTAAAAAAATAAATCCATCAGCAGAATTTTTATATATAGGAACAGATAATGGCTTAGAAAGCGGGATCGTTAAAAGAGAGAATATTCCTTTTAAAGCAATTGAAATTACGGGTTTCAAAAGAAAAATATCAATCGATAATATTAAAACAATTATTAAATTCCTTAAGGGAGTTAAAGATAGTAAAAAATATATAAAAGAGTTTAACCCTAATGTTGTAATTGGTACAGGTGGATATGTGTGTGGTCCTGTTGTATATGCTGCATCAAGATTACATATTCCGACGATTATTCACGAGCAAAATAGTGTTCCAGGTATTACTAATAAATTTTTAAGTCGTTTCGTCGATAAGATTGCCATCTGTTTTGAGGAAGCAGAGAGATTTTTTCCATACGAAAAAACAGTTCTAACTGGTAACCCTCGAGCGTCTGAGGTTATGGGGAAAGTTGGAGTAAAGGGTATGGTGAATACAGACCTTAATCTTAGCCAAAAGACAGTCTTAATTGTCGGGGGAAGCAGAGGAGCAAAACCAATCAATGATGCATTCATTGAAGTTTTGGATGAGGCGGTAAAAAGAGATTATCAGTTTCTCTATGTAACGGGAGAAATTCATTATGCCGCTGTTTTAGAAAAGGTTAAATCAGTAGGGAATCCTAAAAATGTAATTATTAAACCATTTATACATAATATGCCTGAAGTACTATCTGGGGTAGATTTAATCGTAGCAAGAGCTGGAGCGACAACATTAGCTGAAGTAACAGCTTTAGGGCTGCCTAGTATATTAATTCCCAGCCCATATGTAACGAATAACCATCAGGAGAAAAATGCAAGGTCATTAAGTGATAAAGGTGCTGCACTTATACGCTTAGAGAATGAATTAACTGGAAGACTTTTATTAAATGATATTGATTCCATATTACAAAATCAACAAAAGCTCAAAATGATGAAAGAGGCTTCTAAACAAATTGGCATTCCTGATGCGGCAAGAAGACTTTACAATGTTGTAATGGAACTAACTTAACGTTTGTGCCAAGATATTTTACAAGAGCATACAATGTGTTAACAAATAGGCATGAGGAGGTAAAGTCATGGATTTGATTATCAGAGATCTTCAAGACTCGATCAATGGCAAGGTTTCTACTAATGAACCTTTAGCAAAACATACTACAATAAAAATTGGTGGTCCTGCTGATATTTTCATAGAGCCTAAAGATATTGAAAGTATTAAGAGGGCAATTGATATTTTTAATAAGAACAAAATAAAATGGAGAGCGATTGGCAGGGGGTCAAATTTACTCGTTTCTGATAAAGGAATTGAAGGTGCTGTAATTAAGCTTGGTGCTGGACTTGACCATTTAGTAGTAGATGGTACAAATATTACAGTAGGTGCCGGATATTCGGTTGTTAAACTTGCGATGGTAATAAGTAAAAAGGGACTATCAGGCTTTGAGTTTTCAAGTGGTATTCCAGGATCCATCGGTGGAGCGGTATATATGAATGCCGGAGCTCATGGATCTGATATTTCAAAAATACTAAAGAGAGCCCATATATTGTTTGAAGATGGCACTTTCGAATGGCTTACTAATGATGAAATGGAGTTTTCTTATCGTACATCTGTACTACAGAATAAAAAGCCTGGGATCTGTATTGAAGCTGAGTTTGAACTTAATGCTGGTTCAAGGGATGAAATAGTTTCAGTGATGCAAAAAAATAAAGATTATCGACGAGAGACACAACCATGGAATCTTCCTTGTGCAGGAAGTATATTTCGTAATCCACTTCCAAACTATGCAGGGCAATTAATTGAAAAAACAGGGCTAAAAGGTTATTCAATTAGAGGAGCAAAAATCTCTGATATGCATGGTAATTTTATAGTAAATACGGGTGAAGCAAAAGCGCAGGATGTTCTGGATTTAATTAATTATGTAAAGGAAAAGATTGCTAATTTACATGGAATCGAAATGGAAACAGAGGTTGAAATTGTCGGTAGAAAGTAGTATACATTCTACACCCATTTCTTAGGAAAATATGATATAATACAATAACATGTTTTTAGTTATTGGAAATTAGTGAAACGGCATGTTTAGTGCCGTTTCATTAAATTAGATTGAGTTCTAGGTGGGAATCCTAGAGTGGGGTGAATGGATTGGGTAAACAGAAAGTAATCACAATTGAAGACCGTATTCCTAAGTTGAAACAGAGGAGAAAACAGAAAGCAAATCGCCGCTTAATTCTATATCTCTTCATATTCTTCTTGTTACTTGCTGGTATCTTATACTTTCAATCGCCACTTAGTAAGATAGGAACGATTTCTGTTAAAGGTAATGTATATATTTCAGATGATGAAATTATTGATTTTAGTGGACTCAAGATTGGGACAAGCTACTGGGGGGTCAACAAAGAGGAAACAATAGACCTTTTGAAAACACATAAAGAAATCAAATCAGTACATATGGATACAATATTACCAAACCATATTATCTTGAATATTAATGAATATAAACGTATTGCGTATATTTCTCGTGATGGTCATTTTTTGCCGGTCGTTGAAAATGGTAAAATAATTGAGTCAAATGAAGATTCTTCTGTATATCCGATGGATGCCCCAATCTTAGTGAAATGGGATGACAAAGGGATTAAACTTATCTCTGCAGAATTAAGTAAGGTTCCTGAAGAAATTTCGAACTTAATTTCTGAGATCCATTACACCCCAACGGATTACGATTCTCTACATATTACACTGTATATGAATAATGGATATGAAGTACGTGCATCTGTAAGAAATTTTGCGAAGAATATATTGACTTATCCTTCTATTATTAGTGAGTTAGACCCAACTCTTAAAGGATACATTGAACTTGATGTAGTACCAACCTTCAAACCTTATAAGATTGAGAGTACAACCGAAGAAAAGGAGTTGGTCACAGATGAAGGTGAAGGGTAAACATGTAATCCTATCATTCGTGTGCTTAGTCCTCGGTTTTATGATTTCATTTTCTTATCAATTTACGAAAGATCAGCTTTCGAATCACAAGGTAACTGATCAACAGTGGAAACAAGAAAATGTTATTCGTACCCAACTTAACGAACAAAATGAAAAAAATCTTGTTCTTCAACAGGAGCTAGTTGAAAAACAGGAAAAGATTCGGAAAATTGAAGAAGCACTTGCTAATGAGGAACAAGAACAGATTTATTATAATCTGGTAGAAGATGTAGAAAAATACCGAATGGTAACAGGTGAAATCAAGGTCAAGGGGCCAGGTACTACTGTTACATTGGAAGATGCTTCATATGTACCATCTGGACAAGATGTGAATAATTATCTTGTTCATGAGAATCATCTATTTAAAGTAATTAATGAATTGTACATTTCCGGTGCTCAAGCTGTTTCTGTTAATGGAAAACGGTTAAGTCATAGCTCATATATTTTCTGTAATGGACCAGTTGTAACAATTGACGGAAGCCCATATCCAGCCCCATTTGTAATTTCAGCGATTGGTGACCCTAATGTCCTCATTCCGGCTTTAAATATAAATGGTGGTATTGTTGATCAATTACTGCAGGATAATATTGTCGTCAAAGTTGAAAATAAAGCAGAGATCACGATGGAACCATTATTAGGTACAAATGAATAAGAAAAGCGGAAGTACCCGGAATAATATGTATTTATTTAGAAAGCAAGGTGGTTTTATTGGACAAAAAAACGGGCTTAAGCTTTATTATTATTTCTGTCGTTATAGGTTTTATGATTGCTGTCCAATTTAAAACTATCCAAGAGCCAGAAATTCGTGATACTAGGGACTTGTGGGAATTGCGAGAGGACTTAAAGCAATCTCAAGAATTATATTCTGATTTACTTTCCAAAATTTATACATATGAAGCAAAGCTTGAAAAGTACGAAAATGAACGCGATGATAGTAAGATGCTTGTTTTACAAGAAACCTTGGAAGAATTAAAGAAAGAAGCTGGATTAACGACAGTTACTGAGCCAGGCCTAATAATTAAAATCGAACAATCATTTAACGAAGCTGGTATACAAGCAGGAAGTATTTCCCCGAGTTTGTTAAAATGGTTTATTAATGAACTAAATTCATATCAAGCGAATGAAATCTCAATAGATGGCCATCGAGTAATTTCCACAACCGTTATAAGGGAGATTCAAGGAAGAGCTAAAATTGATTCTTATCCGATTCACTCGCTTCCAATTGAAATAAAAGTTACAGCAGATGATGCCGAAAGACTTTATAATAAGTTAAAAGCATCTGAGGCAGAGAGACAATTTTTTATTGATAATCTGAGGCTTGTAGTCTCGAAACCAAGTCAGGCAATTACCATTCCAGCTTATGATGATCCAATAAGGGTCAAGCATATGGAGCCAGATCAAAGTGAAAAAGAAGGTGGAAAGTAGTAATGTGGCTACCTATATTCGGTCTATTAGTTGGAATTATTCTCGGCCTCTTATCCGAATTTAAAATACCTGCTGAGTACTCAAATTATTTATCCATTGCTGTACTAGCAGCATTAGATACATTATTTGGTGGAATTCGTGCACATTTACAAAATATATATGATCAGGCAGTATTTGTTTCCGGTTTCTTTTTCAATATTCTTTTAGCTGCAAGTTTAGCTTTTCTAGGCGTTCATCTTGGTGTAGACTTATATCTAGTAGCTGTATTTGCATTTGGAGTGAGGCTATTCCAAAATATTGCGGTTATCAGAAGGATAATTATCTCCAAATGGAGCTTATCTCGTGATAAAATAGAAAAAAGTTAATAATAAATAAAGGGAAACTTCAATTTTTTGTTGAATATTTCCTTAAGAAAATAATTTTTGAAAAATAATAGTTGTTATTAAAAAAAGAGGTTATATTTGAAGAAGTGTTCTTTATTGTAAAAGGAGGTGCCACAGAATGAACAGCAATGAAATCTGTGTTAGTCTTGACATCGGTACATCCAGTGTTAAGGTGATTATCGGTGAAATGGTCGATGATTCTCTTAACATAATTGGTGTGGGTAATGTTAAATCAGAAGGCTTAAAAAAGGGTTCTATCGTTGATATAGATGAAACCGTTCATTCTATTAAAAAAGCAGTTGAACAAGCGGAGAGAATGGTAGGTATTCCTATTACTCAAGTTGTTGTAAGCGTACCTGCTATAAATGTTCAATTACAAGATGCACATGGAGTGATTGCTGTCTCAAGCGAGTCTCGCCAAAATCGAGAAATAAGTAATGATGATGTGCTACGAGTAATTGAAGCTGCTCAATTTATTTCTTTACCACCGGAGAGAGAAATAATTGATGTAGTTCCCAAACAGTTTATTGTAGATGGATATGATGAAATTAATGATCCCCGTGGAATGTTGGGTGTACGATTAGAAGTTGAAGGGACCATTATCACAACCTCTCGAACAATCCTACATAATTTATTACGTTGTGTGGAAAGAGCTGGGCTAGACATTGCAGCAATTTGTTTGCAGCCACTTGCAGCTGGATCTATTTCTCTATCAGAGGATGAAAAAAATCTAGGTGTTGCTCTTGTAGATATTGGTGGTGGATCTTCGACTATTGCTATATTTAAGGATGGATTCTTGCAGTCTAGTAGTGTTTTACCAATTGGTGGTGATCATATTACGAAAGATTTAGCCATTGGATTACGCACTTCTACAGAGGATGCAGAAAAAATTAAAATAAAACATGGACATGCTTTTTATGATGATGCGTCAGACGAAGAAATATTTAGTGTCCCTATTATTGGTAGTGATCAGCTAGAAGAATATACCCAAGTTCAAATCTCTGAAATAATCGAGGCAAGATTTGAGGAAATTCTGCAGATGGTCCAAAATGAGATTAGAAAAATGGGTATTGGTGATCTTCCAGGAGGATTTGTTTTAACTGGTGGAGTTGTGAATATGCCAGGGGTATTAGAACTTTCGCAGATTGTATTAAGAAGTAATGTAAGAATTGCCAAACCAGATTATATTGGGGTAAGAGAACCACAATTTTCAACAGGTGTTGGCCTATTGCAATTTGCATATGAACATGCAAAGATTCAGGGACGAAAAATTAGCTCTACTGTATCTATCGATAGCGGTGAAAAAAAGGCTGCTCGTCAACCTCAAGTTAAAAATCACCCTAAAGCTACTAAAGATGATCAAAATATTGGGAAAAAAGTAAAAAAGTTCTTCGGTCTTTTCTTCGAATAGAAAGGTACGAGAGAAGTATATTTGCAAATTAGGAGGATCTTATCATGTTAGAGTTTGATACTAATGTTGATCAATTAGCTACTATAAAAGTAATCGGTGTAGGTGGAGGGGGCAATAACGCTGTTAATCGCATGATTGAACATGGAGTTCAAGGTGTAGAGTTTTTAGCAGTTAATACTGATGCCCAGGCGTTGAACTTATCTAAGGCAGAAATAAAAATGCAAATTGGTGGTAAGTTGACACGTGGATTAGGTGCGGGTGCAAATCCTGAAGTAGGTAAAAAAGCTGCTGAAGAAAGCCGGGAACAAATTGAAGAAGCTCTTAAAGGGGCAGATATGGTATTTGTTACCGCTGGTATGGGAGGCGGAACCGGAACAGGTGCAGCACCAGTCATTGCACAAATTGCTAGAGATTTGGGTGCTCTTACTGTAGGGGTTGTAACAAGACCGTTTACGTTTGAAGGAAAAAAACGTGCAACGCAAGCTGCTGGCGGAATTGCAGCAATGAAAGCTGCTGTGGATACTTTAATTGTTATTCCTAACGACAGACTTCTTGAAATTGTTGATAAAAATACCCCAATGCTAGAAGCGTTCCGAGAAGCTGATAACGTTCTACGACAAGGTGTACAAGGTATATCAGATTTAATTGCAGTACCTGGATTAATAAACCTTGATTTTGCTGATGTTAAAACAATTATGTCTAATCAAGGATCTGCACTAATGGGTATTGGGATTGCAACAGGAGAAAATCGTGCTGCAGAGGCTGCTAAAAAAGCAATATCTAGTCCGTTGCTTGAAACATCAATTGACGGTGCACAAGGTGTGCTTATGAATATTACAGGTGGAACAAACTTAAGCCTTTATGAAGTTCAGGAAGCTGCTGATATAGTTGCATCTGCTTCAGATCAAGAAGTAAATATGATTTTTGGATCCGTAATTAATGAGAACTTAAAAGAGGAAATTGTTGTAACTGTTATCGCAACTGGATTTGTAGAAGCGGAGATTGATTCAAATCGTCCTTCCCGCCCTTCGTTTAATGCAGCAAAACCAAATGCTGTAAAACGAGAAGTGCGACGTGAAGAAGTTGTTCAGGAAGTAACATCACGTCAAAATAATCAAAATGATGAAACACTCGATATCCCAACGTTTTTACGCAACCGAAATAGAAGAGGATAAATAATAAGTAAAAGGCATCCGACGAAAAAAAGGTCGAATGCCTTTTATTTATTATCCCTTTCATACTTTTTACCCTTCCTAGTAATAAACCTCAATATTACTTGACAAAAACCGAAGTAATCTCTCAAAATTTCCGTTCGACAATCGGCATGAAGTGACAGACTTCCATATAAGATGTACTATATACTATTTTTTAATACGATTTTATGAAAGGAGAAAACGTTTGTATATTTATTTAGATGTAATTTGGTTGTTGAATTTTTGTTTCGACGCCTTATTATTGCTATTAACCGCTATCATTCTTAAGCGAAAGGTAAATAAATGGAGAATTTTAGTAAGCTCATTTATAGGTTCACTTCTTGTGCTCTTAATGGTGTCTCCTTTTGCAGAATATAGCTCACATCCTTTCGTGAAATTTCTCTTTTCATTAGCGATAATAGGAGTTGCATTTGGATATAAACGATTTCGCTTTTTTATTCAAGGTCTTTTAACCTTTTATTTCACTACATTTATGTTAGGAGGTGGAATGATAGGAGTACATTATTTTTTTGAATTTGAAATGGCATTTTTAGATGGAACCCTTGTGACGAATTCATCTAGTTTTGGTAATCCGATCAGCTGGGGTTTTGTAATGATTGGTTTTCCAATTGTTTGGTATTTCTCGAAAAATAGATTGAATGATATTGAGACCAAGAAAATTTTTTATGATCAAATCGTAAAAGTAATGATCGAAATTGAGGATGTGACTTTGAATGTGAAGGGGCTAGTTGATAACGGAAACCAATTATTAGATCCAATTACGAGAAGTCCAGTTATGATACTAGATGTAAATAAATATGAAAATTTTTTCCCGAAAATGGTTATTGAACAATCGAAGAATATAGAATTAATAACTGATAATTTAAGTGATACAACACATAATTGGGAAAATCGACTTCGATTAATTCCTTATCGGGGAGTTGGACAAGAACATCAATTTTTATTAGCTATAAAGCCTGATCGAATCACTATTTATCAGGAAAGAGAAACTGTTGAAGTGAAAAAAGCACTACTTGCTCTAAACCATACAATACTATCAACAGATGATGAATATGATTGCATTATTCATCCAAACATGATTATCTCTTCTTCAGCCAAACCTGCATCTTAGTACACACTGTAGGGATAATTCTATTTTGAATTAATTGAACTTATTATTATCATACTCACAAATTATTAAAATAGAAGGGAGAACTAATTGTGGCAAAATTAAAATTAAAACTTACATATTTATGGTACAAATTGCTGTTAAAGCTAGGGTTAAAGACAGATGAAATATATTATATTGGAGGAAGCGAAGCATTACCTCCACCACTATCAAAAGATGAAGAAGAAGTCTTATTATGCAAATTACCTAGTGGGGATAAAGCAGCTAGGTCAATCCTGATTGAACGAAATTTACGATTAGTTGTTTATATCGCGAGAAAGTTTGAAAATACAGGAATAAATATTGAGGATTTAATAAGTATTGGTACAATCGGACTAATAAAAGCGGTTAATACATTTAATCCTGAGAAAAAAATTAAATTAGCTACATATGCGTCTCGTTGTATAGAAAATGAAATATTAATGTACTTACGTAGAAATAATAAAATCAGATCTGAGGTTTCATTTGATGAACCCTTAAACATCGATTGGGATGGCAATGAGTTATTATTATCGGATGTTTTAGGAACGGATGAAGATATTATTACAAAGGATTTAGAAGCTAATGTAGATCGGAAACTTTTAGTTAAGGCACTTCATCAGTTAAATGAACGTGAAAAACAAATCATGGAGCTTCGATTTGGATTAATTGGTGGCGAGGAGAAAACTCAAAAAGATGTAGCAGATATGCTAGGGATTTCACAGTCTTATATATCAAGATTGGAGAAACGAATAATAAAACGACTTCGGAAGGAATTTAATAAAATGGTCTAGCTTTAATTTTTCATATGCATATTTTTCCCTTCAAAGGAGATACTTAACTTTGTACAGCAACTCCTGTTAGGAGGGAAAGAATTGACTCGAAATAAGGTAGAAATTTGTGGAGTAGATACTTCAAAGCTTCCAGTACTTAAAAATGAAGAAATGCGTAAATTGTTTAGACAAATGCAAAGTGGAGAAGATTTGTCTGCACGTGAAAAGCTAGTCAATGGTAATTTACGACTAGTATTAAGTGTCATCCAACGATTTAATAACAGAGGCGAATTTGTTGATGATTTGTTTCAAGTTGGCTGTATTGGACTAATGAAATCTATTGACAATTTTGATCTTGGCCAAAATGTAAAATTCTCAACATATGCTGTACCGATGATTATCGGTGAGATCCGCCGTTATCTCCGTGATAACAACCCAATTAGGGTATCTCGTTCACTTCGTGATATTGCCTATAAAGCATTACAGGTAAGAGAACGACTGATGAGTGAAACTTCAAGGGAACCGACAGCAGAAGAAATATCAAAAGTACTAGAGGTACCTCATGAAGAGATAGTCTTCGCCTTGGATGCAATTCAGGATCCCGTATCATTGTTCGAACCTATCTATAATGATGGTGGAGATCCGATTTACGTATTGGATCAATTAAGTGATGAGAAAAACCGTGATCAACATTGGATTGAAGAGATTGCATTAAAAGAGGGGATGAGAAGACTTAATGACAGAGAGAAGCTTATCCTTCGAAAACGATTTTTTCAAGGGAAAACTCAAATGGAAGTCGCGGAGGAAATTGGTATCTCACAAGCCCAAGTATCACGACTTGAAAAAGCAGCAATTAAGCAAATGAATAAGAACATACAAAATTAAACTAATAATGTGCAAGCACCTTGATGTAATGAAGACATTCGTATAAATACGAATGTCTTTTATTATTACATTTATTTCATATATGTATTAACACGTATCATATAGTAGTATAAAGGGCTTTTTCGGGGGTGTTTTGAAGCGTATGGTGAAAATCTCAGATTTCCAAACAAAGGATGTTGTAAGTGTTAACGATGGAAAAAGACTTGGACATATTGGGGATATTGATATAAATTTATCAAGTGGTAAAATTGAGTCTATTATTATTTCAGGCCAGGGAAAGATATTGGGCCTATTTGGCAGGGAAGAGGAAGTCGTAGTTCCTTGGAGAAGCATTGTAAAAGTAGGTACAGATGTGATATTGGTAAGAATGCAGCAATCAATAGAATAAGTTCTGCGGCTAATTTTGACATTTTTCTAACATATTCTCCTTTCTTTTGCGATTCTGTGATAGAATAAGCAAAAGAAGGGATTTATTTTATTAAAGAGGGTTGTTAATATGCATAATGAACCTTTCATTTTACTAAACAAACAGTTTCTATCCTACAATGGATGGAACGATTTTTCTACGAAAATAGTTACTGGTTTTACAACTAAAAATGGTGGGAATAGTATTGATGGATATGAGACATTTAACCTTGGATTACATGTAAATGATGATCCTAATAAGGTTTCTTCTAACCGATTAAAACTTTCTAGCTTACTTGAATTCCCAACATCTAGATGGGCTTGTACAGAACAGACACATGAAAATAATATTATTAAAATTTCGAGTGAACATTGCGGTTTAGGTGCATTTAATTATAATGAAAGTATCAAGGGAACAGATGGACTTTATACGAATGATTCGAATGTTTTATTAACACTTTGCTTTGCGGATTGTGTTCCACTTTATTTTTTCTCACCTTCCCATCATTATGTTGGAATTGCACATGCTGGTTGGAAAGGATCTGTTAAGGATATTGCTGGAGAAATGGTTCGTAAATGGAATGATGAAGGTATAGATTCAAAAGACATTTATACATTAATTGGGCCATCGATCGGTTCTTGTTGCTATGTCGTTGATGACTTTGTGATTGATTATGTTAAAGGGCTTGATATCAATGAAGGACTCGAATCCCCAATTTATAAAGCAATTAATCATGGAGAATATCGTTTGGATTTAAAAAGACTAAATGAACAGCTTCTTCATAAAGCTGGTATTCCATATAAGAATATTCGTAGTACCTCATATTGTACAAGTTGTGAAGAAGGTTTGTTTTTTTCTCATCGGCGCGATAAAGGAAATACTGGGAGAATGATGAGTTTTATCGGGCTCAAAGAGGAGGATTCATACATATGACAGTGAGACAAAATCTAGAAGAGATTAATAAAAGAATTTCTGAGGTCTGTGTTCGATCTGGAAGGATTGTAGAAAATATATCGATCATTGCGGTTACTAAATATGTGAGTATTGAGCGAACGAAGGAAGCGATCGAAGTAGGTATCACTAATATTGGTGAAAATCGAGATGAAGGATTTTTAAAAAAATGGGAAGAAATCGGTTCCTCTCCAAAATGGCATTTTATTGGTTCATTACAATCTCGTAAGGTAAAGAATATTATTGATAAAGTGGATTTTATTCATTCACTAGATCGAGTTTCATTAGCAGAGGAAATTGATAAGCGGGCTACAAAAAAAATAAAATGTTTTATACAGGTAAATGCATCTGGTGAGCAATCAAAGCATGGAATAGAGCCAGAACAGCTTTTTGAATTCATTGAACAGATGAAGAATTTCTCATCTATTGAGATTGTTGGCTTAATGACTATGGCGCCATTTACCGAGGATGAAAATGTGATAAGAGAATGCTTTAGGAAACTAAAACAACTTCGCGATGATATACATTCACATGGATTTCCACATGCTCCATGTACTGAGCTTTCGATGGGAATGTCAAATGACTTTGAAATTGCTATTGAAGAGGGAGCTACATTTATAAGATTAGGAACCTCATTGGTAGGAAATGAAAGATAGGGAGAGGTGTTAAAAATGGGTTTAAAGTCAAAATTCAAAAGTTTTTTTGCATTAGAGGATGAATATGAATATGATGAAGAGGAATATATTGAAGAAGAGGAAATAGAGCCTACGAGAGCATCGAGATCTGCAAATAAGCAAAACGTTGTTAGTTTACAAAGTGTTCAAAAATCTTCAAAGGTTATTTTATTTGAGCCTAGAGTGTATGCGGAAGCACAGGAAATTGCTGACCATTTAAAAAATAGACGAGCTGTTGTTGTGAATCTTCAACGAATTCAGCATGACCAGGCGAAACGAATTGTCGATTTCCTAAGTGGAACTGTGTACGCAATAGGTGGAGATATTCAACGAATCGGTGCAAATATCTTTTTATGTACACCTGATAATATTGATGTATCCGGCAATATTTCAGAGATTGTTTCAAATGATGATTTCTCCGATAAGGGGTGGTAATAGGAAATGGATTTTATATTTGTACTTTTAGGAAATATACTGGTTTATTATTCTTACGCATTAATTATATACATTTTAATGTCATGGTTTCCAAATGCTCGAGAAACGGGAATTGGACAATTTTTGGCACGTATTTGTGAGCCTTATTTAGAGCCATTCCGTAAGATCATTCCACCACTAGGAATGATTGATATTTCTCCAATTGTTGCTATATTGGTTCTTAATTTTGCTGGCCAAGGTGTCAATGCATTAAGATTAATGTTTTAATACTTGTTTACATTAGGGGAGCTTTTTTAACTGCTAGTTCCCTTTTCTTTGTTATTTCTAAACATGAGGTATGCAATTATGAATTTATATCAACATTTTCGCAAGGAAGAGCATGCTTTTATTGACCAAGTACTAGAGTGGAAAGATGTAGTTGACATACAATATCGGCCGAAATTAACTGACTTTCTTGATCCGCGTGAGCAGGAAATTGTAAAACAGGTAATTGGTCATAATGGTGACGTTCTTGTAGATTTTTTAGGTGGAAACCCAACCGCAGAAAGAAAACGTGCACTTTTATTTCCTCAATACTATCAACCTACTGATGATGATTTTATGCTGACATATTTAGAAATTCATTATCCTGTTAAATTCGTATCGATTGACCACCGTAAAGTATTAGGAACGTTAATGTCTCTTGGACTAAAACGTGGGAAATTCGGGGATATTCTTACAAATGAAGAGTTGATGCAATTTATTGCTGCAAATGAAATTGCGGATTATTTAATGTTAAATTTACAATCCATTGGAAAAGCAACAGTTTCGTTACGAAAGATTTCAAAGGAAGATTTAATAGAGGAAATAGAGGAGTGGACGGAGCAGGTAACAACTGTCTCTTCACTTCGATTAGATGTCGTTCTTGCAGCTATTTATAATTTATCTAGGCAAAAAGTACAAACAATTATCCAAAATGGACTAGTAAAAGTTAATTGGAAAATAACGGATCAATCATCTTTTGAATGTCGGGAAGATGATGTACTTTCTGTGCGAGGTTTTGGTAGAAGTAGAATACATATGATTGAAGGCAAGACCAAAAGGGATAAGTGGCGTATTAAAATTGGAAGACAAATTTAATTTCTATGATTTAAAGGATTTATAAATTTTTTGTCGAATATAAATGTATTCATGACTTATTAGCATGTTTTAAATTATTACTATACTTTAATTTATTTTATTTGGAGGTGGCACCCGTGCCTTTAACGCCATTAGATATTCATAATAAAGAATTTAATAAAGGATTTCGCGGATATGATGAGGACGAAGTAAATGAATTTCTTGATCAAGTAATTAAAGACTATGAAATTGTCATTCGTGAAAAAAAAGAACTTGAAACAAAGCTAGCTGAATTAAATGAAAAGTTGGGCCACTTCACTAACATTGAAGAAACATTAAATAAATCAATATTGATTGCCCAAGAAACAGCAGAGGAAGTAAAAAGAAATGCTTCAAAAGAGGCAAAGTTGATAATAAAAGAAGCAGAGAAGAATGCAGATCGAATTATTAATGATTCTTTGGCAAAATCATCGAAAGTAGCAATTGAGGTTGAAGAGCTTAAAAAGCAATCAAAAGTGTTTAGAACTCGATTTAAGATGTTAATTGAAGCGCAACTCGATATGTTAAGCAGTGATGATTGGGATCATTTAATGGAGTACAATATTGATCCAGTGCTTGCAAATAATGAAGAAAAATAATTATCTTTCTTGACTGATTGCTCTAATAAACATATAATTTTATAACAAAACATTAATAATATGAGATTAACGATGAAAGGGATAGTAATTCGTACAAGCTTATTGAAATTTTGGAAGCGAATCGAGGATGGTGAAAGCTCGATATAAGCGTAGGAATGAAGATCACCCTGGAGTACTGTGCTGAATATATACATGTAGGCATTTGCGGATCATTCACGTTACGAATGAGTAAAGTGGGCTAGGCGAAATGTTCTAGCTTATAAGGGTGGTACCACGGGAGACCTTCTCGTCCCTTTTAGGGATGAGAGGGTCTTTTTGTCTTTTTTTCAGGACATAATGAAAGTATAGTGAATTAGGAGGAAGTATAATGGATTACAAAGATACATTACTTATGCCAAAGACTGATTTCCCAATGCGAGGAAATCTTCCAAATCGAGAGCCACAAATCCAGGAAAATTGGGAGAAACAAGATATTTATCAAAAAGTACAAGAACGTACGAAAGAACGTCCATTATTTGTGTTACATGATGGACCACCGTATGCAAATGGTGATATTCATATGGGTCATGCCTTGAACAAAGTTTTAAAGGATTTTATCGTGCGCTATAAATCAATGAGCGGCTATTGTGCTCCATATGTACCAGGCTGGGATACACATGGTTTACCAATTGAGACAGCACTGACTAAAAATAAAAAAGTTAAGCGTAAAGAAATGAGTGTTGCTGATTTCCGTAAGCTTTGTGAAGAATATGCTTATCAACAAATTGATAATCAAAGAGAACAATTTAAACGCATAGGTGTACGAGGAGATTGGGATAACCCGTATATAACACTAAAACCTGAATATGAAGCACAGCAAATTAAAGTATTCGGTGAAATGGCTAAAAAAGGATATATATATAAAGGTCTAAAACCAGTATACTGGTCACCATCAAGTGAGTCTGCACTTGCTGAAGCAGAAATTGAATACCAAGATAAGCGTTCTGCATCAATCTATGTAGCATTTATAGTAAAGGATGGAAAAGATGTACTTGATGGTGATGAAAGAATCATTATCTGGACTACAACTCCATGGACGATTCCAGCAAATCTTGGAATTAGTGTTCATCCTGATCTTGAATATAGTGTTCTTGACGCTGATGGTGATAAATTTGTTGTTGCATCAGCATTAGTAGAAGCAGTTACCAAGGAAATTGGTTGGGAAAATGTTACGACGCTTAGAACAGTAAAAGGTCGTCAACTTGAAAATATTATTGCAACACATCCTTTATACGAAAGAGATTCCGTAGTTGTGCTTGGAGAACATGTAACAACAGATGCTGGAACCGGATGTGTTCACACTGCACCTGGTCACGGAGAAGATGACTTTATCGTCGGTCAAAAATATGGTCTTGGAGTACTTTGTCCTGTCGACGAGAAAGGCTATATGACTAGTGATGCCGAAGGATTTGAAGGATTATTTTATGATGAGGCCAACAAGCCAATTACAGAAAAATTATCTGAGGCAGGAGCTTTATTAAAGCTTTCATTTATTACACATTCATACCCACATGATTGGCGTACTAAGAAACCGACAATTTTTAGAGCAACAGCCCAATGGTTTGCTTCAATTAAGGATTTTAGAGGAGAATTAATGGAAGCTGTTAAAGAAACAAAATGGGTACCTGCATGGGGTGAAACGAGACTATTTAATATGGTTCGTGATCGTGGTGATTGGTGTATTTCACGTCAACGAGCATGGGGAGTGCCAATTCCTGTATTTTATGGTGAGAATGGTGAACCAATCATTACAGATGAAACGATTCAACATGTTTCAGACCTATTTAGAGAACATGGTTCAAACGTTTGGTTTGAACGTGATGCAAAGGATTTATTGCCTGAAGGTTTCACTCATGACTCGAGCCCGAATGGGGTCTTCACAAAAGAAACCGATATTATGGATGTATGGTTCGATTCGGGTTCTTCCCATCAAGCTGTTCTAGTTGAAAGGGATGACTTACAAAGACCTGCAGATCTTTATCTTGAAGGCTCTGATCAGTATCGAGGATGGTTTAATTCATCTCTATCTACAGCAGTAGCTGTTACCGGAAAAGCTCCATATAAAGGTGTACTAAGTCATGGATTTGCTCTTGATGGGGAAGGTAGAAAAATGAGTAAATCAATTGGTAATGTTGTTTTACCTTCGAAGGTAATGAATCAACTTGGTGCTGACATTTTACGTTTATGGGTAGCTTCAGTAGACTATCAAGCAGACGTAAGAGTGTCTGATAACATTTTAAAACAAGTTGCAGAGGTATATCGTAAAATTAGAAATACATTCAGATTCTTATTAGGAAACCTATCTGATTTCAACCCTGAAACTGATACAGTTGCATTAAATGAATTACGTGAAGTAGATCGTTATATGCTCGTAAAATTGAATAAATTAATTGATAAAGTGAAAACATCATATGATAATTATGAATTTGCTGTTGTTTATCATTCAGTTCATAACTTCTGCACAATTGAATTAAGTTCATTTTATCTTGATTTTGCAAAAGATATTCTATACATTGAAGCACCAAATCATAAGGACAGACGAGCAATCCAAACGGTCTTATATGAGACCTTATTAGCATTAACTAAGCTTGTTACACCAATTCTTCCACATACTGCTGATGAAGTATGGTCCCATATTGAATCAGTAAAAGAGGAAAGTGTTCAATTAGTAGATATGCCAGATTCTAAGGTAATTAATAATGCAGCAGCTATTGAAGAAAAATGGGATGCTTTTATGACTTTACGAGATGATGTTTTAAAAGCATTGGAAGTAGCTAGAAATGAAAAGGTAATTGGAAAATCATTATCAGCAAAAATTTTATTATATCCGAACAATAAAACAAAAGAGTTATTAAACTCAGTAGAAGAAAATATCCAACAATTATTTATTGTTTCAGGATTTTCGGTTGAAGGAACATTTGAAGATGCACCGGATACGGCACAGTCCTTTGAAAATGTAAAAATTGTAGTTAACCCTGCTGATGGTGAAACTTGTGAACGCTGTTGGGTTGTATCAACAACAATTGGAGAAAATCCAGACCACCCATCATTATGTGGCCGTTGTGCTTCAGTGGTTGATTCACATTATTCAGCTTAAAATAGTAAAAATGCCATGAGTTATTTCATGGCATTTTTTTTATGCTGTCATAAAACATTTATAAAAAACGAATTCTTTAATAAGTTGAATAGGAAAATCTTGTTGGCTTTAATGCATTCTTATTTTGGTAACACTATCTTTACTACCTTATAGGGGATGTTTGTTATGTATTTAATCAGGCATGACAAGGAGGCGTTCAAATGAACGATCAATATGCAGAGATTAAATCGGAGTTAGAGTTGACAAAACGCGAGCTTTTAACTAGGTTGGCACATTCAACACATTATGAGGTAAGTAGTGAACCACTTTATGAAAGCAATAAAATCCAAAAAGAAAAAATTGTAATTCATCATATTAGAGAAGATTTACGGGATGTAGAACTTGCCTTACAAAAAATGGACTATGGTGCTTATGGAATTTGTGAGGAAACAGGCGATCAAATTCCATTTGATAAATTAAGGATTCTACCAACGGCACGTTCAATTTTTGAGTTTTCCTTTAGTGAACTTTTTGAAACAACTTTTCCTCAAAAACCCAAAACGAATCTATATCTTCTCGAACAGAAGTGAATGATAAATTCGCTTCTGTTTTGTCTTACTAGGATAATTTCAGTGTACATTGCCTTCTAACATATGCTAAAATTCAAAAGAACATGATGTTAAAGGGTGGGAGCGGCTTAATGATTTATTATTTATATGCATTAGTTATAATTTTATTGGATCAAGCAACAAAATGGATGATTGTTACATACATGAATCAAGGAGAAAGTATTAAAGTAATTGAAAATTTTCTATACATAACCTCACATCGTAATCGTGGAGCAGCTTGGGGAATCCTACAAGGGAAAATGTGGTTCTTTTATATTATTACTGTTATCGTAATTGGAATCCTTGTAGTCTATATCCAAAAGTTGGAACATAATCAAAAAATGTTCGGTATCGCTCTTTCCTTAATGTTGGGCGGAGCAATTGGAAATTTTATTGACCGACTATTTCGTAAAGAAGTTGTTGATTTTATTGATACAATTATATTTACATATGATTTCCCAATTTTTAATGTTGCCGACTCGGCACTCGTAATTGGCGTCGGTCTTGTCATTATACTTACGCTATTTGAAGGTAAGGCAAATAAGGAGAAGAATGAATGAGTACGTTCGAACTAACAATTGAAGCACAACAAGAAAATGATCGTATAGATAAAGTAGTTTCTTCATTTAATCAAGAATGGTCTAGAACACAGGTTCAAATATGGATAAAAGATGGAGATGTAACTGTAAATGGACAAAAGGTAAAGCCGAACTATAAATGTGGTATTGGAGATTATATCCAAATTTCTATGCCAGAGCCTGTAGAATTAGATGTTATCGCAGAGGAAATGAGTTTAGATATATTTTACGAAGATCAAGATGTTCTTGTCGTTAATAAGCCAAAAGGGATGGTTGTCCATCCAGCCCCAGGTCATGTGAACGGAACTCTTGTAAATGGTTTGATGGCACATTGTAAAGACCTGTCAGGGATTAATGGAGTGATGCGGCCTGGTATTGTCCATCGGATTGATAAGGATACTTCAGGTCTATTAATGGTCGCAAAAAATGACTTCGCACATGAATCACTTGTTAATCAACTTGTAGCAAAAACAGTGACAAGGAAATATAAAGCTATTGTTCATGGCAATATTCCACATGATCACGGAACAGTTGATGCCCCAATTGGTCGTGATAAAAGAGATCGGCAAAGTATGACTGTTACAGATGAAAATAGTAAGGTTGCAGTTACTCACTTTAATGTTATTGACCGTTTTAAGGACTTTACCTTCATTGAATGTGAGCTAGAAACTGGAAGAACTCATCAAATCCGTGTCCATATGAAATATATTGGATATCCATTAGCAGGTGATCCAAAATATGGTCCCAAAAAAACACTTGAAATAAATGGACAAGCATTACATGCTGGATTACTTGGCTTTGTACATCCAAGAACGAAAGAATATATTGAATTTGAAGCACCATTACCAGAGGAATTCGAACAGCTTTTAGCCCATTTAAAAAATCGTTGACAAATTTCGCGAAACCAATTAAGATATAATTAATTTAATTAAGTCCCTTTAATACAGTCCCGTGAGGCTGAGAAGGTATCGGATTAGCAATCGGATTTATAACATCCATTGTGTAAAAAATCTATGTCTTCTCACACGGCTGAGAGGACTTTTTTTATGCCATGGGAAAGTTGAGGTGATCGAATGGGTGAGAAAGCTATCGTTTTAGATGATAAAGCAATCCAAAGAGCGCTTACAAGGGTTGCGCATGAAATAATAGAAAAAAATAAAGGAATTGAAGAATGTGTCATTGTAGGCATAAAAACGAGAGGAATTCATTTAGCAAAAAGAATTGCAAAAAGAATTGAGAAGATTGAAGGAAGTCAAGTTGAGGTTGGAGAACTAGATATCACCTTATATCGCGATGACTTAACAACTAAATCGGCTGATCGTGAGCCAATCGTAAAAGGCTCAGACATCCCAGTTGATATTACGAATAAAAAAGTAGTATTGGTTGATGATGTTTTGTTTACAGGCCGGACTGTACGAGCAGCATTAGATGCACTTATCGATATAGGTAGACCATCTCAAATTCAACTAGCTGTCCTTGTCGATAGAGGCCATCGAGAATTTCCAATTCGTGCAGATTTTGTAGGGAAAAATGTTCCTACAGCCAATTCAGAAATAATCGTCGTTGAATTAGAAGAAATAGATAAGATTGACCAAGTTAGTATACATGAAAAATAAATATAGTCCCTTTTAAATGTGGTCCAGAGAGGCCAACAAAGGGGTAACATTCCTTCTCATCTGTAGGAATTCGTCTACCTCTTTGTGTGAAAACACAAAGATTTTTTTGTATAGGGCATACTAGTCACGAGGAGGAAATAACATGAGTAACGAAAATTCAAAACCAATTTTGGGAATAAATGAAGCACCAACACCAGGGAAATTTTTTATCCTAAGCTTGCAGCACTTATTCGCAATGTTTGGAGCTACAATATTAGTACCGATTTTAGTTGGGATTAGTCCAGGAGTAGCACTTATTTCTAGCGGTTTAGGAACATTGGCATTTTTACTTATTACGAAGGGTCAAGTACCTGCATACTTAGGTTCATCATTTGCCTTTATCATTCCATTACAAACAGCTTTTGCTTCAGATGGCCCTGGTGGGGCAATGATGGGTGCTCTTATGGCGGGTATAGTTTATGGAATTGTGGCATTAATCATTAAGGCAACAGGGCATAAATGGTTAGTAAAGATATTACCACCGGTAGTAGTTGGTCCAGTAATAATCGTTATTGGGTTAAGCTTAGCAAGTACAGCGGTTAGTATGGCAATGAATAATCCAGTAACTGAAAAATATAGCTTATTACATTTTTCAGTAGCATTAGTAACGCTAGCAATCGTAATTATTAGTACAATCTTTTTTAAAGGGTTTCTTAATCTAATTCCGGTTCTCATTGGTATTATTGGCGGCTATATATATGCAGCAATTGTAGGAATTGTTGATTTTACAAAAGTTATCGATGCAAAAGTTTTCGTAATGCCCGATTTTATCATACCATTTGTGGATTATACACCAACATTTTCATGGGGAATGTTTATGCTAATGGTGCCAATCGCAGTCGTAACCTTGTCAGAGCATATCGGACATCAAATGGTATTAAGTAAGGTCGTCCATAAGGATTTAATTAAGCAACCAGGGTTACACCGCTCTATCATGGGGGACGGAGTTGCTACAATTATAGCTTCATTACTAGGCGGACCTCCAAATACAACCTATGGAGAAAATATTGGGGTATTAGCGATCACACGTATTTATAGCATCTATGTTATAGGTGGTGCGGCAGTATTCGCGATTATTTTCGGATTTGTTGGGAAAATTACTGCATTGATTGGTTCAATTCCAACTCCAGTAATGGGAGGAATTTCTATCCTGCTATTTGGGATTATTGCTTCTTCTGGTCTGCGCATGCTTGTAGATAGTAAAGTAGATTTAGGGATAAATCGAAACTTAATCATATCTTCAGTCATTCTTGTAATTGGAATTGGTGGAGCATTTATCCAAGTAACTAAAACAGTTCAAATTCCTGCAATGGCATTAGCAGCAATCGTTGGAGTATTGTTAAATATTATCCTTCCTGGGGGAGAAGTTCCAGAAGATGTAGATATTTATGAAGCACATATTGAAAATGATGATTCAGTTGCATAGATTCACCTTTTAATATAGTCCAGCGAGACTAAAAAGGGTGTGTACAATTATAGATAAGTGGGAGTAGGGTTATTTACGTGCACCCTTTATCTTTAATTGTACTGTTAAAAACACCCTTATCTATTTAGATAAGGGTGTTTTTATATCAAATTCTTGGGGGAGACCAAATGAATCACTTACTTACTTTGACAGAACTATCGAATGAAGAGATTAATCTTCTTCTTATGGATGCACAAGAATTCGTGGATGGAAAAGAGTGGAAGGTAGAAAAGCAAAGCTTTGTTGCGAACTTATTTTTCGAACCTAGTACGAGAACAAGATTTAGTTTTGAGGTTGCAGAAAAAAAGCTAGGAATTGATGTGTTGAATTTTGAGGCAATCACTTCCAGTGTTCAAAAAGGTGAAACATTATATGACACAGTACGAACGCTTCAAGCAATAGGTGCAAATGCAGTCGTTATTCGACATACTGATGATGAATATTTTAAGCAATTATCGTCGGGGATAAATATTCCAATCATTAATGCGGGTGACGGTTGTGGGCACCACCCAAGTCAATCTCTTTTAGATTTATTAACAATGAAACAAGAGTTCGGTAGTTTTAAAGATTTGAAGGTTTTAATTGTCGGGGATATTCGTCATAGTAGAGTAGCTCGTTCCAACGCTGAGATTTTAACAAGATTGGGAGCAAATGTTAAGTTTTCAGGTCCTTCTGAATGGCATGATGAAACAAATCCATTTGGTTCTTATATAAGCCTTGATGAAGGTATTGAGGAATCAGATGTAGTCATGTTATTGAGAATTCAACATGAACGACATGATCAATCAATAGGTTTAACGAAAGAAGAATATCATGAACAATATGGCCTTACGATAGAAAGAGGCAAGAAAATGAAACAAAATTCCATCATTATGCATCCTGCACCATTTAATCGAGATGTAGAAATAGCTAGCGAGTTGGTTGAAAGTATGAATTCTAGAATATTTAAGCAAATGGAGAACGGTGTTTTCGTGAGAATGGCCATTTTGAAAAGAGCTTTTCAACACGTAGAAGGGAGAGTTTTACTATGTCGATCGCTTTAATAAATGGGAAGATACTTAATCAACAAGGTGAATTGGTTGCAGCTGAGGTTAGAATCATAGATTCGAAGATAGAAGAAATAGGTGCGACTGTTAATAAAGATAATTGTGAAATTATCGACCTACAAGGTAATTTTGTTTCAGCTGGATTCATCGATTTACACGTGCACTTAAGAGAACCTGGTGGAGAACATAAGGAAACAATTGAAACGGGAACACTTGCGGCTGCTAAGGGTGGTTTTACGACAATTGCACCAATGCCTAATACAAGACCTGTCCCTGATACTGTAGAACAAATGAATTGGCTACAAAAAAGAATTGCTGAAACTGGCCATGTGAATGTTCTTCCGTATGCTTCAATAACAACTCGCCAAATTGGTGCAGAGCTCGTAGATATGGAAGGCTTAAAAAAAGCAGGTGCATTTGCTTTTACCGATGACGGAGTTGGAGTACAGTCTGCAGGAATGATGCTTCAAGCAATGAAAAATGCGGCAGCTATTAATATGCCGATTGTTGCGCATTGTGAAGAAAATACACTTATTAATAAAGGTTCAGTACATGAAGGTGAATTCTCCCAAAAAAACGGATTAAATGGAATTCCATCTGTATGTGAGTCTGTACATATTGCTAGAGATGTTCTCTTAGCGGAGGCAGCAGGCTGTCATTACCACGTATGTCATGTAAGCACGAAGGAATCAGTTCGAGTCATAAGGGATGCTAAGAGAGCGGGAATAAAAGTTACTGCTGAAGTAACGCCACACCATTTGCTTCTTTCTGAAGAAGATATACCAGAAGTCGATTCAAATTATAAAATGAACCCCCCATTACGTGGAAGTGATGATCGTGCAGCATTGATAGAGGGTTTACTTGATGGAACACTTGATTTCATCGCGACAGACCATGCGCCACATTCCAAGGAAGAAAAAGCGGAAGGAATGCAGGTAGCACCCTTTGGAATAGTTGGACTTGAGACAGCTTTCCCTCTTTTATATACACATTTTGTAGAAACAGAAAAAATGACATTACAACAACTAGTTGATTATTTAACAAGAAAACCAGCAGAAGCTTTCAAACTAGCATTTGGTAAATTAGCGGTTGGAACACAAGCCGATCTTACAGTAATAGATTTACAATCAGAAAATGAAATTAATCCAGATGAATTCGTTTCAAAAGGTAAAAATACCCCATTTGCAGGCTGGAAATGTAAAGGGTGGCCTGTATTGACTATCGTAAATGGTAAGGTCGTTTGGCAGAAAGGGAGTGTACTTGTATGAAAAGACAATTAATTTTAGAGGATGGAACAGTATTCATTGGTGAAGGTTTTGGATATGAAGAGGACACAATAGGTGAAGTCATCTTTAATACAGGGATGACAGGCTATCAAGAAGTATTATCAGATCCTTCAAATTGTGGGCAAATTGTAACTTTGACTTATCCATTGATTGGGAATTACGGGATCAATCGTGACGATTTTGAATCGATTACACCTGCAATTAATGGGCTTATTGTGAAAGAAGTA
Source organism: Fredinandcohnia quinoae (assembly GCF_022427965.1). Classification (GTDB taxonomy): domain Bacteria; phylum Bacillota; class Bacilli; order Bacillales; family Bacillaceae_L; genus Ferdinandcohnia; species Ferdinandcohnia quinoae. The sequence goes on along the minus strand of NZ_JAKTTI010000001.1, from coordinate 163,665 downwards.
TGTGACCATCCGTCAAATTTCCGAAGCCAATATAGTGTGGATGAGTACTTAAAAGCAAAAAAAATACCTGGGTTATCTGGAATAGATACGCGAAAGCTTACAAAAATTATCCGCAAATTTGGAACATTAAAAGGAGCATTTTGTCATATCGATGCAAATGTTAATGATGTCATTCAAAAATTACAAGAAACTCCGATATTAACCGACCAAGTAAAACAAGTTTCAACAAAGGGATCATACCCAAGCCCTGGAAGAGGTCATCGTGTTGTACTCGTTGATTTCGGAATGAAACATGGGATATTACGTGAACTTAATAATCGTGACTGTGATGTTGTCGTTGTTCCATACAATGTAACTGCTGAAGAAATACTAAGTCTTAGCCCTGATGGTGTAATGTTCAGTAACGGACCAGGGAATCCAAAGAATGTCCCTTCCGCTCTTGAAATGATCAAAGGTATCCTTGGAAAGGTTCCTATTTTCGGAATCTGCCTGGGGCATCAGTTATTTGCATTAGCCAATGGAGCAGATACAGTGAAGATGAAATTTGGCCATCGTGGTTCCAATCATCCTGTTAAGGATCTTATAACAGGTAAAGTTGCGATTACATCTCAAAATCATGGTTATACAGTTGATGAAGATTCATTAATATCAACAAGACTTGAGGTAACACATAGAGCATTGAATGACGGAACGATAGAAGGATTACGCCATCTTGATTATCCGGCATTTACAGTACAGTACCATCCAGAAGCTTCACCTGGTCCAGAGGATACCAATGGCTTATTCAATGAATTTTTACAGATGATTGAAAACTTCAAGAGAAAAGAGGAAGAATTATGCCAAAACGTCTAGATATAAACCGTATTTTAGTTATTGGGTCAGGACCTATTATTATTGGGCAAGCGGCAGAATTTGATTATGCAGGTACACAAGCATGCCTTTCATTAAAAGAAGAAGGTTATAAGGTAATTTTGGTAAATTCGAATCCAGCAACAATTATGACTGATGTCGAAATTGCAGACAAAGTTTATATAGAACCACTCACAGTAGAATTCGTAAGTAAAATTATCCGTAAAGAAAGACCAGATGCGATTCTACCGACTTTAGGTGGTCAAACAGGTTTGAATTTAGCAGTGGAGCTTTTTAAATCAGGTGTATTAGAGGAATGCGGTGTTGAAATTCTAGGAACGAAATTATCAGCGATTGAACAAGCCGAGGACCGCGATTTATTTAGAAGCTTAATGAACGAATTAAATGAGCCTGTACCACAAAGTGACATAATCCATACTCTTGAGGAAGCGTACTCGTTTGTGGAAGAAGTTGGCTATCCAGTCATCGTTCGACCAGCATATACGCTTGGCGGTACAGGTGGTGGAATATGTAGTAATGAGGAAGAATTGATTGAAATTGTAACAAGTGGATTGAAGAATAGCCCTGTTACACAGTGCTTACTTGAAAAAAGTATTGCTGGTTTCAAAGAAATTGAGTATGAAGTAATGCGTGATTCAGCCGATAATGCAATCGTTGTATGTAATATGGAAAATGTTGACCCAGTTGGGATACATACTGGTGATTCAATTGTTGTGGCACCAAGTCAAACAATGACTGATCGCGAGCATCAACTTTTACGTAATGCATCATTAAAAATAATCAGAGCACTTGGAATTGAAGGGGGCTGTAATGTTCAACTTGCACTCGACCCATTTAGCTTTAATTATTTCGTGATTGAAGTTAATCCAAGGGTTAGTCGTTCATCTGCACTTGCATCAAAGGCGACAGGGTACCCGATAGCAAAACTTGCTGCAAAAATTGCCGTAGGTCTTACACTTGATGAAATGATTAATCCTGTTACCGAAAAGACATATGCATGCTTCGAGCCAACGTTAGATTATGTTGTTACGAAAATTCCGAGATGGCCATTTGATAAATTTGAATCTGCTAATCGTAGACTTGGCACACAAATGAAGGCCACTGGAGAAGTCATGGCGATAGGAAGAAATTTCGAAGAGTCGATTTTAAAAGCTGTACGTTCACTTGAGGCAGGTGTACATCATTTGGATCTAGTAGAAGCGAAGGACGCTGATTTGGAAACAATTGAGAAGCGAATTCGCAGAGCTGGAGATGAACGATTATTTTACCTTGCAGAAGCAATGAGACGTGGAATCACAATCAATCAAATCCATGAGTGGAGTGAAATTGATTTATTTTTCCTACAGAAATTCGAAAATATTATCTCGATTGAAAAATCTTTGAAAAATAATATTGGTGACCTTAATGTATTAACGGTTGCGAAAAAGAATGGCTTTGTCGATTCAATTATTGCTGAGTACTGGAATTGGACTGAGAAAGAAGTATATGAAACTCGTAAAACAAAAGGAATTGTACCAGTATACAAAATGGTGGATACATGTGCAGCTGAATTTGAATCTTCAACACCTTATTATTACGGAACGTATGAAGAGGAGAATGAATCAATTGTTACTGATCGTCAAAGTGTGATTGTACTTGGATCAGGTCCAATTCGTATCGGCCAAGGAGTTGAATTTGACTATGCAACTGTCCATTCAGTCTGGGCAATTAAAGAAGCGGGATATGAGGCAATTATTATCAATAATAATCCCGAGACTGTATCAACTGATTTCAGTATTTCAGATAAGCTATACTTTGAACCATTAACAATTGAAGATGTCATGCATATTGTTGATTTAGAAAAACCACTAGGGGTTGTCGTACAATTCGGTGGTCAAACTGCGATAAATCTTGCAAGTGCATTGGCTGACCGGGGTGTCAAAATACTAGGTACTTCATTAGAAGATCTAGATCGGGCAGAAAATAGGGATAAATTCGAGCAAGCATTAACGGAATTAGCGATTCCTCAACCAAAAGGGAAAACAGCTACTTCAGTCGATGAAGCAATCGTAATAGCTGAAGAAATTGGTTACCCAGTACTAGTTCGACCTTCATATGTATTAGGTGGAAGAGCAATGGAAATTGTCTATCATACGGATGAATTATTATACTATATGGAAAATGCGGTCAAGATTAACCCGCAACACCCAGTATTAATTGACCGATATTTAACTGGAAAAGAAATTGAAGTGGATGCGATCTCAGATGGTGAAACGGTGTATATCCCTGGAATCATGGAGCATATTGAACGTGCTGGAGTCCATTCAGGAGATTCAATTGCTGTGTATCCACCACAAAGCATATCAGATCATATTAAACAACAAATAACTGATCATACAATTGCACTTGCAAAAGGTTTAAATATTATCGGACTGCTCAATATCCAATTTGTTGTGTATCAAGATGAGGTTTTTGTAATCGAGGTTAATCCACGTTCAAGTCGTACTGTACCATTCTTAAGTAAGATTACAGGTGTACCAATGGCAAACTTAGCTACGAAAGTTATTTTGGGTCAATCACTTAACGACTTAGGCTATGCAACTGGAGTACATCCTGAAAGTGATGGAGTGTATGTAAAAGTACCTGTCTTCTCTTTTGCAAAATTACGTAATGTGGATATTACACTAGGTCCTGAAATGAAATCTACCGGTGAAGTAATGGGGAAGGACTTCACACTAGAAAAGGCCTTATATAAAGGTTTAGTTGCCTCTGGTATTAATATTCCAAGATATGGATCTGTGTTATTAACAGTTGCAGATAAGGACAAGGAAGAGGCATTGGATATCGCAAAACGTTTTTATATGATTGGTTATCAAATATTAGCAACGAGTGGTACTGCAAGCTATTTACAGCAAGCAAATATTCCTGTTACGACCGTAAATAAAATCGGTTCTGAAACACCGAATCTAATTGATGTAATTCGTCAGGGTGGTGCTCAATTTGTTATCAACACATTAACAAAAGGGAAACAACCTGCAAGGGATGGATTTAGAATCCGTAGAGAAACCGTAGAGAATGGTGTCGCTTGTTTAACTTCATTAGATACAGCGAAAGCGATTTTAAGAGTGTTAGAGTCGATGAATTTTTCAAGTGAGGCGATGAAATCCCATACATTACCTCGTGAGGTGGTTAATGTATGATGAAAAAGGAATTAATGAAGGTTGTTAGTCATGAATGTATTGGAGAGAATATATTTGAACTGACGCTTGAAGGAATGTTAGTTAATGAAATGAAGGAACCTGGTCAATTTGTCCATTTGAAGGTAAGCGAAGGGTCAGAGCCTTTATTAAGACGCCCTATTAGTATAGCGAATATTAATAAGGCAGACGAGCAATTCACGGTGATATATAGAAGGGAAGGACTCGGAACACGAGTCCTTTCTGAAAAAATACTAGATCAATATGTAGATGTTCTCGGACCACTTGGAAATGGATTTCCTGTACAAGGGGTTAAACCTGGCGAAACAGCTTTATTAGTAGGAGGAGGAATTGGTGTACCACCTTTATATGAATTATCGAAGCAATTAGTCAAAAAAGGTGTACGAGTCATTCACGTTCTTGGTTTTCAGTCTAGCTCAGTTGTCTTTTATGAAGAGAAATTTGCTGAATTGGGGAACACATATATCGCTACCGTTGACGGTTCATATGGGCAAAAAGGCTTTGTAACGGATATTATTAAAAAGGAAGAAATTCACTTTGATACTTTGTATTCATGTGGTCCAACACCGATGTTAAAAGCACTTGAGAGTAGTTATCATCATAAAAATGCATATATCTCACTCGAGGAAAGAATGGGTTGTGGAATTGGAGCTTGTTTTGCTTGTGTTTGTCGTCTACAAGATGATCCAAATGGTTATTCTTATAAAAAAATTTGCAGCGACGGACCAGTATTTAAAGTTGGCGAGGTGATTCTATGAACAGATTACATGTTAAATTACCTGGCTTAGACTTAAAAAATCCAATTATGCCTGCTTCAGGTTGTTTTGGTTTTGGTAAGGAATATTCACAAGTATTTAATTTAAGTGAACTTGGAGCCATAATGATTAAGGCAACAACATTGGAGCCGAGGTTTGGTAATCCAACTCCTCGAGTTGCTGAAACTACATCTGGGATGTTGAATGCAATTGGCTTGCAAAACCCTGGATTACAGAAGGTTCTTTCAGAAGAATTACCATGGTTAGAGCAATTTATAGTGCCAATTATTGCAAATGTTGCAGGTTCTCAGGTTGATGATTATGTCGAGGTGGCAAAAGAAATTTCTAAAGCACGAAATGTTCATGCTCTTGAATTAAATATTTCTTGTCCAAATGTTAAAACAGGTGGAATTGCTTTTGGAACAATTCCGGAAATCGCAGCCGATCTAACGAAGCGAGTAAAGGAAGTATCAGAGGTACCTGTGTATGTAAAACTATCTCCGAATGTTTCGAATATCGTTGAAATGGCAAAGGCGATCGAACATGCTGGTGCAGATGGTTTAACGATGATTAATACATTAGTGGGAATGAGGCTAGACCTAAGAACTGGAAAACCAATATTAGCAAATAAAACAGGTGGTCTATCAGGTCCAGCAATTAAACCAGTCGCAATCCGAATGATTTATGAGGTGAGCCAAGCTGTTTCAATTCCAATCATTGGTATGGGTGGAGTACAATCAGCGGAGGATGTACTTGAGTATTTTTATGCTGGAGCTAGTGCAGTTGCTGTAGGAACAGCTAATTTTGTAGATCCATATATTTGCCCGACGATAATTAATAAATTACCAGCTTTACTAGATAAATACGGATTTGATCATATTTCAGAATGCCAAGGAAGGAGCTGGAAATAAGATGAAGAAAGAATTAATCGTTGCATTGGATTTCCCAAATCTTTTAGACACTAAAAAATTTCTGGAACAATTTGGTGATGAGCCAATCTTCGTAAAAGTTGGAATGGAACTATTTTATCAAGAAGGACCAGCTGTGATTTCATATTTAAAAGAACAAGGTCATTCGATCTTCCTAGATTTAAAGCTCCATGACATTCCTAACACAGTCAAATCAGCAATGAGAAGACTTGCCTCACTAGGTGTTGATATTGTCAACGTACATGCCGCAGGCGGGACAAAGATGATGGAATCAGCACTTGAAGGACTTGAAGCAGGAGCACCATCAGGGAAAAAAAGACCTGTTTGTATCGGCGTCACTCAGTTAACAAGTACTTCAGAGGAAGTAATGAGAAACGAAATTTGGATTAACCAATCACTTGATGAGGTAGTAGTTTATTATGCAAAACTTGCTAGTGCTAGCGGTTTAGATGGAGTGGTTTGCTCGTCCTTAGAGGTGCCTTTTATCCATAAAGCATGTGGAGAAGATTTCGTCACTGTAACTCCCGGAATCAGACTTCCTAATGATGAAAGCAGCGACCAAACTCGAATTGTCACGCCAGAAAAAGCGAGAGAACTAGGTTCAACAGCAATTGTAGTTGGAAGATCAATTACGAGAGCAAATGAGCCGCTTCAAATATATCAACAAATCAAGGCATTATGGGAAGGGGTAATTGCATGAAACATAAGATAGCAGAACATTTATTAGAGATTGGTGCTGTTTTTCTTCAACCGAATGATCCGTTTACATGGTCTTCAGGAATAAAATCGCCGATTTATTGTGATAATCGCCTAACTCTTTCCTATCCGAAAGTTCGAAAAGACATTGCTCAAGGACTTGCTAAAATAGTAAAAGAAAACTTTCCTGAAGCTGAAGTAATTGCAGGTACAGCGACAGCAGGAATCCCTCATGCAGCTTGGGTAAGTGATATAAGCGATTTACCAATGTGTTACGTACGGAGTAAAGCGAAGGCACATGGCAAAGGAAAGCAAATTGAAGGTAAAGTTGAAAAGGGACAAAAGGTTGTTGTTATTGAAGATTTAATTTCTACCGGAGGCAGTGCAATTACAGCTGTTGAAGCTTTAAAGGAAGCTGGATGTGATGTACTTGGAATCGTTGCAATCTTCTCTTATGGACTTTCTGCTGCAGACGAGAAAATAAATGCAACAAATGTAAAGGCGATTTCATTAACTGACTATCCAACACTTGTTGACGTTGCACTTGAAAAAGGTACAATAACAGAAGATGATATTCAAAAATTATCAAGTTGGAGAGAAAATCCATCAGAATGGTTAGTAACAAAATAGTTATAAAAAAGCGATATCAACTTTTACTTGATATCGCTTTTTCATTATTTATCAGGAAATTATAAAATTTAAACATGTGGATATCTTTTAATAAAGTATATCTACGTTCAGCTCCAGCGCCTAGGCCCTCGAGGTCAAATAACCTGATGCAAGAAAAGTCAAAGTGCGACTTTTTTGCATCAGAACATTTGCTTGTCGGGCCTGGACAAGGCGCTTGCGCTTTTGTTCTTATTTTCTTAACTTTAAGATCAAATCTTCATCAGGTGTAACATAAACAGTTTGTTGATTGTCATAAGTTACATAACCTGGTTTTGAGCCATTTGGTTTCTTTACATAACGAATTAATGTAAAGTCAACTGGAACTGAAGATGAATTTTTTGCTTTACTAAAATATGCTGCAATTGTTGCTGCCTCAATAATTGTTTCTTCTGTAGGTGTTTTACTTCGAATGACTACATGGGAACCAGGTATGTCTTTAGTATGTAGCCAAATATCATCTTTACCAGCAAATTTATTTGTTAAATACTCATTTTGTTTATTATTTTTACCGACAAGGATCTCTGTACCATCACTTGATTCATATTTCTCGATAATTGGCTTTGTAGGCTTGTTTTTCTTGTTTCCTTTTTGAAATTTACTACGTAAATAGCCTTCCTCCATTAGTTCTTCTCTTATTTCTTGGAGATCCTTTGGTGCTGCAGAATCAATTTGCTGCAACAATGCATCGAAATAAGAAATTTCTTCTACTGCTTTTCTAATTTCATTCTCTACAAAAGCGACAGACTTTTTCGCCTTTTGATATTTTAGAAAATAGCTTTGTGCATTTTCTGATGGTGTTTTTTGAGGATGGAGTTCAATCTTCATTACTTCATTATCAGGTGAGTAATAATTTTGAACTTCAACTACTTTATCTCCTCTTTTTATTACGTACATGTTCGCAGTTAATAATTCCCCAAATAACTTGAACCGTTCTGCTTTTTCGGACTCTTGTAGTGTTGTCTTAAGCTTCTTAATTTTCTTTTCATTTTTTGCCTTCTCATTTGAAATAAAACGCTCCAAATCATTTCCTTGTTGTTTGACGCGGTCTCGTTCTGCTTTGCCAAAATAAAAACGGTCAAGCATTTCACTTATAGTTGAAAATGTTTTTGTATTCCCTTCTAGATGGGATAGGGGCAAAATATAAAAATACTCTTTTCCGTTTTTAGTTATAATTTGCGCAGAAATCTCATTCGCTTTAACGATATCCATCATTGATAGGAATGAGATGGGTAATGATTTTCGATTTGCAATTCCGGTACGATAGACGACCTCCTTTGCAAATAATGGAGAGATTCCTGAGAACTTTGCAACAATTTGCTGATCAAGTTTGCCTGCATTAAAATCAATTTTTGAAAGGAATGTTTCTAAATCAATAAGAAATGGATTACTTTTCAGTTGTGCTGGTGGAGCAACGTAAGTATGTCCAGGTAAAATTGTTCGATGACGATTAACAGCAGGTGAGATGTGTTTAATACTGTCTAATATTGTTTGCTTATCCTTATCTAGAAGAATGATATTACTATGACGACCCATAATCTCTATTATTAATTGTTTATATGAGACATCACCAATTTCATTTCTACCTTTTATATCAAATACGATAATTCGATCAACATCAATCTGGCTGATCTTTTCAATAATACTTCCTTCAAGATGTTTACGTAACAGCATGCAAAACATCGGAGGTTCACTAGGATTATCGTAGCTTTCATTTGTAATATGAGCCCGTGCATAACTAGGGTGTGCTGAAAGTAATAGCTTATGGTTTTTACCATTTGCACGAATTTGAATTAATAATTCATTTTTAAATGGTTGATATATCTTAGAAATTCTCCCGTTTTCAAGTTCATTTGTAAATTCATTTGTTATTGCTCGAGTAAAAATTCCATCAAAGGTCATTCCATTATGCCTCATTTCTATATTTCATCTAAAAGGATATTCCCTCTATAAAAAAGTATAGCATTTTTTTGGACGAGTCTGAATAAGCTTTCATTGAGATGCAAAGATTTCATTCACGAGGGGTTGTGGTATGTACATGAAATGGTATGAACTTAGGTCCGAGGAGGTAGAAAAAAAGGTTAATACAAACCTTTCTCTAGGACTTTCAGAAAAAGAAATTACAATGAGACAAAAGCAATTTGGATACAATGAATTGAAGGAAGCTGACCGACCTTCAGCATTACTCCTGTTTTTAGAACAATTTAAGGATTTTATGGTGGTTGTATTACTTGCAGCGACACTAATATCTGGATTATTGGGAGAGTATATAGATGCGATTGCAATTATAGCAATTGTTTTACTTAATGGATTTTTAGGATTCTTTCAGGAACGGAAGGCTGAGAAATCTCTACATGCGTTAAAGGAGTTATCAGCCCCCCAAGTGACAGTACTTCGAAATAAGCAATGGTTAAGAATTCAATCAAAAGAACTTGTTGTCGGAGATATTATTAAATTTTCAAGTGGAGATAGAATTGGAGCCGATATTCGTTTAACAAAGGTGAAGAGTCTTGAAATTGAGGAATCAGCACTTACTGGTGAATCAGTTCCTGTACCAAAACATATTGAACCGATAAGGGATGATCATATTTCACTTGGGGATCAAGAGAATATGGCATTTATGGGTACGATGGTCACTAGAGGAAGTGGTGAAGGAATTGTTGTAGCAACAGGGATGAATACTGCTATGGGTCAAATTGCAGAGTTACTACAATCTGCAGAAACAATGATTACACCACTTCAGAGGAGATTGGAACAATTAGGTAAAATACTGATTTCAGTTGCATTAGTATTAACTTTTTTAGTTGTTGTAGTTGGAATATTGCGTGGGCACGAATTGTATGAAATGTTCTTAGCAGGTGTATCCTTAGCAGTTGCGGCGATTCCAGAAGGGCTGCCAGCAATTGTTACAGTTGCGCTTTCATTAGGTGTTCAAAGGATGATTAGAAAAAATGCAATTGTAAGAAGACTTCCTGCTGTTGAAACGTTAGGATGTGCTTCCGTTATTTGTTCAGATAAAACAGGGACACTTACACAAAATAAAATGACCGTAACCCATCTATGGTCAGGTGGAAAAACATGGAGTGTATCAGGGACAGGTTATGATTTGAAGGGAAGTTTTTTCGCTGGTGAAAAAGAAGTAGAAGTTCCTAATATAAAGACACTGCAACAATTATTGACATTTGGAGTTTTATGTAATAATGCTAGTTTAAAGGAAAAAAAAGATGAATATATCATTGATGGTGATCCTACAGAAGGAGCATTGATAGTTGCAGGAATGAAGGCTGGGCTACAAAGGGATTTATTATTGAACCAATTTGAGATTATCGAAGAATTTCCCTTTGACTCTGCTCGGAAAATGATGAGTGTTATTGTAAAAGATCATTCAGGAAATCAATTCGTAATTACGAAGGGTGCTCCTGATGTTTTATTAAATGTTAGTGAATCAATTTTATGGGAGAATAAGCAGCAGCATTTAACCGAGGAATATGGAAATTATGTTAAGAATGCAATTGAGGAGCTTGCGTCAGATGCCCTTAGGACAATTGCAGTGGCATTTAAACCAATCCGTCCAAATCAAAAAATAATGAATGAGCTAGAAGCTGAAAGGGATTTAGTTTTTATCGGAATTCAAGGGATGATCGATCCACCAAGACCAGAAGTTAAAGCAGCAGTACAAGAATGTAAGGATGCTGGAATTAAAACAATTATGATAACAGGTGATCATCTCATTACAGCGAAGGCAATTGCAGCACAGCTTGGTATTTTACCATCTGGAGGAAAAGTTCTAGATGGAAATGCGTTGTCAAAGATGGAAGTTGAGGATTTAGAGGAAATTGTTGAGGATGTGTATGTTTTTGCTAGAGTATCGCCAGAGCATAAGCTAAAAATTGTTAAAGCTCTTCAAAGAAAAGGACATATTGTCGCAATGACTGGTGATGGTGTTAATGATGCACCAGCAATTAAAGCAGCAGATATCGGAATTGCGATGGGAATAACTGGCACAGATGTTGCCAAGGAAGCATCTTCACTCGTCTTATTAGATGATAATTTTGCAACAATAAAAGCAGCGATAAATGAAGGTAGAAATATCTATGAAAATATTAGAAAATTTATCCGATATTTATTAGCTTCGAATGTTGGAGAAATACTAGTGATGTTATTTGCAATGTTGTTAGCTTTGCCACTGCCACTTGTACCTATTCAAATTCTTTGGGTGAACCTTGTAACTGATGGTCTTCCAGCAATGGCACTTGGTCTCGACCAAGCTGAAGATAATGTCATGAAAAGGGGGCCAAGACACCCTAATGAAGGTGTATTTGCTAGAAAGTTAGGGTGGAAGGTAGTTAGTCGAGGATTTCTAATTGGGATTGTAACATTAGCAGCATTTATGATTGTATATGGTAGAGATCCAAGTAATTTAGGATACGCACAAACAATTGCATTTGCAACACTGGTTTTAGCACAGCTTATTCATGTTTTTGACTGTCGAAGCGAACGATCTATTTTTCATCGCAACCCTTTCCAAAATATGTACCTAGTTTGGGCAGTTATTTCATCAATCGTATTAATGCTTATCGTAATTTATTATCCACCTTTACAACCAATATTCCATACAACAGCTATCGAAGCTAGAGACTGGTTACTAATTATTGGTTTATCTGCAGTTCCAACATTCCTATTGGCTGGTTCATTATTAACGCGATCTCGCTCAAAACCTAGAATGTTGTAAAAAGAAGTTCTTAATTTTAGTAATTATCAACAAAACTATGCTATACTTTTTTAGGTAATGGAGATTCTCTGTTACCTTTTTTATTTGACCAAACAATGATAAAATAATATTAGTTTTTTATATGGTGTTAAAGTGAAATGGACGTGATGAAAATGATTTTAAGTATGACAGGCTTCGGTCAGGCACGGAAGGAAATGGAAAGCTATTCCGTAACTGCAGAGATTAAGTCTATAAATCATCGTTTTTGCGAAATCAATATAAGAATGCCTAGACAATTACTAGTTATAGAGGATAAAATAAAAAAAGCCATCATGGAACACGTGAAAAGAGGGCGTGTGGAGGTTTTTTTGACAATTGAAGGAGAAGGGCTTGTAAAGAAGTCACTCAATATTGATTGGGAGCTAATGGATCATCTTTATCATTCCATTAAGGATATTCAAGAGAAATATAATCTTACTGATATGATAACTACTCAGCAATTATTATCTCTAGATGATATTCTCTCAATAGATGATGTAGAATTAGAAAATAACGAACTTGAACTCATCGTTATTGAAGTAATTCAAGTCGCGGTTGAAGAATTGAAAATGATGCGAGAAGTTGAAGGCAAAAAGCTATTAGAGGAAATAAATAATTATCTGAACCAAATTGAAAATAATGTGAATGCAGTCTATCAGTATGCTCCCCATGTTGTTAACCAATATCAAGAACGGTTAGCAAAAAGAATTAACGAGTACATAAATGGTGAAATTGATGATAATCGTATATTAACTGAGGTTGCCATCTTTGCTGAGAAAGCAGATGTTTCCGAAGAGCTAACACGACTACATAGTCATATCAGTCAATTTAAAGAAGCTACATATACGAATGATTCTATTGGCAGAAAGCTTGATTTTATTATCCAAGAAATGAACCGTGAAATAAATACAATCGGTTCAAAGGCGAATGATAGCAAAATTGCCAAACATGTTGTCGAAATGAAAAGTTTACTCGAAAAAATTAAGGAACAGGTGCAAAATATCGAATAACTTTTGTCGTACGTGATTATGTTATTGTTTTCACGGTAAAAATAGAGTGTGATATAGGGGGAGCTTTGGATGCACATTAAGTTAATAAATATTGGTTTTGGTAATATTGTTTCAGCTAACCGAATAATTTCGATTGTTAGCCCTGAGTCTGCTCCTATTAAAAGAATCGTTCAAGATGCTCGTGACCGAGGAATGTTAATCGATGCTACTTACGGTAGGAGAACACGTGCAGTCATGATCATGGATAGCGATCATATTATTTTATCAGCTGTTCAACCTGAGACCGTTGCACAAAGATTGACAAATAAAGATGAGCTAACTGATGAAGGGTAGGTTTGAATAATTAATGAGTGAAAGAGGTCTGTTAATCGTACTATCTGGACCATCGGGTGTTGGAAAAGGAACAGTTAGGAAAGCTATTTTTTCAAAGCCTAATACAAAATTTCAATATTCCATTTCGATGACAACAAGAAAACCGCGTGAAGGAGAAATAGATGGTGTTGATTATTTCTTCAAATCGAGAGAAGAATTTGAAGTATTAATTAAGAATAATAAATTACTTGAATGGGCTGAATATGTCGGGAATTACTATGGAACACCTGTTGATTACGTTGAGCAAACATTGCAGGATGGGAAAGATGTGTTCCTTGAAATAGAAGTTCAAGGTGCTCTTCAAGTGCGAAATGCTTTTCCAGAAGGTTTATTTATCTTTTTAGCACCGCCTAGTCTTAAAGAATTAAAAAACAGAATTGTGACAAGAGGTACTGAATCTGATGACTTAATTCTGAACAGGATGAGGGTTGCGAAAGAAGAAATTGAAATGATGGATGCCTATGATTATGTTGTAGAAAATGATCAAGTAGATCTTGCATGCGAGAGAATTAATGCGATTGTCATTGCAGAGCATTTAAAGCGTGAACGTGTTGCCGCACGTTATAAAAATATGTTGGAGGTTGATTTTTAAGATGTTATATCCGTCTATCGATTCATTGTTGGGAATATTAGATTCAAAATATACTTTAGTAACTGTTGCCGCAAAAAGAGCAAGAGTGATGCAGCAAAAAAATGATGGTAAAGTAGAGAAACCACATTCTTATAAATGTGTTGGAAAGGCATTAGAAGAAATCAATGCCGGTCTTTTGCATTTTACAACTGATAAAAATGTTGAAGTAGATACGAAACCAACTACTACTGCTGCAGAATGATAAAAATAACAACCTCCGAGTAGGTTGTTATTTTTATAAGGGGGATTAATCGAAATGCTTAACGGTAAAAGAATATTGCTTTGTGTTACAGGTGGTATAGCGGTTTATAAGGCTGCTGCTCTAACAAGTAAGTTAACGCAGGCTGGTGCTGAAGTTCGAGTTATAATGAGTGAATCAGCTATGAAGTTCGTTGACCCACTTACCTTTAAGGCACTGTCTCGTAATGAAGTTTATTTTGATACATTTGATGAGAAGGACCCATCAGTTATCGCTCATATTGATTTAGCAGATTGGGCTGATCTCATTATGATCGCCCCGGCAACTGCAAATACGATTGCAAAACTAGCAAATGGTATTGCAGATAATATGATAACGACCACATTACTTGCTTCAACTGCACCAGTTTGGATTGCTCCAGCAATGAATGTACATATGTATGACCACCCTGCAGTGAAGAAAAATATAAAAACCCTAGCAAGCTATGGCTACAAGTTTATTGAGCCTCAAGAAGGTTATTTGGCTTGTGGATACGTTGGCAAAGGAAGACTTGAAGAACCAGAAAAAATAGTTGATTTGCTGAATTCCTTTTTTATAAAACCTAGCCTTTTAGCAAATAAAAAAGTGTTGATAACAGCAGGACCAACGAGGGAGAAAATTGATCCAGTGCGCTTTTTCTCGAATCGTTCTACTGGCAAAATGGGATATGCATTAGCTGAGTCAGCAAGTAACGCTGGAGCAGAGGTAATACTTATTACAGGTCCAACTTCTCAATTAATTCCGTCTAATGTAAAGAAAATTATCCAAGTGGAATCTGCCAAAGAAATGTTCGAGCAAGTAATGGCACATTATCAAGAGAGTGACATTGTAATTAAAACTGCTGCGGTTGCAGATTATCGACCAATAATAACCTTCAATGAAAAAATGAAAAAACAAACCGGTAACTTGGTTTTCGAGCTAGAACGAACAACAGATATTTTAAAAACATTAGGTGAACAGAAAAAACATCAATTATTAGTTGGATTTGCTGCAGAAACAGAACAAATTGAAGAATATGCCAAAAAGAAACTGCAATCCAAAAATTTAGATATGATTATTGCGAATAATGTTTCTGAAGAAGGTGCAGGATTTGGTACTGATACAAATATCTGTACAATTTTTAAAAAAGATAATCAAAGGATTCAATTGCCACTTATGTCGAAAATTGAAGTAGCAAGAGCAATCCTTCTTGAAATTGAAAAACTACTACCATTTGGAGAAAATAAATGAGAGTAGCAAGTGTTATTGTTGATGTTCCAGCAATGCAAACTGATCGAACATTTGACTATTTAATACCAGAAAAGTGGAAGGAAATAATCCAGCCAGGAATGCGTGTTGCTGTTCCATTTGGTCCGAGAAAGGTTCAGGGATTTGTAATTAAACTTAAAAATGAGCCAGAGGTTGAAAGACTCAAGGAAATTCATTCACTATTGGATTTAACTCCTGTTTTAAATGAAGAATTATTACAAATCGGATATTGGTTAACTGAGAAGACTCTTTGTTTTATGATTTCTGCTTTACAAGCGATGCTACCAGCAGCAATGAGAGCAAAGTATGATAAAGAAATAAAATTACTACCAACTTCTCGACTAGATGAACTCGAACCGGCTGTACAAGCCTTAATGGATGAATCAACATCAATTCAATGGAATGAAATTGAGAAAAGGGATTTATTGCATGTCTTTCAAAAGGATATTAAAAAGGGGTTTCTAGAGGTTGTCTATCATGTAAAAAACAAAACGAATAAAAAAACGATGAAACAGGTTGAGCCTGCAATTTCGAGTAGTGAAATTGATGATGTAATAAAGACATTACCAGTACAAGCATCTAAGCAAAAGGAAGCTCTCGAATATTTTAAAACAAACCATGCGCCTATTTTGATAAGGGATTTACTAAATATTTTAGGCTCTACTGAAAGTACGATAAAATCTCTTGTAAAAAAAGGCCTTTTACTAGAAAAAAATATCGAAGTATATCGGGATCCATATAAAGATAAAACCTTTCAACGAACAGTACCATTACCACTTACGAATGAACAAGAAAAGGTAATTTCACCGATACTCGCTTCCATTGATGATGAAGTCCACAACGTGTATTTAATGTATGGTGTAACAGGTAGTGGAAAAACAGAGGTCTATATGCAAGCAATTGATGAAGTTTTAAAACGAGGAAAAGAAGCAATTGTTCTTGTACCTGAAATCTCACTTACACCACAAATGGTTAATCGGTTTAAAGGAAGGTTTGGTTCGCAGGTAGCTGTCCTTCATAGTGGTCTTGGTGCAGGAGAAAAATATGATGAATGGCGAAAGATTCATCGTAAGGAAGTTAGTGTCGTGGTTGGTGCAAGGTCTGCCATTTTTGCTCCATTTGAAAATATTGGAATCATTATCATTGATGAAGAACACGAATCTAGCTACAAACAAGAGGATAACCCACGTTATCATGCGAGGGATGTTGCTATTTTTCGTGGGGAAATACATGATTGTCCTGTGGTTTTAGGGAGTGCAACCCCGACATTAGAATCATTTGCGCGTGCATCTAAGAATGTGTACGAGCTTGTAACACTTAAGGAAAGGGTGAATAATCGACCGTTACCAACAGTAGAAATTATTGATATGAGAGAAGAATTAAGAAACGGTAACAGATCGATGTTTTCTGAAGCGTTATATGCAAAATTATTAGATCGTCTCGAAAAAAATGAACAATCCGTGTTATTTCTTAATCGTCGAGGTCATTCCTCATTTGTAATG
Organism: Fredinandcohnia quinoae; assembly: GCF_022427965.1. Classification (GTDB taxonomy): domain Bacteria; phylum Bacillota; class Bacilli; order Bacillales; family Bacillaceae_L; genus Ferdinandcohnia; species Ferdinandcohnia quinoae. Next base: position 146,801 of record NZ_JAKTTI010000001.1, on the reverse strand, counting down.
TGTCGGGACTGTGGCTATGTCATGAATTGTCCGCATTGTGATATTTCATTAACCTATCATAAGTCAAGCCATCAATTGAAATGTCATTATTGTGCCTATGAAACTCAAATGCCGCATGTTTGTCCAGAATGTAATAGTGAACATATTCGCTTTTTTGGTACGGGTACACAAAAAGTAGAAGAAGAACTAGCAAAAATGATTCCGCAAGCTAGAGTTATTCGGATGGATGTTGACACGACAAGTAGAAAAGGAGCCCATGAAAAATTACTCCGTGAATTTGGGGAAGGACGTGCAGATATACTTCTTGGGACTCAAATGATAGCAAAGGGCCTTGATTTCCCAAATGTTACACTTGTTGGTGTATTAACAGCAGATACGATGCTTCATTTACCTGACTTTCGTTCTTCAGAAAAAACCTTTCAACTACTTACGCAGGTAAGTGGTAGAGCGGGACGACATGAATTATTAGGTGAAGTTGTTATACAGACGTATACTCCAGAACATTATAGTATTACCCTTGCCAGTCATCACGATTATGATGGTTTTTATCAGAATGAAATGATGATACGTAAGTTACATGCTTACCCACCATTTTATTATTTAGCATTAATAACAGTATCGCATCCAGAACTAACGAGAACGATCGATGTTGCTGAAAAAATTACAACATATTTGCGAAAGTCTTTATCGAACAAGACGATTATCCTTGGCCCTGTTGCTTCACCTATCCCTAGGATTAATGATAGATATCGGTATCAGTGCATGATAAAATACAAAAGTGAACAAAACCTGAATAAACTATTAAAGGGAATATTGGACCGATACCAAAAAGAGATTGCCCAACATTCTCTTTCACTATCAATTGATTTAAATCCTTATATAATGATGTGAACAATGGTTTAAACAAAGTTATAATTGTGAAAACTAGTTAAAATGTATAAGTTTTGGAGGAACTAGATTGGCTTTATTACAGATTATTAAACACCCAGACGATATTCTTGAAATGGAATGTGAAAAAGTAACAAATTTTGATCGTAAATTGACAAAATTGATTAATGATATGTATGATACCATGTTGGCAGAAGATGGTGTTGGATTGGCTGCTCCGCAAATTGGAATTGCAAAACAAATTGCAATCGTCGATGTGGAGGATGAGAACGGTTTACTAGAGCTAATAAATCCAGTCATACTTGAAGAGCATGGTGAACAAGTTGGTCCAGAAGGCTGCCTAAGTTTTCCGGGCCTTTTTGGTGAAGTTACAAGATCTGACTATGTGAAGGTACGTGCTCAAAATAGACGTGGTAAAACTTATATAATAGAAGCAAGAGGATTTTTAGCGCGTGCCATACAACATGAAATTGACCATTTGCATGGAGTATTATTTACCACTAAGGTAAATCGCTATTATGAAGAAGGAGAAATAGAAGGGTAGGTACTATCATGATTCGAATACTTTTTATGGGAACACCAGATTTTTCAGTTCCAGTTTTAGAACAATTAATTGAAGAAAACTATGAAGTTGTTGGAGTTGTCACTCAACCTGATCGACCTGTAGGAAGGAAGAGGGTATTAACTCCACCACCAGTGAAAGTTGCAGCATTAAAACATAATATTCCAGTTCTTCAACCTACTAAAATCAAGGAGAAAGAAGAAGTGGAAAAAGTTCTGGCTCTTAATCCAGATTTAATAATTACAGCAGCTTTTGGTCAAATCCTTCCTAAGGAAATATTAGAAACACCAAAGTATGGTTGTGTTAATGTTCACGCATCACTGCTACCGGAGCTGCGGGGTGGTGCACCGATTCATTATTCCATATTACAAGGAAAAGAAAAGACAGGAGTAACCATCATGTATATGGTGGAAAAACTAGATGCTGGGGATATATTAACACAAGTTGAAATTCCGATTTTAGAGCATGATCACGTTGGCAGCTTGCACGATAAATTAAGTGTTGCAGGGTCCAAACTATTATCAGAAACGATTCCATTACTTTTAGCTGGTAAAATTACACCGATTAAACAGGACGACACAAAAGCAACATTTGCTGCTAACATAAAAAGAGAACAAGAAAAAATAAACTGGTCGATGATTGGTGAAGATATCTACAATCATATACGTGGTCTTCATCCTTGGCCAGTTGCTTATACCATTCTAAATGGTGAGATTGTGAAAATTTGGTGGGGTGAGAAGCTTCGTAATACTACGAATTCAAACATGCCAGGGACGGTTATTGCTATCGAAAATGATGGTTTTGTTGTGTCAACGGGTAATGATATTTCAATAAAAATTACGCAAATACAACCAGCTGGTAAGAAAAGAATGAGTGCAGAGCAATTTTTACGGGGAACGAATCTTACAATCGGGACTATGTTAGGGGATACGAATGAAACGAAATAATGTAAGAGATGCAGCACTTGAAATCCTACTAATGATTGAAAAAAATCAAGCATATAGTAATTTACTATTAACTAAAATAATCAACAAGCGTGAAATAAATGGAAAAGATATTGGCTTACTAACAGAAATTGTTTATGGTACACTTCAACGAAGAGATACCATTGACTATTTTCTAACACCTTTCTTGAAAAATAAAAAAATAGATATATGGGTTCAAAATTTACTCAGATTGTCCTTATATCAAATTATTTATTTGGATCGAGTTCCAGAACGAGCGATTTTCTTTGAAGCTGTTGAAATTGCTAAAAAACGTGGTCATAAAGGAATTTCTTCATTTGTTAACGGTGTATTGAGATCGATTCAGCGTGAAGGTGTTCCTTCAATCGAACAAATTTCAGATCCGCTTAAACGACTTTCAATTGAAACAAGTCATCCATTATGGCTTGTAACAAATTGGGTCAATCAGTTTGGATTTGATGAAACAAAGAAAATGTGTGAAGTCAATATTACTCCGCCTGAACAAACAGCCCGAATAAACTCAAATATATCATCAGTAGAGAATGTTCTTCAATTACTCGAAGGAGAAGGTATAGAGGCTGTAAGAGGAGATCTGTCTGATGATTCCATTAAAGCTATAAAAGGTAATCTGGCCCATACAAAAGCATTCGCTGATGGTTATTTTACAATCCAGGATGAAAGTTCTATGCTTGTTGCAAGAGCTCTCGGAATAAAAAAAGGAGACGATGTCCTCGATAGTTGTGCTGCCCCTGGGGGCAAGACAACGCATATTGCTGAATTATTACAGAATACTGGTTCTGTACTATCTCTTGACCTACATGAACATAAAACGAAACTTATCAATGATCAAGTTTCTCGACTTAAATTGAATAATGTTAATACGAGAGCACTTGATAGTAGACAAATTAGAAAGTTTTATCAAGACGCTTCCTTTGATAAAATCCTCGTCGATGCACCATGCTCTGGTTATGGTGTAATTAGAAGGAAACCAGATATTAAGTATTCAAAGCAGGAAATCGATAGTAAAAAATTGGCATCAATCCAGCTTGAAATTCTATCTGAAGTTGCCACCCTCTTAAAAAAAGATGGTATACTAGTGTATAGCACATGTACGATTGGTTATGAGGAAAATCAAGGTGTAATTACCGAATTTTTACGTAATAATAGTGAATTTGAATTAGATAATGAATTAGCTGCATGTTTACCAAAAAAGATGGAATCTTACGTGAAAAATGGACAGGTTCAGTTATTACCACATTATTTTGGTACAGATGGGTTTTATATTGCAAGATTAAGAAAGCAGGTGTGATTTAATTGGAAGATGTACAAACAACAAGAGCGATTAAAACAACAGTAAAAGAGCAAGTGAGACCTTCGATATATTCTTTTCAAATAGAAGAATTAGAAAAATGGCTGGTTGAAAATGGTGAAAAGAAGTTTCGTGGTTTGCAGATTTTTGAATGGTTATATACAAAGCGTGTGACTTCATTTGCTGAAATGACAAATCTATCAAACACATTACGAACAAAACTATCTGAGAATTTCACGATTACAACTCTTAAAACACTTATACAACAAACATCAGCAGATGGTACGATGAAATTTCTATTTGAACTACATGACGGTTATTCGATTGAAACAGTACTAATGAGACATCAATATGGAAATTCAATATGTGTAACAACCCAAGTGGGTTGCCGAATTGGATGTACGTTTTGTGCTTCAACATTAGGTGGTTTGAAAAGGAATCTTGAAGCAGGTGAAATTGTTGCGCAAGTGGTTAAAGTACAAAAAGCTCTCGATGAGGTTGATGAACGAGTTAGTCATGTAGTAATAATGGGAATAGGGGAGCCTTTTGATAATTATGACCAAATGCTTGGGTTCTTAAAAATTATTAATCACGACAAGGCTTTAAACATCGGTGCAAGACATATTACGGTATCGACAAGTGGAATTATTCCAAAAATATACCAATTTGCAGATGAAGAATTACAAATTAATTTTGCAATTTCTTTACATGCTCCTAACACAGAGATCAGAAGTAAATTAATGCCAATCAATCGGGCGTACAAGTTGCCGGAATTAATGAAGGCAGTTCGGTATTATGTTGAAAAGACAGGTAGAAGAATAAGCTTTGAATATGGTCTTTTTGGTGGGGTCAATGACCAAGTTGAACATGCTGAGGAGTTGGCAAAGCTCGTAAAAGGAATTAAGTGCCATATTAATTTAATACCTGTTAACTATGTTCCTGAACGTGACTATGTTCGAACACCACGTGAACAAATTTTTGAATTTGAAAAGACATTAAAGAAACATGGTGTTAACGTAACAATTCGTCGTGAACAAGGTCATGATATTGATGCTGCCTGTGGTCAGTTACGTGCGAAGGAGCGTAAAGAAGAGACGAGGTGAAACGAATGAATTCAATTTATTTAACAAATCGGGGAAAAGTAAGACGGTTGAACGAAGATAGTTGTGGTGTGTTTTATAACAAATCAGGTCAAATGCTAGCTACTGTAGCAGATGGAATGGGAGGTCATGCTGCTGGTGATGTAGCTAGTAGTATGACCACCTCCTTACTACAAAAATTTTGGGAAGAGACAGATCGTATTGATACTTCAGAAGCAGCAGAGCAATGGTTAGAAAATCATATCACACAGGTGAATGAAAACTTGTACAATCATTCACAGGAAAATGTTGAATGCAAAGGGATGGGTACTACGGTTATTGCTGCTATATGTACTCCCCAATTTTCATCGCTAGCACATATTGGCGATAGTCGTTGTTATGTATTAAATATGAGCGGTTTTAAGCAAATAACAGAGGACCACTCACTTGTTAACGAACTTGTTCGTTCAGGTCATATTTCAAGAGAAGATGCTGAACATCATCCAAGAAAAAATGTAGTTATCCGTGCACTTGGTACAGAACCGAGTGTTAACATGGATCTTAAAACACTCATTCTAGAAGAAGGAGATTACCTCCTTATTTGTTCAGATGGTCTTTCTAATAAAGTTTCAGATAACGAGATGATAACTATTCTTGAAAATAATCTAAGTATCGAACAAAAGGGAGAACATCTAATACAATTAGCGAATGATTATGGTGGCGAAGATAATATTACATTAATTATTATTGATTTTTCATCTGAAAGTGAAGGTGAGTAGAGGGTATGCTCATCGGTAGACGATTAAGTGGACGATATAAAATAATTGAAGTAATTGGCGGAGGAGGAATGGCTAATGTATATCTTGCAAGAGATATTATCTTAGAACGAGATGTAGCCATAAAAGTTCTTCGCTTAGACTTCTCAAATGATGAAGAATTCATTAAACGCTTCCGTAGGGAAGCGCATTCTGCAACAAGTCTTGCCCATCCAAATATCGTAAGTATTTATGATGTGGGTGAAGAGGATGATATTTACTATATTGTAATGGAATATGTTGATGGTCAAACGTTAAAGCAGTATATTCAGAGGCATGCACCATTACATCCAAGAGAAGCATTAAATATTATGGAACAACTTGCTTCTGCAATATCACATGCTCATCATAATCAAATTGTTCATCGGGATATAAAACCGCAAAATATTCTAATCGACCGTAATGGAACGGTTAAAGTAACGGATTTCGGAATCGCAGTAGCACTTAGCTCGACAACAATCACGCAAACAAATTCTGTCTTAGGTTCTGTTCATTATTTATCTCCTGAACAAGCAAGAGGTGGAATGTCTACCAGAAAATCAGATATTTATTCGTTGGGTATCGTTATGTTTGAGCTTTTAACGGGGAGAGTTCCCTTTGAGGGTGAGTCCGCAGTATCGATTGCCTTAAAGCATTTACAATCTGAAACACCCTCGCCAAGAAGATGGAATTCTACAATACCGCAAAGCGTAGAAAATATCATTTTAAAATCAACTGCGAAAGATCCATTTTATCGTTATGATTCTGCAGATGAGATGGAAGCAGATTTACATACAGCATTATATCCAGACCGTATAAATGAAAAAAAGTTTGTGATCCCTTCAACGGATGATCAAATTACAAAGGCAATTCCAATTATTAAAGATGATGATCATCTACTAAAAACAAATGACACAATTGTAAGAGATTCACCCAAAAAAGCAAACAATATGGATGCTGATAGCAAAAAGCCGAAAAAAAAGAAAAGTAAAGTATTAATTACTTTAGCAGTCATTTTCTTTTTAATTATTGCAGCAGGGATTTCTGCTGTTACAATCATCCCTTCTTTATTTCTTCCTGAGGATGTAACTGTACCAAATGTAGAAAATAAAGAATATGATGAAGCTGTGAAAATCCTTCGTGAAGAGGGCTTTGAAATAGGTGAAGTAATTAAAAAAGTTGATGATGAGGTACCAGAAGGATATGTCATTCGTACAAATCCGAAGGCAGGCACTGAGACGAAAGAAAAAGCCGTAATTACGATATACGAAAGTACTGGTAAGAAGAAAGAGAAGTTCGAGAATTATGTAGATGAAAATATAGATGATGTAAAAGATAGGTTAGATCAATATTTAAATGTACATGAAGAATGGGTACATGATGAAAGCTCGTACGGTACCATCCTAGAGCAATCAATAAAAGAGGGTGAGGAGGTTGTTCCTGAGGAAACCGAGGTTATCTTCAAAGTAAGTAAAGGACCAGAAACGATAAAATTAAGAGATTTAAAGGGTTATAATGTAAAAGGAATTAATGACTATGCTAAGGAAGTCGGATTAAATATTGATTATACAGAACAAGTGTACGATGATAGCGTTGAAGCTGGATTAGTTATTAGTCAATCACCTGCACAGGGAACGGAAATGCAGAAGGGCGCCAGTGTAAAGGTAATCATGTCAAAAGGCAAAGAACCAAAAGAGCCAAAGAAAGTAGAAAGAAAAATCACCATACCATATAGTGGAGAAGAAGGTACGACTCAGAAAGTACAAATTAAGATACAAGATGCCGGACATCCGACACTAGAGGTAGCGGAAGAATTTGATATTGCAAGCACAACAACCATTACGTTACAGTTTGAAATCAATCCAGATGGGGTTGCGCAATATATGGTATTAATTGATGGGAGACTAGATCAGGAAGAAGTTATTCAATATTCTCAATAAGAGAACATTTAAAGCTGTAGTGGAGATTAAAAATCTCCACTAATTGTTTTCTTTGTATTATTGATAAAACAAACAAGGAGTGAAACTATGCCTGAAGGCAAAATTATTAAGGCGTTAAGCGGTTTTTATTATGTTCTAAGTGATGATGGTACAATTACACAGTGTCGAGGAAGAGGAGTATTTCGAAAAAATAAGATTACTCCTTTGGTTGGTGATAATGTCGTTTATCAAGCTGAAAATGAAACCGAAGGGTATATTTTGGAAGTTATTGAAAGGCATAATGAATTAATTCGCCCCCCGATTGCCAATGTTGATCAGGCAGTTCTCGTTTTTTCTGCTGTTGAACCCGAATTTAGTACATTATTATTAGATCGCTTCCTTGTTTTAGTTGAATCAAGTGAAATTAAACCAATTATTTGTATAAGTAAAACTGATTTAACAACAAGTGAAGAAATGCATGCTATACAAAATTATGCTTCTATTTATAGAAAAATTGGATACGAGGTCATTTTATCCTCTACAAAGGAAAAGGATAGCCTATATAACTTACAACCCCATTTGAATAACCAGATTTCTGTAATTGCAGGTCAATCAGGGGTTGGAAAATCTTCATTGTTAAATGTTTTGCGTCCAGACTTAGATTTGAAGACAGATGATATTTCAACATCTTTAGGAAGGGGAAAACATACGACAAGACATGTAGAGCTAATTCAAATAGGTGAAGGCTATGTTGCCGATACACCAGGATTTAGTTCACTTGAGTTTTTAAATATAGAGGCTGGTGAATTGTCTTATTGCTTCCCGGAGATTTATCGAATAGGGGCAAAATGCAAGTTTAGGGGATGCACTCACACCTCTGAACCAAAATGTGCAGTCATAGAAGCGCTTAGCACTAAAGAAATCGAACAATTTCGTTATAATCATTATCAAAGTTTTTTTGAAGAAATTAAAGATAGAAAGCCGAGGTACTAATGGAATGATTAAAATAGCACCCTCTATTCTTTCAGCAAATTTTTCAAAACTTGCTGAGGAGATCATCGATGTAGAAAATGGTGGAGCAGATTATATTCATATTGATGTTATGGATGGTCATTTTGTTCCAAATATTACAATTGGTCCCCTTATTGTTGAAGCGGTTCGCCCGATAACATCTCTACCATTAGATGTTCATTTGATGATAGAAAATCCAGATCAATATATTCCTGCATTTGCAAAGGCTGGTGCAGACTATATCTCTGTTCATGTTGAGGCGTGTCCTCATCTTCATCGAACAATTCAATTAATTAAGTCATTTGGTGTAAAAGCTGGGGTTGTATTGAATCCAGCTACTTCACTACAATCAATCTTACATATTATTGATGATATCGACCTTGTGTTATTGATGACAGTGAATCCAGGGTTTGGAGGACAAGCATTTATCAAATCTGTTCTTCCAAAAATTCAAGAAATTTCAGGGCTGGTAAAAGAGAGGAATTTATCCATTGAGATTGAGGTCGATGGTGGTGTTAATGAAGAAACGGCTAAATTATGTATATCAGCTGGAGCGAATGTTTTAGTAGCGGGTTCAGCAGTATATAATCAAACAGATCGAAAAAAAGCTATATCACTTATACGAGGATGCAGTAAGTGATTTTATGGAACAGTGCAGGCTGTTCTTTTTTATTTTTTAATTGTCATAATAAACAACCTTCCATACTATGTTTAAGTAAATGAACTTATATAAAAGTACTTTTTTCATGAAAAATGGCATATTAATGATGGTAAATAGAAATTTTCTTTATCCATAATTATTTTATATGCGATGGTACAATTTTTTCTTACCTGAATATTATGATATAGAAATGATTTTATTTACAAGGTACGTGGATATTGCATTTGAGGAGGGAAAGTATGAAATTCTATACGATTAAATTACCAAAGTTCTTGGGCGGTATCGTCCGTGCAATGTTAGGATCATTTAAAAAGGGATAATAAAAAAAGCACCGTCAGATAGGTGCTTTTTTTAATGGAATCCAGTTTCAATTTAATTTATTATACACGCTCAACTTTACCAGATTTAAGAGCTCTTGCTGAAACATAGACGCGTTTTGGTTTACCATCAACTAATATACGTACTTTTTGAAGGTTAGCTCCCCATGTGCGTCTATTTGCATTCATCGCATGAGAACGAGCGTTACCAGTAGTTGTTTTTCTTCCAGTGATTACACATTTACGTGCCATTCTATTTCCCTCCTTACTTACAATAACAACATTCATGAATTTAAATGTTCATAGAAATACTTTTATAATTTACCATACCTAAAGTGATAATGCAATAGCAAAACGTGTTGCTTTCAAGAAAAAATACTTGACATAGAAAATTTATAACGATGTATAATAATACCGAATAATACATATTCGGTCATTATACAGTAATTACTTTTAAAAACTGTTATCTTATAGTAAAATGACTATAGCCAAGAGGTACAATTTTCTAGAGGGGGAACTGATATGTCCATCGAATTAAAAACGAAATTTGGTCAAATTGATATATCTAACGAGGTAATTGCAACAATTGCTGGAGGAGCTGCAATCGACTGTTATGGAATCGTTGGGATGGCATCAAAAAAGCAATTAAAAGATGGAATTTCTGAGCTTTTACGTAAAGAAAACTTTACCCGTGGAATTATTGTCCGTCAAGAAAATGATGAGGTACATATTGATATGTATATTATTGTAAGTTATGGAACGAAAATTTCAGAGATTGCCCATAATGTACAAACAAAGGTGAAATATACATTAGACCAAACGGCAGGACTAGTCGTTGACTCGGTTAATATTTACGTGCAAGGAGTTCGTGTAACGAACCCGTAAAGAGGAGGAAATTTTAGTGTCAATTACTACATTAGATGGAAAACGTTTTGCAGAGATGGTGATATTAGGTGCTAGTCATTTATCTAATAATGCCAAAATGGTTGATGCACTTAACGTTTTCCCTGTTCCAGATGGAGATACAGGAACAAATATGAATTTATCAATGACATCTGGTGCAAAAGAAGTAAAGAACAATGTTTCAGTTCACATAGGAAAGGTAGGATCTTCATTAGCAAGAGGATTACTTATGGGAGCAAGAGGCAATTCTGGAGTAATTTTATCACAGCTTTTCAGAGGTTTCTCCAAAGCAATTGAACAAAAGGAAATAATAAATACTATTGATTTTGCCCAAGCACTACAAAATGGCGTGGAAACTGCATATAAGGCAGTGATGAAGCCTGTAGAAGGAACTATTTTAACTGTTGCTAAGGATGCTGCGAAACACGCTACTGAAGTAGCAACTAAAGAAAAAGATTTCGTTGCTTTAATGACTGAAGTGGTTAAAGAGGCACAAGCATCCCTTAATCGTACGCCTGATTTATTACCAGTTTTAAAAGAGGTAGGGGTTGTTGATAGTGGTGGTCAAGGGCTTCTTCTCGTATATGAAGGCTTCTTAGCAGAATTAAAAGGTGAAAAGATTTCAGAGATGCAAATTTCTTCTCCTTCCATGAATGAATTGGTAAATGCTGAACATCATAAAAGTGTTCAAAGTCATATGAGTACCGAAGATATTGTGTTTGGTTATTGTACGGAATTCATGGTGAAATTTGAGGATGAAAAAACAAATAAAAATCCGTTTGCAGAAGAAAAATTCCGTAATGATTTAAGTCATTTAGGTGATTCTTTATTGGTTATTTCCGATGATGATATTGTAAAAGTACATATTCATTCAGAGCGACCTGGTGATGTATTAACATATGGGCAACGTTATGGAAGTCTAATAAATATGAAGATCGAGAATATGCGTGAGCAACACACTACAATCCTTAATGAAGATAAAGGGCTTCAGGCCCCTACTCAAAATTTTAGCAAGGAAAAAGAGAAATATGGTATAATAACTGTTGCAATGGGTTCAGGAATTACAGAGCTTTTTAAAAGTATTGGTGCACACGCTGTAATCGAAGGTGGACAAACCATGAATCCTAGCACCGAAGATATTGTGAAGGCAATAAAATCTGTAAATGCTGAGAAATATATTGTTCTTCCAAATAATAAAAATATTATTATGGCTGCAGAGCAAGCTGCAACAGTTGTAGATGAACAGGTTATAGTGGTACCTTCAAAAACTGTTCCACAAGGGATGGCTGCATTACTAGCATTCAATCCTGCAGGTGATTTGGAGGTCATTGAATCTGCAATGAAAGATTCCTTATCACATGTGAAAACCGGTCAAATCACATATGCAGTTCGTGATACAAATATTGATGGTATTGATATCGAAAAAGATGATTTTATGGGACTAGCAGATGGTAAAATTGTCATTACCGATAAGGATAAACTCCATGCAGCAAAAGAATTATTAACAAATTTAATTGCTGAAGATGACGAAATTATTACTGTGATATATGGAGAAGATGCTAGTAAGAATGAAGTCGATTCTCTAGTAGCATTTCTGGAAGAAAAATATGAGGATGTAGAGGTTGAGGTTCATGATGGAAAGCAACCACTATATGCATTTATTTTCTCAATTGAATAAAAGTAAAGAAATAGAAGGGTGAACCCCTTCTATTTCGCCGTATACGGTTGAATTAAGGATTTTTTAGGATTTTTAAGAAATATTTGTAACAAAGTCCAAACTTTCACCATAGACCATAATATGTAGGAGGGAGATAATATGAAATATAGAAGTGTGTTTGATATAATAGGTCCGGTTATGATTGGCCCTTCAAGTTCCCATACTGCTGGAGCAGCAAGAATTGGACGGGTTGCAAGGAGTCTATTTAATCGTGAGCCAAAGTGGGCAAAAATTTCTTTTTATGGTTCTTTCGCAGAAACGTATAAGGGTCATGGTACTGACGTAGCGATCGTGGGTGGATTGCTGGATTACGATACATTTGATGAAAGAATTAAAACCTCTTTAGACATCGCAGAAAAAGCAGGTATGGAAATAACGTTTGTTGAAGAAACTGCAGTTACTGAACATCCTAACACTGCTAGGGTTCATATTGGAGACGATAATGGGGAATTAGAACTTGTCGGTATTTCGATTGGCGGAGGTAAAATTGAAATAACTGAATTAAATGGTTTCGAATTAAAACTTTCTGGCAATCATCCAGCAATTCTCGTCGTCCATAATGATCGATATGGTGCAATAGCAGGTGTTGCTAATATATTGGCAAAGTATGCGATTAATATAGGGCATATGGAAGTGGCTAGAAAAGAAAAGGGCATGCAAGCTTTAATGACAATTGAAGTGGATCAAAATATTGATCAAGATGTCATTGATGAATTATCAACCCTTCCAAATATTATTAAGGTAACAAAGATTGTCGATTAGTTGTTTTTGAAACGCTTTCATACGTTTTAATGACAAGGAGGATTACTATGTTTCGTAATGTTGCAGAATTAGTAGAAATGGCTACAAGTAAAAATATGAAAATATCAGAAATAATGATAGCTCAAGAAGTTGAGGTTACTGGTAAATCACGTGAAGAAATTATTCTTCAAATGGAAAAAAATTTGGAGGTAATGGAACAAGCGGTTGAAAGAGGATTATCAGGAGTTAGCTCGCACTCTGGATTAACAGGTGGAGATGCTGTGCTTTTGCAGGAATATATGAAAAAGGGAAATTTTTTGTCAGGAGAAATACTTTTAGATGCTGTGAGCAAGGCTGTTGCAACTAATGAGGTTAATGCTGCAATGGGAACAATTTGTGCAACACCAACCGCTGGATCAGCCGGAGTAGTGCCAGGAACCCTTTTTGCAGTAAAGAAAAAATTAAATCCAACAAAAGAACAAATGGTGCAATTTTTGTTTACAGCAGGTGCCTTTGGTTTTGTTGTGGCGAATAATGCGTCCATTTCTGGAGCGGCAGGTGGATGTCAAGCTGAAGTTGGTTCAGCTGCAGGTATGGCAGCAGGTGCTATCGTTGAAATGGCTGGTGGTACTCCACAACAATCTGCTGAAGCAATGGCGATTACCTTAAAAAATATGCTCGGTCTTGTTTGCGACCCTGTTGCTGGCCTAGTTGAGGTGCCTTGTGTTAAAAGAAATGCGATGGGTGCAGCTAATGCGATGGTTGCTGCAGATATGGCCCTTGCAGGGATAAAAAGTAGAATACCTTGTGATGAAGTAATAGAAGCAATGTATAAAATTGGTCAATCAATGCCAACAGCATTAAAGGAAACTGCTCAAGGAGGTTTAGCGGCAACTCCAACAGCTCGTGCGCTTGAGGCTAAGATCTTTGGAATTTCGCTGAAAAAAGGTGAATAACGAATTACTGCTTCCGATTGATCATATTAAAGGTATTGGTGAAGAAACAGCACTTCAGCTAAATGAAATGAATGTTTTTACGATTGAAGACCTGATTTTATACTTCCCATATAGATTTGAAGATTATAGTATGCGAGACCTCGCGGATGTTAAGCATGAAGAAAAAATTACAATAGAAGGTAAGGTTCATAGTGAACCGGTGCTTACTTATTATGGACGAAAACGTTCCCGATTAACCTTTCGAGTTCTAGTAGGACGATATTTAATAACTGCGACTTGCTTTAATCGACCATACTATAAAAATAAAATTACTTTACATGACACAGTTACAATTACTGGTAAATGGGATCAGCATCGGCAAACGATAACAGTAAATGAGCTAGTTTTTGCTCCTATCACAAAAAAAGATCGAATAGAACCTATATATTCTATAAAAGGCAAGATAACGGTAAAAGGAATGAGACGTTTTATTACAATTGCACTACAGCAATATGGTGATAAAATTGGGGAGAACATCCCAGAGCTTTTTTTAAGGAAATATAAGTTATTACAAAAAAAAGATGCAATTCGTATCATGCACCACCCAATAACCCAAGAAGAACTTAAACAGGCAAGAAGACGTTTTGTTTACGAAGAATTTTTATTATTCCAGTTGAAAATGCAAGCATTTAGAAAATTTGAGCGCGAACAAACGAAAGGTTCATCACTGCAATTTTCTGGAGAAGAATTATCAAATTTCATTAAGAGTCTCCCTTTTCCACTAACAAATGCACAAGATCGTGTTGTTTCAGAAATAATCAAAGATCTTCAATCTCCTTATAGAATGAATCGTCTTCTACAAGGCGATGTTGGTTCTGGAAAAACAGTTGTTGCAGCCATTGCCTTATATGCTTCATTTTTAGCGGGATATCAAGGTGCTCTAATGGTACCAACAGAAATATTAGCTGAACAACATGCTGTCTCTTTGGTAGAGTTATTTTCAAACTTTGGATTGAATATCCAACTCTTATCTAGCTCAGTAAAAGGGAAAAAGCGTAAAGAAATTTTACTGCAGTTAGAAAATGGTGATGTTGATATAATTGTTGGTACACATGCACTCATTCAAAATGAAGTTAATTTCAAAAAGCTTGGACTTGTTATAACTGATGAACAACATCGATTTGGTGTTGATCAACGTAGAGTGTTGAGAGAAAAAGGCGAAAACCCCGACGTTCTATTCATGACGGCTACCCCAATACCTAGAACATTGGCCATTACGGTTTTTGGTGAAATGGATGTTTCGATTATTGATGAGATGCCTGCAGGTCGGAAGGCGATTGAAACATATTGGGCAAAACATGAGATGCTTGATAGAATTCTTGCATTTGTTGAGAAAGAACTTATAAAAGGAAGACAAGCTTATGTGATTTGTCCACTAATAGAGGAATCCGAAAAACTTGATGTTCAGAATGCGATAGATGTTCATACGATGCTTTCTCTCCATTTTCAAAATAAATGGAAGGTTGGGCTAATGCATGGGCGCTTAACATCAGATGAAAAAGAGTTTGTAATGAAAGAATTTAGTGATAATGAAGTTCAATTACTTGTTTCAACAACAGTTGTTGAGGTAGGTGTGAATGTACCGAATGCAACTATGATGGTAATCTATGATGCTGAACGGTTTGGTTTATCACAACTTCATCAGCTAAGGGGTCGAGTAGGCAGAGGAAGTGAGCAATCCTATTGTATTCTTCTCGCAGATCCAAAGTCAGAGATTGGAAAAGAAAGAATGCGAATTATGACCGAAACAAATGATGGATTTGTATTATCAGAGAAAGACTTGGAATTACGTGGACCAGGAGATTTTTTTGGAAGAAAACAAAGTGGCATGCCAGAGTTTAAAGTTGCTGATATGGTTCATGATTATCGGGCGTTAGAGGTAGCTCGTAATGATGCTATAGAACTTATAAATTCAAAACAATTTTGGAAGGATTATAGCTTCAAATCATTAAGAGAGCATCTTACCTCATCTGGTGTGTTAGAGGGAGAAAAGCTTGATTAATTTTTTGGGATATGAATTAATGTATAAAAGCAGACTGTAGGAGGATCAAGTAAATCTTCTTGCAATCTGCTTTTTTAAATTATATACTACTATTAGTACCTAGTCTTAAGAGCGCGGACGGTGTATTTGATGAAGCGAAATAAAAAGGAACGGCAAATATTATTGCAAGAAACAATTAAGCTTAATCCATTTATTACTGATGAAGATTTAGCTGAAAAATTTACTGTAAGTGTACAAACAATTCGTTTAGATCGATTAGAATTATCAATCCCTGAGTTACGTGAAAGAATAAAACATGTAGCTGAAAAAAACTTGGAAAATCAAGTGAAATCCCTCCCGATGGATGAGGTTATTGGTGAAGTGATTGATCTTGAATTAGACCAAAGTGCAATCTCGATCTTCGATGTAATGAATGAACATGTTTTTAAAAGAAATCAAATTGCAAGAGGACATCACCTATTTGCCCAAGCAAATTCTCTAGCGGTAGCTGTTATTAATGATGAACTTGCACTAACTGCGAAGGCGAATATTCTGTTTACAAGACAAGTTAAAGAAGGTGAACGAATTATTGCAAAAGCAAAAGTTAAAAGCTTAGAACAGGAAAAAGGGAGAACACTAGTAGAAGTAATGAGTTATGTGGGGAATGAGTTGGTGTTCTCGGGTGAATTTATGATGTATCGTTCTAAGAAGCTAAAAAAGGATGTTGATTAACAAATGAAAATCGCTATAGATGCAATGGGTGGAGATTATGCACCAAAGGAAATTGTTGAAGGTGCAATAAAAGCAATCACGCATTATCAAAATTTACATATTACCCTTATTGGGGATGAGGCTAAAATACGTCCTTATTTATCAAATGATGAAAGGATAACAATTTTACATACTGATGAAGTTATTGAAGCAACCGACGAGCCTGTAAGAGCTGTTCGAAGGAAGAAGAATGCCTCAATGGTATTAATGGCTAATGAGGTTAAAGAAGGAAGGGCCGATGCTTGTATTTCAGCTGGAAATACAGGAGCTTTAATGACAGCAGGCCTTTTTATTGTGGGAAGAATTGATGGGATTGAACGCCCTGCTTTATCTCCAACACTTCCTACTTTAGATGGAAAAGGATTTTTGATGTTAGATGTGGGAGCAAATGTAGATGCAAAACCAGAGCATCTTCTCCAATATGCGGTGATGGGGTCTATATATGCTGAAAAAGTAAGAGGAATTTCCTCTCCAAGAGTAGGCCTATTAAACGTTGGGACTGAGGATAAAAAAGGAAATGATTTAACAAAGCATGCCTTCCAGTTGATAAAAGACTCGAACCTCCATTTTATTGGAAATGTTGAAGCTAGAGATTTATTAGATGGTGTTGCAGATGTCGTTGTAACGGATGGGTTTACAGGTAATGTAGCTTTAAAAACAATTGAGGGAACAGCTCTATCAATGTTTACAATGCTAAAAACTGCTTTTACAAGTAATTTAAAGAGTAAGGTTGCTGCTGGTTTATTAATGCCGCAATTAAAAGTGATCAAAAAAACAATGGACTACTCTGAGTATGGAGGCGCAGGTCTGTTTGGCTTAAAGGCACCAGTTATAAAGGCGCACGGTTCATCTGATGCAAATGGGGTATTCAGTGCAGTTCGTCAAACCGTTGAAATGGTTGAACAAGATGTTTCGGGGTTGATCCAATCTACAGTTGAGGAAATAAATCATAAGGTTAACTAGGTAGAAAGGAGTCGATAGAAAATGGGGAAAATTGCATTTGTATTTCCTGGTCAAGGATCACAAATCGTAGGTATGGGTAAAGAATTAGCTGATGCTAATAAAAGAGTACAAGAAATTTTTGCCAAAGCTGATGAGAGTTTGCATGAGGACTTGACTGAAATAATTTTTAATGGTCCACAAGAAAAGCTGACCTTAACTGTGAATGCACAACCAGCGTTATTAACGACTAGTATTGCAATCTTAGAGATATTTAAGGAGGCAAATATTACACCTGATTTTGTTGCTGGGCATAGCCTTGGAGAATATACAGCACTAGTAGCTGCAGGGGCGATTAGCTTTGAGGATGCTGTAACAACTGTTCGAAAACGCGGAGAGCTGATGGAAGAAGCTGTACCTGCTGGACTTGGGACAATGGCAGCAATCCTTGGAATGGAAAGTGATGAATTACGGTTGGTAACCGAGCAAGTTTCCATGAATGGGGAGGCTGTTCAGCTAGCAAATATTAATTGTCCCGGCCAAATTGTGATTTCTGGAACCACCGGGGGCGTAGAGGCTGCTTGTGGGCTTGCAAAAGAAAAAGGTGCAAAGCGAGCTATTCCTCTAGAGGTAAGTGGTCCATTTCATTCCGTATTAATGGAACCAGCTTCCGGAAAGCTTCGTGATGCACTTGACAGCATTGAAATCAAGGATGCTCGTATTCCGGTAATTGCTAATGTTAATGCGAAGGAGATGATTTCTTCAGATATTATTAAAGAAAACCTGATAAATCAACTCTTCTCGCCAGTATTATGGCAAACATCTGTTGAATATATGTTGGACCAAGGTGTCGATACATTCATAGAAATTGGACCAGGAAAGGTATTATCCGGCTTAGTTAAAAAAGTCAATAGAAGAGTAAATACGTACGCAATAAGTGATTTGGAAACATTACAAAATACAATAAATGCACTAAAGGAGGTAGATTAAGTTGTTAGATGGAAAAGTTGTACTTGTAACAGGTGCTTCACGTGGAATTGGACGATCAATCGCAATAGAACTTGCAAGAGCAGGTGCGAAAGTCGCAGTTAATTATTCAGGAAGTGAAGCGAGAGCCAATGAGGTTGTTGATGAAATTAAAGCACTAGGGAAAGAGGCATTTGCAATACAAGCCAATGTTGCGAACTCAGAATCAGTTGCAACAATGGTTAAAGAGGTCATCGCTACTTATGGCAGTCTTGATATTTTAGTAAATAATGCTGGCATCACGAGGGATAATTTACTAATGAGAATGAAAGAAGACGAGTGGGATGATGTTATAAATACTAATTTAAAAGGTGTATTCCTTTGCACGAAGGCAGTTACTCGTCAAATGATGAAACAAAGATCAGGTAGAATAATCAATATTGCGTCGATTGTTGGAGTTAGTGGCAATCCTGGGCAGGCAAATTACGTTGCAGCTAAAGCAGGGGTAATTGGCTTAACAAAAACAACTGCAAAAGAACTTTCTAGTCGAAATATTACAGTGAATGCAGTAGCTCCAGGTTTTATTACAACTGAAATGACCGATAAATTACCAGAAGACGTGAAAAACGAAATGCTTAAGCAAATTCCACTTGGTAGATTTGGTGATACTAAGGACATCGCAGGAGTCGTATTATTTCTAGCTTCTGAAAATAGCAGTTATATGACAGGTCAAACTCTACATGTTGATGGTGGTATGGTGATGTAATTAGAAAATCGTATCAAATGAAAACTAGTTTTTCTATTAAAAATCAAATATAATATTGAAGGGAGGTGAGTGAAATGGCAGATGTATTAGAAAGAGTAACAAAGATCGTAGTTGACCGCTTAGGTGTCGAAGAATCAGCGGTAAAACTTGAAGCTTCTTTTAAGGATGATCTTGGAGCAGATTCACTAGATGTTGTAGAACTAGTTATGGAACTTGAAGATGAGTTCGACATGGAAATCTCTGATGATGAAGCAGAGAAAATTTCTACAGTTGGTGATGCTGTAAATTACATAAAGAGCCAGCTATAATATTTGTTTTTAGAAAAAAGTCCCGTATTATACGGGGCTTTCTCCTTGGAGGTACGTTAAGGTGAAAAGAATGACGAATAAAGAAAAAGGAATAAAGATAGGTGCGAAATTTAAGGCATTTCAAGAAAGGGTTGGTATTCATTTTGTAAATGAAAAATTACTAATCCAAGCATTTACCCATTCATCCTATGTGAATGAGCATCGAAAAAAGCCGTATGAAGATAATGAGAGGCTAGAATTTTTAGGAGACGCGGTTTTGGAACTGACAATATCACAGTTTCTTTTCAAAAAATTCCCTATTATGAGTGAGGGTGAATTAACAAAAATGCGTGCAGCGATTGTTTGTGAACCATCCTTAGTAACATTTGCCAATGATTTATCATTTGGGGAGATTGTACTACTTGGAAAAGGAGAGGAACTGACAGGTGGAAGGGAACGTCCTGCATTATTAGCGGATGTTTTTGAGGCTTTTATTGGAGCGTTATATCTAGATCAAGGTCTTGATATCGTATGTCAGTTTTTAAATAATACCGTAATACCTAAAATTAATGCGGGTGCTTTTTCTCATGTGATGGATTATAAAAGTCAACTCCAAGAACTGGTCCAACGTACTGGAAATGGAGTAATTGAATATAAAGTACTTCAAGAAAAAGGTCCTGCACATAGTCGTGAATTCGTTTCAAGAGTTGCCTTAAATGGTGAAGAATTAGGTATTGGATCAGGAAAATCAAAAAAAGAAGCGGAACAGCATGCTGCTGAATTAGCACTTAAAAAACTGAAAAATAAGTAATTATACTCCCCTTTACAAAAGGGGCTTTTTTTACATCAAAAAATAATTCATACCTACTTGTGTGTTTATGTTAAAATATGTAGGGATTATTTAATATTTAATATTATTGTGAGGGGGAAATATATGTTCCTCAAACGTTTAGATATAGTAGGATTTAAATCGTTTGCAGAAAGAATAGCGGTAGATTTTGTTCCTGGAGTGACAGCGGTTGTAGGTCCTAATGGAAGTGGAAAAAGTAATATTACTGATGGTATCCGTTGGGTGCTTGGAGAACAATCGGCTAAATCCTTACGTGGTACAAAGATGGAAGATATAATATTTGTTGGTAGTGATAGTCGCAAGGCATTGAATGTAGCTGAAGTTACATTAACTTTAGATAATGATGATCATTTTTTACCAATTGACTATAATGAAGTAAGTGTAACCCGCCGTGTGTATCGGTCAGGTGAAAGTGAATTTTTAATTAATAAACAATCTTGTCGATTAAAAGATATTGTTGATTTATTTATGGATTCTGGCCTCGGTCGTGAAGCGTTTTCAATTATTAGCCAAGGGAAGGTAGAAGAAATCCTAAGCAGTAAATCTGAAGAACGTAGAAGTATTTTTGAGGAAGCAGCAGGTGTTTTAAAATATAAAAGCCGTAAGAAAAAAGCAGAATACAAGCTAGCTGAGACCCAAGAAAATTTAAATCGTGTTAATGATATCCTACATGAGCTAGAAATTCAAAAGGAACCATTGCAAATTCAGGCATCAATAGCAAAGGATTATTTGGAAAAAAAGGAAGAGTTAGAGCAAATTGAAGTTGGTTTAACCGTATATGAGATAGAAGACCTCCACGAGAAATGGGAGCAACTTTCTAAATTGGTTGAACAACATAAAGAAAAGGAACTTGGTCTAAACACCATTTTACAAAAAAAAGAAGCCCAAATAGAAGAAATACGTGGTCAAATGGATGCTGCAGATGAGGCAGTTAATGAACTTCAACAAGTTTTATTACGCACAAGTGAAGAGCTTGAAAAACTAGAGGGACGAAAAGAAGTATTAAAGGAACGCAAAAAAAATGCAGTTCAAAATAGAAGCCTTCTTGAAAGCTCTATAAAAGAACTAAATGTAAAAATATCTTCACTATCAGAAACAAAAACACAAGAGCTTGAGAAATTGAAATCACTGATTAATGAAGTGCAACAGTTAAAGGATGAATTAACGAATAAACAAACATTGCTTGAGTCATTTGATCAAAATATTGAAGAAAAGATTGAAAATATTAAAAGTGACTATATCGAATTGTTAAACAAACAGGCCACCTATCGAAATGAGATAGTATA
This sequence comes from Fredinandcohnia quinoae, assembly GCF_022427965.1. Classification (GTDB taxonomy): domain Bacteria; phylum Bacillota; class Bacilli; order Bacillales; family Bacillaceae_L; genus Ferdinandcohnia; species Ferdinandcohnia quinoae. The sequence continues at coordinate 125,094 of NZ_JAKTTI010000001.1, read as the reverse complement.
TCTGAAAGACCAGGAACAACAACAAGAACGTAAAGCAAGTCGTTTAGATGAATCGAATCAAAAATATGTACTTGAAAGAACAGCTATTCAGGATGAAAAATTGAGTCTTCAAACAAAGCTCTCTGTTATTGAAGAAGAAATTAATAAGCAGATTATTAGCTTTAGGGATGTACAAAAGAAGCTTGAGAATAGTAAAACAAACTATCAAAAGAAGGAAAGTACACTGTATCAAGCTTATCAATATTTACAGCAAACGAAGTCTCGAAAAGAAATGCTTGAAGAAATGCAGGATGATTATGCTGGCTTTTTTCAAGGTGTTAAAGAAGTATTAAAAGCACGAAATGAAAGCCTCTCAGGAATTGAAGGGGCAATAGCTGAACTTATACATGTGCCAAAGGAGTATGAAACTGCTATTGAAATAGCTCTAGGTGGAGCCACACAGCATATAGTAGTCGATAATGAGAAAAGTGCAAGAGATGCAATTAAATATCTTAAACAGAATTCTTTTGGTAGAGCAACATTTTTACCATTGAATATTATTAAAGAGCGCATAATCTCCTCTGGATTATTAGATTCTGTTAAGGCACATCCGTCATTTATTGGCGTTGCTGCTGATTTAATCTCGTATAAGACGGAGTATCAGTCCGTGATTAATAATTTATTAGGTACTGTTATCATTACTTCAGATTTAAAGGGAGCGAATGAGTTAGCGAAAATCATCCAGCATCGATATCGACTTGTTACATTAGATGGTGATGTTGTAAACCCCGGTGGTTCAATGACCGGAGGGGCTGTAAAGCAGAAGTCAAATTCCTTGTTAAGTAGAGGGCGTGAGTTGGAAACCGTCACTGAAAAGTTAGCTGAAATGGAGGAAAAAACGAACGATCTAGAACAACATATTAAAAAGTTAAAAAGTTCTATATCAGAAAATGAAGATATTCTTGAGAGATTGCGTGAAGTTGGAGAGCAATTGCGACTAAAGGAGCAATCGGTCAAGAGTGAGTATCGTGAAGTCGTACTAAAAGAACAAAATGTAAATGAACATTTAGCATTATATGATCAAGAAAAGCAATTGTTTGGTTCAGATCAAGAAAAGATAATAGTACGATTAACTGAGTTAGAGAAAGAGTTGGCAAATATTGAGGAACAACTGAATCGTATGGATGATACTCTTAATCAATTGCAATTACAAAAAAATGATCAACAATCTTCTCGTGAATCTATACTAACTGAAATTACTGATCGTAAGGTTATTTTAGCGGGTAAGAAACAATCGGTTGAAAATCAGCAAGAGAAGGTTCATCGATTAGAAGAAGAATACTTACAATTGACATCAAAATATACTGAAGCGAATGATGATTTATCATTATTAAATAATGAAATGACTTCAAATCATTCTGGTGAACAAGAGTTAGAAGAAGCAGCAAGGAAAAAGGCCGATGACAAAGATGAAACCATTCAATTAATAAGTAGTCGTAGAGAAAAGCGCCTTCAATTACAAATAACGCTTGAAGATATTGAACGGGAATTAAAAGAGGATAAAAGGCAATACAAGCAGCTTGTTGATATTTTGAAGGATGAAGAGGTTCAGGTAAACCGTCTAGATGTAGAGCTAGAAAACCGCTTGAATCATCTACGTGAAGAGTATTTATTAACATACGAAGCGGCAAAGCAAAAATATCCACTGCAAATGGAGATTACTGATGCTAGGAAAAAAGTGAAATTGATTAAGCTTGCGATCGAGGAATTGGGTACTGTTAATATAGGGGCAATTGATGAATTTGATCGGATTTTTGATCGGTTTACTTTTTTAACTGAGCAAAAGGATGATCTCCAGGTCGCAAAAGATACTTTATACAAAGTAATTGGTGAAATGGATGTAGAAATGAAAAAAAGGTTTGAAACTACCTTTACTAGTATCAGATCTCATTTTGAATCTGTATTCCAAGCGTTATTTGGTGGAGGTCGTGCTGATTTACTCCTTACTGATCCTAACGATTTATTAAATACGGGTGTTGATATTGTAGCTCAACCACCAGGTAAGAAACTTCAAAATTTAAGTCTTTTATCAGGTGGGGAAAGAGCACTTACTGCAATAGCACTTTTATTCTCAATTTTAAAAGTAAGACCAGTCCCATTTTGTGTTCTTGATGAAGTAGAAGCTGCACTTGATGAAGCGAATGTATATCGTTTTGCGAAATATTTGAAACAATTTAGCAAGGAGACTCAATTCATCGTTATCACACATCGTAAAGGTACGATGGAAGAAGCGGATGTTTTATATGGGGTAACCATGCAAGAATCAGGTGTTTCGAAACTTGTTTCAGTCAGGTTAGAAGAGTCCAAGGATTTTGTTACAAGTAATTAATATTTTTGAAAGGGGATTTCAATGAGTTTTTTTAAAAAATTAAAAGAGAAAATTTCAAACCAAGCTGATACAGTATCAGAAAAGTTTAAAGAAGGTTTAATGAAGACGAGGAGTTCTTTTTCAGAACGGGTAAACGACCTTGTTGCACGTTATCGTAAGGTTGATGAGGACTTTTTTGAAGAACTTGAAGAAATTCTTATTGCTGCAGATGTTGGTGTGTCAACTGTCATGGAATTAATTGATGAATTAAAAACAGAAGTAAAGAAAAGAAATATTCAAGATACAAAAGAAGTACAAGCAGTCATATCTGAGAAGCTTGTTGAAATATATAATGGTGGAGAAGAGCAAAAGAATACCCTAAATATTCAAGAGAGCGGGTTAACGATTATCCTTGTCGTTGGTGTAAATGGTGTCGGTAAGACAACATCAATTGGTAAAATAGCGAATAAACTTAATAATGAAGGCAAATCTGTTCTTTTAGCTGCGGGTGATACCTTCCGTGCGGGTGCGATTCAACAACTAGAAGTTTGGGGAGAGCGTGTCGGTGTTGAAGTAATAAAACAATCTGAAGGCTCTGATCCAGCGGCTGTAATGTATGATGCGGTGCAAGCTGCAAAATCCCGAAATGTTGATGTTTTACTATGTGATACTGCAGGTAGACTCCAAAATAAAGTGAATTTAATGAAAGAACTTGAAAAGGTAAAAAGGGTTATTGAACGTGAGCTCCCAGGCGCCCCACATGAAGTACTGTTAGTTCTTGATGCAACAACAGGACAAAATGCACTAACCCAAGCGAAAACCTTTTCTGATGCAACGAATGTCACAGGCATCGTGTTAACAAAGCTTGATGGTACTGCAAAGGGCGGTATCGTTCTAGCGATTCGGAATGAACTAAATATTCCTGTGAAATTTGTAGGTCTTGGTGAAAAAGTAGATGATCTACAGGAATTTAATGCTGAGCAATATGTGTATGGCTTATTTGCGGATCTTGTAGACAATAACGAGGAATGACAAAGCCGAGGCTGTAAAGAAAAAAACTTGACAACATTTCTATGAATCGGTAAACTAGTGAATTGTAAAGGTATTTCACTTAACAAGGGGGAGATACTATGCTTGAAAAGACAACGAGGATGAACTATTTGTTTGATTTTTATCAGTCGTTGCTAACTCCTAAGCAAAAAAGCTATATGTCTTATTATTACTTAGATGATTTTTCCCTTGGTGAAATAGCAGAAGAATATCATATTAGTCGTCAAGCTGTTTATGACAATATTAAACGTACAGAAACGATGCTTGAAGAATATGAAGAAAAACTGTTACTATTTCATAAATTTCTAGAGCGACAAAAACTTATTGCAAAGCTTAAGGAACTTTCTCTGGTTAGTAATGAGAAAGAGGAGCTTCAAGAAGTCATCCAGTTGCTTGAGAAATTAGAATAGGGGGCGGAAACAATGGCATTTGAGGGATTGTCCGACCGACTGCAGAGTACCATACAGAAAATTCGCGGTAAAGGAAAAGTAACAGAAACAGATGTAAAAGAGATGATGCGAGAAGTTCGTCTTGCTTTATTAGAAGCAGACGTTAACTTCAAAGTTGTTAAAGACTTTGTGAAACGTGTTAGTGAACGAGCAGTAGGTCAAGAAGTAATGAAAAGTTTAACTCCTGGCCAACAGGTTATTAAAGTAGTTCAGGAAGAACTCACTGCATTAATGGGTGGGGAACAGAGTAAAATTGCTGTTTCTAAAAGACCGCCAACTGTTATTATGATGGTCGGGCTTCAAGGTGCAGGTAAAACGACGACAACCGGAAAGCTCGCAAATCTATTACGTAAAAAGCACAACCGGAAGCCAATGCTAGTAGCTGCGGATATATACCGTCCAGCAGCCATTGATCAACTCGAGACATTAGGTAAGCAATTAAATTTACCGGTGTTTTCCTTAGGCGATAAAGTAAGCCCTGTTGAGATTGCAAAGCAAGCAATCGAGAAAGCAAAAGAAGAACATCATGATTATGTATTGATTGATACAGCTGGTCGATTACACATTGATGAAGCTTTGATGGAAGAATTAAAGCAAGTTAAGGAAATTGCCAACCCTGATGAAATTTTCTTAGTTGTTGATGCTATGACTGGTCAAGATGCGGTCAATGTAGCACAAAGCTTTAATGATTTATTAGGCTTAACTGGTGTAGTGTTAACAAAGCTTGATGGTGACACTCGTGGTGGTGCAGCATTATCTGTAAAATCTGTTACAAATACGCCGATTAAATTTGTCGGACTTGGTGAAAAGCTTGATGCACTTGAACCTTTTCATCCTGAAAGAATGGCATCCCGTATTTTAGGTATGGGTGATGTCCTGACATTGATTGAAAAAGCACAGTCCTCTGTTGATGAAGAAAAGGCAAAAGAGCTTGAAAAAAAGTTTCGCTCAGCGTCTTTTACATTTGATGACTTTCTTGATCAATTGTCACAGGTTCGTAAAATGGGACCACTTGATGAAATACTTGGAATGCTACCAGGTGCAAACAAAATGAAAGGCTTGAAGAATGTTCAAGTCGATGATAAGCAAATTGGTCATGTTGAAGCTATTATCCGTTCAATGACTAAGAAAGAAAAAGAAAACCCAGAAATCATTAATTCAAGTCGAAGAAAGCGAATTGCAAAAGGGAGCGGAAGAACTGTTCAAGAAGTTAACCGTTTACTTAAGCAATTTGAGGACATGAAAAAAATGATGAAACAAATGACAAATATGGGTAAAAGTAAGAAAAAAGGATTCAAATTTCCTTTCATGTAACGTTGTAAAGAAAACTCACCGATTGGCGAAGCCAGAGGTGTTAGTTACACTTATAAGGTTCGGAAAGTTCCACTTTCTGAACGTTGTAAAGAAAAAACACTTTACAAACATAATAGTAATTGCTATTATAATATCTTGTTGAAATAATTTCGGAGGTGCTATTTAAAATGGCAGTAAAAATTCGTTTAAAACGTATGGGAGCAAAAAAATCTCCTTTCTATCGTATTGTTGTAGCTGATTCTCGTTCACCACGTGATGGACGTCAAATTGAAACAATTGGAACTTATAATCCAGTTGTTCAACCAGCAGAGGTAAAAATTGATGAATCATTAGCATTAAAATGGTTACAAGATGGAGCAAAACCATCTGATACAGTTCGTAACTTGTTCTCAAAGCAAGGCATTATGGAAAAATTCCACAACGCTAAAAACGGCAAGTAATAGGAGCGAATTAGATGAAAGAGTTAATTAAAACCATCGTACAGCCACTTGTTGACCATCCTGAAGATGTTGTGATAGATGAAACTTCTGACGATCGCAACATGACATACCTTCTTACAGTTAATAAAGAAGATATGGGTAAGGTAATTGGTAAACAGGGACGCGTTATAAAAGCGATTCGAACTGTTGTCTATGCAGCAGGAACTGGACATAATAAACGAATTCATCTAGAGATTAACGAATGAAATAAAATAGTAAAAAAAGGGTGAGGGAAACCTCCTCTTTTTTTATAACTAAAAAGTAGGTGAATTCTATGAAAATTCTTCAAACAGTTGTAGTCAAACAAGTTTTGACTGAAAATAGTAAGAAAACACTTCTAGATTCAATTCTACAAAGCAAGAATCAATTACATAAAGAATGTGAACAGCTACAATTTGAATTAAAAAAAATGGAAAAGACAAAGAAATATAACCCCGCAAAATTACAACCCCACTTTTTGAAAGAAATAAATAATAGACAGGAAAAAATAAAACTTCTTGACTTCCAAATTGAGCAAATACATATGCTACCATTAGGTAGTGAATTGAAAGAAAAGGAAGTTCAATCAATCATTGAGGTAAATAAAGGCGATGATTGGGCAGAGATAACAAGTTTAAGAACAATCGTTATTAAAGAAGGTATTGTTGAAGATATACGGTAGAGGTGATTTTATACATGGAGAAATGGTTTAATGTCGGAAAAATTGTGAATACACATGGAATCAGAGGTGAGGTTCGAATTATCTCAAGAACTGACTTTCCAGAGGAACGATATCAGATTGGTAATCGTTTATTTGTCTTTATCCCAGAAAAGGATCCAATAGAGGTAGTCGTGAAATCTCATCGATTACATAAGCAGTTTGATTTACTTACTTTTGAGGGTTATGAAAATGTGAATGATGTAGAGCCTCTTAAAGGTGCACTTTTGAAAGTACCTGAGAGTCAATTAACTGAATTAGGTGAGGACGAATTTTATTTTCATGAAATAATAGGCTGCCAAGTAATAAGTGAATCAGGGGAAGAAATAGGAGTTATTAAAGAAATTTTAACACCTGGAGCGAATGATGTGTGGGTTGTTAAAGGAACAAGAGCAAAGGAAATTTTAATCCCATACATTGATGATATTGTTAAAGAAATTAACATTAAGGAGAAGAAGATCAAAATTCATCTTATGGAAGGACTTTTATAATAATGAAAATTGATATTTTAACTCTATTTCCTGATATGTTCTCAGGTGTATTAGGTGAATCAATCATGAAAAAAGCACAGGAGAAGGTTAAAGTTACCTTTAATGTAATTGATTTTCGTAAATACGCTGATAACAAGCATCTTAAGGTCGATGATTACCCATACGGTGGCGGAGCAGGAATGGTGCTTATGCCACAACCAATTTTTGCTGCAGTCGATGATCTTACCAAAGAAAAAATAAAAAAGCCAAGAATTATCCTTATGTGTCCACAAGGTGCCACGTTTACACAAGAAAAAGCCGAGGAATTAGCTGCTGAGGATCATCTTATTTTTATTTGTGGTCATTATGAAGGGTATGACGAGCGGATAAGGGAACATCTAATCACCGATGAAATTTCGATTGGAGATTACGTATTAACAGGTGGAGAATTAGCAGCAATGGTTATTACAGACAGTGTCGTAAGGCTTTTGCCAGGGGTATTGGGAAATGAAGATTCGCCTGTGAAAGATTCACATAGCAGTGGGCTGCTTGAACATCCACATTATACAAGACCTGCCAATTTTAATGGCTTGGATGTACCAGAGGTGCTTCTATCTGGAAATCACAAAAATATTGATCTATGGCGGGAAAAGGAATCCCTAAGAAGAACTCTTAAGCGTAGGCCTGATATGTTAGATAAAATAAAACTATCAGATCAACAAAAAAAGTGGATAAAAGAATTTGAAGCAGAAAATATATAGCTATTGCAACTGCTAGTAATTTATGATAATATACTTTTTGTGACTTATGCATTATTCTATGTCGTATGTCAGTATTAAGATGTTCCGCTGCAATTAAGATTGATAAGAGCATCTGTTGGAAGGAGTTGAAAAGACGATGCAACAATTAATTGAAGAAATCACAAAAGAACAATTAAAAACTGACCTTCCTAGTTTCCGTCCTGGTGACACTGTACGTGTACATGTTAAAGTTATCGAGGGAACTCGTGAACGTATCCAGGTTTATGAAGGTGTTGTGATTAAGCGTCGTGGTGGCGGAATTAGTGAAACATTCACAGTAAGAAAAGTTTCTTACGGTGTTGGTGTTGAGCGTACATTCCCTGTGCATACACCTAAAATTGCGAAGTTAGAAGTAGTACGTCGCGGTAAAGTTCGCCGTGCAAAATTATACTACCTACGTGAACTTCGTGGTAAAAAAGCACGTATTAAAGAAATTCGATAATAAAAGTAGAGGAGCTTGTATTCGTAACAAGCTCCTTTTACATTATTGGAAATAAATAAATATAATATGGAAAAATACATAATATATTAAGAGTGTAAATAATAGAGTAGGACCAAATGCTTATATAGTTAGAGTCGGGTGGAGGAGAAAAGATGGCTAAAAGAAAAAATGAAGTTTGGGAATGGTTAAAAGCATTAGCAATAGCAGTTATTTTAGCAGCAGTTATCCGTTACTTTTTCTTTGCACCGATTGTAGTAGATGGACAATCTATGATGCCTACCTTGCATCATCAAGACCGTATGATCGTTAATAAAATTGGATATAAGATAGGGAAACCGAAGCGGTTTGATATTGTTGTATTCCATGCAACGGTAGAAAAGGATTATATTAAACGGATAATTGGACTACCGGGTGACAGAATTGAATATAAGGATGATATTTTATATGTAAATGGTAAGCAATATGAAGAATCATATCTTGATGAATATAAGAAAGGGTTAATAGATGGGCCTCTAACAGACTCATTTGTTTTTGAAGAAGTTCCAGAGGGGTATTTATTTGTAATGGGGGATAATCGCCGCAATAGTAAAGATAGCCGTCATATCGGTCCTGTTCCTATTGATGAGGTGTTAGGAGAAACAAATCTAATCTATTGGCCGTTATCTGATTTTGGATTAGTAGAATAAAGTAATGTAAACGAAAAGTAAGTTGGTGAAAATTTTGACTATTCAATGGTTTCCTGGCCATATGGCAAAAGCAAGAAGGCAAGTAACTGAAAAACTAAAATTAATTGATATTGTATTTGAGCTTGTTGATGCGAGAATTCCATTATCTTCAAGAAATCCTATGATTGACGAGATTATTAAAAATAAACCAAGGCTAGTACTACTTAATAAAGCAGATATGGCAGATCCAAAACGTACAAAAGAATGGATTTCATATTTTGCAGAAAATGACATACCTGCATTAGCAATCGATTCTCACGCAGGGGTAGGTATGAAGCAAATAGTAGCTGAAGCAAACCTCATTTTAAAAGATAAATTTGATAAAATGACCGCTAGAGGAATACGTCCACGTGCGATTCGAGCATTAATTGTTGGGATTCCCAATGTTGGAAAATCTACTTTGATTAATCGACTTGCAAAGAAAAAAATTGCTCAAACAGGGGATCGGCCAGGGGTTACAAAAGCACAGCAATGGATAAAAGTTGGTAAGGAATTAGAGCTTCTTGATACGCCAGGAATTTTATGGCCAAAATTTGAGGATCAATCAGTTGGACTTAAATTAGCTACAACGGGCGCAATTAAGGATACAATCTTAAATTTGCAAGACATTGCAGTATATGCTTTATCCTTTTTAAAAGAAAATTATCCTTTAAGTTTGAAGGAACGATATCAACTTGAAGAGATTCCATCCGAAATAGTACCACTATTTGATGAAATCGGGAAGAGAAGAGGTTGTATGATGCCCGGTGGAATGACAGACTATGATAAGGTTGCAGAACTAGTCATACGAGACATTCGTTCTGAAAATCTTGGGAAAATTACATTTGAAAGACCTTAAAAACTTTATTTATCAAATATAACTAGGCTCGCTAAATGCGGGCCTTTAATTTTTGGTGAAAATGTCGATAAAAAAGATATATACATTTTGAGGGTGAGAAATTATGTCGCAATTACCAATTAATGAAATTGAAAAAATAATAAAATCAATTGAAGATGAAAATCATGAATTTATTATAAATTGCAAAAAGGATGAACGTAAAGGAGTTCAGGCATTACTACAGCGGTGGCAGAAAAGAAAAGAAAAAGAAAGAAAATTAAAAGATCGTTTTTTTGAAATGATGACATATGAAAATTCCCTTTATAATAAAGGAATCAAGTATATTGCGGGTGTAGATGAAGTTGGGCGTGGTCCACTTGCAGGACCAGTCGTAGCAGCGGCAGTAATCTTACCACAAAATATTTTTTTGCCTGGTTTGAATGATTCAAAAAAGCTAACTGAAACGAAGAGAGAAGAATTATTTGAACAAATTATGAATGGTGCACTCTCAATAGGGGTAGGAATTATTACTCCTCAAATGATTGACGAGGTTAATATATATCAAGCTACAAAACAGGCAATGAAAAAGGCGGTAATGGGAATGGCACTTAAGCCGGATCTCTTATTGGTAGATGCAATGGAAATCCCAATACAGATACCACAATCGTCCATCATAAAAGGGGATGAAAAGTCAAACTCAATTGCCGCAGCCTCAATTATCGCTAAGGTAACGAGAGATCGCCTAATGAAGAGATTAGGGGAAGAATATCCACAATATGGTTTTGAAAGAAATATGGGTTATGGTACAGCTATACACATGGAGGCACTACAGAAATATGGAATTACGAAAGAGCATCGTAAATCCTTCTCACCTATCCGAGAATTAATCAATAATGATAAGGGGTAGAAAGCATGTTACCAATAAATCTTCTCCAATCCTTTTTACGAAATATGAATACTCACGATTTACATATTGAAGCAAAACACGCTAACAAGCTTGAAAAAAATCTCGAGCAGGAAATGGTTTCTCTGATGAAATTTTCTATGAATCAAAAAAATATGAGTAAAACAAATCCTTTGTTCTCACAGGTAGACCAAATTCAATTTAATCAGAGTGAATCAAGTCAGCTTCAACAAATTAGTATGCAATTTCCACAATTAGTAGGGTTCCCATTCAATAGGGCAACTGTTCAGTGGAATGGTAAAAAGGACAATGATGAAAAAATAAACCCTGATTACTGTCAAATACTATTTTATTTGGATTTAAAAGAAATAAGAGAAACTGTGTTGGATGTAAAAGTCCAAAATAGAATTGTGACAATTACTATTTTTAATCATACAGTAGGTATTGACAATTTGATTGAGGAATTAAAACCAACAATAAAGGAAAACTTAGCAAAGCTTCAGTTTAGCCTTGCCTCTGTTAAAGTAATCAATCCAAATGATGAACAGCAATCCCAGAAGGATACTCAAAAAGGATCTGGCCAAAATAATGGGGTGGACATTAAGATATGAGTAAAAATCTGAATAAAAAAAGTAAAGCTGTTGCATTGTCATATGATGAAAAAATTCACTCAGCACCAAAAATTATTGCAAAAGGAAACGGTATTGTAGCAGAGAATCTTATTGAAACAGCAATTGCTAATAATATTCCTGTGCAAGTTGATACTAATTTAGTAGAGTTGTTAAGTAAGTTAGAAATCAACGAAAGTATTCCAGAAGATTTATATTTAGCTGTGGCTGAAATATTTGCATTTATCTATAAGATTGATCAAAAGGTGTCAATCAATGAGGAATAATACTTTTTGAGTATAATAATTCATTACTCAATCTATTTTTAAAAAAACTATTCTACTATTTTTGCTAAATGGTAGACAATCACTATTTCATCTTATAAAATGAAAGCGCAGTCTATTTTTTAAATTAGAATTTTATAATTAATTCTGACTGTAATTAGAAATTTGCCAGGAGAAAATGTATAATAGCATTTGGACTGACAAAGTTATCATTACTTTTTTTACATAAGAATGGAGGATGGGAAATGAATATCCATGAGTATCAGGGGAAAGAAATCCTCAGGAAATATGGGGTAGCAGTTCCAAATGGTAAGGTTGCATTTACAGTTGATGAAGCTGTAGAGGCTGCTAAAGAACTGGGAACTGCAGTTTGTGTTGTTAAAGCGCAAATTCATGCAGGTGGTCGTGGAAAAGCTGGTGGTGTAAAGGTTGCCAAAAATCTTGATGAAGTACGTGGTTATGCTAGCGAAATTCTTGGTAAAACACTTGTCACACATCAAACTGGTCCAGAAGGAAAAGAAGTAAAACGTTTATTAATTGAAGAAGGCTGCGATATCAAGAAAGAATATTATATCGGACTTGTACTTGATCGTGCGACTTCACGAGTTGTATTAATGGCATCAGAAGAAGGTGGAACTGAAATCGAAGAGGTTGCAGAAAAAACACCTGAGAAAATCTTTAAGGAATATATTGATCCAGTAGTTGGACTGCAAGCGTACCAAGCTCGTCGAATTGCTTTCAATATCAATATTCCAAAGGAATTAGTTAATAAAGCAGTTAAATTCATGACCGCTTTATATACTGCATTTGTTGAAAAGGATTGCTCTATTGCCGAAATTAATCCGTTAGTTGTTACTGGTGATGGAAATGTAATGGCGCTTGATGCAAAATTAAACTTCGATGATAATGCACTATTCCGTCAGAAGGATGTTCTTGAGTATCGTGATCTAGATGAAGAGGATCCAAAAGAAATTGAAGCTTCTAAATACGATCTTAGCTATATTTCATTAGATGGAAACATCGGTTGTATGGTTAATGGAGCAGGTCTTGCAATGTCTACAATGGATATTATTAACCATTATGGCGGTGATCCGGCTAACTTCCTTGATGTTGGGGGCGGTGCTACAGCTGAAAAAGTTACTGAGGCATTCAAAATCATACTTTCTGATAAAAATGTTAAAGGTATTTTCGTAAATATCTTTGGTGGAATAATGAAATGTGATGTAATCGCTGAAGGTGTTGTAACGGCTACTAAACAAGTTGGATTAGAAATCCCACTAGTTGTACGTCTTGAAGGAACAAATGTAGACCTAGGTAAAAAGATTCTAAAAGAGTCGGGCCTTAATATAACTGCTGCTGAATCAATGGCAGATGGTGCACAAAAAATCGTATCACTAGTAGGATAGAAAGGCAGGGGACAAACATGAGTGTTTTTATTAATAAAGATACAAAAGTAATTGTTCAAGGAATAACTGGTTCAACCGCGTTATTTCATACAAAACAAATGCTTGAATACGGTACAAAAATTGTGGGCGGAACTTCACCAGGGAAGGGTGGAAGTGAAGTAGAAGGAGTACCAGTATATAACACTGTTAAGGAAGCTGTTGATACTACTGGTGCAAATGCTTCTGTTATCTACGTTCCAGCTCCTTTTGCAGCAGATGCTATTTTAGAAGCTGTAGATGCGGAATTAGATTTAGTTATTTGTATTACAGAGCATATTCCTGTGCTTGATATGGTAAAAGTAAAACGCTATATGGAGGGTAAAAAGACTCGTTTAGTAGGACCTAACTGTCCTGGTGTTATCACTCCAGAAGAGTGTAAAATCGGTATTATGCCTGGTTACATCCATAAAAAAGGTCATGTTGGTGTTGTTTCACGTTCGGGAACATTAACGTATGAAGCTGTACATCAGTTATCTCAAGCTGGAATTGGTCAATCAACAGCTGTTGGTATTGGTGGAGACCCGGTAAATGGGACAAATTTTATTGATGTACTAAAGGCGTTTAATGAAGATGAAGAAACATATGCTGTCATCATGATTGGTGAAATTGGTGGTACAGCTGAAGAAGAAGCTGCTGAGTGGGTAAGAGCAAATATGACTAAACCAGTAGTAGGATTTATCGGTGGTCAAACTGCACCTCCGGGAAAACGTATGGGCCATGCTGGTGCGATAATTTCAGGTGGTAAAGGTACTGCTGCTGAGAAAATTAAAACGATGAATGAGTGTGGAATTAAGGTTGCTGAAACACCTTCAGTAATGGGTGAAACATTAATTTCCGTTTTAAAAGAACAGGGTCTTTTCGAGAAATGTAAGACTCATTAATTCCTATTTAAAGAATCAGTTCCTTTTTTTAGGGACTGTTTCTTTATCATACAAAAAAGGAGCTTTTTATGGAAAAATTACGAGAAAAATTAATACATCTTCACCATTGTCGAGGAATTGGTTGGAAATCGATTTATTGTCTTCTAAAGGTTGACCCCATACTTTCTTCTATATATAATTACTCTTCAAGGTTCTACGAAAAAATTCTCCCAATTTCAAAAACTCAATTAAAATTATTTCTAAATGATTTGCATTCTGAATCATTCCAAAGTATGCTAAAACAATATAATATGAATAATATCCAGACGATTACCATTCTTGATGATCATTATCCATATCGACTGAAACAAATCTATGATCCGCCATGGGTATTGTATTATTTAGGAAATCCTGCAATTTTAAATGAAAATAAGATAATTAGTGTTGTTGGTTCACGAACACCAACAAGCTATGGCTATCATAGTATGGAAAAGGTTCTTACACCCCTTATCCGAAAAAAATGGGTTGTAAGTAGTGGATTAGCAAAAGGGATAGATACTAGAGCACATCAATTAGCGATACATAATAGAGGAAAAACGATAGCGGTTATTGCTGGTGGATTATATCATATATATCCTCCAGAAAATCGTGAACTTGCTGGAGTTATTAAGGAACACCATTTACTTATATCTGAGTATCCACCATATATGAAACCTGAGAAATGGCAATTTCCGATGAGAAATCGAATTATCAGTGGACTAGCCGCTGGTACAATTGTAATTGAGGCAAAAGATCGCAGTGGTTCGCTAATTACAGCTGATCAAGCAATTCAACAAGGTAGAGAAGTATTTGCGATTCCTGGTTCAATCTTCGAGGAGTCCAGTATTGGTACTAATAAATTGATTCAAAGTGGAGCGAAATTAGTTTTAAGCAGTGAAGACATTTTAGCAGAATTTGAATATGTTATATAAGCTTTTTGCAATATGAATAATAAAAAACATGTATATACTGTTTGACAAATTGTATAAGTATATTTAATAATAGGTAGGATTTAAATAATTTCGATTTTACCTCTTAAGGAGGAAGCACTTCATGTCAGACTTTTTAGTCATTGTTGAATCACCAGCAAAAGCAAAAACAATTGAAAAATATTTGGGAAAAAAATATAAAGTAAAGGCATCAATGGGCCATGTTAGAGATTTACCACGTAGTCAAACAGGAGTAGATGTTGATAACCAGTTTGAACCAAAGTATATTACAATTCGTGGTAAAGGACCGGTGCTGAAGGATTTAAAAACTGCAGCAAAAAAAGCGAAGAAAGTCTATCTCGCAGCTGACCCGGATCGAGAAGGGGAAGCAATTGCCTGGCATTTGGCCCATAGTTTGAACTTAGATGTTACTTCAGACTGCAGAGTTGTTTTTAATGAGATAACGAAGGATGCTATCAAAGAATCATTTAAACATCCGCGTGCTATTAATATGGATTTGGTTGATGCACAACAGGCGAGACGAATTCTTGACAGATTAGTAGGCTATAATATTAGTCCATTACTTTGGAAAAAGGTGAAAAAAGGATTAAGTGCTGGAAGAGTACAATCTGTTGCAGTTAGGCTAATAATTGAACGAGAAAATGAAATTCAAGATTTTCAGCCTGAAGAATATTGGACAATTAAAGGGGATTTCTTAAAAGGAAATAACCAATTTGAAGCTCAATTCTACGGTATCAATGGGAAAAAAATTGATTTAAATAATGAGAGTGATGTTAAAGAAAATCTGCGGAAGTTGGAAGGTAATACATTTTCTGTTCACTCGGTTACTAAGAAAGAACGGAAAAGAAATCCAGCACCTCCTTTCATCACATCATCATTACAGCAGGAAGCTGCCAGAAAGTTAAACTTCCGAGCGAAAAAGACAATGATGCTTGCCCAGCAATTATATGAAGGAATAAACATAGGAAAAGATGGAACTGTTGGTTTGATAACCTATATGCGAACAGACTCAACTCGAATATCTGAAACTGCTGTTCAAGAAGCATCTGAATATATTGGAACTACCTTTGGCAAAGAATATGTTACAGAAGTGAAACGAAAAGAAAAAAAGGGTGCTAAAACACAGGATGCCCATGAAGCAATTCGTCCAACATCTATTTATAGAGAACCGAGCAGTGTTAAAGAATTTTTAAGTCGAGATCAGTTACGTTTATACAAGTTGATTTGGGAACGTTTTATAGCAAGTCAAATGGCATCTGCAATAATGGATACAATGAGTGTAGATCTTATGAATGGACCAGTTGTTTTTCGTGCAACAGGTTCAAAAGTGAAATTCCCTGGTTTTATGAAAGTGTATGTTGAGGGAAGTGACGATGTCGAAGAAGAAAAGGAGAAAATGTTACCTGACTTAAAAGAGGGGGACAAGATATTATCTAAAGATATTGATCCTAAACAGCATTTTACTCAACCACCTCCTAGATACACTGAAGCACGCCTAGTTAGAATGTTAGAGGAACTAGGAATAGGAAGACCGTCAACGTATGCTCCAACTTTAGATACGATCCAAAAACGAGGTTATGTCTCACTTGATAATAAAAGATTTGTTCCAACTGAATTGGGGGAAATTGTATTAGAACTCATGTTGGAATTCTTCCCGGAAATTCTTGATGTAGAGTTTACAGCTAAAATGGAAAATAGCTTGGATGAAATAGAAGAGGGAAAAGTGGAATGGGTTAAAATTATAGATGAATTTTATCAGGATTTTGAAAAAAGATTAACGTTTGCTGAGTCAGAAATGAAGGAAGTTGAAATAAAGGATGAGCCTGCAGGCATAGACTGTGATAATTGTGGGCATCCAATGGTATTTAAGATGGGCCGTTATGGTAAATTCATGGCATGTTCGAATTTTCCTGATTGTCGTAACACGAAACCAATCGTAAAAGAAATTGGTGTTCCATGTGACAAATGTGGAAAAGGAAATATTATCGAAAGAAAATCTAAAAAGAGAAGAATATTTTACGGTTGTGATCGATATCCTGACTGTGATTTCTTATCATGGGATAAACCGTTAGCTAGAAAGTGTCCAAAATGTGAAAATCTTCTTGTTGAAAAGAAGTTGAAGAAGGGAATTCAAGTACAGTGTACAGAATGTGACTACAAAGAGGAGACCCAAAAGTAGCCACTTGGTGAGCATATCAGCTGCTCACCATTTTCTATTAATCGAAACACGCTCTCGGACACAATTCAGAATTTTTGAAAAAAATTATAGTTTTTGTTTGCAAGGGCTACTAAATTGTGATACTATTTAGTAGCCCTTGTGAGGTGAAGATAATGGAAAATGTGAAGAAATCGTTACAATTGTTTATTGAATATTTACAAATTGAGAAAAATTATTCACAATATACTATTGTTCATTATGAACAAGCAATTGAAGATTTTATATTGTTTATGAATCAACAATTGCTTTTACATTTTTCAGATATAACCTACTCTGATGTTCGTCTTTATCTAACGGAACTTTATAATCAACAGTTCGCAAGACGAACAGTTGCCAGAAAAATCTCGAGTTTGCGTAGCTTTTTTCAATTTCTTCTTAGGGAAAAATTGATTATTGATAATCCATTTTCATTAGTTTCCTTACCAAAGAAGGACCAAACGATTCCACACTTTCTTTATAAAGAAGAATTGGAGAAGCTTTTTGAAGCATCTGATCGTTCGACTAGCACGGGTCAACGAGATCAGGCATTATTAGAGATTTTATATGCGACAGGGATTCGTGTTAGTGAGTGTTGCCAGATTCAATTACAAGATATTGATTTTTCATTAGGTACAATTTTAGTACATGGTAAAGGAAATAAACAGCGCTATGTACCTTTTGGAAGTTATGCAGACCACGCATTACATGAATATATATCAAATGGTCGTAAGCAATTAATGGAAAAATCAACACTTCGAACAAATCATTTATTTTTAAATTTTCGAGGTGGATCGCTTACTACCAGGGGAGTAAGACATATATTAAACAATATAATTAAAAGGGCTTCTTCAACAATACATATTAGTCCGCACGTACTTAGGCATACGTTCGCAACACATTTATTGAATGAAGGTGCAGATATGAGGTCTGTTCAGGAATTATTAGGACATAAAAATCTATCGTCGACACAGATTTATACTCATGTTACAAAAGACCATTTGAGATATATATATATGTCTTCACATCCACGTGCATAAGGAGGTAAACGTGAAAATGTCTAGTTTCCATGCAACAACAATATTTGCTGTTAAACACAAAGGAAAATCAGCTATGGCAGGTGACGGTCAAGTTACATTTGGAAATGCTGTTGTTATGAAACACACCGCAAGAAAGGTACGAAAGCTTTTTCAAGATAAGGTAATCGCAGGATTTGCAGGCTCAGTTGCAGATGCCTTTACTTTATTTGAAATGTTTGAGGGTAGATTGGAAGAGTTTAATGGAAATTTACAAAGAGCTGCCGTTGAACTTGCGAAAGAGTGGAGGAGTGATAAAGTACTCCGAAAGCTTGAGGCCATGCTAATCGTAATGAACGAGAAAGATTTATTGCTTATATCTGGTACAGGTGAGGTCATTGAACCTGATGATGGAATATTAGCAATAGGTTCCGGTGGCAATTATGCTTTATCTGCTGGGCGTGCATTAAAAAAATATTCTGGTGAACATTTAAGTGCTAACGAAATTGCAAAAGCAGCCTTAGAAATTGCGAGTGAAATTTGTGTGTATACTAATCAAAATATTATAGTTGAGGAACTATAGGAGGAGATTAAAATGAGGACAAATCTAACTCCAAGACAAATTGTAGAAAAACTAGATCAATTTATTGTAGGTCAAAATCAAGCAAAAAGGGCAGTATCGATTGCATTAAGAAATCGATATCGACGGAGCTTGCTTGATGAGAAACTTAGGGATGAAGTTGTTCCTAAAAATATTTTAATGATTGGACCAACAGGGGTTGGTAAGACTGAAATTGCAAGACGTTTAGCCAAGCTTGTTGGAGCGCCTTTTATTAAAATAGAAGCAACTAAATTTACCGAAGTAGGTTATGTTGGTCGAGATGTGGAATCGATGGTTCGTGATCTTATCGAGACATCTGTTCGTCTTGTAAAAGAAGAAAAAATGGTAGATGTTAAAGAAAGAGCAGTTGAAAATGCAAATAAACGCTTGGTTGAATTGCTCGTACCTAGCTCAAAAAAACAATCCAACTATAAAAATCCGTTGGAAATGTTATTTGGAGGCAACACAACTTCAGAAAATGATACTGAAAGACAATCTGAAGACGAGAGCATAAGTGACCGGAGAAAAAGAACGGCACATAAGCTCGCGTTGGGAGAGCTTGAAGATCATTATGTTACGGTAGAAGTAGAGGAACAAGCACCTTCCATGTTTGATATGCTTCAAGGCTCAGGTATGGAGCAAATGGGAATGAATATGCAAGATGCCTTAAGTAGCTTCATGCCTAAAAAAAGAAAAAAGAGGAAATTAACAGTTAAAGAAGCTCGTAAAGTTTTAACGAATGATGAAGCTGCAAAACTAATTGATATGGATGAAGTAACCCAAGATGCAATTATTCGAGCAGAACAAACAGGGATTATTTTTATTGATGAAATTGACAAGATTGCGGGAAAAGGGCAAAATTCTTCCTCAGCTGATGTATCTAGAGAGGGCGTTCAACGTGATATTCTACCGATTGTAGAGGGATCTACTGTTGTAACCAAATATGGTTCAGTTAAAACAGACCATGTGCTTTTCATAGCTGCAGGTGCTTTTCATATGTCAAAACCGTCTGATTTAATACCTGAATTACAAGGTCGTTTTCCAATTCGGGTTGAGTTAACAAAATTAACTGTGGATGATTTTTATCGAATTTTAGTAGAGCCTGATAATGCTCTTTTAAAACAATATATAGCTTTATTAGAAACAGAAGGTATACAACTTGAATTTTCTGACGATGCTATTCGTAGGATAGCTGAAGTTGCGTATCAAGTAAATCAAGACACAGATAATATTGGTGCTCGTAGATTACATACGATTTTAGAAAGACTTTTAGAAGATTTATCTTTTGAAGCCCCTGATATATCGATGGAAAAAATTACGATTACACCAAAATATGTAGATGAAAAATTAAGTACTATCGCTAAAAATAAAGATTTAAGTCAATTTATTTTGTAAAAAGTTCAGGAGGAGTAATTTAAAATGCCATTATTAGAAAGAACTAGAAAAATTAATTCAATGTTACAAAAAGCCGCTGGTAAACCAGTTAACTTCAAAGAAATGTCTGAAACATTACGTGATGTAATTGGTGCAAACATTTTCTTATTAAGTCGTCGTGGCAAGTTACTTGGCTTTACAATTAATCAACAAATTGAAAATGAACGAATGAAAAAAATGCTCGAGGATCGCCAATTTCCAGAAGAATACACAAAAAGTTTATTTAACATTACGGAAACATCTTCAAATCTAGATATAAATAGCGAATATACAGCTTTTCCTGTTGAGAACAAAGAGTTATTTATGAGTGGCTTAACAACGATTGTTCCAATTATCGGTGGTGGAGAACGATTAGGTACACTTATCCTATCCCGTTTAGAAGAAGATTTTGGAAATGACGATCTAATTCTTGCTGAATACGGTGCTACTGTAGTTGGTATGGAAATTCTACGTGAAAAAGCAGAAGAAATTGAAGAGGAAGCAAGAAGTAAAGCAGTTGTACAAATGGCTATTAGTTCATTATCATACAGTGAATTTGAAGCAATTGAACATATTTTTGAAGAGCTTAACGGAAATGAAGGATTATTAGTAGCAAGTAAAATTGCTGATAGAGTTGGTATAACAAGATCTGTTATTGTAAATGCACTAAGAAAGTTAGAAAGTGCTGGTGTAATAGAATCTCGTTCATTAGGTATGAAAGGTACATACATAAAAGTACTTAATGACAAATTTTTATTTGAATTAGAAAAGTTAAAATCTAACTAATAACCAATCAAAAAAAAGATGGTTCATCCATCTTTTTTTTTTGCGGAAATATACTTTTGGAAAAAATGATGCGATAAATGCTATTTTTCGTCAAAAATAGTCAATGGAAAAAACTACACCTCCGAAAAATGTAAAAAAACAGTGAATGTTGTCTTAGTAACAACTATAATATACATAGAAGTGACCAGGACTAAAGAAGGATATTGTCGAAAAAAGGGTGATTTTCCATTAAGCTTCATAGACAGATAGGTAAAAATTCATTAGAATGAGATTTGTGTTACACAATTCATTATATATATTCGAAGCAAGTAGTACTTTTGTGAGGGGATAAAATTGAAACTTTTTTCTAATACAATAAAATCACTGGAAAATGCGCTAGATTACTCATCTTTAAGACAAAAGGTAATCTCTAATAACATCGCAAATGTAGATACGCCAAACTATAAAGCGAAAGATGTTAGCTTTAAGGACCATCTTACTAAGGAAGTTGGACAGCAAATGAGTGCCTATCGAACTAGTGAGAAGCATTTAGAATTCTCTCGCGGTAGCAGTTCTAACTATCAAATCACTACAAAAAACGACACATCTTATAATCATAATGGGAATAACGTTGATGTTGATAAAGAGATGGCAATATTAGCGGAAAATCAAATCTACTATAACGCCGTAACGGATCGCATAAGTGGGAAGTTTAACTCACTAAAGTCAGTAATTAGAGGAGGGAAGTAAGGATGTCGATTTTTCATAGTTTAAATAATAGTGCTTCAGCATTAACTGCTGGAAGACTAAGAATGGATGTTATTTCATCGAATATGGCAAATATTGATACTACCCGAGGAAAGCTGGTAAATGGTGAATGGGAACCATATAAAAGGAAGATGGTTGTCCAGCAACAACAGGGCGGGAACTTTTCTTCTTATCTTTCAAAAGCTGTAAATAGTAATAGTGTAGGTAATGGTGTGAAAGTAGCAAAAATCGTTGAAGATGAGACTCCGTTTGAACTTGTTTATAACCCAGATCATCCAGATGCAAACGAAGATGGCTATGTAGAGATGCCAAATGTTGATCCATTAAAAGAAATGGTGGATTTGATGAGTGCAACAAGAACGTATGAAGCAAATGTGACAGTCTTTAATGCATCAAAAGGAATGTTAATGAAAGCATTAGAAATTGGAAAATAGGTGAAATGTATGATTGATAAAATAAATTCAACAGCTCCACAAATATTTAATAAAACTTCAGTAAAACTACCTAGTGCAAATGAATCGCATGCAAACTTTGGCACTTTTCTAAAAGATGCACTTAATAATGTAAATAAAGCACAAAATAATTCAGATATAATGACACAAAAATTAATTAACGGCGAAAATGTAGAACTTCATCAAGTAATGATTGCTTCGGAAAAAGCAAGTGTTTCATTACAAGCAACTCTCGAAATCCGCAACAAAGTAATTGAAGCTTACCAGGAAATTATGAGAATGCAGGTCTAGTATGCCGATTACTTATTTCATCTTGTGACTAAGGGGCATGTTATGAACGAGAAACTAAACCAATATAAAAATAGAATAGTAGAATTTTGGAAGAAACGGTCATCCCTTCAAAAAGGCCTTATAATAGGGGGGCCAATTTTAGTTATATTATTACTAACACTTACTGTTGTTATAACGTCAAAACAAAATCTCGTACCGCTATATACTAATCTATCGGTACAAGAAACAGGGCAAATTAAAGCTACACTGGATTCAAAAGGCATTAAATCAGAAATTGCTGATAATGGAAAAACAATAAAAGTTCCTGAAGAAATGGTACAAACCTTAATGGTAGATTTAGCTGCAGAAGGTATACCTGATAGTGGAAATATAGATTATTCATTTTTTGCTCAAAACTCTGGTTTCGGTATGACTGATAATGAATTTAATGTCATGAAATTAGAAGCAACGCAAACAGAGCTTTCCAATCTGATTAAGGGCTTTGAAGGTGTGAATGATGCAAGTGTAATGATCACTGTACCAGAACAAGGTATTTTTGTAACAGAAAATAAGGAAGAGGCTTCAGCGGCTATTAGATTAAATACGAAGCCTGGATACAAATTTGATCAAGAGCAAATAAAATCATTATATCATCTAGTTTCTAAAAGCGTTCCGAACCTTCCTACTGATAATATCGTCATTACCAATCAATATTTTGAGTACTTTGATCTAGAAAATGAAGAAGATGCAGCAGGTGTTGGAAATATTGCTTCACAACTTGATTTAAAGCACGAAGTTGAACGTGATATCCAGAGACAAGTACAACAAATGCTTGGAACAATGATGGGGCAAGATAAGGTCGTAGTTTCTGTAACTACTGATATTGATTTTTCACAAGAAAATCGCCATGAAGACATAGTTACACCAGTTGATCCCGAAAATAATGAAGGGATTGATATTAGTGTGGAACGAATTACTGAAACATTTACTGGAAATGGAGCACAAGCTGGGGGCACTGCTGTAACAGGTGATGCTGATATACCGGGCTATGTTGCTGGCGATGAAGCAAATAATGGAGATTATGAAAAAGTCGAAGAACGTGTAAATAAAGAAGTAAATCGTATTAAGAAAGATATCGTTGAAGCACCTTATAAAATCAGAGATTTAGGTATCCAAGTAATGGTTGAAGCTCCAAATCCGGAAGATCCTTCATCATTACCAAATAGTACTGTTGAGGATATTGAGAAAATTTTGAGCACAATTGTAAGAACAAGCGTTAATAAAGATGCGAACGAACAGCTAACAGAAGATGAAATTAAAGATAAAATTGTTGTTTCGGTTCAAAAATTTAATGGAAAACAAGCTGTTAATACAGATGAAACTAGTAAGGCTAAGATTCCATTATGGATTTACATTGTTGGTGGAGTTTTAGTAGTACTGTTGATTGTTGTTTTAGTATTGTTATTTCGTAAAAAGAAAAATAACAATATCGAAGAAACGATTGAAGAAAATGAGGATGTCTTTTTTAATCCAATTCCTGATGTTAATGAAGAGAATGAATCTGAGGCTTCAGTTAGAAGAAAACAACTCGAAAAGATGGCAAAAGATAAACCAGATGATTTTGCAAAACTATTGCGTTCATGGCTAACTGAGGATTAAGGGGGTTACAAATATGGCAAAACGGGATGTTCATAGTGAATTAACAGGAAAGCAAAAAGCAGCCATACTCTTAATCTCTTTAGGACCAGATGTTTCTGCATCCGTATATAAACATTTATCTGAAGAAGAAATTGAAAAACTTACATTGGAGATTTCAGGTGTAAGGAAAGTCGATGCTGCTGCAAAAGAACAAATTATGGAAGAGTTTCATCAAATAGCTCTAGCTCAGGATTATATTACTCAGGGTGGAATTGGTTATGCGAAGACTGTTTTGGAAAAAGCACTAGGTCAAGAGCAAGCAAGTGTTATCATAAACCGACTAACTTCTTCGCTACAGGTGAAACCTTTTGATTTTGCTAGAAAAGCGGATCCGGGTCAAATTCTTAATTTTATTCAAAACGAACACCCGCAAACAATCGCCTTAATTTTATCGTATCTTGACTCAACACAGGCTGCACAAATACTTTCTGAATTGCCTCAAGATGTACAGGCAGATATTGCAAGGAGAATTGCGATAATGGATTCGACGTCACCTGAAATTATTAATGAGGTTGAACAAATTTTGGAACGTAAATTATCTGCAACTGTTACGCATGATTATACACAAACTGGTGGAATCGAGGCAGTTGTAGAAGTGTTAAATGGTGTTGATCGAGCAACAGAGAGGACAATTTTGGATGCATTAGAAATTCAAGATCCGGAATTAGCTGAAGAAATTAAGAAACGGATGTTTGTATTCGAAGACATCGTTACATTGGATAACCGTGCAATTCAACGTGTTATTAGGGATGTTGAAAATGAAGATCTTATGCTTTCACTTAAGGTTGCAAGTGAAGAAGTTAAGGATATTGTGTTTAAAAATATGTCTAGTCGTATGGTTGAGACCTTTAAAGAAGAAATGGAATTCATGGGTCCAGTTAGATTACGTGACGTTGAAGAGGCACAAACTCGAATTGTATCCGTAATTAGAAGATTAGAAGAAGCTGGCGAAATTGTTATTGCTCGTGGTGGAGGAGATGATATCATTGTCTAACGTAATTAAGTCGGGATTAGCACATAGTTCAGATACCTCTAAACGTATTATTGAATTAAAAATACTTCAATTTAGTGATACCAATAATGAGGAGGAAGAAACTACTCCTCAACATACGTATGGAGAGATTTTGGAAGAGGCTAATAGTAAGGCTAAAAAGATTATGGATGATGCCATCAGTTATTCAAACGCAATACGCCAACAAATGGAGCAAGAGAGGCAAAACTGGGAGATTGAGAAGCTACAATTGATTGAAAACGCAAAAGAAGAAGGATTTTTAATCGGTATTCAACAAGGAAAAGAAGCGGGATATGCTGAATGCAACGATTTGATTGCTGAAGGGAAAGAAGTAATTGAGGCATCAAAGCGTGATTATGATCAATACCTACAATCCTCTGAAGAGGTTATTCTTAAATTAGGAATAAAAATTGCAGAGAAAATATTATCAACACACTTAACTGAACATCCAGATGATTATTTGTATCTTGTAAAAAAAGCAATCAAGGAAGTGAAAGAACATACGAATATTACAATTCATGTAAATCCTTCCTATTATCCGTTATTTGTAAAGCAAAAAGACGAACTTCTAGCAATCTTTAATCGGGAAACAGATATATATATATATCCATCTGAAGAGCTAAAAGAAACAGATTGTCTCATAGAGTCTTCATTTGGAAAAATTGATGCAAGTGTTGATAGTCAACTAATGGAAATAAAAGAAAAGCTTCTTTCTTTTCTAATGGAGGAATAATTCGTGAGGGCAATAGAACTTCTCAGTGAAATTAATTCAATAGATTCCTATAAACGCTACGGAAAAGTTTCTAGAGTTGTTGGTTTAATGATTGAATCAAGAGGTCCTGAGTGTTCCATTGGGGATATATGTAATATTTTAGTCGGCTCAACTAAAAAAAGAAGTATACAAGCTGAAGTTGTTGGCTTCCGTGAAGAAAATGTCATATTAATGCCATTTTCAAATGTGAAGGATATTTCACCAGGTAGTATTGTAGAAGGAACTGGCAAACCACTTGATATCAAGGTTGGGGCTTCTCTTATTGGAAAAGTGTTGGACCCTCTTGGTCAAACTCTTGATGGAAGCTTAGCGACTAGAGGGTTGACATCTGTTCCAACTGAACAGGAACCACCAAATCCGATGAATCGTCCACCAATTGATGAACCAATTGAAGTTGGAGTAAGAATGATTGATAGTTTATTAACGGTTGGAAAAGGTCAACGAGTTGGTATCTTTGCGGGTAGTGGTGTTGGTAAGAGTACATTATTAGGGATGATTGCACGCAATACGACGGCAGATATTAACGTAATTGCACTTGTTGGGGAACGTGGTAGAGAAGTACGAGAATTTATGGAAAAGGATTTAGGTGAGGAAGGCTTAAAGAGATCAATTGTGGTCGTTGCCACATCTGACCAACCAGCATTATTAAGGATGAAGGCTGCAATGACCGCAACCGCAATTGCAGAATATTTTAGGGATCAAGGCCAAAATGTAATGCTGATGATGGATTCAGTTACACGTGTCGCAATGGCGGGAAGAGAGATTGGATTGGCGATTGGTGAACCACCAACTACAAAAGGATATACTCCAAGTGTATTCGCTACACTTCCTAAGCTTTTAGAACGTACTGGTGCAAATGATGTTGGAACAATTACTGCTTTTTATACTGTCTTAGTTGATGGTGATGATATGAATGAACCAATTGCTGATACGGTTAGAGGTATTTTAGATGGCCATTTTGTCTTAGACAGAAACCTTGCTAATAAAGGACAGTATCCTGCTATCAATGTGTTGAAAAGTATTAGTCGTGTAATGAATCAAATTGTGGTTAAGAATCATAAGAAGAATGCTGAAAAACTTAGAGGTATTTTGGCTACGTATATGAACTCTGAAGACTTAATTAATATAGGTGCTTATAAAAGAGGCTCATCCATTGAAGTTGATGAAGCGATCCGCTATTATCCAAAAATCATCTCATTTCTTAAACAAGAAACAGATGAAAAGGTTACATTCGAAGATAGTGTGCAACAATTAAATCAACTTACTGAAAAAGGTGAATGATCCCTATGAGTTATCAATTTAAATTTCAAAAAATATTAACGATAAAAGAAAATGAAAAAAATCAAGTTTTAGCTGATTATAAGGAATCAGTTAAGGAGTTTGAGAATGTTGCCCAAGGTTTATATGATTCCCTTAAGAAGAAAGAAACTCTTGAAGAGCATCAGCGCGAAGAATTGACTAATGGTCTATCCATTGATGATATTAGAAGCCAACAGTACTTTATTTCGAGCTTGGAAAAAACAATTAATTATTATCAACAATTAGTTGTAAAAAGTAGAAATAAAATGCAAAAACTACAGGCGATTCTAACTGAAAAAAATATTGAAGTGAAAAAATATGAGAAAATATCAGAGCGGGATTTTGCAAATCATGTACAAACAATAAATGCTTTTGAAAATCATTTTATGGATGAAATCTCGATTCAACAATATATGAACAAAGGAATTTAGGTGAGAGTATGGAAACTACTGAAAAAGATTATAGTAAAATCCAATGGTTTCTTTTCGTTATCTTCATTCCAACTCTTTTTACAGTCATATTAGTAATTGTATTATTATCTGTTGCTGGTGTTAATACGCTTGGAATGGTAAAAGATTTTGCTGAAAAAGTGCCTGTGATATCAAATCTGTTTACTGAGGAAGAAAAAGCAACTGAAAAAAATGAGAAAACGGAAGAAAAAGTTGTAAAACTTCAAACAGAAATTAGCAAGAAGAAAGAAAGTATCGATAAACTTGAAAAATCATTAACTACAAAACAAGAGGAAATTGATTCTCTAAAGCTGGAAATTAGTAAACTTACAAATGAATTAACAAGCCTTCAGGAGGATACTCTTTCGAAAGGGAGAACGTTTGAAGAACTTACGAAGATGTATGAAACGATGTCACCTAAGAATGCTGCTTTAATTATTCCCAATTTAAAGGAGTCAGATGCAAAAGAAATACTGGCTACTATCAAAACGGATAAACTTGCTGCAATTTTAGAGAAAATGTCTCCGGAAGACGCAGCTAAGTATACTGAGTTATTAACGAAATAAAGCTGTTATGTATTTGGAAGGAGGTGAAAAAAGTGAGCACAGTACCAGGATTCGACTTTAACGCATTGTCAAGCCAACCAACTGCTTTACAATCAAAAACAAAAGATTCTTCCGCTATTAAAGAATCATCTCTTGGAACGAATGTTGGAAAGAAGTCATTCCGTGAAAAGCTACAATCAATCGTAGATAAAACCAATCAGCCTCCTGTAAGAGAAAAAGTGACAGAGGAAAATTCTGAAGTTGAAGAACTTAATCAACAACTCGCTAGCATACTAAACACTGATGATAGTGATTTTGAATTATCTAATGAAGAGTTGAATGACATTCTTGCAACATTACAAGAACTCCTTCAAGCCGATCAAGACCAATCGGGATTAGAGGGTCTATTAGTTGATTTACCAAAGGATATCGTCGAACAAGTAGAGCTTTTCTTTGAAGCATTTCAAGCAGGAAAGAATGATTTAACACTAGAAAATTTGACAAGTAAAGATAGCATTATTGGTTTACTACTTGTGATGTCTTCGAATCACGACGAAACAAATACTTCAGGTCAGATTAATCATCAAGATCTGCAAAATTTATTAAAAAAGTTAAAGACCTTAGTTAAAGAAATGCTTCAAACTAGTCCAACGTCTGATCATCAGGATACAATCGATGAAAAGACATTAAAAGTACTAGCTACTTTAATAGGAAATCTTGATAAAAAGCTTGGTCTTGAAAATAAGCAAATTCAAGATCCGACAAATCGAATACACTACGTACAGTCGATTCATTCTCGGTATTTTTCAACACCAAAAGGGATTGTAAATGAAAAGTTACCGATGTCAAATCAGGTACTGGTTGAAAATTTGAGTAATAGTCAAACCGTTTCAACGATGCCTGTGGAAGCGGTGGTTGCGACTAATGATTTGTTGAATATGCCGATGAGTAGGACACAACAATTCACACTTTTTGTTGAACAGAATGGTAGACAAGTACCAAATCAAGAGCAATTTATTAAGCAATTCGAAAATATTCTAGCAAAAAGTAGTTACCTAAATAGTGGTGGACAACATAGGCTTCTCATTAAGCTTTATCCTGAACATCTTGGATCTTTACGAATCGAGCTACTCCAAAGTGAGGGTGGGTTGATTGCTAAAATAATGGCATCTACTAATCACGCAAAAGAATTAGTAGAATCACACCTATCTAGTCTCAAGCATTCTTTCCAAATGCAAAATATAGCTGTAGACAAAATAGATATTTCGACTCAGTTAATGCATCAAAGTGAAAGAAGCTTACAAAGGGAAAGTGAGCAACAGAAGCAGCAATCACAGCAACAAAATAATCAAAATGAACAGCATGATTCAAATGAAGAAAACTCATTTGTCGATGCGCTTCTTGATGAACTAGTCAATATTAAAGTATAGGTGGTTATTTCAATGACTAAAGTTGACCCAAGTTTGTATCTATCAAATTATCAAACTGAACGAAAAACAGGCTCTGACATTTTAGGCAAGGATGATTTTTTAAAAATATTAATGACACAATTACAAAATCAAGATCCTATGAATCCAATGGAAGATAAGGATTTTATTGCCCAAATGGCGACATTCTCATCACTGGAGCAAATGACCAATATGAATAAGACTTTGGAGAAGTTTGTCAATAGCCAATCTGGAGAACTTCTATTAAAATACAGCAGTATGATAGGAAAAGAAGTGGAATACAGCTATAAGGATACAGATGCTAATGGAGATGAGGTTACAAAGACTGGAAGTGGGGTTGTTAAATCTATTTCTCAAAAATCAGACTTTATTCAACTAGAATTAGAGGATGGAACCACTATCTACAACGATGAAATTATAAAAGTATCTGAGCCTTCTAGTAAACCGTAATCTTAGGAGGTGTTAACTTGGATCATCGAATTTTACAAATTCAAAACCATCCTTTATTCTTATCGAATCGCAATAAGTTAAAGGTTCCTGAACAGCCAAGTGTCACTTTTAAAGAATCATTACAACAAGAAACAAATTTAAAAATAAGTAAGCATGCTCAAAAAAGATTAGATGAGAGGAACATAAGAATTCAAGAGTCGAAATGGGAGGAAATTCAAGGGAAAATTTCTGAAGCAAAGACTAAAGGAATTCATGACTCACTAGTTGTTATGGGAGATGCTGCTTTGATTGTTAATGTTACTAATAATACAGTAATAACGGCAATGAATCGACAAGAGGCCAATTCGCAAATATTCACAAATATAAATGGAACAATTTTATTAGATTGAAAATATGGCTGGACCTTTAAAGGAAGCCAAGGTGAGCTGAATGATTGAAGCCACCAAATATAAAGGGGGAAAAAAGAATGCTACGTTCAATGTACTCAGGAATTAGTGGAATGAAAAACTTCCAAACAAAATTAGACGTAATTGGTAATAATATAGCAAATGTTAATACGTATGGTTTCAAAAAGGGAAGAACAATTTTTACAGATATTATGAGTCAAACAATTAACGGTGCGACTGCTCCGGGTCAAAACCTTGGTGGTGTGAATCCAAAACAAGTAGGTCTTGGTTCATCACTAGCAGCAATTGATACTGTTCATAATCCTGGAAGTATCCAAACAACAGCTAGAGTATTAGATGTAGCAATTTCAGGAGATGGTTTTTTTCAGGTGTCTCCAACATCTACTAAAGCAACAGGTTTTGATCAGGAAGCCATGTATACAAGAGCGGGCAACCTTTATCTTGATCAAGAAGGTTATTTAGTTACTAGTAGTGGAATGTATGTGCATGGATTTGGATCTTATCAAGCTACAGTACCACAAAGTCCTGAACCATCCGAAATTGACCCTAAAGATTTCACGTTTGCACCGGGGGCTACACCAGGCTATAGTCAAACTGCAACCCCTACAGTTCCGATTGCATACAAGCCTATCAGAATTCCGACTGATGCAAAAAGCATGAGTATTGGGAAGGATGGCTCTGTAACTTATGTCGATGCAGCAGGAACATTACGATGGGCAGGTCAGATGGTATTATCTAAATTCCCTAACTCTGGTGGGCTTGAAAAGGTTGGCGGGAATTTATTCAAAGAATCTTCTAACTCAGGTGCACCAGTATTAAACTTTGCTGGACAATCAGGTCTTGGTTCAGTGGAATCAGGTGCACTCGAAATGTCGAATGTGGACCTTTCTGAAGAATTTACAGAGATGATTGTTGCACAACGTGGTTTTCAAGCGAATACTCGAATTATTACAACGTCTGATGAAATCTTACAAGAACTTGTTAACCTAAAACGATAGGGGGTATGGGGCTTTGGTTTTTTGCTTAAGCCCCGATTAACTTGATAACCTTAACGAAATTAAATGGGAAGCAGTTTTCATTAAATGCATTGTATTTTGAGCAAGTTGAGTCGTTTCCAGACACAACCATCACGCTCACGAATGGAAAGAAATTTGTGGTTAAAGAGTCTGAAAACGAAGTTCAATTGAAGGTTATTGACTTTTACAAAAGGATAAACGTATTGAGCCTTCGTGAGAACCTGGAGGGATAAGCTGTTATGAAAAATAAGCTACTTATGATTATGGTTATAATTATAAGTTGTATTACCTTAGTAGGTACAACCGCTTTTATTATTATTACTAAATTTACAAATGATGATAAAGAGAAAGAACCATCAATCGAAAAAATTGTTGAATCAACTGTTGAGTTTCCAGAGATTACTACACAGTTATTGAGTGATGATTATATTCGTATTTCTTTTAACATTCAAACAGATAGTAAGAAAGCAAAAGAAGAATTGGAAAAAAGAAATTTTCAAGTTAAAAACCTTATTATTAAGGAGCTTGCCGGTATGAAATCTGAAGAATTTACTGGAGAAAAGGGAATTACTAATTTAGAGAACAAATTAAAGAAAAGAATAAATGAACTTATGCAAGACGGAACTGTCGTAAAGGTGTATGCGACCTCCTTTCTTCCACAATAATAGAATACATGAAGTTGTTTAAAGTGAAGCGGAGGTGGAACGATGCCGGGAGAAATTTTATCACAAAGTGAAATAGATGCCCTTTTATCAGCCATTTCAACTGGCGAAATGAATGCTGATGAATTGAAAAAGGAAGAAACGGAGAGAAGGGTAAAGGTTTATGATTTTAAACGTGCTTTACGTTTTTCTAAGGATCAAATAAGAAGTTTAACTCGAATTCACGAGAATTTTGCTCGATTATTAACTACTTATTTTTCAGCGCAGTTACGAACCTATGTTCAAATTACTGTAGCAACAGCGGATCAGATCCCATATGAGGAATTCATTCGATCCATTCCTAAGATGACGATTTTAAATGTTTTCGAAGTTCCGCCACTTGAGGGACGTCTATTGTTGGAAGTTAATCCGAATATTGCATATGCAATGATGGACCGAATGCTTGGAGGAAGAGGAGCAAGCGTTAATAAAATTGAAAATCTTACTGAGATTGAAACACAAATTATGAGTAATATGTTTGAAAAAGCGTTTGATCATTTAAGAGAAGCATGGAGTACAATGATTGAGATTGAACCCATTCTAACTGATTTTGAAGTAAATCCACAATTTTTACAAATGGTTTCGCCTAATGAAACAGTTGTTGTCATTTCATTAAATACTCAAATTGGTGAAACCAGTGGGATGATTAATATTTGTATCCCGCATGTGGTACTAGAACCCATTATTCCAAAGTTATCTGCTCATTATTGGATGCAATCAGCACCTAAAAAGGACAGAAATTTGCAGGAAGTAATTGAAATTGAAAATAATCTTAAGGATGCAAGTCTTCCAATAATTGCTGAATTAGGTGTATCGAATATATCGATTCAAGAATTCCTATTATTAGACAAAGGTGATATTATTCAGCTTGATAAAGAAATTAATCTTCCGATTATATTAAAAATAGGGAGTACTCCTAAATTTTATGTACAAGCAGGGAAAATGAATCGGAAGCAAGCTGTTCAAGTATTGGAACAGATTAAAGGGGGGAGCGATGAAGATGAGTAATGGAAATATGCTATCACAGGATGAAATTGATGCTCTATTAAAAGGTACCGATGATACAGACAACAATGAGCCAATGAGTGGTGAAGTTCATCCCCCTGTTGAAGATTATCTTTCATTAATGGAACAGGATGCATTGGGGGAAATTGGTAATATCTCTTTTGGAAGTTCAGCAACAGCATTATCAACCTTACTTAATCAAAAAGTTGATATCACTACTCCAAATGTATCAATCGTTCATAGAAGTAATTTATCAAATGAATTTCCACAGCCTTATGTTGCGATTCATGTAAGTTATACAGTGGGCTTTTCTGGAACGAATTTATTAGTGATCCAACAAAGTGATGCTACGATTATTGCAGATTTAATGCTTGGAGGAAATGGGGAGAACCCACCAGAGTTGTTAGGAGAAATACAATTAAGTGCTGTACAAGAAGCGATGAATCAAATGATGGGTTCTGCTGCAACTTCAATGTCTACTGTTTTTAGTAAAAAAATTGATATTTCACCACCTAGTATAGATTTATTGGATATTAAAGAAGGAGAGGGAACTGAAAAATTACCTTCTGATGATATTTTAATAAAAATATCATTCCGATTAAAGATTGGTGAATTAATCGATTCAAGCATCATGCAGTTAGTACCAGTTCAGTTTGCAAAAGAACTTGTGAATGAACTATTAAATCAGTCTGCAGGTCAGGAAGTCGCACCTGCAATTGAATATGCAGCGCCACAATTAATCGAACAAGGGATGCAAACTATGAATCAAGAAGAAAATACGACTCAAACGAATATTACACAACAACAGACACATTCATATGATCATCATATGAATCAGTACACTCCTGTACAACAACAAGGACCTCAACATCTAGGTTTGAATTTTGGGGGTGGTCAAAGTCAGGCAAATGTTCAACCAGCTGTTTTTTCAAACTTTGAGCAGGTTCATCTTAATGAACCTGAATCTAAGAACCTTAACATGCTACTAGATATCCCGTTGCAAGTAACCGTTGAGCTAGGCAGAACAAAACGTTCAATAAAGGAAATACTTGAGCTATCACCAGGTTCTATTATTGAATTAGATAAACTAGCAGGTGAACCTGTTGATGTTCTAGTTAATAGTAAACTCATTGCTAAAGGTGAAGTAGTTGTAATCGATGAGAATTTTGGGGTTCGTATTACAGATATTATTAGCCAAAGTGATCGTATTAAAAAATTGAATTAATGTAGGGGGATAAAAATTATGGCACATAAAATATTAATTGTTGATGATGCAGCATTCATGAGAATGATGATAAAGGATATTCTAACTAAAAACGGTTATGAAGTAGTAGGTGAGGCTGCAGATGGCGCACAGGCTGTTGAAAAATATAAAGAGCATCAGCCGGACTTAGTGACAATGGATATCACAATGCCAGAAATGGATGGAATCTCAGCACTAAAAGAAATTAAAAAGATAAACCCGAACGCAAAAATTATAATGTGTTCTGCAATGGGACAACAAGCGATGGTAATTGATGCGATTCAAGCCGGTGCAAAAGACTTTATTGTAAAACCATTTCAAGCGGACCGGGTTATTGAAGCAATTAGTAAAACACTTAGCTAAACGTAATAGCAGGAGGGTGACAACATTTTGATATACATGAAAAGAATATTAGTAAGCCTCGTTTTTTTTCACACATTGCTTGTCACTTTTCCTGTCTTTGCGGAAGAAGGACATGTTGATGAGAGTGTTACAGAACATCTTACCGAGCAAAATCAGCAAAAAAAGGAAATAGTCAATGAAGATAATCCTCCTGCCGTCGGTTCTGCAACGAATGAATTAGGTATTGGTGATTTTCTTAAATTAATTTTTACGACAATATTCATAATTGCTCTTATTTATTTTTTATTGAAGTTTGTTAATAAAAGGAATCGAGTCTTTAATCAATATAAATTTATGGAAAATATTGGTGGTACAAGTCTTGGAACAAACCGTTCAATCCAATTAATTAAAGTTGGTAAACGAATACTAGTTGTCGGTGTCGGTGAATCAATACAACTTTTAAAAGAGATAGATGATCATGACGAAATGAATGAAATTCTTGAACATCATAATACATCATTAGAATCAATGGGAAAACCAAGAGATATTGTGAATCGTTTTATTGAGAGATACAAAAATTCTAAAAGCAGTGCGAAAGATCCATTTTCTTCTATTCTTAAACAACAACTTTCAGAATTATCACAAGGGAGAAAAAGAATAGTCGAACAGCTTGAAGATAAGGAGTCAAATAAAGAATGAATGAATTTATGGAGTTTTTTAATAATAGTACCCCTGAAAATGTTTCGACATCAGTTAAATTACTCCTGCTGCTAACTGTACTCTCACTGGCACCAAGTATTTTAATATTAATGACTAGTTTTACTAGAATTATCATTGTTCTATCATTCGTTCGTACGTCTCTTGCAACACAGCAAATGCCGCCAAACCAAGTAATTGTTGGACTAGCTTTATTTTTAACATTTTTCATTATGGCACCAACATTCAGCGAGGTAAATGAACAAGCTTTGACACCATTATTCAATGAGGAAATTAATTTGGAACAAGCTTATGAGAGAGCTGCGACTCCATTCAAGGAATTTATGAGTGCACACACACGGCAAAAGGATCTTGCCTTATTCTTAAGTTATTCTGGAGCTGAAATGCCCGAAACCATAAAAGATATTCCATTAACAGCTTTAGTTCCTGCATATGCAATTAGTGAATTAAAAACAGCATTTCAAATTGGATTTATGATATTTATTCCATTTCTTGTGATCGATATGATAGTGGCAAGTGTACTAATGTCAATGGGTATGATGATGCTACCTCCAGTAATGATTTCCTTACCATTTAAAATATTATTATTTGTACTAGTAGATGGATGGTATTTGATCGTAAAATCCCTATTACAGAGTTTCCAAAGTGGGTGAAGTAAAAAATGAATTCTGAGTTTGTTATTTCATTAGCTGAAAATGGAATTTACACCATTTTAATGGTTTGTGGTCCTTTATTATTACTTGCATTAGTCATTGGTTTACTTGTTAGTATTTTTCAAGCGACAACACAAATTCAAGAACAGACTTTAGCGTTTATCCCAAAAATAGTTGCAGTCTTGCTAGGTTTAGTATTCTTTGGTCCTTGGATGCTTTCGAAAATGATTTCATTTACACATGATATTTTTAATAACTTAACAAGGTTTGTAGGTTAAAGTTAATGACTGAAATAATAACTAATTTCCCAGCATTTTTACTCGTATTAGTTCGAGTATCCAGCTTTTTTGTTACAATGCCGTTGTTTTCATATCGTACAATACCAGCTATGCATCGAATTGGAATTGCTTTCTTTTTGTCGTGGATAATGTTTTTTGTCATTGATAAGCCTACTCTAAATATTGATGAATTTTACTATATGTTAATTATGAAAGAAGTAATGGTAGGTCTCTTTATTGGATTTGTTGCCTATATGATTTTTGCTGCGGTACAAATCGCTGGTGGCTTTATTGATTTTCAAATGGGTTTTGCGATTGCGAATGTAATTGATCCACAAACCGGAGCTCAAAGTCCTTTAATTGGACAGTATTTATATACGTTTGGCCTTCTTTTTTTATTGACAATCAATGGTCATCATTTATTATTAGATGGTGTGTTTTATAGTTATGAATTTGTTCCAATGGACCAATTATGGATTCCTTTTGGAAATGAGAATTTAGTAGAATATGTCATAAAAGCATTTAATTCAATGTTTATCATTGCTTTTCAGATGTCATTACCTGTGGTTGGATCATTATTTCTAGTTGATATTGCTTTAGGTATTGTTGCAAGAACGGTTCCACAGTTAAACGTGTTTGTTGTCGGATTACCACTTAAAATCGGTGTAAGCTTTATTATCTTAATTTTTGTGATGTCCGTGGTATTCATGCTCGTTGGAGATTTAACTGAAAAAATGTTGTACACGATGAGAAGCCTTATGGATTTAATGGGAGGAAGGTAAATGTTCCTAGTAAGACTAGACTTGCAATTTTTTGCAGGTGAGAAAACTGAAAAAGCCACTCCTAAAAAGCGACAAGAATCAAGAAAAAAAGGCCAGGTTGCTAAAAGTGCTGATGTAAATACAGCAATTTTATTACTTGCTTCCTTTTCAATTTTACTGACTTTTGGTGGGTTCATTCTTGACAAAACTCTTGATGTTTTTAGACATTCTTTCACTAAATACATGTTGGTGAATCCGACAGAACAATCAGTACAAGAAATATTTGTAGAGCTTTCATTAGATGCAGCCATTATATTAGCCCCAATCTTGCTAGCTACTTTAATTGCTGGAGTTGCTGCCAATATGATGCAAGTTGGTTTTTTATTTTCTACTGAAGCAATTCAAATGAAACTTAGTAAGCTTGATCCGATTCAAGGTTTTAAGAGAATCTATTCAATTCGAGCACTAGTTGAAATGTTAAAATCTATCTTGAAAATTGTTTTTGTAGGAGTCGTGACATTTGCAGTAATATGGATGCATTTAGAAGATATTCTATTGCTTTCCCAAAAGAGTATTGGTTCTGCAATTATCGTCCTTTCCAAATTAACTGTCCAAATGGGTTTGTGGGCAGGTGGGGCACTATTATTCCTCTCTTTTTTAGACTATTTATATCAACGCTTTGATTTCGAAAAAAACCTTCGAATGTCTAAGCAAGATATAAAGGATGAGTATAAAAAAACAGAAGGTGACCCATTAATTAAATCAAAAATAAAACAAAAGCAACGCGAAATGGCAATGTCAAGAATGATGCAGGATGTACCAAAAGCCGATGTTATTATAACAAACCCAACCCATTATGCGATTGCTCTTAAATATGATGAATCCAAAATGGATGCTCCATATGTGGTTGCAAAAGGTGTTGATTTTGTTGCACAGAAAATAAAAGAAATAGCAAAAGCGAATGAAATAATTACAATAGAAAATCGACCTCTTGCAAGGGCACTATATAGCCAAGCGGAGATTGGTGACGCTGTACCAGAAGAGTTTTTTAAAGCAGTAGCTGAAATTTTAGCTTATGTATATAGACTTAAAGAGAAGATATAAAAGATTACTTCCCCACATAATGGTAATTGAATAAGGAGAGAATATAATGTCAGCAAGAGATTTATCCGTATTACTTAGTGTTATTTTAATAATTGCAATGCTTATCATCCCATTTCCCACTTGGTTGCTAAGTGTTTTGATTATCATTAATATTTCTCTTGCATTATTAGTTCTACTGACTTCAATGAATATGCAGGAACCACTTCAATTTTCAATCTTTCCATCTTTATTGTTATTATTAACATTATTTCGTCTAGGACTTAATGTTTCAACTACAAGATCGATATTATCAACTGGTGAAGCTGGCGGGGTTGTACACACATTTGGAACCTTCGTTGTAGGTGGAAATATACTTGTCGGTTTTGTAGTATTCCTCATTTTAATTATTATCCAATTCATCGTTATCACAAAAGGGTCTGAACGTGTATCTGAAGTTGCTGCGAGATTTACTTTAGATGCTATGCCTGGTAAACAAATGAGTATTGATGCTGACCTTAATGCTGGAATGATATCTGACGTTGAAGCACGCGAACGTCGTGAAAAGGTTGGACGTGAAGCCGATTTTTACGGAGCAATGGATGGGGCTAGTAAATTTGTTAAAGGGGATGCAATTGCAGGTATCATAATTGTTCTAATCAATTTGATTTTTGGTTTTATTATTGGAATGACGCAGCAAGGTCTTGGGTTACAAGAAGCACTTTCGAAATTTACATTATTAACTGTCGGGGATGGAATTGTTAGTCAACTTCCTGCTTTGTTAATTTCAACAGCTACAGGTATTGTCGTAACAAGAGCTGCATCCGAGGGGAATCTTGGAACTGATATCACAAGACAGTTATTTGCATATCCAAGAATGTTGTATGTGACTGCGGGTACAATCTTTCTATTAGGGTTATTTACACCCATTAATGATTTTTTAACAATATCAATTTCTGGATTATTAGCGATTGGTGGATTCATGATTTCAAAAACTAAAAATCAAGAGTCACAAATGGTCGATGATGCACCTGAAGAGATTGAGATGGATGATTTAAAAAGTCCTGAAAGTGTTGTGAATTTACTAAATGTAGATCCAATTGAATTTGAATTTGGTTATGGATTAATTCCACTTGCAGACACAAATCAAGGCGGAGACATATTAGATCGAATTGTA
Source organism: Fredinandcohnia quinoae (assembly GCF_022427965.1). GTDB lineage: Bacteria > Bacillota > Bacilli > Bacillales > Bacillaceae_L > Ferdinandcohnia > Ferdinandcohnia quinoae. Next base: position 85,882 of record NZ_JAKTTI010000001.1, on the reverse strand, counting down.
ATGATAAGAAGGCAACTTGCAATTGAGCTTGGGATTGTCATTCCTGTTGTTAGGATCCGGGATAATATTCAATTACAACCAAATGAATATCGTTTGAAAATAAAAGGTAGTGAAGTCGCTAAAGGAGAACTATTGCTTGATCACTATTTAGCAATGAGCCCAGGTTTTGAGGATGATTCGATTGAAGGAATTGATACTGTTGAACCATCTTTTGGTCTTCCAGCAAAGTGGATTTCTGAAGACATGAAGGATCAGGCTGAAATGTTTGGATACACAGTTGTTGACCCACCATCTGTTGTTTCAACACATATTACCGAAGTAATCAAGAGAAGTGCATATGAACTTCTAGGTAGACAGGAAACAAAGCAATTACTCGATCATTTAAAAGAATCTTATCCAATTCTTGTTGATGAGGTCACACCAAATCCACTTTCTATCGGTGATATTCAGAAAGTACTTGCGAAATTACTCAAGGAGAATGTTTCAATTCGCAATTTACCGATTATCTTTGAAACACTTGCCGATTATGGAAGGATGACAACAGATACAGACCTTTTAACAGAATATGTAAGACAAGCACTGGCTAAGCAAATCACAAATAGTTATATTGTTCAAGGCGAAACAATGAAGGTTGTTACTCTCTCTGGTAGGGTTGAAAAGGCGGTCGCAGAAGGGGTACAACAAACGGAACATGGTAACTATTTATCGTTGGATCCAACTATTTCACAATCAATCATAGAATCAATTGCCAAACAAATTGAGAATTTAACTTTACAAGAACAATCACCAATTCTTTTATGTTCTCCGGCAGTTAGAATGTATGTAAGACAATTGCTTGAAAGGTATTTTCCACAAGTACCTGTCATTTCTTATAACGAGTTAGAAGCAAATGTAGAAGTCCAAAGTGTTGGGGTGGTGAATATTGAATGAAAGTAAAAAAGTTTATTGCATCCACAATGCCTGAAGCTATGAAGATGGTCCGCTCTGAGTTAGGAAGCGATGCAGTTATTTTAAATTCTAAGGTCGTACAAACCCAAGGTTTTTTAGGACTATTTAAAAAGAAGAATTTTGAGGTTATCGCTGCAATTGATTCAACAGAACCAAGCACTCAGAAGCTGCAATTAAAAGAAAAGAATCGTAAATTACCTGATGAGAATAAAACTGAAGTAATACGTGAGCATTCACCAAAGCTTCCAGTTTTGAATGAAAAAACACAAACAATTGATAATAATTTAGTTAAAGAGCTTGCAGAATTGAAATCCATGATGTTGGAACTTTCTTCCGATGTAAGTTCAAAATTTGAAAAATATCCAGGTCCATTGAAAAGTATGAATGAATTATTCATTGACCAGGATATCGATCATCAAATTAGACAAGCGGTTTTATCAGAATTGGTAGAGAAATGGTATTCAAATCAAAATAGTGGTTCATTTAATCAAGTTCAAGCTTGGGCAAAGGAAGCAATTATTTCGAGAATTTCCTCATTTCAATATGGTGGATTATCATATACGAAAAAATACGTTAACATCGTTGGCCCTACTGGAGTAGGTAAAACAACTTCTATCGCAAAAATTGCTGCAGAGTGTATTTTAAAAGATCAAAAGAAAGTAGCGTTTATTACGACTGACACATATCGAATCGCTGCAATTGAGCAATTAAAAACATATGCAAAAATACTAAGTGTTCCTGTTGAAGTTTGTTATTCAATAGATGACTTTCAACAAGCAAAACAAAAATATGAGAATTACGATATTGTATTTATCGATACTGCTGGACGAAATTTTCGAAATAAAAAATATGTAGATGATTTACAAAAAATTATCGATTTTTCTGATGAGATGGAAACTTTTCTAGTACTTTCTTTAACATCAAAGCTAACTGATATGAAAGAAATATTTGAGAAGTTCTCATCAGTTAATATTAATAAATATATTTTTACAAAAGTCGATGAAACTTCAAATTATGGTGCGATGCTTAATATGATTCTTCAATACAAAGTTGGTGTTGCATATTTAACAAATGGACAAAATGTTCCTGATGATATTGTAGAAGCAACTCCTACAATAATTGCAAATATTATACTTGGAGAAGATGTTAGATGACTGATCAAGCTGAAGCATTGCGACGCAAACTAGAATCTTTGAGTATTAACAGGAATACAGCAAAGACCATTGCAGTATTAAGTGGAAAAGGGGGAGTGGGTAAGTCAAATATTTCACTCAACTTTTCAATAGCCCTTTCTATGCGTGGAAAAAGGGTACTCTTGTTTGACATGGATTTTGGAATGGGCAATATTGAAATATTGATGGGAACTTCTACAAAATATTCAATTGTTGATATGTTTGAAAAAGACGTGACTCTAACTGATATGATTATTCGTGGACCTGAAGGGATTGACTATATTGCAGGTGGAACTGGATTATCTAGTTTATTTCGCCTAGATGAAGACAAGTCAGCGCTATTATTTAATCAATTACAATTGATCATGGATAAGTATGACTTTGTAATCTTTGATATGGGTGCAGGTATGACAGAAGATGTGATTAATTTTTTAATGTCAGTAGATGAAGTATTTATCGTTACAACTCCTGAGCCCACATCAATTACTGATGCATACTCAGCGATGAAACTTATTTGCATGTCTGATAATAGTGTCCCACTTTTTTTAATAGTAAACAGAGCTCAATCTGAATTGGAAGGGATTGCAGCTTCAAAGAGAATTCAACAGGTCACAAGGCAGTTTTTACGAAAAGAGATTAATGTAATGGGAATTTTGATTGACGACAAAAATGTACAAAAAGCTGTTAGTCACCAAGTTCCATTTATTCTGTATGCGCCTAAAGCACAAATAAGTAAAATGATAGAAAGTATCGTTAATAACTACGTAACAAACTTGAGTATGAAAGATAAAAATAGCTTCTCATTTATTTCAAAACTTCAGCGTTTTTTCGGTCGTAGAAAGAAGGGAGACTAACAATGGAGAAGATAAACGTTCTTATCGTTGACGACTCAGCATTCATGAGAAAGTTAATATCAGATTTTCTGACTGAAGATCCTAGAATTGAAGTTATTGGTACCGCTAGAAACGGTGTGGATGCTCTAGAAAAAGTCAAAAAATTACAGCCAGATGTTGTCACAATGGACGTTGAAATGCCTATGATGTCCGGAATTGAGGCATTAAAGAAAATAATGGAGACAATGCCATTACCTATTGTTATGTTATCTAGTACGACGAAAGAGGGAGCAGAGAATACGATTTTTGCCATGCAATATGGTGCGGTTGATTTTATACAAAAACCATCTGGCCCAATTTCAATTGATCTTCATAACATAAAAGAAGAAATCGTGACTAAAGTAGTACAAGCAAGTAAGGCGAATATAAAATCATTAAAAATTTCAATAAAAATGGAGAAAATCCCAACTAAAACAGATAATTATAGTAAAATAGAACTAAGAACAACTACTAATAACTTAAAAAAGCTCCTTTGTATTGGAACTTCTACAGGGGGACCAAGGGCCTTGCAACAAGTATTAACAAAATTTCCAAGCGATTATCCAGCTCCTATTTTGATTGTTCAGCATATGCCACCTGGTTTTACCAAATCATTAGCAAACCGACTAGACACCTTATGTAATATACATGTAAAAGAGGCTGAAGATGGGGAGTTAATAAAAATAGGTACAGCATATATAGCACCAGGTGGGTATCATTTAAAGGTTAAAAAAATTGGAACAACACTTGCTGTACAGCTTGATAAAAATGATATTCGTAACGGCCATAGACCATCTGTAGATGTTATGTTTGAGTCAGTTAGTGAGTTGAATGATTATGAAAAAATTGCAGTAATTATGACAGGCATGGGATCTGATGGGTCCATTGGATTAAAAAGACTCAAAGAAACTGGACAAGTCATTTCAGTAGCAGAGTCAAAAGAAACTTCTGTTGTCTTTGGAATGCCTAAAGCTGCAATAGAGACAAATTTAGTTGATAAAGTGGTTTCCTTAGACAAAATTGCAGAAACGATTCTAGCTTTTAATAAGTAAAAAGGGGTGTTATAGAATGGAAATGAATCAATACTTAGAGGTTTTTATAGAAGAGAGTAAAGAGCATCTTCAAGCTTGTAATGAGCAATTACTTGAACTTGAAAAACAACCTGATAATATAGCGATCGTAAATGAAATTTTTCGTTCAGCACATACATTAAAAGGGATGTCTGCTACGATGGGTTACGAAGACATGGCAAGTCTTACCCATCAAATGGAAAATGTATTAGATGGAATACGTAATTCTAAAATAAATGTTACTCCATCTATTTTAGATGTTGTTTTTCAAGCAGTGGATTATCTTGAAGAAATGATTTTTTCAATTGCTGATGGTGGAGATGGAAAAAAAGATGTTGCAGATGTTGTACTACTTCTTAAAAAAATAGAAAATGGCGATGAAGTGGAAAGTAATCAAAAAAATGGTTCTCTACCTAATTCGGAAGCGCCAAATATATCAATGTATGATGATTTTGAATTAACCGTTCTTCAACAATCACAAGAACAAGGTTTTCAAGGTTATGAGATAGCAATTAGTTTAAAAGAGGATTGCCTTCTCAAGGCCGCACGAGTATTTATGATTTTTGAAGTTCTTGAACAAGTAGGAGAAGTGATTAAATCAAATCCTTCAGTCGATCTGTTAGAGGATGAAAAATTTGAACATGAATTTTCAATTACCGTTGTTTCAAAGGAAGATGCAACTGATTTACAAAAAAGAATTATGAAAGTATCAGAAGTAGAGAAAGCAGAGGTACAGTTATTAAATTTAGAAGCTTTGAAAGGTAATCATCAAGAAACTGTTAACTCTGAGGTTGCAACAACGTCAGAATTAGAACGTGAACAACAAGTTCTGGCAATAAAAGAAACAACATCTACTGTACAATCGACCACAAAACATTCAAATACAAATAATAAAACAATTAGAGTAAATATCGAACGACTTGACATATTAATGAATCTTTTTGAAGAATTAGTGATTGACCGAGGCCGTTTGGAACAGATATCTAAAGAATTGAATCATTCGGAGTTACAAGAAACTGTAGAAAGAATGACAAGAATTTCTGGAGATTTACAAAATATTATTTTAAATATGCGTATGGTTCCAGTAGAAACAGTATTTAATCGATTCCCTCGAATGGTGCGTCAATTAGCGAAGGATTTGCACAAGAAAATTAATTTACAAATCATTGGCGCAGAGACTGAATTAGATCGAACGGTTATTGATGAAATTGGTGATCCATTAGTCCACTTACTTAGAAATGCGCTCGATCATGGAGTTGAAACACCTGATATACGATTGAAAAATGGAAAATCTGAAGAGGGTACTGTCATTTTGAAGGCATTTCATAGTGGAAATCACGTTTTTATTGAAATTGAAGATGATGGTGCTGGTATCAATAGAGAAAGAGTTCTTCAAAAAGCTATAAAAAATGGAATAGTATCTCCACAAAATGCCGGAAATCTGTCAGATAGCCAAGTATTTGATTTTATCTTCTCATCTGGCTTTTCTACAGCTGAAAAGATTTCAGATGTTTCTGGTCGTGGGGTTGGTTTAGATGTGGTAAAGAACACGATTGAATCTCTAGGTGGTTCGATTACAATAACATCTACAGAGGGTAGAGGATCAACATTCTCAATCCAGTTACCTTTAACCTTATCAATTATTTCTGTCATGTTGGTAGAAATACAAGCTGAAAAATATGCAATTCCATTATCTTCTATTATTGAAACAGCAATTGTGAAAAAAGAAGATATAATGCATGCGCATAATCAGAAGGTTATTGATTTTAGAGGGAAAGTGGTTCCACTTGTGTATTTAAAGGATACATTTGATGTACCCGTTCAGAAACCGGAAGATGAGTATTCCTCTGTTGTTATCGTGAAAAAAGGTGAAAATACTGCAGGATTAGTAGTTGATTCGTTTATTGGCCAACAAGAAGTGGTATTGAAATCTTTAGGAAATTATTTATCATCAGTTTTTGCAATTTCAGGAGCAACAATTCTTGGGGATGGTCAAGTTGCACTTATTGTTGATTGTAATGCTTTAATTAAATAGGTTAACAAAAACATAGAAACGCTGAAACCATAAGGGGGTAGATTAAATGTCTGATCAAGCCGTTACCACATTAAAAGTAGTTGTATTTGGACTCCAAGATGAAGAATATGGACTACCTGTTTCACATGTACAGGGCATTGAGAAAGTTCAATATATTACTCGAGTACCAGGAACCGCACCATTTGTAAAAGGAGTTATAAATCTCAGAGGTGTTGTTACTCCTATCATTGACTTACGTAATCGATTTGGTATTTCAGAAACAGATTACACAGATCATACAAGAATTATTATCGTAGCAACAGAGGACAAAGAAGTTGGATTAATTGTAGATGCTGCAAATGATGTTATTGATATTCCAGTGGATTCAATTGAACCACCTCCCGAAGTTGTCGGATCGGTTGAAGTTGAATATATTGAAGGAGTCGCTAAATTAGATAAGAGACTTCTTATTCTCTTAAACCTTGAAAAGGTACTTAACCCAGTTGAATTAAAAGAAAAGTCTGAAAGGTAGTTTGCTATGTCATTTCTCGAACAAATCAATTCAACACATATTGATATATTAAAAGAGATTGGAAATATTGGGGCAGGGCATTCAGCAACGGCATTGTCGAAATTATTAAATAAGAAAATTAACATGAATGTACCAGACGTAAAAATTGTGTCTTTTGAAGAAATGATGGAACTTGTGGGTGGACCAGATAATATTGTTGCTAGCGTATTTTTAAGAATTGAGGGGGATGTTCCCGGTAATATGTTTTTTATACTCCAATTAAATCATGCGAATAAATTAATTCAGGAGATGATTGGTGACAGTCAATTTTCATTTGATAATCCGTCATCTTCTGAATTAGGTTTTTCAGCATTTCAAGAATTAGGAAATATATTATCTGGTTCATATTTATCCTCCTTGTCTGATTTTACAAACTTGAATATGTTCCCATCAGTACCAGCTTTATCAGTTGATATGTTTGGAGCAATTATTGGCTATGGGTTAATTGAGTTATCCCAAGTCAGTGATTATGCAATTGTTATAGATACCGCCATTAATGAAAATGAAAAGCAAGATAAAGAAAATATATATGGGCATTTCTTTCTATTACCAGACCCGGATTCATTTGATAAGGTATTTAAAGCATTAGGGGTACTATCTAATGATTGACTTAAGTCAAATTATTAAAGTTGGGATAGCAGACATGAATGTTATAAAAGCTCCACAACTGATTCGTACTTCTGGATTAGGTTCTTGTGTTGGAGTTGTTATTTTTGATCAAAGCCAAAAGGTTGCTGGTCTCGCCCATATAATGTTACCAAGTTCTACTCTTTCTAAAGTTAATAACATGAATGTTGCGAAATATGCAGATACTGCTATTGAAGAACTAATTAATAATGTTATCAAAAATGGTGGTAGAACCCATTATTTGAAAGCCAAAATAGCCGGTGGTGCTCAAATGTTTCAGTTTCAATCTGGAAATGATATTATGAGAATCGGCCCCAGAAATGTTGAAGCTGTTTTAGAAGAATTAAAACGATTTAAGATTTCTTTGCTTTCTAAAGATGTTGGTGGAAGTAGTGGTAGAACGATTGAATTTGATCCAGAAACTGCAAAATTGAAGATTCGAACTGTTAATCAAGGAATTAAGGAGATTTAATATTTTGAATACTACCCTTTTGAAATGGAGGTGTGAAAATGTCACAAATATCATCAAATGATGACCAAGAATATTGGCAAATGTGGGTCGATACTAGGGATCCATTTGCAGGAGACGTGCTTGTTCGAAAATATATGCCACTTGTAACTTTCCATGTTCAAAGAATAGCAGTTACACTTCCTAAAAGTGTAAATAAGGATGATTTAAAAAGTTTAGGAATGATTGGTTTATTCGATGCATTAGAGAAATTTGACCCGTCCCGTGATTTAAAATTTGACACATATGCATCTTTTAGAATTAGAGGTGCAATTCTTGACGGTCTTCGGAAGGAAGACTGGTTACCTAGGAGTTCACGTGAAAAAGCTAAAAGGGTTGAAGCTGCTACTGATAAATTAGAACAGAAACTCATGAGAAATGTCACAATTAAGGAAATTGCTGAAGAAGCCAAAATGAGTGAAAGTGATGTATATCAAGCTGTGAATGAAGGTTTCTTTTCTAATGTTCTTTCAATGGATGATTATCAATATGAAGATGATGGTAGTGACAAGTCCGCATTCTCAATTAAAGATAATAGTATTTTAACCCCTGAAGAACATATCATAAAAGCAGAAATGCTTTCTCAATTAATAGAAGTGATTGAACAACTTAATGATAAAGAAAAGTTGATTATCAGTTTGTTTTATAAAGAAGAACTTACATTAACTGAAATTGGTCAAGTTGTGGGATTATCGACATCACGAATTTCACAAATACATTCCAAAGCTCTATTTAAGTTAAAGGATACATTACAAAAGAATATCCATTAAAGAGTGGGGGAGAAAAATGAATGATTTTGATTTAAATATTTCAAAGGACAGGCTAACTGTATATATCAATTTAATTAATGAAGACAAGCCAGAAATTGTATCAGAATCAGAAATTAATGAACTATTGTCTAGTTATGGAGTTACTTTCGGGATAAAAAAAGATGTAATACAACAAATCGCATCCAATTTGTCGGTTACATCTTATCCCCTACTTATTGCAGAAGGGCAACCGCCTGTAAAAGGACAGAATGGGTACTTAAAACTAGAGGTTAATGTTGAAGGAACAAAAGAATCATTAACTGAAGAAGTATTCAATCTAAGGGATATAATAAAAATCCCTTCTGTAACAAAAGGACAATTAGTGGCAACCATCTTTTCAAACACACCAGGCGTCCCAGGTAAGGATGTACATGGAAATGAAATTCAAGCAATTGACGGAAAACCGTATAGATATAGAATAGGAAAAAATACAATTGAAACAAATAGCAGAATTTATGCTACTTTAGATGGTCAAGTTAGTTTCTTAAATAATAACATAAGCGTACAACCACTATTTGAAGTCCAAGGTGATCTTGATTTGAAAACAGGAAATATTGATTTTATTGGTAATGTAACAATTCGTGGAAATGTTCCTTCCGGTTATACAATCAAAGCGGGTGGAGATGTTTCGATCTATGGTTTAGTTGAGGCAGCTGAAATTATTGCTGGTGGTTCAATCTTTATTTCAGGTGGCATTGTAGGCTCAAATAAGGGGAGATTAATTGCAAAGGGAGATATAGTTGCTTCATACATCAACCAAAGTCATATTGAGGCTGGAAATAATCTTGAAGTAAGTGGTTCAATTCTCCATAGCCATTGCACTACCAAAGGAAATATCAATTCTTTAAAAGGCAGTATTATTGGAGGAGTTATTTCAGCAGGAAAGAATTTGCAAATACATAACATAGGGAATGATCTACACACTAAGACAGAGGTTTTTGTGGGTAAGTTAAATGAAATTTATGAAGAAGAAAAAAGTATTCAAAAAGAAATAGAAATTGCAAGAAATGACTTGCAAAAATTAGTGATTATTGCAAAAAAAATTGCAGAGAAGTATAAATTAACTTCTTCACTCTCACCTGAAGAAATTGGGTTTCTAAAAAGACAAAAAGTAACTGAAGGTGAATTAATCGATAGAATAAATGATCTTGAAGAGAAATATCGAAATATTCAATCGCAAATCAATTCAGCGTTTGAAAGTAGCCTAGTTGTGAGTGGTTCCTTATATCCAAATGTTCAGCTTCATTTCGGTAAATACCAACGAATTACAAATCAGGTTTTCCGTGGAGTTTGTATAAAGTTATTAAATAAAGAAATTACGATTTCCGCCCTCTCTACTAATCAAAAGATAGAGGGAGAATTGGTAAAATGAGCTTGAAATTAATTGAATTGCAGGTTGCATTGCCGAGAACACAAGATGCCGGCAAGCTTAGTGAGCAATTAAGCTCAAGAGGTCAGCAAATGCAAGACCATTTAGCTGTTTCCATTCAAAAAAAAGATGAAAAAAATCGAAAACAAGTTAATAAAAATAATCAAAGTGAAGATGTAAATATGAAAAAAGAGGATTCATCAAATTCCGCATCAAAAAGAAAGCGTCAACAAAAGAATAATGAAAATGAAGAGGAACAAAGAGAACACCATCCATTTAAAGGAAACTTTGTAGATATTAGCGGATAGAGGTTTATTATGACTACTTTTTTATTTATTTTATGCTTTACCTTATTTGCAATTGTATTTTTTTTAATCATTCTTTTATTTCTTAAACTTTCTCATATAAAAGAACTAGAAAAAAAACAATCTAATCTTCTTAATGAAATGGAAAGTGCTATAACTGCATATGTGTTGGAAATAAAGGAAGAAAATGAGGTTTTCTTACAAAAACTTCAAAATGTAAAGAAAAATGATGAAACAAATGAACGGAAGAAACAAAATAATAATCAAGGTAAAAAATCAAATGCTAAAAAGGTAAGTGAGCAAAGCAGATTACAGATTACCGAAAATGAACTCACGAATGAGGATATAAGTGATCTTCTACCAACATACAAAATAGAAGAAAATAATGAGACAAACTTGCAAGAAGAAAATGTCAGCAATTCGGAATCTAACAATCCGAAAAAAAATGTAGAAACTGAAAATGGTGAAGAACTGGATATTCCAACACTTGTTACTCAGGTCATTATGTTAAGAAAACAAGGATTATCGATTGAGGAAATTGCTAAAAAGTTTAATAAAGGCACTACAGAATTAGAGCTTCTATTAAAAATTCACCAAAACGAATGATTTTTTCTTGATTGAGACCTTATATTGTGATATATTAATTTTTGGTGTTAATACACACGTTCATAGATTTAAGCATTGGTGCTGTTTATACAGTTTTGCTTTAAAGATGATATGAACGGAGGAGAAAAAACCATTAGGAGGAAATAACACATGTCAGTAATTTCTATGAAGCAATTGCTTGAAGCTGGTGTTCACTTCGGTCATCAAACTCGCCGTTGGAACCCAAAAATGAAGCGTTACATTTTTACAGAGCGTAACGGAATTTACATCATTGACCTTCAAAAAACAGTTAAGAAGGTTGAAGAAGCTTATAATTTCGTAAAGGAATTAGCAGCTAATGGTGGTACTATGCTTTTTGTTGGTACTAAAAAGCAAGCACAAGATTCAGTTAAGGAAGAAGCAGAACGTTCTGGTATGTACTTTGTTAACCAACGTTGGTTAGGTGGTACTTTAACTAATTTTGAAACAATTCAAAAGCGTATTAAACGTCTTAAGGATATTGAAAAGATGGAAGAAGACGGTACTTTTGATGTATTACCGAAGAAAGAAGTTGTTCAGCTTAAGAAAGAATTAGAACGTCTTGAAAAGTTCTTAGGCGGAATTAAAGATATGAAGCAATTACCAGATGCTTTATTCATCATCGACCCTCGTAAAGAGCGTATCGCTGTAGCTGAAGCACATAAATTGAACATTCCTATCGTAGGTATTGTTGATACTAACTGTGATCCGGATGAAATTGATTATGTAATTCCTGCAAATGACGATGCAATTCGTGCTGTAAAATTACTTACAGCTAAAATTGCTGATGCAATTTTAGAGTCAAAACAAGGTGAAGACGCAACTGCTTAATGAGCGAAGGGTGGTAAGAGGGATATAGCCTTTTATCACCTTTTTTAAGGATAGGTTATTCAAAAGGTCCGGTAAAAATGACACATCGAATTTCTTCGTTGGCTTGCTTTTCCGCTGCTCACGTATTAACTACATACGTTCCGCTGCTCAAAGCTGCGCCGCCTCGAACTTCTCGGTCCTTTTTATCCTCCCTTTTGAATTCGATTTTAAATAAATTCTGAACGATTATGTAATAATAGGAACAAACTGGTTTAAATACATACTTGCAAATGACAAGGAGGAAATCATTATGGCAATTACTGCACAAATGGTAAAAGAGCTTCGTGAAAAAACTGGAGCAGGAATGATGGATTGTAAGAAAGCTTTAACTGAAACAGATGGTGATATGGAAAAGGCGATTGATTATCTTCGTGAAAAAGGTATAGCAAAAGCTGCTAAGAAAGGCGATCGAATTGCTGCTGAAGGATTAACATATATTGAAGTTTCTGGAAATGAAGCTGTTATATTAGAAGTTAACTCTGAAACTGATTTCGTAGCAAAAAATGAAGGTTTCCAAACACTTGTAAAAGATCTTGCTTCACATTTATTATCTAAAAAGCCAACAAATTTAGATGAAGCTTTAGAACAAAAAATGGACAACGGTTCGACTGTTTCTGAATATATTAATGCTGCTATTGCTAAAATTGGAGAAAAACTAACACTACGTCGTTTTGAAGTGGTTAATAAATCAGATTCTGCAACATTTGGTGCATACCTTCATATGGGCGGAAGAATCGGAGTATTAACAGTTTTAGATGGCACTACGGATTCAGAAGTTGCTAAAGATGTTGCAATGCATATTGCAGCAGTTAATCCAAAATATATTTCACGTGATCAAGTTTCTCAAGAGGAAACTGAGCGTGAGCGTGAAGTTCTTACTCAACAAGCATTAAATGAAGGTAAACCAGAAAATATCGTTGCTAAAATGGTAGAAGGCCGTATTGGTAAATTCTTTGAAGATATTTGTCTTCTTGATCAAACTTTTGTTAAAAATCCAGATCTTAAAGTTCGTCAATTTGTAGAATCAAAAGGTGCTACTGTGAAAAGTTTTGTTCGTTATGAAGTAGGAGAAGGTATTGAAAAGCGTCAAGAAAACTTCGCTGAAGAAGTAATGAGCCAAGTGAACAAGTAAAAAGAAAACAGGGAACACATTGTGTGTTCCCTATTTTTGAAATGATGGAGGTTTACGATGAGTAGCGCAAAATATAATCGTGTTGTATTGAAGCTGAGTGGAGAAGCATTGGCAGGTGAAAAAGGGTTTGGAATAAATCCAACTGTCATCCAATCTGTTGCAAAACAAGTAAAGGAAATAGCTGATTTAGGTGTAGAAGTTGCTGTTGTTGTTGGTGGCGGAAACATTTGGAGAGGTAAAATTGGCAGCGAAATGGGAATGGATCGAGCAAGTGCCGATTATATGGGAATGCTAGCTACTGTTATGAATTCATTGGCCTTACAAGATAGCTTAGAAAATATCGGAATTCAAACTCGTGTTCAAACTTCAATTGAAATGCGTCAAGTTGCTGAACCATACATAAGAAGAAAGGCTATCCGTCACCTGGAGAAAAAACGAGTTGTCATTTTTGCGGCAGGAACCGGAAATCCATATTTTTCAACAGATACAACTGCAGCGTTGAGAGCTGCTGAAATAGAAGCGGAAGTAATATTGATGGCTAAGAACAATGTTGATGGTGTGTACAGTGCTGACCCAACAAAAGATAAAACAGCTGTCAAATATGAAACTCTATCTTATTTGGATGTTTTAAAAGAAGGTTTAGCAGTAATGGATTCAACTGCATCCTCTTTATGTATGGACAATGATATTCCACTTATTGTATTTTCAATAATGGAAGAGGGCAATATTAAACGTGCAGTATTAGGAGAAAATATTGGAACAATAGTAAGGGGGAAATGACTTATGGCAATAAATACATTGAACCAGGTAAAGGATAAAATGGAGAAAGCAATCCAATCATTGTCGCGTGAACTTGCAACAGTTCGAGCAGGTAGAGCAAACCCAGCAATTCTTGATAAAGTTTCGGTTGATTATTATGGAGCACCTACTCCTTTGAATCAACTTGCTTCTATCAATGTACCGGAAGCGCGAATGCTTATTATTCAGCCATACGATAAATCAGTATTAGGTGATATGGAAAAAGCAATTTTAAAAGCTGATTTAGGGCTTAACCCGACAAATGATGGTTCTATCATTCGTATAGCAATTCCAGCATTGACTGAGGAACGTCGCCGAGAATTAGTTAAACTTGTTAAGAAATATGCGGAAGAATCAAAGGTAGCTATTCGTAATGTTCGTAGGGATGGAAATGATGATCTCAAAAAACTTGAGAAAAATAGTGAAATTACTGAAGATGAATTACGTAGCTATACTGATGATATTCAAAAGTTAACTGACGATTCAATTTCTAAAATTGATTCAGTTGCAAAAGAAAAAGAAAAAGAAATCATGGAAGTCTAATCCATTTCAATGTACAATATATTGTAAAAAGACCCTCTACTTGATTACAGGGGGTTTTTTTGTTAATACTGTCTATTAATTATTACTCTATATTTGTACTAATAGACGCATATATATTAATAAAATCTTACTGGTAGGATTTTATAAGGGCGATGGAGGACTAGTTCTATGTTTTGGAAATTTAAAAAACAGAAGGATAATTCTGTATCTTTTTCAATAGACGAAATCATGAAAGGTCAAATTCCTAACCATATTGCAATTATTATGGATGGAAATGGAAGGTGGGCAAAAAAGCGTGCACTTCCTCGAACGGCTGGACATCATGAAGGCATGAAGGTCGTGAAAAGAGTTACAAAGCTTGCAAATAAACTAGGAGTTCATACATTAACTGTTTATGCCTTTTCTACTGAAAACTGGAAAAGGCCGCGGGAAGAGGTAAATTATTTGTTACGACTTCCTGAAGAATTTATGGGGACATTCTTACCAGAACTGATTGAAGAGAATGTACAAGTTCGAATTATGGGTAATAAAGATGCTATACCTGCACATACTCTTAGTGCAGTTGAAAAAGCAGTAAGTGAAACGAAACAAAATACTGGGCTTATCTTAAATTTTGCACTTAATTATGGAGGACGTGCGGAAATAATTCGTGCTGTTAATCAAATTGTAATAGATCAAAACGCAGGAAAATTAAGCGCAGAAATTAATGATGAGATTTTTTCAGGATATTTGATGAGTTCTAGCTTAGAAGATCCCGATTTATTAATTCGTACAAGTGGGGAAATCCGTCTTAGTAATTTTATGTTATGGCAGCTTGCTTATACTGAATTTTGGTTTACTGATGTACTATGGCCAGATTTTCGGGAAGAGCATCTTTTAGAGGCAATTCATGCATTTCAAAAGAGAGGCCGACGTTACGGCGGAATTTGACAAAGGAATGATACTTAAATGAAGCAAAGAATAATTACGGCAGTCATCGCTGCAGCTGTATTTGTACCAATTGTAATAATTGGACAACTACCATTTACAATTCTAGTCTATTTGATGGGGGCAATCGCAATTTATGAATTGCTGAGAATGAAACACATTAAAACTGTATCTTTTCCAGGTATTATATCGATAATTTTATTATGGATTCTACTAATACCTAGTAAATATATAGATTTTTTTGATAAAATAAATCTTTCAAAGGTTGAACTTGTTCTACTAATTGTTTTATTAATCCTCTCATATACTGTTATAACCAAAAATCAGTTTACATTTGATGATGCTAGTTTTGTGATACTTACAGCGTTGTATGTGGGATTTGGATTTTATTATTTAATTGAAATTAGAGCAGAAAAATTAATCTATATTTTCTATGCTTTTGTAGTTATTTGGACCACTGATTCTGGGGCTTATTTTATCGGAAGAAAAATCGGTAAAAACAAGCTTTGGCCTGAAATCAGTCCAAATAAAACGATTGAGGGATTTATAGGTGGTATAATAAGTGCAATAGTTTTTGCTTTTATATTTAATTTAATTACTGATATGTTTGATTCTTTATTCGTTTTAGTAATTGTAACTGTACTAGTTTCTATTTTTGGACAAATTGGTGATCTTGTAGAATCAGCACTTAAGAGACATTATAATGTAAAAGATTCCGGAAAATTATTACCGGGGCATGGCGGGATCCTAGATCGATTTGACAGTCTTCTCTTCATCCTACCAATCCTACATTTCTTGTTATTATATATCTGATTGTGTCGTTCGTGAATTTAGGGAGTGAAATATGTGAAAAGGATTAGTTTATTAGGTGCTACGGGGTCAATTGGGCAACAAACTTTAGATGTGATAGAGTTTCATCCCGACCATTTTAAACTAGTGGCCATGTCACTTGGGAATAATATTGAAACTGGTAGAGAGATTATTCGGAAATTCTCACCAAAACTCGTCTCAGTTAAATCACAGGAAGCTTATGAAAAACTTAAAGGTGAATTTCCGAATACTTCTTTTGTATATGGTGATGAGGGCTTGATGGAAGTAGCGACATATCATGATGCTAATATCATGTTAAATGCGGTCGTCGGAAGTGTTGGTTTAATTCCAACACTACAAGCAATAAAGGCTGGTAAAACGATAGCTTTAGCAAATAAAGAAACGCTTGTAACTGCGGGGCATTTAGTAATGGATGCCGCTAAGCGAAATCATGTTTCAATATTGCCTGTTGATAGTGAACACTCAGCTATTTTTCAATGTTTACAAGGTGAAAGTGAAAAGAGTATTGAAAAAATTATCCTTACTGCTTCAGGTGGGAGCTTTAGAGATCGAACTAGAGAAGAATTAGAAAATGTTACTGTACAGGATGCCTTGAATCATCCAAACTGGTCGATGGGAGCTAAAATTACAATTGACTCAGCAACAATGATGAATAAAGGATTAGAAGTTATTGAAGCACATTGGTTATTTGATTTACCATATGAGAAGATTGACGTTCTTTTACACAAGGAAAGTATTATTCATTCAATGGTTGAATTTCAGGACAGTAGTGTCATTGCTCAACTAGGGACACCAGACATGAAGGTTCCAATCCAGTATGCTCTTTCTTATCCCGATCGTCTTCAGATGCCTGTAATGAAAGAACGCTTAAACTTAGCGGAGATTGGAAAGTTGAATTTTTCAAATGCTGATTTTAAACGATTTAGATGTTTAGACTTGGCTTACAAGGCGGGAAAAGAAGGTGGAACAATGCCTACGGTTTTAAATGCTGCTAATGAAGAAGCAGTTGCTGCATTTTTAAATGGAAGAATTTCATTTTTAACGATTGAATCGATAATTGAGAATGTATTGGATAAACATCATACAGTAAAAGATCCAAGTCTGGATACAATTCGACAAGTGGATGAGGAAACGAGACGTTTCGTCGGGACATTATTAGCTTCAAAATAAATAAAATCATAGTTCAATCTAACAAAAGGTGGTTAAGCATTTGGAAACTGTGATAGCCTTCGTCATTATATTTGGCGCTCTTGTATTTTTTCATGAATTAGGACATCTTGTTTTTGCAAAAAGGGCTGGTATTCTTTGTCGTGAGTTTGCTATAGGTTTTGGCCCAAAGGTTTTTACTTTTAAAAAGAATGAAACTGTATATACGATTCGTCTATTACCTTTAGGCGGTTTCGTTAGAATGGCCGGAGAAGATCCAGAGATGATCGAAGTTAAGCCTGGACATAATATCGGGCTCTTATTCGATAATGAGGGAAAGGTTAATAAGGTAGTTATTAATAATAAGGATAAATTTCCTGACCTAAAAGTAATCGAGGTTGAAGAAGTAGATTTTGAACACAAACTATTTGTCACTGGCTACGAAGATGGTGACGATGAGACATTGAAAAGGTTTGAAATTAGTGAAACTTCTTTTTTTGTAGTTGATGGACAAGAGACACAAATTGCACCATATAATCGACAATTTGCTTCGAAAACGTTGCTGCAAAGAACATTAGCGATCGCTGCTGGTCCAGCAATGAATTTTGTATTAGCATTTTTTATTTTACTTGCAATTGGTCTGCTTCAAGGAACTCCAGTTGATAAACCAATCCTTGGACAATTAACTGAAGATGGTGCTGCTATTAAATCAGGTCTTCAAGAAGGCGATGTTGTCAAGGAAATAGATAAACAAGAGGTTACAACTTGGAAGGAAATTGTTTCGATTATTCAGGCACATCCTGAAGAAGAACTGCAATTTTCAATTGAACGTGATGGCCAGTTGCAAGATATACAGGTAACTCCAAAAATGCAAAAGTCTGAAGATGGTACAATTGGGGTTATCGGGGTCTATGGTCCTGTAGAAAAGTCAGTTTTCCCATCAATAAAATACGGATTTATCGAGACATATAATTGGACAAAAATGATATTAACAAGTTTAGGTAAACTTGTTACAGGTCAATTTTCAATTGATATGCTATCGGGTCCAGTTGGAATATATGTTTCAACTGATACAGTTGTACAATCAGGGATATTCTATGTTATGAAATGGGCGGCCATTTTAAGTATTAATTTAGGAATCGTTAATCTGTTGCCTCTTCCTGCACTTGATGGGGGTAGGTTGGTATTCTTTGCTGTTGAAGCTGTTCGAGGAAAACCAATTGATCGACAAAAAGAAGGAATTGTTCATTTTATTGGCTTTGCTCTTTTAATGCTTTTAATGCTTGTAGTTACATGGAATGATATCCAAAGATTTTTCTTAGATTGATATCAATTTTCTTAAAATAAGATTAATAAGGGAAAACATTGGAAGGAAATATAGAAAATCTTGTCGAAACAAATATCAAATATATAGTAAAATAGAAATATAAATATAAGGTACCCTTAGACTAGGGTACCTTACATTATTATGGGTGAAAACCTCTAGGAGAGAGGGGATAAGCATGGACATTACAAGTGAGCAAAAAGAGAGATTCCAACTCTTGCTCCAACAAATTGAATTAACTGAAGATGCGGTGATAGGACATTTTTCAGATGCATATATTGAGAAATTAATGGTTGATAAGGAAAAGAAAGCATGGCATTTTTACTTTGTTTTTAACAAGATTTTGCCGACCGATGTTTTTCAATTATTCTCAACACAACTTATTACGCGATTTTCACATATTGCAAAAGTTACCTTTTCTATTAATGCACAATCACAAGAGTGCACGGAAAATATTGTACAAGCCTATTGGCCGCTTTGTATTCAAGAGCTAGATGGTATATCACCACTGATGCTTTCGCTGTTAAATAACCAAGTTCCTAATTTAAACGGGATCAAGTTGATCATAAAGACGAGAAATGATGCCGAATTGATTGCGGTTAAGAAAAAGTATTCACAAATCATTTCAGAAATTTATCAGTCATTTGGTTTTCCAATGTTCCAATTAGATGCAATAGTGGAAAGTTCTGAAAAAGAGTACGAAAAGTTTTTAGAACAAAAACAACAAGAAGATCAGGAAAAGGCTTTGTTGGCAGTTGCTGATATGCAAAAGAAAGATCAAGAAAAAAATCAAGCAAATGAAATAACAGGTCCCGTTACAATTGGCTACACAATAAAAGACGATGAAGATATTAAACAAATTATTTCTATCCAGGATGAAGAACGAAGAATAGCAATACAAGGATATATTTTTCATGCTGAAACGAAAGAATTACGAAGTGGACGTACACTGTTAACATTTAAAATAACGGATTATACAGATTCCATTCTTGTAAAAATGTTTTCTCGAGATAAAGAAGATGTTAATCAGCTTCAAGCAATTAAAAAAGGTATGTGGGTAAGGGCAAGGGGGAGTATTCAAAATGATACATTTGTTCGTGATTTAGTCATGATGGCAAATGATATTAATGAGATTAAACCTAATGAAAGAAAGGATATTTCCCCTGATAATGAAAAGCGTGTTGAGTTGCATTTACACACACCAATGAGTCAAATGGATGCAGTTACGTCTATTAGTAAACTTGTTGAACAAGCAAGTAAATGGGGACATCCGGCAATTGCACTAACAGATCATGGTGTAGCTCAATCCTTTCCGGAAGCTTATGCAGCAGGGAAAAAGCATGGAGTGAAAATTTTATATGGGATTGAGGCAAATCTTGTCGATGATGGGGTCCCAATTGCATATAACGAGCAGAATCGATTGCTTGCTGATGATATTTTTATTGTGTTTGACGTGGAAACAACTGGTTTATCTGCAGTATATAACACGATTATAGAATTAGCGGCAGTAAAAATGAAAAATGGTGAGATTATTGATCGTTTTGAATCATTTGCGAATCCACATCATCGATTGTCTGCAACAACAATAGAACTAACTGGTATAACCGATGATATGGTTAATTCAGCCCCTGAAATTGGTGATGTATTAAAGAGATTCTATGAATGGGCTGGAGATGGAATATTAGTTGCCCATAATGCAAGCTTTGATATGGGATTCCTGAATGTAGGCTATAAGAAAATTGGGTATGAAAAAGCTACGAATCCGGTTATTGACACACTTGAACTTGCCAGATTCCTTTATCCTGAATTTAAAAATCATCGGTTGAATACGTTATGTAAAAAGTTTGATATAGAATTAACCCAGCACCATCGGGCTATCTATGATGCTGAGGCAACAGGTTATTTATTAGCAAAGCTATTAAAAGATGCGACTGAAAAGGGAATCGAATACCATAATCAATTGAATGATTATATGGGACAAGGAAAGGCATTTCAAAGAGCAAGACCAAGTCATATCACTTTGCTTGCGAAAAATGATATTGGTTTAAAGAATTTATTTAAGCTTATCTCAATTTCGCATTTACAGTATTTTTATCGAGTACCAAGAATTCCACGTTCACAGTTGCAAAAACTGAGAGAAGGTATATTGGTTGGTTCTGCATGTGATAAAGGTGAAGTCTTTGAAGGGATGATGCAAAAATCACCTGAAGAAGTTGAAGATATCGCAGGATTTTATGATTATCTAGAAGTACAACCACCTTCAAATTATAATCATCTCGTTCAATTAGAATTAGTTCAAAATCAAAATGAATTAAGAGATATTTTGAAGAATATAGTGAGTCTTGGCGATAAATTAAACATTCCTGTTGTAGCAACTGGAAATGTTCATTATTTAGATCCTGTTGATCATATTTATCGAAAAATACTTATCTCTTCACAAGGTGGAGCAAATCCCCTTAATCGCCATACTTTGCCAGAGGTGCATTATCGTACAACAAATGAAATGCTTGATTGTTTTTCATTTTTAGATAAAGACAAGGCGAAGGAAATCGTTATAACTAATACTCAAAAAATTGCGAATGAAATTGATGATGTTAAGCCAATAAAAGATGACCTATACACTCCTAAAATTGAGGGAGCAGAAGAAGAGATCCGCGAAATGAGCTATAAGATGGCCAGAAGTATATACGGAGAAAATCTACCTGAAATCGTTGAAAAACGATTAGAAAAAGAATTGACAAGTATTATCGGTCATGGGTTTGCCGTAATTTATTTAATATCTCATAAGCTTGTTAAAAAATCGCTTGATGATGGGTACTTGGTTGGTTCACGAGGGTCAGTGGGGTCATCTCTTGTTGCGACAATGACAGAGATAACGGAGGTTAATCCTCTAGCACCACATTATGTATGTCCAGACTGTAAACACTCTGAGTTTTTTGATGATGGATCAGTAGGTTCTGGTTTTGACTTGCCTAATAAGGAATGTCCAAACTGTGGAGCACAATTTAAAAAAGATGGACATGATATTCCCTTTGAAACATTCCTGGGCTTTAAAGGGGATAAGGTTCCAGATATTGATTTGAACTTTTCGGGTGAATATCAACCGCGAGCACACAATTATACAAAGGTGTTATTTGGAGAAGATTATGTGTATCGTGCAGGAACAATAGGTACTGTTGCAGAAAAAACAGCCTATGGTTATGTAAAAGGATATGCAAATGATCATAATTTACACTTAAGAGGCGCTGAGACCGATCGTCTCGTTGCGGGATGTACAGGTGTTAAGAGAACGACCGGTCAGCATCCGGGTGGAATTATTGTTGTACCTGATTATATGGATATTTATGATTTTTCTCCCATTCAATTTCCGGCTGATGATCTAAATTCAGAATGGAAAACAACCCATTTTGATTTCCATTCTATTCATGATAATGTGTTGAAGCTTGATATACTTGGACATGATGATCCTACAGTCATTCGAATGCTTCAGGATCTTAGTGGAATTGATCCAAAAACCATCCCAACAGATGATCCAGAAGTAATGAAGATTTTCAGTGGGACGGAAAGTCTAGGTGTTACAGAAGAACAAATTATGTGTAAAACAGGAACATTAGGAATACCGGAGTTCGGTACTAGATTTGTTAGACAGATGCTTGAGGATACTAAACCAACGACATTCTCAGAATTAGTTCAAATTTCTGGTTTATCCCATGGAACAGATGTATGGTTGGGGAATGCGCAAGAGTTAATTCATAATCAAACATGTACATTAAGTGAAGTAATTGGCTGTCGTGACGATATTATGGTTTATTTGATCTATAAAGGATTAGATCCGTCCCTTGCGTTTAAAATAATGGAATCTGTGCGTAAGGGAAAAGGTCTTTCAGATGAATTTATTGAAGAAATGAAAAAAAATAATGTACCAAATTGGTATATTGATTCATGTCTTAAAATAAAATATATGTTCCCTAAAGCCCATGCTGCAGCATATGTATTAATGGCAGTACGCATTGCGTATTTTAAGGTTCATCTTCCATTATTATATTATGCAGCCTATTTTACGGTCCGTGCTGATGATTTTGATGTTGATGCGATGGTTCGTGGGTCGAGTACGATTAAAAGTAGAATTGAAGAAATAAATTTAAAAGGTCTAGAAGCTTCCCCAAAAGAAAAAAACTTATTAACTGTTCTTGAACTTGCATTAGAAATGAGTGAAAGAGGTTTTTCATTTAAAAAGATTGATCTTTATCGCTCAAGTGCCAATGAATTTATTATTGATGGGGATTCATTAATACCACCTTTTAACGCAATTCCTGGTCTAGGTACGAACGCTGCATTTAATATTGTAAAAGCAAGAGAAGAAGCAGAATTTTTATCAAAAGAAGATTTACAAAAGAGAGGAAAGGTTTCTAAAACCATCCTTGAGTTTTTGGATAATCAAGGTTGTCTCGAATCATTACCAGAACAAAATCAATTATCTCTTTTTTAAGAGTGGTAAAATTCTTTTGTTTGCATAAAATTTCCGATTATGATATAGTTTTTATGGAAATGCTATGAATATTACTGTTAAAGGAGTGGGGAAACCCACTCTTTATTATTGGGCAAATCACCTTTTTTATGGCTCTTTTAGAATTTTGATTTAAAAGAGCTTTTTCTATACTTTCCAATTGCCTCCCTGCTAATTTAGCGGGGTGTTTTCAAAATCTGATCAAATAAAAGAGTATTCCTTTTTGAGTTAAGGAGGAAAAGCATGAGTAAGAAGGTAACACAAGTAGTAGAAGAATTAGTGATACCTATTTTAACTGAACTACAAATGGAGCTAGTTGATATCGAGTATGTTAAAGAGGGGAAAGAATGGTTTTTACGAGTATTTATAGATTCTGATGGTGGGGTTGATATTGAAGACTGCGGAACTGTTAGTGAGAAATTAAGTGAGAAGCTTGATGAGATAGATCCTATTCCGTATAACTATTTTCTCGAAGTATCCTCTCCAGGTGCAGAACGCCCATTAAAAAAGGATAGTGATTTCCAAAAAGCAATTGGAAAACAAGTATATGTTAAAACGTATGAGCCTATCGATGGAGAAAAAATATTCGAAGGTGAACTAACTTCATTTGACGGCAATATCGTTAAAGTTGATATCATGATTAAGACTAGGAAAAAAAGTATTGAAATTCCATATGAAAAGGTTGCAAGTGCCAGGCTTGCTGTCACCTTTCATTAGGACTCTACAATAAAGGGGGATTAGAAAGCAAATGAGTAGTGAACTATTAGATGCCTTAACATTGCTCGAGAAAGAAAAAGGCATTAGTAAAGATGTCATAATTGAGGCAATTGAAGCAGCACTTATCTCTGCGTATAAACGGAATTTTAATCAGGCTCAAAATGTTAGGGTGGATTTGAATTTAGCCAATGGATCGATGCGTGTCTTTGCTAGAAAAGATGTAGTTGACGAGGTATTTGATCATAGATTGGAAATTTCTGTTGATGAAGCAAGAACAATTAATCCAAATTATCAAGTGGAAGATGTTGTAGAAATTGAAGTAACACCTAAAGATTTTGGAAGAATTGCTGCTCAAACTGCAAAACAGGTTGTAACTCAGCGTGTCAGAGAAGCAGAAAGAGGAGTCATTTATACAGAATTTATCGATCGTGAAGAAGATATTATGACTGGTATTGTTCAACGCTTGGATTCTAAATTTATTTATGTTAGCTTAGGGAAAATCGAAGCATTACTTCCAGTTAATGAACAAATGCCAAATGAAAAATACAAACCACATGATCGCATCAAGGTTTACATAACAAAGGTAGAAAGAACAACAAAAGGTCCACAAATTTTTGTTTCAAGAACACATCCTGGATTATTAAAGAGATTGTTTGAAATAGAAGTTCCTGAGATATACGATGGAACTGTTGAAATTAAATCTGTCGCAAGAGAAGCGGGAGATCGCTCAAAGATTTCGGTTCATTCAGATAATCAAGAGGTTGATCCAGTTGGTTCATGCGTGGGACCAAAGGGCCAACGGGTACAAGCAATTGTAAATGAGCTAAAAGGTGAAAAGATTGATATTGTAAAATGGTCTGATGATCCTGTTGTTTTTGTAGCAAATGCTCTTAGCCCATCAAAGGTTTTAGATGTTATTGTTAATGAAGATGATAAAGCTACAACTGTAATTGTACCAGATTATCAATTATCGCTTGCAATTGGAAAAAGAGGGCAGAATGCTCGTTTGGCTGCAAAATTAACCGGTTGGAAAATAGATATTAAGAGTCAATCTGAAGCAGAGCAGTCCGGAATTTTCCCAAGAGAAAATTTTAGATTATTTGATGATCATCAAGAGGAAGAAGCATTCGATTTACATTCAGAAGAAATCGAGTGAGGTGAAATTTATGGTAGGGAATAAAAAGATACCATTACGTAAATGTATTGCTAGCGGTGAAATGAAGCCTAAAAAAGAACTAGTAAGAATTGTCCGTTCTAAGGAAGGTGAGGTTTTTGTAGACCTCACGGGTAAAAAGTCTGGTCGTGGTGCCTACATTAGCAAGGATAGGGAATGTATTTTGATGGCTAAAAAGAAGAACATTCTTGCAAATCAGCTTAAAATAGCGATTAATGACTCAATCTATGATGAACTGCTTCAATTGGTAGATAAGGAGAAAAATTCTGTAGATGAATAACAACCGGTGGATGTCGCTATTAGGTCTTGCCAATCGAGCAAGAAAGGTTGTTTCAGGTGAAGAACTTGTCATTAAGGAAATCCGTAATGGGAATGCCAAGCTTGTTCTATTATCTGAAGATGCTTCATCAAACACTGCAAAAAAAATGAATGATAAAAGCACGTATTATCAAGTCCAGCTACGTATAGTCAGTGACCGTTATTCATTAGGTCATGCGATTGGGAAAGAAGCACGAGTTGTTGTAGCAATAACGGACAGTGGTTTTGCAGAAAAAATTAGTCACTTGCTCGATTAATTTATTTGGGGGTGAACATATGAGTAGAATGCGTGTTTATGAATATGCAAAGAAACAAAATATCTCAAGCAAAGAAGTGATTTCTAAGCTAAAAGAGATGAACATCGAGGTAAAAAATCATATGGCAACGATTGAGGGAGATATTATTCAAAAATTAGATAGTTCATATACTAAGAAAGAAACAAATAATCAGCAGAAAAATGAAAGTAAACCGAAAGAAAATGTAAATAGTAACCAGAACGGGTCTTCTGATACGAAAGAGGTAAACAAGAAACCTGCTCCAAAAAGTCAAGATATCAAGAAGAATAATCAACAAGGTCAACAAAAACCGTTTAACTCAAATAATAAGAATAACAACAAAAATAACAAGAATAATAAAAATAAACAAAGAGGTCAACAAAAACCAAATCACCATCAGCCTGTTCAACCAAAGCCTGAAAAGAAATTACCAGAAAAGATTACTTTTATTGGTTCATTAACTGTTGGTGAGTTGGCTAAGAAATTAGGTAAAGAGCCTTCTGAAATTATTAAAAAGTTATTTATGCTAGGTGTTATGGCTACTATCAACCAGGAACTAGATAAGGATTCTATTGAACTCATCTGTTCTGATTATGGTGTTGAGGTTGAAGAGGAAATTGTGTTTGAGGTAACTGAGTTTGAAGGTTATTTGAATGAAGACAAAGAAGAGGATTTAATTGAAAGACCTTCAATCGTTACAATAATGGGTCATGTTGACCACGGAAAAACGACTCTACTTGATTCTATTCGTAACACAAAGGTTACTGCTGGAGAGGCAGGCGGTATTACACAACATATTGGTGCCTATCAAATTGTAGATAATGGAAAGAAAATTACTTTCCTAGATACACCTGGACATGCTGCTTTTACAACGATGCGTGCTCGTGGAGCTCAAATTACTGATATTACGATTCTTGTCGTAGCAGCAGATGATGGTGTAATGCCACAAACAGTTGAAGCTATCAATCATGCGAAAGCAGCAGAAGTTCCAATTATTGTGGCAGTGAATAAAATAGATAAACCTACCGCAAATCCTGATCGAGTCATGCAAGAGCTTACAGAACATGGCTTAGTTCCTGAAGCTTGGGGTGGCGATACTATTTTTGTTCCACTATCAGCACTTACTGGTGAGGGGATCGATTCATTGCTGGAGATGATTCTTCTAGTAGGTGAAGTTGAAGAATACAAGGCGAATCCGAAAAGACTTGCTACAGGAACTGTTATCGAAGCCCAACTAGATAAAGGAAGAGGTTCTGTTGCAACATTACTTGTACAAAATGGAACGTTACGAGTAGGAGATCCAATTGTTGTTGGAAGTACATTTGGTCGTGTGCGTGCAATGGTTAATGACCTAGGTCGTCGTGTGAAAGAAGCAGGACCTTCTACACCAGTTGAGATTACTGGCTTAAATGATGTACCACAAGCTGGAGATCAATTTATGGTATTTGAAGATGAAAAGAAAGCCCGTCAGGTTGGTGAAGCTAGAGCATCTAAACAATTAGTAGAGCAGCGTGGCGATAAGGTGAAAGTAAGTCTTGAAGACTTATTCGAACATATTAAGCAAGGCGAAATGAAAGAAATCAATTTAATTGTAAAAGCAGATGTTCAAGGTTCTGTCGAAGCACTTGCAGCTTCTTTACAAAAGATTGATGTCGAAGGGGTTAAGGTTAAGATAATCCATACTGGTGTTGGTGCAATAACTGAATCAGATATTACCCTTGCTTCCGCCTCTAATGCAATTGTAATTGGATTTAACGTTAGACCTGATGTGAATGCGAAAAGAACAGCTGAGGCTGAGGATATTGACATTCGATTACATCGAATCATTTATAAAGCAATTGAAGAAATTGAATCTGCAATGAAGGGTATGCTTGATCCAGAGTTTGAAGAGAAAGTAATCGGGCAAGCAGAAGTTCGTACTACTTTTAAAGTATCTAAAATTGGTACGATTGCTGGTTCCTACGTAACAGATGGAAAAATAACGCGTGATAGTGGAATTCGTTTGATTCGTGATGGAGTTGTTATTTTTGAAGGTGAAATAGATACTCTTAAACGATTCAAGGATGATGTAAAAGAAGTAGCTCAAAATTATGAGTGTGGGATAACTATTACGAAATTTAATGATATTAAAGAAGGAGATATCATTGAAGCATTTATTATGCAAGAGATTGATCGTAAATAATAACTATTGAACTTATAAGGTAAGAAGTAAAAGATACGTTCTTATGTTGTAAATCGAGGTGAAAACAAATGAGTTTACGACCTAATCGAGTTGGCGAGCAAATGAAAAAGGAACTCAGTGACATAATTGGCCGCAAAATTAAAGATCCACGGATTGGCTTTGTAACAGTTACAGATGTTCATGTTACAGGTGACTTACAACAAGCGAAGGTGTTTATTTCGGTTCTTGGTGATGAAGAACAAAGAGAAAACACTCTGAAAGGCTTAGCAAAAGCAAAAGGCTACATTCGTTCTGAAATCGGGCAACGCATTCGATTGCGTAAAATACCCGAAATCCAATTCGAGTTTGATGAATCGATTGATTATGGGAATCGTATCGAGACAATCATACATGAGATTAACAAGCAATCAAATCAAGAGTAAGATGGAGGATAGGCTTTCCTAAGTCTATCCCCTTTTTCATTGTAGGAAAGGAGTAAGTCATTATGGATGGTATTTTACTATTACACAAGCCAAAAGGGATGACATCCCATGATTGTGTCTTTAAAGTAAGGAAATTACTTAAAATGAAGAAGGTTGGTCATACAGGTACACTTGACCCTGATGTTTCAGGTGTATTACCAATATGTTTGGGCAGGGCAACAAAAATTGTAGAATTCATTACGGCTGAAGATAAAACATATGTAGGTGAGGTAACACTTGGCTATTCTACAACAACAGAAGATTCCTCAGGCGATATCGTATCTGAAAAGAAAGTAGACCGTGTAATTTCCAAATCAGAGATAGAAGACGTGTTCATGTCCTTAACAGGTGAAATCACTCAAACACCTCCAATGTATTCTGCTGTAAAAGTAAATGGGAAGAGACTATACGAATATGCAAGAAAGGGAATAGAAGTCGAGCGTCCCTCACGAAATATACATATTCATGAATTAGTATTGCTAGACGGTAAGGATGAGTATAAAGGAGACACAGTTTCTTTTAGATTTAAGGTAACATGCAGTAAAGGGACGTATGTTCGAACATTAGCTGTTCAAATTGGAGAGAAATTGGGCTTTCCAGCACACATGTCTGACCTTACTCGAATCTCCTCTGGCAACTTCCTTATTAACCAATGTATTAGTTTATCTGAGGTCGAGCAAAAAGTACAAGACCATACGATTAACACTTGCCTCATTTCAATTGAAGATGCACTTTTACATTTGCCGAATGTTATGATTAATGATAAAGTAGCAGAGAAGGTAAAAAATGGGGCAGTCTTGCCATTACCTGAAGGATTTGATCATATTCTAACTGCTCAACCCATCGCTATTCAAAGTATAGAAAAACAAATCCTTGCAATATATCAGAGACATCCAGAAAAAAACCATTTAATCAAGCCTATTAAAGTACTCGTTAACAATCAAGAATTAATATAAGTAAAGGTGAACGACAAGTGAAGACAATCCATATCACACATCCACATTCATTAAATAAAGATGATTTAGCACCAACTGTTTTAGCTTTAGGCTATTTTGATGGTGTTCATCTCGGTCATCAAAAGGTCATTAATACCGCCAAAAAAATAGCAGATGATAAGGGCATAGCTTGTTCAGTGATGACATTTGATCCTCACCCATCTGTCGTTCTTGGTAAAGGTGACAAACCAGTTGAATATATAACTTCATTAACAAAAAAAGAAGCTTTATTTAAGGATTTACAAATCGATTATTTATATATCGTCAATTTTTCGCGTGAATTTGCTAATTTATTACCACAACAATTTGTGGATCAATATATTATCGACTTGAATGCCAGACATGTTGTTGCCGGATTTGATTTTACATATGGTCATTTAGGCAAAGGGACAATGGAAACATTACCAGTCCAATCAAGGGGAGAGTTTACCCATACTACTGTTGAAAAATTATCATGTAATAATGAAAAGGTAAGTTCTACATTAATAAAGGAACACATTCGACAAGGTGAAATGTCGAATGTAAAAAGTTTATTAGGTAGAAATTATACTGTCAGTGGAATGGTAATAAATGGAGAAAAAAGAGGGCGAACTATCGGTTTCCCAACGGCAAATGTTAAAGTAGATCCAGATTTTATCGTCCCAAAATTAGGGGTTTATGCTGTTCGAATTCAGGTAAAATCAAAGTGGTATTTTGGAGTTTGTAATATTGGTTTGAAGCCAACCTTCCATGAAAATAAGAAAACACCTTCCATTGAGGTGCACATATTTAATTTTAATGAAAATATATATGATGAGCGAGTAATGATCGAGTGGTATGAGCGAATTCGGTCCGAAAAAAAATTCCCTTCCATCGATGAATTGGTTAAGCAAATTGAGCAAGATAAAAAATACACTCAGGAATTCTTTGAAAAAATATATGAACATACTTGCTTTTTGTCATAAAAAGTTGTATTCTAATTAACGTATGAATAGAACCATTGCTTGGCAGATCGAATCACCAACGTCTGCTCGGTAATTGGGGATTACGAGAATAGGAGGTGAATAGGATGGCAATCACACAAGAGCGTAAGAATGAAATCATTAACGAGTATAAAACTCATGCGAATGATACTGGTTCACCAGAAGTTCAAATCGCTGTCCTAACTGAGCAAATCAATAAATTGAATGATCATTTACGTACACACAAGAAAGATCATCATTCACGTCGTGGTCTATTAAAGATGGTTGGTAAACGTCGTAATTTATTAACATATCTTCGTAATAATGACGTAACTCGTTACCGTGAACTAATCAACAAGCTTGGCCTACGTCGATAATCAACACAAAAAGCGGGAGAATTCCCGCTTTTTTATTAGCTTAAAAAAGTACGGTTATTAACTAGTAAATAAAGTTACATTTTAATTGAATCTTACATATTACGTTAATATTGATATGTTCAAATAAATTTGTTCATACTAACAATACATATGATGACATATTATGCATTGGTTATAAAATGTATAGATAGAGAGGGGTACTATAAAATATGGATCAAGGAAAGCAAGTCTTCTCCATAGATTGGGCTGGCCGAACACTAACAGTTGAAGTTGGTCAGTTAGCAAAACAAGCTAATGGAGCTGTATTAGTCCGTTACGGTGAAACTGTTGTGCTAAGTACTGCAACAGCGTCTAAGGAACCAAAAAAATTAGATTTCTTCCCATTAACAGTTAATTATGAAGAAAGATTATACGCAGTTGGGAAAATTCCAGGTGGGTTTATTAAGCGTGAGGGAAGACCTAGTGAAAAGGCAATTCTTGCAAGTCGTCTAATTGATAGACCAATTCGTCCTTTATTTGCAGATGGATTTCGAAATGAAGTTCAAGTAATTAGCATTGTAATGAGTGTTGATCAAGATTGTTCTTCAGAAATGGCGGCAATGTTCGGTTCTTCATTAGCATTGTCTGTCTCAGATATTCCGTTTGAAGGACCTATCGCAGGAGTGACTGTTGGAAGAATCGATGGTGAATTTATCATTAATCCTTCTGTTGCGGATCAAGAGAAAAGTGACATCCACTTAGTTGTAGCAGGAACAAAGGATGCTATAAATATGGTTGAAGCTGGGGCTGAAGAAGTTCCGGAAGAAACAATGTTAGAGGCAATCATGTTTGGTCACGAGGAAATTAAGCGTTTAATATCCTTCCAGGAAGAAATTGCTGCAGCGATTGGAAAAGAAAAATTGGTTATCGAATTATATGAGCTTGATCAAGAGTTAGAACAAGAAATTCGCACACTAGCCGAAAATGATATTACAAAGGCTGTACAGGTAGCTGAGAAACATGCAAGAGAAGATGCCATAAATAAAGTAAAAGCATTTGTTGTGGCAAAGTTTGAAGCACAAGAAGTAGATGAAGAAACAATAAAGCAAGTAAAAGAAATTTTAAATAAATTAGTAAAAGAAGAAGTAAGAAGATTAATAACTGTTGAAAAGATTCGTCCTGATGGAAGAAAAATTGATGAAATTAGACCACTTTCATCTGAAGTTGGTAAATTGCCTAGAACCCATGGTTCAGGGTTGTTTACACGTGGACAAACTCAAGCTCTTAGTATTTGTACTTTAGGAGCATTAGGGGATGTGCAAATTTTAGACGGATTAGGAATTGAGGAATCAAAGCGTTTTATGCATCACTATAATTTCCCTCAATTTAGTGTTGGTGAAACAGGACCAATGAGGGGACCAGGACGTCGTGAAATAGGACACGGTGCGCTTGGGGAACGTGCATTAGAACCGGTTATTCCATCTGAAAAAGATTTCCCTTATACAATTCGATTAGTTTCGGAAGTGTTAGAGTCTAATGGTTCTACCTCACAAGCTAGTATATGCGCTAGTACACTAGCAATGATGGATGCAGGAGTACCAATTAAGGCGCCTGTTGCTGGTATTGCAATGGGA
This sequence comes from Fredinandcohnia quinoae, assembly GCF_022427965.1. Classification (GTDB taxonomy): domain Bacteria; phylum Bacillota; class Bacilli; order Bacillales; family Bacillaceae_L; genus Ferdinandcohnia; species Ferdinandcohnia quinoae. The sequence goes on along the minus strand of NZ_JAKTTI010000001.1, from coordinate 53,862 downwards.
TTAGTTAAGTCAGGTGAATATTATACCGTATTAACAGATATTCAAGGGATGGAAGATCACCTTGGAGATATGGATTTCAAGGTTGCAGGAACTTCTAAAGGTGTCACAGCTCTACAAATGGATATCAAAATTGAAGGATTATCACGTGAAATACTTGAAGAAGCACTTCAACAAGCGAAAAAAGGCAGAATGCAAATTTTAGATTCTATGCTTAGTACAATTAATGAACCAAGAAATGAGCTTTCAAAATTTGCTCCAAAAATCTTAATGATGACTATTAACCCTGATAAAATTAGAGATGTTATTGGACCAAGTGGTAAGCAAATTAATAAAATTATTGATGAAACCGGAGTAAAAATTGATATCGAACAAGATGGTACTGTGTTCATTTCTTCAGTAGATGAAAATATGAATCAAAAAGCTAAGAAAATTATCGAAGACATTGTTCGAGAAGTTGAAGTAGGACAAATGTATCTTGGTAAAGTAAAACGAATTGAAAAATTTGGTGCCTTTGTTGAAATATTTAGTGGCAAAGACGGACTTGTCCATATTTCTGAATTAGCAGAAGAAAGAGTTGGAAAAGTTGAGGATGTTGTATCAATTGGTGATGAAATTTTAGTAAAAGTAATGGAAATTGATAAGCAGGGCCGTGTTAATCTTTCAAGAAAAGTTGTATTGAAAGAAGAAAAAGAAAAACAACAACAACAATAACTGTAATAAGCCTGGAATCTCCAGGCTTATTAGGTTTATATAATGAAACAAATTATACATAGTTCTACCTTGTCCTTTCTTTACATATTTTTTAGTAAAGAGGGGGATAGCTATGAAAAAACATTACATACAATTTTTTGTTTTCATATGTATTTTATTATTATCGATAGGATCTTTACAAAATCCATATACGACAGACTATGTAAATGCCCTAAAACATAATCAAGAGAGTGTTACAGTTTCTGGACAAAATAACTTGCTATCTGAAATAGAAAAGAAATCAATTGAATATGAAATCCCAGCCGAGGATGCAAAAATTGATATCGTATGGAAGGCGATGCCTGGTTATAACGGATTAAAGGTTGATGTGAAGGCTTCACATGAAAGAATGAAGAAAGATGGAAAATTTGATGAAAAAAAACTTGTTTTCAAGCAAACTCCACCAAATATTCATCTAGAGGATCTTCCAGCAGAAGCTATATATAGAGGCCATCCTAATAAACCAATGGTATCATTTTTAATCAATGTTGCGTGGGGAAATGAGTACATTCCAGACATGTTAACGACATTAAAAAAGCATAATATTAAAGCAACTTTTTTTTTAGAAGGACGTTGGGTCAAGGAAAATCCTGAATTAACTCAAATGATTGTTGATGCAGGACATGAGGTTGGAAACCATTCATATTCACATCCGAATATGGAAAAATTATCAGCTGAATTGATTCGGGAGCAGCTCATTCAAACAAATGATGTGATCGAAGCAACAACTGGGAAGCAGGTAACACTTTTCGGACCACCAAGTGGTAGTTATCGAGCTGAGGTTGTTAAAATTGCTGATGAACTTGGAATGAAAACAATAATGTGGAGCGTGGATACAGTTGATTGGAAACGTCCCCAACCTCATGTGTTAGTTGAAAGAGTATTATCGAAAATCCATCCAGGTGCAATGATATTGATGCATCCAACTTCACCTACCGCTCAAAGTCTGGAAAGACTTATACTTTCAATTAAACAAAAAGAATATCTGATTGATAATGTGTCTACATTATTAAGTGAGGAACGTATATTATATAAAACTAAGTAGATAAATGCAGAAAATGAAGTGCATCGTTCGAAGAGTTTTAAACAGGAGGAAAATACACCTTGATTAAAAGATATACATGTCAAAATGGCGTTAGAATTGTTTTAGAAAACATCCCTACAGTACGTTCAGTGGCAATTGGAATATGGATTGGTACTGGCTCAAGAAATGAAAATGATCAAAATAATGGGATATCTCACTTCTTGGAGCACATGTTTTTCAAAGGGACAGAAACAAGAACTGCGAAAGAAATCGCAGAATCATTTGATAGTATAGGTGGTCAAGTAAACGCTTTTACTTCAAAAGAATATACTTGCTATTATGCAAAAGTTCTCGACGAGCATGCAAATTTCGCATTAGATGTGCTCGCAGATATGTTTTTTCATTCTACATTTGATGAAGGAGAGCTTAAAAAGGAAAAAAGCGTTGTTTATGAAGAAATAAAAATGTATGAAGATACTCCAGATGATATTGTCCATGACCTTTTAAGCAAGGCAAGCTATGAAAACCACCCATTAGGCTACCCAATTCTCGGTACTGAAAAAACGTTAACAACATTTAACGGTGATATGCTCAGACAGTATATGAATGATACGTATACTCCAGAAAATGTAGTTGTTTCGGTAGCAGGAAATATAGATGAAAAGTTTATCTCTGAAGTAGAAAAATATTTTGGAAAATATTCAACAAAGCATGAAAAACAAGAATTAAGGAAACCAACCTTCCATTCAAATACAATTACCCGAAAAAAGGATACAGAGCAGGCACATCTTTGTATGGGGTTTAACGGTTTACAAATTGGTGATAAGGACATCTACAATCTAATTGTGTTAAATAATATATTAGGCGGCAGTATGAGTAGTAGACTTTTCCAAGAAGTACGTGAACAACGAGGACTCGCATATTCAGTGTTCTCATACCATTCCTCATATAAGGATAATGGTATGCTTACTGTATACGGAGGAACAGGAAGTAATCAATTAGACTTATTATTTGAAACAATTAAAGATACACTAGATAAGTTAAAACAAGAGGGAATCACTGCTAAAGAATTAAAAAATAGCAAAGAACAAATGAAGGGCAGCCTAATGCTGAGCCTAGAAAGTACAAATAGTAGAATGAGTCGAAACGGAAAAAATGAACTCTTATTGAAAAAGCATAAATCACTTGATGAGATTATTTCTGAAATTAATGAAGTAAATGAACAAAGTGTGAATGAAATGACAAATCGAATTTTCACAGATCATTATTCAGTCGCTTTAATTAGTCCGTCCGAGGAATTACCGAAAAAACTTTCGAATTAGTTTGACGAATTGTTATAACGTTTAACTTCTAAAAAGTGGACTACTCCATACAATATAATAAGGGATATTGAAGGGGTGGTTGATTTTGAGATTAAGTGAACTAAGTGGCAAGGAAATTGTGGATGTAAAGCGTGCAGAAAGATTAGGGGTACTTGGCCAAACTGATTTAGAAATTGATGAAAAAACTGGTCAAATTAAAGCACTCATCATCCCATCTCTGAAGTGGTTTGGGCTAAAAAAACAGGGAAATGAAGTGAGGGTATCCTGGCAGCATATCCGAAAAATTGGTTCAGATATGATTATCATAGATATACCTGATGAATACCCAACAGAATAATAAAATTGAAATGACCTTTTTATGGGTCATTTTTTTGTTTTCGGAAAAGATAGCATCCCTTTCTGATCTGAATAAGTGCAACTAAGGCAATTCGTCAAATGCATAGTAATTTGTTTATTCACCTATTCAGCCTTCAATTCATAAGATGTTGGAGTAAATAAAATTGAAGAAGATTTTATTGATATCAAAATTCAAGATAAAAGTACGGTATTTGATCAAAATTTTTGCTTTTAAAGTAGGTGATAAATCTTATGTTGACTGATATGCACATCGCTATTATCGGTGGAGATGCAAGACAATTAGAAGTCATTCGTAAACTCGTTGAATTAGACTCAAGAATTTCATTAATCGGATTTGATCAACTTGATCATGGATTTACTGGAGCATCAAAAGAACGTATGGATGAAATCGACTTTTCAGATATAGATGCTATGATCCTTCCTGTCTCAGGAACGAACAGCGAGGGTGAAGTCGAAACTATTTTTTCAAATGAAACAGTGATATTGACAAAGGAAATTATTTCAGAAACTCCAGAGCATTGTATCGTATTCTCTGGAATTAGTAATGACTATCTAAATCAAATTGTAAGTGGTAGTAATCGAAAATTAATCCAATTATTTGAACGTGATGATGTTGCTATCTATAATTCCATACCAACTGTTGAAGGTACAATTATGATGGTTATTCAACACACTGACATCACGATACATGATTCAAAAGTTGTTGTTCTTGGATTAGGCAGAGTAGGTATGAGTGTTGCACGATCATTTTCTGCTCTTGGTGCACATGTTAAGGTTGGAGCAAGAAAATCAGAACATATTGCGAGAATCACAGAAATGGGATTGACGCCTTTTCACTTGGCAGAGTTGGAACATCATGTTAAGGATATCGATGTATGCATAAATACCATTCCCCATTTGGTAGTGAATGCAAGTATCATTTCGAAAATGCCTGCACATACATTGATTGTTGATTTAGCTTCAAAACCAGGGGGCACAGATTTTCGTTACGCTGAGAAAAGGGGAATTAAGGCATTGTTAGCCCCAGGCTTACCAGGAATTGTTGCTCCAAAAACAGCTGGGCAAATTATTGCAAATGTATTGTCACAGTTGCTACGAGAGTTAGTACAACAACGAGAGGAGAAAAAATAAATGACTAATTTAAATGGTAAAAGAATTGGTTTTGGTCTTACAGGTTCCCATTGCACATATGACGCGGTAATGCCAGAAATAAAAAGATTAGTTGATGCTGGGGCAGAAGTATTACCAGTCGTTTCATATACAGTACAGTCAACAAATACACGCTTTGGAGATGGCGAGGAATGGATTGCAAAAATCGAGGAGTTAACTGGTAAAAAAGTAATTGATTCAATTGTTAAAGCAGAGCCTTTAGGTCCGAAAATTCCATTGGATTGTATGGTAATCGCTCCTTTAACAGGAAGTTCAATGAGTAAATTTGCCAATGCAATGACTGACAATCCTGTATTAATGGCAGCAAAGGCCACATTACGAAATCAACGACCAGTCGTGTTAGGAATTTCCACAAATGATGCCCTTGGATTAAATGGAGTTAATCTAATGCGTCTAATGGCAACAAAAAATATATATTTTATTCCTTATGGGCAGGATTCTCCTTTGAAAAAGCCAAATTCGATGGTAGCAAGAATGAACATGCTTGAAGATACCGTACTTTCTGCTATTGAAGGAAAGCAATTACAACCAGTTATCATTGAAAAATACCGCGATGATGAAGCATAAATTTGAAAATTCTATGACAGAAGAGAAAGAATATTTAAATTCTTCTCTTCTTTAATGCGTGAATATGATAAAATAAAAATCATTAACGTAAAATAGGTAATTGCTTTTATTAGGAAGGGGTATTTAATATGACATTTAGTAATGAATTACATGTTGCTGTCGTTGGTGCAACAGGTGCAGTAGGAACAAGAATGATTCAAACCTTAGAGGAATCGAACTTTCCTTTAACAAAACTTTCATTATTATCATCCGCACGTTCAGCAGGTAAAAAAGTATTGTTCCGTGGTCAAGAACTAACTGTAGAGATTGCTACGCCAGATAAATTTGAAGGTGTTCACATCGCCTTGTTTAGTGCAGGCGGTGGTGTCTCAAAGGAATTGGCACCAGAAGCCGTAAAACGTGGTGCAATTGTTGTTGATAATACAAGTGCCTTCCGAATGGATGAAGGTGTACCACTTGTTGTTCCTGAAGTAAATGAGAAAGATCTACTTACGCATCAAGGAATCATTGCAAATCCTAATTGCTCTACCATCCAAATGGTTGTCGCATTAGAACCAATAAGAAGAGCGTATGGATTGAAGAAAGTTATTGTTTCAACCTATCAAGCAGTATCAGGGTCCGGTGCTGCTGCGATAGATGAACTTAATAAACAAACAAGAAATATTATTGCTGGTGAAGAAGTAACACCTGAAGTTTTACCAGTAAAAGGCGATAAAAAGCACTATCAAATTGTAGGCAATGCGATTCCGCAAATCGATAAATTTGAGGATAATGGATTTACTTTTGAAGAAATGAAAATGATTAACGAAACAAAGAAGATTATGCATTTACCAGATCTTCATGTTGCTGCGACTTGTGTCAGATTACCTGTTGAAACTGGACATTCTGAGTCTGTATATTTTGAAACAGATCAAAGTGATGTAACTTCTGCGGCAATTAAAGACTTACTAGCGGCATCACCAGGTATCATTTTAGAAGATAATCCTTCTGAGCAGCTATATCCAATGCCAATTAATTGTGTTGGAAAAAATGAAGTATTTGTTGGAAGGGTTCGTAAAGATTTGGATAATAATGAAGGTTTTCATATGTGGGTAGTTTCAGATAATTTATTGAAGGGTGCTGCATGGAATTCCGTTCAGATAGCTAGTAGTCTATTAAAATTAGGACTTGTAAAATAATTTAGATTTTAAAAAGTTATCTTTTCTTACAACATGGGGTGGTATAATGAACATCATTGTTCAAAAATTTGGCGGAACTTCAGTAAGTACCGAAGAGACTAGAGAAGTTGCTAGAAGGCATGTTACGAATGCGATTGCAGATGGGTATAAAGTAGTTGTTGTTGTCTCAGCTATGGGTAGATATGGTGATCCATATGCTACAGATACACTTATTGATTTAGTTGGTGGTTCAAATGCTTCCATAACGAAAAGAGAAAGTGATATGCTAGTTTCGTGTGGAGAAATCATTTCAAGTGTTGTTTTTACGAATATGTTAAACAAAAATGGTATAAAAGCAACTGCACTGAATGGTGGGCAAGCTGGTTTTAGAACAAATAATGAGTATTCTAATGCGAAAATAATCGAAATGAAATGTGAAAGATTATTAAGATCACTTGAAGATTATGATGTTGTAGTAGTGACGGGATTTCAAGGTATTACTAAAATAGGGGATATTACTACGATTGGGAGGGGGGGCAGTGATACATCAGCTGCAGCTCTTGGAGTTGCCCTTCAAGCTGATTGGATCGATATTTTTACGGATGTCGAAGGTGTTATGACTGCAGACCCTAGAATCGTTGATGATGCTAAGCCTTTATCTATCGTAACTTATAATGAGATCTGTAATATGGCATATCAAGGAGCCAAGGTAATACACCCGAGAGCGGTAGAGCTTGCTATGGAGGCAAAGGTTCCGATTAGGGTAAGGTCAACCTATTCAGACTCACCAGGAACATTAGTTACTACATTAGATAAAGGAACAAAAGGAATAGAGGTTAGAGAGCGATTAATAACAGGGATTGCTCATGTTACAAATGTAACCCAACTAAAGGTACAGGCAAAAACGGGACAATACAATCTCCAAACTGAAGTATTCAAAGCAATGGCCAATGAACAAATAAGTGTCGATTTTTTTAATATTACCCCTAATGGTGTTGTATACACTGTCTCTGGTGAAATGACAAATAGAGCAGTCGATGTATTAAGAGAATTAGGCTATGAGCCGCAAGTTACAGAAAAATGTGCAAAAGTAGCTACTGTTGGTGCTGGAATGAACGGTGTACCAGGTGTGACAGCTAAAATTGTAACAGCTCTATCTGAACAAGGTATACAGATTCTACAGTCAGCCGATAGCCATACAACAATATGGGTTCTAGTTAAGGAAGCAGATATGGTTAAGGCGATTAACGCTCTACACAAGGCATTCCATCTGTCTGAAGGTCCAGTTAGAGCAAATTGATTATCAAATGATTAGGAGTGAAATGAAATCATGACTGATTTCGGAAGAGTTTCAACAGCAATGGTAACTCCTTTTGATCGAAAAGGAAACATCGATTTTCAAAAAACAACACAACTCATCAATTACTTATTAAGTCACGGATCAGACTCACTAGTTGTAGCAGGTACAACTGGAGAGTCACCTACTCTTTCTTCTGAAGAAAAAATGGCGTTGTTTCGCCATGTTGTTTCGGTTGTCGATGGTCGTGTACCAGTAATTGCTGGAACTGGAAGTAATAATACGTATGCATCAATTGAATTAACAAAAAAGGCACAAGATGCTGGTATTGATGCGATTATGTTAGTAGCACCATATTATAATAAACCAAATCAAGAAGGACTATATCAACATTTTAAAGCAATTGCAGATAACACAAATCTTCCGGTAATGCTTTATAATGTTCCAGGAAGAACGTCGATAAATACATCTGTTGAAACAATTATTAAACTCTCGAAGATTCCAAATATTATCGCTGTGAAAGAGGCGAGTGGCAGCTTAGAAGCGATGACTGAAATTATTTCGAATACAGATGATGATTTTATCGTATATAGTGGTGATGATGGGATAACTTTACCAGCATTATCAATAGGTGCATATGGTGTTGTATCAGTTGCATCACACATTATAGGAAATGAAATTCAACGAATGGTATCTAGCTTTTTAAATGGAAGCATCCTTGAATCTGCCCAGCTCCATCAGGAATTATTGCCAATCATGAAAAGTATGTTTATTGCTCCGAATCCAACACCGGTTAAAACAGCACTTCAAATAAAGGGACTGGATGTTGGATCTGTAAGACTCCCACTTGTTCCCCTTACTGAAGAGGAACGGGTAAAAATAACGAATGTATTAAAAAATGTGTTATAAAGAACAAAAGTCAATCTTACGTGATTGGCTTTTTTCTTTTGCTTCTTTTAATGTGGGAATGAAAAGAAATCAATCGTTCATACTAAGAAACAAATGGTTGAAAGGAGAATATAATGGATCAGGAAAGATACATAAATACAGAGCAGACTGATGAAGATCAAGAAAAAAATAATGAGTCAAAGGGTTCAAGTTTAGTTGAAAAAATTCAACAATTAGGTCAGACAAATGTTCCTCAATTATCAACTGATAGTAAAATACATTGTTTAACAATTATTGGACAAATAGAGGGCCATATCCAACTCCCACCACAAAATAAAACGACTAAATATGAACATGTAATCCCACAAATAGTAGCAATTGAACAAAATCCTAAAATAGAGGGCTTGTTAGTCATATTAAATACAGTAGGTGGAGATGTGGAAGCGGGTCTTGCCATATCAGAAATGCTTGCTTCACTATCGAAGCCCACCGTTTCCATTGTGTTAGGAGGAGGACATTCTATCGGTGTACCAATTGCTGTATCATGTGACTATTCCTTTGTAGCTGAAACAGCAACAATGACGATTCACCCTGTTCGACTTACCGGGCTAGTTATCGGAGTACCACAAACATTTGAGTATTTAGATAAAATGCAGGAACGAGTAGTTAACTTTGTAACAGGCCATTCGAATATTACGGAAGAGAAATTTAAGGAATTAATGTTCTCCAAAGGAAATTTGACAAGGGATATTGGAACAAATGTCTTAGGTAAGGATGCAGTTGAGTATGGCTTAATTGATGAGGTTGGTGGTATTGGACAAGCTATAAAAAAATTAAATGAACTTATGGCAGAAAAAAATGGACTTGCTGAAGGTGAGAAGATACTACAATGATTTTATACACAATGATGCCAAGGGAAATGATATTTCCACAAGTGGAAGAAGAGTATCCAGTTCAAAAAATTGTTGAGTTTAATGGGGTAACACTAGCTGTAAGTCAAACAACAAATTTAGAGTATCGAATAGAGAGGATATTAAGTACAGATCCCCAGCATTACTTGCAACAGGATTACACACCTGGACAAAGTATTAAAGTGTCTGATCTTATTTAATACTCTTTATAGCTTATCTTATGATATAATTTAATAGAACTTAACGTCAGGAGAGCAGCCAAAAAAAGTGGCTGCTTTCTCATTACCATTATTAATAACAATGTTTAGTCCTTAAATGAAGTAGGTGTATGAATGGCGAAACGTAAAAGACGAAGTACAAAGAAAAAAGAAGAATGGAAAAAAACGATAAAATTTGAATTGCTTGGTCTGATTTTATTAGCTTTATCTTGTATTGGGTTAGCTAGACTAGGTAAAGTCGGGACAGGCTTAGTGTATGTTTTTCGATTTTTCCTCGGGAATTGGGATATTATTGGGCTAGTTGGCCTATTAATTGTGTCTATTTATATTATTTGGAATCGAAAATGGCCAGTTCTAGTTAGCAGGCAATTAATTGGTGTTTACTTAATTTTATTTGCTGTCTTACTTTTAAGCCATATTCCATTATTTAATCTACAAACGAACGAAGGTAAATTTACAGATCCAAGTGTTATTAAAAATACGTGGAATTTATATTGGTCCGTTGTGAGTGGAAATACGAGCACCTCTGATTTAGGCGGTGGGATGATTGGCTCCATTTTATTTGCTGCCTCTTATTTTTTGTTTGCAGAGTCTGGGACTAAAATAATTGCAATTTTTTTAATCATTATAGGGATTGTTTTGGTTACCGGTAAATCACTTCATGATTCGTTAATAAAAGTAACTAATCCTATTATGAAATTTATTAAAAAACATTGGACATCCTTTATAAATGATACTAGTGATTGGTTTAAAGGATATAAGTCTCGATCAAAACAAACGAAAACGAAAGCAAATCAAAAACCTCTTCAAAATACAAACAAGCCTATTGAAGAGATTCATCAAGATGACGAAACTTATGAAATACCGATTGAACCAATCATCTCAAATTTTGCTGACAAAGCATATGGACAAACCAATGAGCAAGACCAAAATAGGAAAAAAGATAAAAAGAAACAGGAAGATAACGAAGATTTTGAGGATAAAACGCCAATTACATTTGTAGAGCATGAAAATACAGATTATGAATTACCATCAATTCAACTATTACATCCACCTAAACAAAATAATCAAAGTACAGAACGAGAAAATATTTATGAAAATGCTCGGAAGCTTGAAAAGACATTTCAAAGCTTTGGTGTAAAAGCAAAAGTAACGAAGGTGCACCTTGGACCTGCTGTAACCAAATATGAAGTATATCCAGATGCGGGAGTAAAGGTAAGTAAGATTGTGAATTTAAGTGATGATTTGGCACTCGCATTAGCTGCAAAAGATATTCGAATTGAGGCGCCAATTCCTGGAAAATCTGCTGTGGGTATAGAAGTCCCTAATTCAGAAGTAGCAGTTGTTTCACTTCGAGAGGTACTAGAAGCTAATGAAAATAATCAACCAAATTCGAAGCTGCAAATAGGACTCGGCCGTGATATATCTGGGGAAGCAGTACTTGCTGAATTAAATAAGATGCCACACCTATTAGTTGCAGGTGCTACCGGAAGTGGGAAAAGTGTCTGTATTAATGGGATCATTATTAGTGTCTTAATGAGAGCGAAGCCCCATGAAGTTAAAATGATGATGATTGATCCGAAAATGGTTGAATTGAATGTCTATAATGGAATTCCACATTTATTGGCTCCTGTCGTAACAGAGCCTAAAAAAGCTTCACAAGCCCTTAAAAAGGTCGTAAATGAAATGGAGCGGAGGTATGAGCTCTTTTCCCATACTGGAACTCGAAATATTGAAGGCTATAATGAATACATAAAACGACACAACCAGGATGAAGAAGGTAAACAACCAAGTCTTCCTTATATTATTGTGATTGTGGACGAGCTAGCTGATTTAATGATGGTTGCATCATCAGATGTCGAGGACAGCATTACCCGACTTGCCCAAATGGCTCGTGCAGCTGGAATTCATTTGATAATCGCAACACAAAGACCATCAGTTGATGTCATAACCGGTGTAATTAAAGCAAACATTCCATCTAGGATTGCTTTTAGTGTTTCCTCACAAACTGATTCAAGAACGATTCTTGATATGGGGGGGGCAGAGAAATTGTTAGGCCGTGGTGATATGTTATTTTTACCTGCGGGTGCCTCTAAACCAGTTCGTGTTCAAGGAGCATTTCTTTCTGATGACGAAGTAGAGGAAATTGTCGATTTTGTAATCTCTCAACAAAAGGCACAATATCAGGAAGAAATGATTCCTTCTGAAACAACTGAAAAAAGTGAAGAAGTAGATGATGAACTATATGATGATGCGGTCCAACTTGTGATTGAAATGCAAACTGCTTCCGTTTCGATGCTCCAAAGAAGATTCCGTATTGGCTATACAAGGGCAGCAAGATTAATAGATGAGATGGAAGCTAGAGGAATAGTAGGACAATATGAAGGCAGCAAGCCTAGGACGGTACTTATTTCAGCAAAGAATGAAGATGTAAGTAGTTGAATAAAAGTGAACGAGAGGCATTAATGCCTCTTTTTTTTCGACAATATTAGATTTTAGTATTTATTTATTTTTGAAAAAATGATATATTATTGACGGTTAGAATATTGTCTAACATCAGAGGTCTGATGTCTTTTCACAAAAGTAAATGGAGGAACAGCAAATGACTATCAAGTTAGACAATCGTCACTTGTATTTGCAAGTTATTGATCAAATTAAACTGGACATTGAAAATGGGATTTTTAAGGAAAAGGAGAGGCTGCCATCAGAATTTCATCTTGCAAAGCAGCTAGGGGTTAGTCGGGCAACTCTTCGTGAAGCGCTTAGAATTCTTGAAGAAGAAAATGTGATCATTAGACGTCATGGGGTTGGCACTTTTGTAAACACAAAACCTTTGTTTACTGCGGGAATCGAACAGCTTAGTAGTGTTACAGATATGATCTTAAAAGCAGGAATGAAGCCAGGTACAATATTTCTTTCTTCATCTGTACATATACCAACAGATGATGATCTCTATAGTTTAAATTGTTCAAAGGATGAAGAAATTACAATAATTGATCGAGTCCGTACTGCAAATGGTTCACCTGTTATATATTGTATTGATAAGATTCTTAGTAAATATCTCCCGTGTAATTTCTCATATGAAGAGGAGTCGTTATTAGAATACTTGGATAAACGAGCATCTAAAAAAATTTCGTATGCGGTTACACATATTGAGCCTCTAGGTTACCATGAAAAAGTCTCACCGATTTTAAATTGTGAACCAGAGACATCGTTACTTTTACTCAAACAAATGCATTATGATGAAAATGATCACCCAGTCCTGTATTCCTTGAATTATTTTAAAGCAGACAAATTTGATTTCCATGTAGTTAGAAAACGAGTTTGAAATAATTTTCAAGAGAATTGCATAATTTAAGGAGGTGGTCGAGTCTAAGTCTAAATACTGATTGTAAATATGTAATGCTTACAAAATTTATAGGGGGTTTACTTTTATGTTGAAAAAGAAATTTGGATTCGGTCTTGCATTTGTACTAGCAGCTGGAACACTTCTTGGTGCATGTGGTGCAGATGAAAAGGGTAAAGATGGAGATACAAAAAAGGCTGACCTTAAGGTTGGAATGGTTACTGATGCAGGTACTATCGATGATAAATCTTTTAACCAGGGCACTTGGGAAGGTATTAAGCTAGCTGAGGATGAGTTAGGAATTCAAACGAAATATCTAAAGCCAGCAGGTACTACTGAAGCTGAATACTTAAAAGAAATAGGAAACCTATATGATGCAGGTTATAAGTTCATTGTAACACCAGGCTTTAAATTTGAAACAGCTGTATTTAAAGCACAAGATAAATATGAAGATGCAAAATTTGTTATTCTTGATGGAAATCCACATAGTGGAGATTTCAACCCAGTTGTAAAAGAAAATACTGTTGCTGTATTCTATGCTGAACATCAATCAGGTTTTCTAGCTGGTGTAGCTACTGCTATTGAATTAAAAGAAGGTGAAGCAGGCTTTATCGGTGGTATGGAAATCCCTGCAGTACAAAAATTTAACTGGGGCTTCCAACAAGGTGTAGCATATGCAAACGAAAATTTAGGTACAAAAATTAACTTAAAGCAAGAAAATGTACTATATCAAGGTACTTTTGATGACAAAGCTGCTGGTGGACAAATCGCAGCTCAAATGTTCGACCGTGGAGTAAATGTTATCTTTACTGCTGCTGGTGGTGTTGGTGTTGGAGCAATTGATGAAGCTAAGAAGCGTGTTCAAGATGGTGAAGAAGTTTGGATCGTTGGTGTTGACGTTGACCAATATGAAGATGGAAAATTACCTGATGGAAAATCTGTTATCTTAACATCAGCAATGAAGAAATTAGCTCATTCAACTTTTGAAATTATACAACAAGAATTAGATGGTGAATTCCCAGGTGGAAAAACATTAACATTGGATGTAAAAAATGATGGTGTTGGTTTACCTGAAAAAAATCCTAACTTAAGTGAAGATACAATTAGTAAAGTAAATGAAGTATATGAAAAACTTAAAGCAGGAGAAATTGAAGTTAAAGCAGAACAAGGTAGCTTATTTAAGTAAGAGAAACATAGAAGAGACGGTTTGCTTTCCGTCTCTTTTATTGTAAAGTACAATCTCAACATCCTTACCGTGTTGATGTGCTAATAGGGGAATGAATAGAGTCTAAAAAAAAGGTGAGTGCAGCTATGGAATATGTAATTGAAATGCTCAATATACGGAAAGAGTTTCCTGGAATTGTGGCAAATGATGATATAACCTTAACTTTAAAAAAGGGAGAAATACATGCATTATTAGGTGAAAATGGTGCAGGAAAATCAACCTTAATGGGTGTCTTGTTTGGGATGTATCAACCTGAAAAAGGAAAAATCAAAGTAAACGGCGAGGAAGTTCGAATTACCAATCCAAATGTTGCTAATCGTTTAGGAATTGGGATGGTACACCAGCATTTCAAGTTGGTTGATAATTTTACCGTTACAGAAAATATTGTTTTGGGTAGTGAACCGAGAAAATTTGGTATTGCACTTGATATTGATAGAGCTGCTAAAAGAATCGAAGAATTATCAAATCATTATGGTTTGAATGTTGACCCACATGCAAAAATTGAAGATATATCTGTGGGGATGCAACAAAGAGTAGAAATCATGAAAATGTTATATCGTGAGGCAGATGTCCTTATATTGGATGAACCTACTGCAGTATTAACTCCTAGTGAAATCGAAGAATTAATGAAAATTATGCGTAATCTCCTTAAAGAGGGAAAGTCAATTATTATCATTACTCATAAGCTTAAGGAAATAAAAGCTGTAGCAGATCGTTGTACAGTTATCCGTCGTGGTAAATCGATTGGAACTGTTAATGTGTCTGAGACAAGTGAAGCAAGTCTAGCAGAGATGATGGTTGGACGTCATGTTTCTTTTAATGTGAATAAGAAAGAAAGTATACCTGGTAAGGTTGTACTTAATATAGAAAATGTATCGGTGAAAAATAATCGTAAAGTTTTAGGACTTAAGAACTTCTCTCTTGATGTGAAAACAGGTGAGATTGTTGGAATTGCAGGAGTTGAAGGTAATGGTCAATCTGAACTTGTTGAGGCAATCACAGGTTTGCGCAAGCTTGAAAATGGTCAAATCTTTATCAATGGTGAGGATATTACGCATCTTCCAATTCGTAAAAGAATTGAAAAGGGAATTGCGCATATTCCTGAGGACAGACAAAAGAGAGGTTTAGTTTTAGATTATACTTTACAGTCAAATATGGTTTTAGAAGTGTATAATAAACAGCCTTTTTCTAAATTTGGCTTGTTAAACTACAATAAAATAAAAGATTATGCTAAAAAAATAATTGAGAGCTTTGATGTTCGATCTGGGGAAGGAACCTCTTCTATTGCTCGAACATTATCAGGTGGTAACCAACAAAAAGCGATCATTGGAAGAGAGTTAGAATTGAATCCAGATCTACTCATTGCGGTACAGCCAACCCGTGGATTAGATGTTGGATCAATTGAGTATATTCATAAGAGATTGATTGAACATCGTGATAAAGGAAAAGCCGTGCTACTAGTTTCGTTAGAACTAGACGAAGTATTGCAACTTTCTGACCGAATTGCCATCGTCAATAATGGGGAACTCATTGGCGTCGTTAATGCCTCTGAAACGAATGAAAATGAGGTCGGACTTATGATGGCAGGTGTAAGTAAGGAGAGAAGTGTATGAGAACAACGATTGTATCATTAATAGCCGTGCTTTTAGGACTAATAGCAGGTGGATTATTAATGTTGTTTATTGGAAGTAATCCTATTGAAGGATATTCCTATTTATTCCAAGGTGCACTTAAGAATCCAGAACGTGTTGGTAATATGTTAGCAACTGCCACTCCACTTGTTTTTACAGGACTTTCAGTTGCCTTTGCTTTCCGTACGGGATTATTTAATATTGGTGCACCAGGACAAATGTTAATTGGTGGTCTTTGTGCTACTGCTATCGGTTTATCATTTGATATGTCTAGACCAATGTTACTAGTGGTCATGGTATTAGCTGGTTTTATAGGTGGTGCTCTCTGGGCGTTTATTCCAGGATTATTAAAAGCGAAGTTTAATGTACATGAAGTTGTATCGACAATTATGATGAACTGGATAGGCTATTGGACAGTTTATTATGTTGTTCCAGGTTATTTTAAAGGTGAGTTTTTAGAAACAGAGTCAAAACAACTACCTGAAGCTGCTTCATTAAGAGTTCCTTTTTTATCAGATATGTTTCAAGGATCTTATATAAATTTAGGGTTATTTATAGCAGTAGTTGCTGTTATTGTCATAGGATTCATTATTAATAAAACCACTTTAGGTTTTGAATTGAAAGCTGTAGGATTTAATCGGGATGCCGCTGAGTATTCTGGTATGCGTGTGAATCGGAATATCATTTTATCAATGCTTATTTCAGGTGGTCTAGCTGGTCTAGCAGGCGTTGCCATGTATACTGGAAATGCTTCAACTATGCAAATTGGTATCATGCCATCTCAAGGTTTTGATGGAATAGCGGTAGCATTATTAGGAGCTAATGCACCAATTGGTGTATTCTTTGCAGCTGTCTTTTTCGGAATTCTATATTCTGGCACAGGATTTATGAATGCAATGACTGAAATCCCACCAGAAATTGCAAATACGATTATCGCAATTATTATTTATTTTGCAGCAACAAGTGTATTGATTCATCGATTGATAGGGAAGTTTAGTAAGAAACGCTCTAATTCAAATGATATTGCTGCTAAGAAAGGGGAAATATAATATGTGGACGATTATTGAACAAATATTTCCTTATGCGATTGTCTTTACGATTCCTCTTCTTATTACAGCTTTAGGTGGTTTATTTAGTGAAAGAAGTGGTGTCGTAAATATTGGTCTAGATGGGTTGATGATTATTGGTTCATTCGCAGGTGCCCTTACGATTCATTATCTTCAAGATATATGGTCGAATCATTCCCTCGTTTTATGGGTAGGATTATTAGTAGCCGCGTTAGCTGGCCTTTTATTTTCGTTATTACATGCATTTGCAAGTATTAATTTAAGTGCAGACCAAATTATTAGTGGTACTGCAATTAATATGATTGCTGGTGCATTAACGATATTTTTAGCAAGGAATATTACTGGTAGTGGTAATATTCGGATTACTTCCGGATTTGTTTCTGATAATGTTCCATTTTTGTCGAAAATTCCGATCATAGGAGACTTGTTTTTTTCTAAAACATATTGGACAACATGGGTCATTTTATTAATCTTAATTATCAGTGCTTTTGTTTTATATAAAACAAAATTTGGGTTGCGTTTAAGGGCGTGTGGGGAGTATCCACAGGCCGCAGAGGCTGCCGGTGTTAACGTCAGAAGAGTTCGTTATATAGGTGTTATGTTATCTGGTGCATTTTCTGGCTTAGGTGGGGCTCTAATAATCGTTACTTATGCTGGTGAATTTACAGGAACTGTTTCTGGATTAGGGTTTTTAGCACTTGCTTCATTAATATTTGGTCAATGGAAGCCATTTGGTATATTGGGTGCAACTTTATTTTTCGGGTTTGCAACTACAGTGGCAAACGTTTCACAAGTTATTCCTGAACTTGCAGTAATCCCGCCAATTATCCTTAAGATTTTCCCGTATGTTGTTACATTGCTTGCGTTGGTTGTTTTCTCTAAATCATCACAGGCTCCAAAAGCAGCAGGCGAACCTTTTGATTCAGGAAAGAGATAATTGGGTATTAATAAAGACGAGGAATGACTATGAAGTCATTCCTCTTTTTGACAATGAGGAGGAGTTTAATGAGCAAAAAGGAATTATTATGGGGGGGTCTATGTATCTGCTTAATTTTATTAGCATACATCATTCCTTTTACCATTTTGAAAAATATTACATTTTGGTACGGTAGCTTCTTATTATGGATCATATTAGCCCTCTTAATTATTGGAATTAATTACATCCTAGTTAAAGATTGGAGGGATTAAAATGAGTACATCATTAATATGGTGGGGCATTGTTATATATATAGTGATATCCCTATACATCGCTTACATATCAAGGGAAGAGCAGCAAAAAAACATGGCAGGGTATTTTCTGGGCAACCGGAAGATGAACGGATTCGTATCTGCATTAAGCTATAGTGCGACAACGTATAGTGCATTCATGATGGTTGGACTTGCTGGATTAACCTACCGTGGTGGAGTAGGAGCATTTGGTTTTGAAATTATCTATTTTATGGGAGTTACGCTAGTTGCTTTTTTTGGTCCACGGTTTTGGCTAGTTGGAAAAAAATATGGTTATGTTACTCCGTCAGAAATGCTTGGAGACCGCTATGATAATAAAAAGGTAGCGACAATCATCTCACTTTCTAGCTGCTTATTTTTAATACCATACAGTGCTGTACAATTAGCAGGGGTTGGATACTTATTAGAAGGGATGACAGATGGTGAAATTTCGTTTACAACAGGTGCAATCATTGCGACAATTTTAGCAATTGTTTTCACGTATTTTGCAGGGATTAGATCGGTTATGTGGACTGATTCATTACAAGCATTAATGATGATTATTTCATCAACAATTGTAGTATTACTACTTGTAAATGGCTTAGGTGGTTTTGGTAAATTTTTTGGTACTTTAAGTACTGAACATCCAAAGTCATTAGTAGTACCTGGAAATGGTTATTTTAGTTTTACTACCTTCCTATCTCTTACAATACCTTGGATTTTCTTTAGTATTTCAAATCCACAAGTAAGTCAACGAATGTATATGCCTGCATCATTAAAAAGCTTACGAAGAATGGTATTAGGCTTTCTTGTGTTCGGATTAATTTATACAATTGTTTCAGTTATGTGGGGATATTCGGCGATCATGCTATTTCCAGGACTTGATAATCCTGATGTTGCAACACCGAACTTATTATCTTCAGATTTAATCCCACCTGTTCTAGGTGTAATTGTGATGGTTTCAATTATGGCAGCAGCTATTTCCACCATTGATTCCATTTTATTAACACTGTCTTCATTATTTGCCAGAGATGTTTATGGTGGTACCGGTAAACGTTCAAATGAAGAAAAACAATTAAAGGTTGGAAAATTTATAATTCCTGTAATTGCAATTCTTGCATATGCTTTTGCTCAATTACAGCTTAATTTAATTGCAGTTTTGTCTGTTGCGGCATCCTCAGGATTAATTGTTTCAGTTCCAGCAATAATTGGGGCATTCTTCTGGAGAAGAGGAACTGCAGCGGGGGTTATATCGAGTGTATCGATTGGAGGATTACTCGTAATCATTCTTGAAATAACAAAGTTTAAACCATTTGGACTTGGTTCTGGTGTTTGGGGATTAGTGTCTGCAATCATTTTATTTATTACTGTTAGTCTCGTTACGAAAGCTCCTGAACAAAAGGCAAATGAGTTTTTAGAATATGTTAGAACTGCCATGCAAAAACATACAAAATCAGCATAACTTATTTTAGAGGCTAGTTAGTTTGACATAACTAGCTTTTTCTTCATAACTTGAATTTTTTGCTAATCTGGGGTTATAGTGATTTTAAGATTAATTTCTTCGTTTTAGTTGAAAAATAAACTATGAGCCTAAGGAGGAGATTATATTAATGATGCTGATTGATGAGAAAGAGCAGCAAATAAATGGATTAACGCTTCATACGATAACTACCGATAAGTATAAAACAAACACTTTAGTTTTAAAAATGAAAGCCCCATTGGAAGCCGAATTTGTAACCCAAAGAGCTTTGCTCCCATACGTTCTGCAAAGCGAGACAAAGAATTATCCTTCCTCAACCATTTTACGTACATTTTTAGATGGTTTATATGGTGCCAGTTTGAATGTTGACCTTTCAAAAAAAGGTGAGTACCATGTCATTACAATACGAGTAGAAATTGCGAATGAACTCTTTTTAAAGGATAAAACTCCATTATTAAATAAAGCGATTACCTTATTAAGTGATATTATTTTATCACCTGTTCTTGAAAACGGTGTATTTAAGAGTTCTACAGTAGAAAAAGAAAAACGTAGTTTAAAACAAAGAATTCAAGCTGTTTATGATGATAAAATGAGGTATTCAAATTTGCGGTTAGTGGAAGAAATGTGTAAAGGTGAACCGTACCAGCTTCATGTAAACGGGAGAATAGATGATATTGAAAAAATTTCTGCACAATCCCTATATGAATATTATCATAAAGTAATCGCTGAAGATGAAATTGATCTTTATATAATTGGGAATATTGACCCGACTGAAGTTGAAAAAATGGTATCAAGTTGTTTTAAATTTTCAAATCAAATAAAATCACAACCACCAACATCTACTGATAAAAAGATATCGAATGTAAATGAGGTTATTGAAAAAGAAGATGTTAAGCAAGGTAAATTGAATATTGGTTATCGTACAAATACGACATATAGTGACCCTGATTATGATGCCTTGCAAGTTTTTAATGGAATATTTGGTGGGTTTTCACATTCAAAGCTTTTTATTAATGTTCGTGAAAAAGAGAGTTTAGCTTATTATGCAGCTTCTAGAGTTGAAAGTCATAAGGGCTTATTAATGGTCATGTCAGGAATTGAATTTAAAAATTTTGATAAAGCAGTCACTATCATTAAGGAACAAATGGATGCGATGTTACAGGGTGATTTCACTGATGAAACCTTATCCCAAACAAAAGCAGTTATTAAAAATCAATTACTTGAAACGATCGACACTTCACGAGGAGTAGCCGAAGTTTTATACCATAATGTAATTTCAATGAAAAAACGTTCGATTGATGAATGGATGAATGGGATTCAAGAAGTAACGAAAGAACAAGTAATTGAAGTTGGTAAGAAGATTGAGCTTGATACTATTTATTTCCTTACTGGAATGGAGGCTGCAGAATAATGGAAAAAATAACATTCGATCAGCTTCAGGAAGACTTATATCAAGAGAAGCTTTCAAATGGGTTACATGTGTTCATATTACCGAAAAAGGGTTTTAACAAAACGTATGTTACGTTCACTACTAAATATGGATCGATTGATAATCAGTTTACACCATTAGGGGAAACTGAAATGATAAGGGTGCCGGATGGAATTGCCCATTTTCTAGAGCATAAATTATTTGAAAAAGAGGATGGTGATGTATTTCAAGACTTTAGTAAACAAGGTGCATCGGCCAATGCTTTTACCTCCTTTACAAGAACGGCATATTTATTCTCGAGCACATCAAACGTTGAGCAAAACTTAGAAACATTAATGGATTTTGTACAGAGCCCATATTTTACCGAAAAAACGGTAGAGAAAGAGAAAGGAATTATTGGTCAAGAAATTACAATGTATGATGATAATCCTGATTGGAGGCTTTATTATGGTGTTATCCAAAACATGTTCAAAGAACATCCCGTAAAAATTGATATTGCAGGCACAATTGAGTCGATTTCAAAGATAACGAAAGATTTATTATATACGTGTTATGAAACCTTTTATCATCCAAGTAATATGGTGTTGTTTATTGTTGGACCAGTCGATCCTGAAAAAATGATAAATCAAATTCATTCAAATCAAGATAAAAAGGATTATCAGGATCAGCCGGAAATTAATCGTTATTTTGCTGATGAACAAAGAGAGGTCTATAAGAAAAAGCAAGTTCTTGAAATGAATGTTCAATCCTCCAAATGTTTAGTTGGGGTCAAAGCACAGAATCCAAAGCGATCAGGTAATGATTTGTTAAAAAATGAATTGTCCATTAATATTATTCTAGATTGGTTATTTGGGAAAAGTTCAGAGCACTATGAGAAATTATACGATGAGGGACTAATCGATGAAACATTTTCATTTGATTATACAGAAGAATACGGATTTGGTTTTGCGATAATTGGTGGGGATACTACGAAACCCGATGAGTTATCTTCGCGTTTACGTGAAATTATGTTGAATTGTAAACAATCTCCAATTACTGCTGAGCAATTAGATCGTGTTAAAAAGAAGAAAATTGGAGTGTTTTTACGATCACTCAACTCTCCTGAATACATTGCAAACCAATTTACAAGATATGCCTTTAATGAAATGAATTTATTCGATGTTGTACCTGTCATGGAATCGCTAACAATTGATGATATTACAATGCTTACAAATGAATTTTTTAAAGAAGAATGTATGACTGAGTGTCAAGTATTACCAAAAAGAGTTAAGTAAAAGCATCCTTTTTTAAAGGGTGTTTTTTTAAGGGAAGAGGAGTTTGTATGAAAAAGTATGCATTAATAACTGGTGCAAGTGGTGGAATTGGACGTGCAATCGCTTTGGAGGCCGCAACTCTAGGTTATTCACTATATCTTCATTATAATGAGAATGAATCATCTGCTCTCGAGCTAGTGAATGAATTAGCGGAGCAAAATGTGGAGAGTTTTTTAGTTCAAGCGGATTTGAGCACAGACAGCGGAGTTGAAAAGGTCCTTAAACAAATCGATCATCCCATCGATGCCATTATCCATAATTCGGGGAAAAGTACATATGGTTTAATAACAGATTTCGATCGTAATACGACTGAAAAAATGATCACATTACATCTTACATCACCCTTTTTACTTACAAAAGCATTACTGCCAAATATGATATCGAAAAAATGTGGCAATATTATCGTTATCTCTTCCATATGGGGATTAATAGGGGCTTCATGTGAAGTTTTATATTCGATGGTTAAAGGCGGGCAAAATTCATTTGTAAAGGCCCTTGCAAAAGAAGTAGCTCCAAGTGGGATTCGTGTAAATGCAGTAGCCCCCGGCGCAATTAATACGAATATGCTTAGTGAATTTTCTGAAGACGATCTTGGATACATTAGTGATGATATTCCGCTAGGAAGAATTGGTGAACCGTCAGAGGTTGCTAACGCGGTAAAATTTATTTTGTCGGACCAGGCTACGTATATAACTGGTCAGGTATTGTCAGTGAATGGTGGCTGGCATTGTTAAGAATTTTTCTTGCGCATAAATTTAGATAGCAAATGCCAAACTATAAAATGTAATAACCTTATAAGGAGGGTCACTTATGTCTGTATTAGACAACTTTGAACAATGGAAGGATTTTTTAGGTGATCGTTTACAGCAAGCAAAATCTGAAGGGATGGACCAAAATGTCATATCTGACATGGCACATCAATTAGGTGATTATCTCGCTAATCAAGTTGAACCTAAAAATGCGCAAGAAAAAGTGTTAGCTGATCTTTGGAGTGTTGCTTCAAAAGAGGAACAAAAAGCGATTGCAGATTTGATGATTAAACTTGTTCAGGAGTAGAAAAGTTTTGTAGGAGAGGATTTTTCCTCTCTTTTTTAATTTTGAATGAAAATCTAATAATATTACTATAAAATGAATAACGATTGGTTTATAATAAGTATTGATATTCTTTAGTCATAATGTCAAATATATCCACCGTTAAAGGATGGTTTTATGGAGAAAAAAGAATGGTACTTTGAATATGAAATATCAAAAAACCGTCCAGGTCTTCTTGGTGATATTTCTTCATTGTTGGGAATGTTGTCAATTAATATCGTCACAATCAATGGCGTTGATGACCGAAGAAGGGGAATGCTTTTATTATGTGACAGTAATGAACAAATAGTAAGACTTGAATCAATTTTACATACAATGGACACGATAAATGTAACTAAGCTTCGTGAACCTAAATTAAGGGATAGGTTGGCAGTACGTCATGGTAGATACATTCAAAGGGATGCTGATGATAAAAAAACGTTCATGTTTGTTCGTGACGAATTAGGATTACTTGTTGATTTCATGGCCGAGTTGTATAAACAAGAAGGACATAAGTTAATTGGTATTCGTGGGATGCCAAGAGTGGGTAAAACAGAGTCAATTGTTGCTGCTAGTGTGTGTGCGAATAAAAAATGGTTATTTGTCTCTTCTACCCTTCTAAAACAGACAATTAGAAGTGAGCTTATTGAAGATGAATATCATGAAAACAATCTATTTATTATTGATGGAATTGTATCAACTAAACGTGCAAACGAGAAGCATTGGCAGTTAGTCCGTGAAATCATGAGGTTACCAGCTGTAAAGGTTGTGGAGCATCCTGATATATTTGTTAGAAATACCGAGTATACGTTGAAAGACTTCGATTATATCATTGAACTGCGCAATGAGCCAGAAGAAGAAATTACATATGAAGTAGTGGATGAACAGCAAATGTTTGCAAGCTCAGATTTTTCTGGCTTTGACTTTTAATATTGGTAGGTGAAAATAGTGACTGAACTAGGTGATCGACTGAGAGAGGCAAGGGAAGCAAAAAATCTAACATTAGATGATTTGCAAAATCTTACAAAGATACAAAAACGATATTTAATTGGCATCGAAGAGGGTAATTACAATGTGATGCCGGGGAAGTTTTATGTTCGTGCATTTATTAAGCAATATGCTGAGGCAGTCGGTTTAGAGGCTGAGCAACTTTTTGATGAGTATAAAACTGACATTCCAGGTACATATAATGAAGATATCCCCGAGCAAATTTCAAGGGTCCGGACAAGAAAACAAATTTCAACGAAATCTTCAAAATTAGTTGAAATGGTTCCGATGATATTAGTAATTGTTTTCATCCTTGGTGGACTATTCGCTTTTTGGTGGTTCCAAAAAGGTAATGATGTTGCCGAATCACCAAAGAAGGAAATTGAGAGTGAACAAACACAATATGATGAGTCAAATGAAGATCCGCCGAATAACAAGAAGGATGAAGATGTTGATGATGCTGTAGCCGGAGAAACGGATGATACAACGGATGATACTTCAGGAGAAGATGATGAGGCAGTTGAAGAAAAACCTGTACAAGAGTTAGTGCAAACTGAAAAGGGCTCAAGTACTGCAACTTACGAATTAAAAAATGCTGAAGCGTTTATGGTTGAGCTAACTGCAAAAGTTGATGGTCAAGCATGGGTTGATGTAAAGAACAAAAAGAATCATAAATTTATATATGAAACAATAGCAGATGGACAAATGGAAAAATTAGATTTGACAAATGAAACTGAGGTCATTTTTAACATTGGGAGATCATCAGATCTTGAAGTGAAAATTAACGGTGAAATTTTTGAATATCCATTTGACCCAAGCAAAGTCGTAACACAAAAAATTACGATTCGTTATACACCAGCAGTAACCGAATAACAAAAAGTCATCATATTGATGGCTTTTTTTACCTTATAAGTGTATTATCACTATTGAAGAAACTGATTTTTTCTCTTGGAGGTATTGTAAGTGAATTTACCAAACAAAATAACAGTAGCCAGAATATTATTAATACCACTGTTCCTAATTGTGATGTTTGTTCCTTTTGGATGGGGCAATGTAACAATAAGTACAATTTCCATTCCAATTAAAGACCTTGTTGGAGCATTTATATTTATTTTTGCATCATCAACTGATTGGATAGATGGGCATATTGCAAGGAAGTATAATTTAGTAACGAATCTTGGGAAATTTCTAGATCCACTAGCTGATAAACTTCTTGTGTCTGCTGCGCTAGTTACATTAGTTGAATTAGGATTAGCACCAGCCTGGATGGTCATTATTATTATTAGTAGAGAATTTGCGGTAACCGGACTTCGTCTCCTTCTAGCAGAAGGTGGAGAGGTGTCAGCTGCAAAAATGTTAGGTAAGATTAAGATGTGGGCTCAAGTCGTAGCTGTGTCAGCATTATTGTTACATAATTTTCCTTTCGAATTTATTTCTTTCCCATTTGATATGGTTGCACTATGGATTGCTGTCATTTTTACAGTTGTCTCTGGTTGGGATTATTTTGCAAAAAACAAACATATATTTGCAAACTCTAAGTAAAAGATGGTGATGAATTTAGATGGATGCTGAAATAATTGCAGTTGGATCTGAATTGCTATTAGGTCAAATTGCGAATACAAATGGACAATTTTTATCTAAACAACTTGCTGAGCTTGGGATAAATGTGTATTATCACACCGTTGTAGGAGATAATTCGAGTCGCTTAGAAAATGCAATCAGTATTGCGCAAACTCGTGCAGACTTAATTATTTTTACTGGTGGATTAGGGCCGACAAAAGATGATTTAACAAAGGAAACGATTGCTAAGATACTAGGAAAGAAATTAGTAACCGATGCGGAAGCATTAGAAGGTATTGAAGAGTATTTTATCAAAACTAAACGAATAATGACTGAGAATAATAAAAAGCAAGCTTTAGTTATTGAGGGATCTGATATTTTAAGTAATGATCATGGAATGGCACCTGGTATGGGCTTTATAGTCGATAACATTACATATATGCTTTTTCCTGGACCACCGAAAGAATTAAATCCAATGTTTCTGAAATATGGATCCGAATTTTTGTTAAAACAAATTGGTGAAGCTGAACGTATTGAATCAAGAGTTCTACGTTTCTTTGGAATTGGTGAATCACAACTTGAGACAGAAATTGAAGATTTAATCGAGGCACAAACGAATCCCACAATTGCCCCGCTTGCAGGGGATGGGGAAGTAACATTAAGACTGACCGCTAAGCATCGTTCTCCCGAAATAGCAAAGAAACTATTGGATGAAACGGAAGGCTTGATTGCAGACCGTGTTGGAGAATACATATATGGTTATGATTCTACTTCATTAGTCGACGAGTTAATGAACCGGTTAAAAGGTATGAATCTAACAATAAGTGGAGCAGAAAGTTTAACAGGAGGTCTTTTCTTAGAAGAGCTCACTCGCCTTTCTGGTGCTTCAGCAGTGATAAAAGGCGGAGTTGTTTGTTATACAAATGAAATTAAGGAACATGTGCTTGGGGTTAACAAATCAACTCTTGAAACTAAAGGTGCTGTTAGTGAAGAAACTGCAGAAGAGCTAGCTACGAAAGTAAGAAAGATTCTTCAATCAGATATAGGGATTAGTTTTACAGGTGTTGCCGGCCCAAATGAGTCAGAGGGTAAACCAGTAGGAACGGTTATTATCGGGATTTCCTGCTTGAATTATCCTACAAAGGTATATCCACTTCTTTTGACCGGAACACGTCAAGGAATTCGTACAAGAACAGTGAAGTATGGTTGTTATTATCTACTAAAAATGTTAAAAGAACTGGACAGTTGATCTTGACATCAGCTGTTTTTTTATTATTTATCTATCTTATTTATTGCTTTTGTGATGAATAGATTACAAAAAATAATTTTTTGCTTAACTAAAAAACAATTTTTGCGTTAAAAATTGGCTGATAATTACCGAATGAATGTTCGATTTTTTACTTGGCAAATCAAAGAAAACATTGTATAGTAATAATAGTAGTTTCAAAGATAAAGGAGGAAATTCAATGAGTGATCGTCAAGCTGCCTTAGAAATGGCATTAAAACAAATAGAAAAGCAATTTGGTAAAGGGTCTATCATGAAACTTGGAGAACAGTCTGATCGTAAAATATCGACTTCACCAAGTGGATCATTAGCATTAGATATAGCATTAGGAATAGGTGGATATCCAAAAGGACGGATAATTGAGGTATATGGTCCAGAAAGCTCTGGTAAAACAACTGTAGCACTTCATGCAATTGCCGAAGTACAACAAGCTGGTGGACAAGCTGCATTTATTGATGCTGAGCACGCGCTGGATCCAGTATATGCGCAAAAACTAGGTGTAAATATTGATGAATTATTACTTTCACAACCAGATACGGGTGAGCAAGCACTTGAAATTGCTGAAGCATTAGTACGTAGTGGTGCTGTAGACATTCTAGTTGTTGACTCAGTTGCTGCACTTGTACCAAAAGCAGAAATTGAAGGTGAGATGGGTGACTCTCACATGGGGCTGCAAGCTCGTCTAATGTCTCAAGCACTTCGTAAGCTATCAGGTGCTATTAATAAATCAAATACAATCGCTTTATTTATCAATCAGGTTCGTGAAAAAATTGGTGTTATGTTCGGGAATCCAGAGACAACTCCAGGTGGACGTGCTCTCAAGTTCTATTCATCTGTTAGACTGGAAGTGCGACGCGCTGAACAATTAAAGCAAGGAAACGATATAGTAGGGAATAAAACTAAAATTAAAATTGTGAAAAATAAGGTAGCACCTCCTTTTAAAGTTGCAGAGGTTGACATTATGTATGGAATAGGAATCTCTAAAGAGGGCGAAATTATCGATATGGGATCTGAGTTGGATATCGTTCAAAAAAGTGGTTCATGGTATTCATATAAAGAAGAACGAATAGGTCAAGGACGAGAAAATGCGAAGCAATTTTTGAAAGAAAATCCTGAAATATTAAAAGAAATTCATGAGCAAATTAGAGTCCATTACAAACTTGATGAAGATGTAATAGCACCTGTAGATAAGGAGCAAGATCAAGAAGAATTTGATTTAATGGACTAATTGAACCAATCGAAGAGGCACATCTGTGTCTCTTTTTTCTTCATTCGCTGTTATTTGCACCAAAAAAATCAGAAGTTTCGATCAAAAATCCCTCGAATTTACCATTAATATGCAACCTAATATGTGACAGGCCTTGACAATAAAAAATCTCACATTTACAATAAAAATGTATATTTTACATTTTGTTAGAATTAATACGTAAAGCAAAACTCGGATCTGGTGAGCTTTTGCTATTCAGACCCGAAGTATATTCTTATGCTTTCGGATCATTATTTTAGAATCTGATTAGCTTAAAAAGCCTTTGTGCTGTATATTGAAACATAACAATGTACATGCCGACATTTTGATCTAGCAAGAAAAGTTCATAGCAAGAGGAGGTGAAATGATGAACATTACCATTGCAATTATCTCCGCTTTGCTTGGCCTAATCGTCGGTGCAGTTGTTGGCTTTTTTGTTCGTAAATCCATTGCCGAAGCTAAAATAGCTGGTGCTAAAAGTGCTGCTGAACAGATTATTGATGATGCTAATCGTGAGGCAGATTCATTAAAAAAGGAAGCTCTTTTAGAGGCAAAGGATGAAATTCATAAACTTCGTACAGAGGCGGAAAGAGAAATTCGTGATCGAAGAAGCGAACTACAAAAACAAGAAAATCGTTTATTGCAAAAAGAAGAGAATCTTGATCGTAAAGATGAGACATTAGATAAGCGTGAAGCAATGTTAGAAAAGAAAGATGATTCTCTCGTTCAAAGACAACAGCATATTGAAGAGATGGAAAGCAAAGTGGAAGAGATGGTACGTAAACAACAAGTTGAGCTAGAGCGTATTTCTAACTTAACGCGTGAGGAAGCGAAACATATTATCCTCGAGCGTATAGAGAATGAGCTTTCACATGACGTTGCCTTAATGGTTAAAGATGCAGAAAATCGTGCAAAGGAAGAAGCTGATAAGAAAGCAAAAGAAGTTCTTTCACTTGCGATACAAAGATGTGCAGCTGACCATGTTGCAGAAACAACTGTTTCTGTAGTGAATCTACCAAATGATGAGATGAAAGGTCGTATCATAGGAAGAGAGGGAAGGAATATCAGGACTCTCGAAACCTTGACTGGTATTGATCTCATCATTGACGATACACCTGAGGCAGTTATTTTATCTGGATTTGATCCAATTCGTCGTGAAACAGCAAGAATTGCCCTAGAGAAACTTGTACAGGATGGACGTATTCATCCAGCAAGGATTGAAGAAATGGTTGACAAATCAAGACGTGAGGTTGATGAATACATTCGCGAAGTTGGTGAACAAACAACCTTTGAGGTTGGCGTTCATGGGCTGCATCCTGATTTAATTAAGATATTAGGTCGTTTGAAATATAGAACAAGTTATGGCCAAAATGTCTTAAAACACTCAACAGAAGTATCCTTCTTGGCTGGCTTAATGGCTGCCGAGCTTGGTGAGGATGAAACTTTGGCACGACGTGCAGGCTTACTTCATGATATTGGCAAGGCGATTGACCATGAGGTTGAGGGAAGCCATGTTGAAATTGGTGTTGAACTTGCTACAAAATACAAAGAACATCCTATTGTGATTAATAGTATTGCTTCCCACCATGGTGATACAGAGCCTACATCGATTATCGCAGTATTGGTTGCTGCAGCTGATGCTTTATCTGCTGCTAGACCTGGTGCAAGAAGTGAAACACTTGAGAACTATATCCGTCGACTTGAGAAGCTAGAGGAGATTTCTGAATCATATGAAGGTGTAGAGAAATCCTTTGCTATTCAAGCAGGCCGTGAAGTACGAATTATGGTAAAACCAGATACGATTGATGATTTGAATGCTCATCGACTTGCTCGTGATATTCGAAAGAGAATTGAAGAAGAGTTAGATTATCCAGGACATATTAAGGTTACCGTTATTCGTGAAACAAGAGCAGTTGAATATGCAAAATAAAGTGGTCATTAGACCACTTTTTTTCTTTTGACTATATAATAATTATGTTAATATAATTTATTGAATATATATCCAATAAGGGGCTCGAATAATGAAAATATTATTTATTGGGGATGTAGTTGGATCCCCAGGTAGAAATATGATTTCCGAATATTTACCCAAGCTAAAAGCTAAATTTCATCCTAATATTACAATTATTAATGGGGAGAATGCAGCAAGTGGTAGAGGTATTACCCAAAAAATATATAATGGTTTTATCGAGGCTGGTGCACAAGCAGTAACACTTGGAAATCATTCATGGGATAACAAAGATATATTTGAATTTATTGATTCAGCAAATTACTTAGTTAGACCTGCAAATTTTCCTACAAATACTCCTGGAAAAGGAATGGTTTTTTGCAGATCACTTGGTCAAGAAATTGCAATCATTAATTTACAAGGTAGAACCTTCCTTCCCCCACTCGATTGCCCTTTTGAAAAGGCAGATAAGTTAATTGAGGAAGCGAAGAAAAGAACTTCCATTATTTTTGTTGATTTTCACGGTGAAGCAACAAGTGAAAAGCAAGCAATGGGCTGGTATTTGGATGGAAGAGTAACGGCTGTAGTAGGAACACATACACATGTTCAAACAGCTGATAATCGTATATTACCGAAGGGAACGGCATTTATTACCGATGTTGGGATGACCGGTCCATATGATGGAATACTAGGTATGGATCGAAATGCAGTCATCAAACGGTTCCTAACTGCTCTGCCGGTTCGCTTTGAGGTTGCAGAAGGTAGGAGCCAGTTAAGTGCTGTTTTAATAGACATTGATCAAAAAAGTGGAACAGCAAAGAGCATTGAACGAATCTTGATTAATGATGATCACCCTTTTTTCGACTAAAAAAAATAGATAATTAAAATAGTTGTTACCCTAGGTAGCAGCTTTTTTTTGTCAGTTTTCAAAATTAATTTTGGAATTTTTAGAAAAAAGATTAAAAATGTGCAGGAATACTTAGTGTTACTAGTGAATATAGTATCTATGGGATAAATTTTTTCGTAAAAGGTTCTAACGAACACTCAAGATACATTGTAAAGAACAAGGAGGAAACTAGGAATGGAAATATTAAAAGTTTCAGCAAAATCTAACCCTAACTCTGTAGCTGGTGCACTAGCTGGTGTATTACGTGAAAGAGGAAACGCGGAAATTCAGGCAATAGGGGCAGGAGCATTGAATCAAGCAGTGAAGGCAGTCGCAATTGCAAGAGGGTTTGTGGCACCGAGTGGAGTGGACCTTATTTGTATTCCTGCATTTACTGATATTCTAATTGATGGTGAGGAAAGAACTGCGATAAAATTAATTGTTGAACCGCGGTGAAAATTTCTTTTCTTTAATTTAAATTAACCTGTTTGTCTATAATCGGACAAACAGGTGTTTTTGTTTAACTTATTAATAAGGAGTATAGAGAATATGAATATATTTGATGCACATTGTGATGTCATATATAAAATATGGTTGGATCCAACCATTTTATTTTCAAATTCACAAAAACTACATATCACGTATGAACAATTAGTGGAATCGGGTAGTAAAGTTCAATGCTTCGCAATTTATATTCCGGAACAAGTAAGACCGGAAAGTCGTTTCGAGGTTGCCTTAGAGATGATAGATATTTTTTATCAGAAAGTGATTGCTCCATCACCATTTTTGAAGGTCGTTAAGACTAAAGACGATATAAAAGCATTAAAGGATAGGGAAATCGGAGCTATTCTAACGTTAGAAGGCTGTGATGCGATTGATAACAGTCTCATAAAGTTAAAAACATTACTTAGATTAGGTGTTTCAGCTGTTGGACTAACATGGAATTATGCAAATAGTGTTGCAGATGGGATATTAGAAGATCGCGGTGGAGGATTGTCGTGCTTTGGTAAAGAGGTGGTCAATGAACTTAATCGTTCATGTATATGGACTGACGTTTCCCATCTTTCAATTAAAGGCTTCTGGGATGTAATGGAGTTGGCTGAATATCCAATAGCCTCACATTCGAATGCTTATACATTGTGTAATCATCCACGTAACTTAAATGATGAACAAATACAATGTTTAATTAAGAAAAATGGAATGATTGGGGTTACATTTGTTCCTCAGTTTTTAAGAAATGATGAAGAGGCTGTTCTTCGAGATGTTTTGAAGCATATTGATTTTATTTGCGCATTAGGTGGTGAGTATAATCTAGGTTTTGGATCTGATTTTGATGGGATAACAGAGACAACATATGGATTGGAGCGGTATGCGAAGTACGATGCACTCGTGAATTGCTTGCTAAATTATTACTCGGAAAGACAAGTTAGAAGGTTTCTATTTGAAAACTTTTTAGAGCATTTTCCACGTTAATAATCCTAATTAAAATAGGGAATTATAATAGTTTTAGAAAAAGTTAAAAAATATTCTCTTTTTCGGCAATATTTGACTTATAAGGCTTGCATTTTTTTTGTGTTAGGTCTAGAATTGAAAGCGTTTAGTACATATCCAACAGTTAATAGGAAACTTGAAGTTTCAGTTCATAATTTTAGGTTTTAAATGATTAAAATAATATATTCCAAACATTATTTATCATCATTAATCTATATTTTATAAATTTTGAAAGTAGTAAGTTAATTTCTAGTGATTTAGTTGGAATAGTGCTACACTTATATACGTATAAAAATTCATAAATGAACGTATTCCAAAGGGGTGTAAGACACATGATCAATCAACTTTCGTGGAAAGTTGGCGGACAACAAGGGGAAGGAATTGAGAGCACAGGGGAAATCTTTTCGATTGCTCTTAATCGGTTAGGGTACTATTTATACGGGTATCGTCACTTTTCATCACGAATTAAGGGTGGCCATACGAACAATAAAATTCGTGTAAGTACAACAAAGGTTCGTTCGATTTCCGACGATCTTGATATTTTAGTAGCTTTTGATCAAGAAACTATCGATTTTAATTTTCATGAATTACGTGATGGCGGGGTTGTTTTAGCAGATTCTAAATTTAATCCAACCATTCCAGAGAACACGAAGGTGATTATGTATTCGGTTCCATTTACTGAAATGGCAACTGAGCTAGGTACATCTCTAATGAAAAACATGGTTGCTATTGGTGCGACAAGTTCATTATTAGATATTGACCTTAATGTGTATTTGAATGTTGTTGATGAAATATTTGGGAAAAAAGGGCAACAAGTTGTTGAAAAGAATATGGAGGCTATTAAAGCTGGAGCAGAGTTCTTACAAGAACAACTTACTGAAGACATAAAAATGAAGCTTGAAAAAGCTGATGGTAATAAGCGAATGTTTATGATTGGAAATGATGCAATTGCAATGGGATTCCTAGCTGGCGGTGCAAGATTTATGCCTGCATACCCAATAACGCCTGCATCTGAAATTATGGAATATTTAATTGCGAAGCTACCTGAATATGGTGGAACTGTTATCCAAACTGAAGATGAAATTGCTGCATGTACGATGGCAATCGGCGCTAACTATGCTGGTGTTCGTACACTAACTGCTTCTGCTGGACCAGGCTTATCATTGATGATGGAGGCAATTGGATTGTCTGGAATTACAGAAATTCCTCTTGTTATTGTTGATACACAACGTGGAGGTCCAAGTACTGGATTACCAACAAAACAAGAACAATCTGATTTAATGGCAATGATTTATGGTACTCACGGAGAAATACCGAAGATTGTTATGGCTCCAAGTACAGTTCAAGAAGCTTTTTATGATGCAATTGAAGCATTAAATTTAGCTGAAGAATATCAATGTCCAGTCATTTTATTAACTGATTTACAATTATCTCTTGGTAAACAAACTGTTGAACCTTTAGATTACAGTAAGATTGAAATTAGACGTGGTAAACTGAACATTGATCAAGATTTGCCGGAATTAGAAAATAAAGAATACTTTAAACGCTATGAAGTAACCGAAGATGGCATATCACCACGTGTTGTTCCAGGTGTAAAAAATGGAATCCATCACGTTACTGGTGTAGAACATAACGAACAAGGTAAACCATCTGAAGTGGCTAGTAATCGTAAAGACCAAATGGATAAGCGCTTTAGAAAAGTAAGCAATATTAAATTTAATACTCCTGTTCATAAGGACGCTAAGCATGAAGAAGCAGATGTATTAATTGTAGGCTTTAACTCAACACGCGGTACAATTGAGGAAGCAATGGGACGTCTTGAAAAAGATGGTGTGAAAGTGAACCATGCACATATCCGTCTTTTACATCCATTCCCGAGTGAAGAAGTGTTGCCGTTAGTAAAATCAGCCAAAAAAGTACTCGTTATTGAAAATAACGCTACTGGTCAGCTCGCAAACATTATGAAAATGAATGTAGGACATGCAGAGAAGATTACTAGTTTCTTAAAATACGACGGTAATCCGTTCCTACCTCATGAAATTCACACAAAATGTAAGGAGTTGTTCTAAAATGGCAACATTTAAGGATTTTAGAAATAATGTAAAACCAAACTGGTGTCCTGGATGTGGAGACTTTTCAGTACAAGCTGCAATTCAACGTGCTGCTGCTAACGTAGGTCTTGAACCGGACAACTTGGCTGTTATTTCTGGTATTGGATGTTCTGGCCGAATTTCAGGTTATATCAATGCATATGGATTTCACG
The DNA here is from genome assembly GCF_022427965.1 of Fredinandcohnia quinoae. Taxonomy (GTDB): domain Bacteria; phylum Bacillota; class Bacilli; order Bacillales; family Bacillaceae_L; genus Ferdinandcohnia; species Ferdinandcohnia quinoae. The sequence goes on along the minus strand of NZ_JAKTTI010000001.1, from coordinate 18,767 downwards.
GAATCCATGGAAGATCTTTACCTATCGCACAAGGTGTGAAGATGGCAAATCGTGATTTAACGGTTATCGCATCGGGTGGAGATGGCGACGGTTATGCAATTGGTATGAGTCATACAATTCATGCAATTCGCCGTAATATCGATATCACATACATTGTAATGGATAACCAAATCTATGGATTAACAAAAGGTCAAACTTCACCACGTAGTGAAATGGGCTTTAAAACAAAAAGTACACCAAAGGGTTCAATTGAATCATCTCTTAATGTAATGGAAATGGCTCTAACTGCTGGTGCAACCTTTGTAGCTCAAAGTTTTTCAACAGATCTTAAAGACTTGACTGCACTAATTGAAGCTGGAATTAACCATAAAGGATTCTCTTTAATTAACGTGTTCAGTCCTTGTGTTACTTATAATAAAATAAACACATATGACTGGTTTAAAGAAAATCTCACAAAGCTTAGCGATATAGATGGTTACAATCCTAATAATCGTAATCAAGCGATGCAAACTTTGATGGAGCATAATGGTTTAGTGACTGGACTAATCTATCAAAATTTAGAGAAACCATCATATCAAGAGCTTGTTCATGGATATAGTGAAACACCACTTGTTCATACTGAATTAGAGTTAGAAGAAGATAAGTTCAATAAATTAGTAGCAGAGTTTATGTAATCCCTTAACCCTATTGAGGATACCTCAATAGGGTTTAACTTTATTCAGCAGAAGTCTCCCACTTCTATAAGTTTTGAGATGAATGCAAATCAGTTTCCAATTCAGTGGGGTTCATACCCTGACTGAATAAAGTTGAGCGCAAATACGCCAAGGCGCATTTGATTTGTATGAAACTTTACTCGTTGATAGCACAATGATAAAATAAACTTGGGCTAAACCATAATGATAGATTGAAAAACATTGTACAAATTTCTACAATTTACTTATTTTATTGTTTTAATATGATATAGACTTTATACTATTTAATTGGGCAATAGTTTTAAGTAAGGAAGGAGATTAAACATGAATGAGAAACAACGCCTTGAAAGTACACAAGTAGAGTCTTCGGACAAAAAATCCAGTAAGGACTACAGCCAATACTTTCAAGCGGTATATCAACCACCTTCTTTAAAAGATGCTAAGAAACGTGGTAAAGAAGAAGTAAATTATTTAGAAGGTGAATTTTCAATTCCTGATGATATGTTGGAAATTGGTAAGGGCAAAAAGTTTCTAATTAGAACATATGGCTGTCAAATGAACGAACATGACACTGAAATTATGGCTGGCATTTTCATGCAAATGGGCTATGAACCAACAGATAAAGCTGAGAATGCAGATATCGTATTGCTAAATACTTGTGCAATTCGTGAAAATGCTGAAAATAAGGTTTTTGGTGAGATTGGACATTTAAAACCTTTGAAAATCAAAAACCCTGATCTATTAATTGGTGTTTGTGGCTGTATGTCGCAGGAAGAGTCAGTAGTTAATAAAATCCTTCAAAAGCATCCATTTATTGATATGATTTTTGGAACGCATAACATTCATCGCTTACCACATATTGTAAAGGAAGCAATGTTTAGTAAAGAAATGGTGATTGAGGTATGGTCAAAAGAAGGCGATATCATTGAAAACCTACCTAAAGTTCGTAAAGGTGATATTAAGGGTTGGGTTAATATTATGTACGGCTGTGATAAATTCTGTACGTACTGTATTGTTCCATATACCCGTGGGAAAGAACGTAGTCGCCGTCCAGAGGACATTATTGAGGAAGTACGTCACCTCGCAAGACAAGGTTATAAAGAAATTACCCTTTTAGGTCAAAATGTGAATGCTTACGGTAAAGATTTTGCTGATACGAAATATGGATTAGGTGATTTAATGGAAGAACTTCGTAAAATCGATATTCCAAGAATTCGATTTACGACTAGTCATCCACGTGATTTTGATGATCATTTAATTGATGTCCTTGCTAAGGGTGGTAATTTAATGGAGCATATTCACCTACCTGTTCAATCCGGAAGTTCAGCTGTATTGAAACTTATGGCTCGCAAGTACACACGTGAATCATACTTGGAGCTTGTTCGCAAAATGAAGGAAAGAATACCAAATGCTTCATTTACAACAGATATTATCGTTGGGTTTCCGAATGAAACAGATGAACAATTTGAAGAGACCCTTTCCTTATATCGTGAAGTAGAATTTGATTCAGCTTACACGTTCATCTATTCACCACGAGAGGGTACTCCTGCTGCTGGAATGGTTGATAATATTTCGATGGAAGTTAAGAAAGAACGTTTACAACGTCTAAATGCTGTTGTAAACGAACTGTCTGCAAAGAAAAATTTAGCATACCAAGACCAAATAGTTGAAGTGTTAGTTGAAGGGGAAAGTAAAAATAACCCTGAAGTATTAGCAGGCTATACGAGTAAAAATAAATTAGTAAACTTTAAAGGACCTAAATCAGCAATCGGTCAGATTGTGAAGGTTAAAATTACTCAAGCAAAAACTTGGTCACTTGATGGAGAAATGATAGAAGAAGCGGTAGAGGTGAATTAAATGGCACAATATACAAAAGAGCAAATTGTAGAACGCGCAGAAGAGCTTGCAAAAATGATTGCTGAAACAGAAGAAGTAGATTTTTTTAAGAGAGCAGAAGCACAAATTAATGAAAATCAAAAAGTAAAAGAAATGATTGCAAGTATTAAAAGCTTACAAAAGCAGGCAGTTAACTTTCAACATTACGGAAAACAAGAAGCTTTAAAGAAGGTTGATTCTAAAATTGAACAACTTCAAGCAGAGCTTGATAGTATTCCTATTGTTGAAGAATTTAAGAATTCTCAAACAGAAATCAATGATTTATTACAATTAATCGCACATACCATTTCAAACAATGTTACGAATGAAATCATTCGTTCAACTGGCGGCGATTTATTAAAAGGTGAAACTGGTTCTAAATTAGCAAATGACAGTGGATGTGGCTGTCATTAAAAGGAAAAGTGAACGCACCTTGAGAGGTTAGATGTGGGAGCTAGACATAAAAACAAGCAAAGGCGTATAGATGCTTTTGCTTTTTTTTATTGAATTTTTCTTCTGAAATTTGAAAAGAGGTACATAAATGGGCTTCTGTGCATACAATGAATTATAAAGTTCTACATTGATTCACGGTTTTAAAAATGAATCTTCAAAAATACTCGCACACTAGTCAAATGTCCCGCATAGGATGAATTGAAGATTGATTGAGGAGGGTTTGTTCGAATGTCTGAATACAGAGAGATTATCACTAAAGCTGTAATAGGTAAGGGACGTAAGTTTACACAATCTACAAACACGATTTCTCCATCACATAGCCCAACAAGCATTCTTGGAGGTTGGATCATAAACCATGTTTATGAGGCGAAGAAATCAGGTAATACCGTAGAGGTACATGGAAGTTACGATGTGAACGTGTGGTATTCTTACAATAATAATACGAAAACAGATGTAGCTACGGAAACTGTAAAATACACAGATTGCATTAAGTTAAAGTATCGAGATGAAAATTCATTTGGTGACCATTGCGACATAGTAGTAGATGTATTACAACAACCAAATTGCTTGGAGGCTACTATTTCCCCGAATGGTAACAAAATTATTGTTCAAGTGGAGAGAGAGTATCTTGCAGAAGTGATTGGTGAAACAAAGGTTTGTGTCGCTGTGAATCCTGAAGGCTGTTATGATGATGACAAAGATTGGGATGTCGATGATGATGAATTTGAAGATTTAAATCCAGACTTTTTAGTAGGGGATTTAGAGGAATAGGTATGAACTAGGAGGGATCACTTCCTAGTTTTTTTCTGTTATTATCACGAAGGCATGATTCTGTCAGTTATGATATAATATTGAAAGAATGAAAGATTTTTGGGGGATTAAGATGGCAGAATATACGCCTATGATGCAGCAATATTTAGCGATAAAGGCAGATTACAAAGATGCCTTTTTATTTTTTAGACTCGGTGATTTTTATGAGATGTTTTTTGAAGATGCAGTTCAAGCTTCAAATGCATTGGAGATTACATTAACAAGCCGTGAAGGTGGAATTGGTGAGCGAATTCCGATGTGTGGTGTTCCTTATCATGCTGCCCAAGGATATATAGAACAACTAGTTAATCTAGGGTATAAGGTAGCTATATGTGAACAAACTGAAGACCCTAAGCAGGCAAAGGGTGTTGTTAGAAGGGAAGTTGTCCAGTTAATCACCCCTGGAACTGTGATGGAAGGGAAATCTCTTCTTGAAAAAGAAAATAACTTTCTTGCTTCAATTTCATCCTTTCCAGATGATACGTATGGAATTGCCTTAACAGATTTAACAACCGGAGAAAATCGAGTAACACTCCTTTCGAAGAATATAGAGGATGTTTTTGGTGAGATCTATGCGAATGGTGTTAAAGAGGTTGTCGTCTCTTCATCATTGGAAGAAGATATTCAAAAGCAAATAATAGAAAGATGTAATGTGACTATTTCATTTGAAGATCTGAACGATATTAATGAATCATTCATCATGTTAGTCAAACAATTAGATGATGAGAAATTGAAGGTTACATTCGGGAGACTTTTGCAGTATTTAATTAAGACGCAAAAAAGATCTTTGTCCCATTTGCAACCTGTAAAAGTTTATTCTGTTAATCAGTTTATGAAAATAGATTTTTTCTCAAAGCGTAATCTTGAACTAACAGAAACAATTCGTGGTAAAGGTAAGAAAGGTTCCTTATTATGGCTGCTGGATCAAACTGTGACAGCTATGGGTGGAAGGCTATTGAAACAGTGGGTTGATCGACCATTATTAAATAAAGCTGATATTGAAGCGCGTTTAAATTTGGTGCAAACATTCCTTGATCAATACTTTGAACGTCTGGAACTAAGGGATTTATTAAAAGAAGTATATGATTTAGAGAGGCTAGCAGGAAGGGTTGCCTTCGGTAATGTGAATGCGAAGGATTTAATCCAATTAAAAAAATCGTTAATGCAAGTACCTGAAATTTATAAGCTGGTTAATGATTTGAAACATCCCTATGCAAAATCTTTAAGTGAAAAAATGGATTTATGTGAGTCTCTAACACATCTTCTTGAACAATCGATTAAGGAAAACCCACCATTGTCTATTAAAGATGGTGATATTATTAATGATGGTTATAATGAAACACTCGATCAATATCGTTATGCAAGTCGAAATGGCAAGACTTGGATTGCTTCCCTCGAAAAAGAGGAGAGAGAGAAGACAGGAATTAAGTCGCTAAAAATAGGCTATAATCGGATATTTGGCTATTATATTGAAGTGACAAAAGCAAATCTTCATCTATTGCCAGAAGGAATGTATGAACGAAAACAAACGTTGGCAAATGCAGAACGATATATTACACCTGAATTGAAAGAAAAAGAAACACTTATATTAGAAGCTGAAGAGAAAAGTATTCAATTAGAATATGATATTTTTATCGATATTCGTGAGCAGGTGAAGGAATATATACCAAGACTACAATCGCTTGCAAAAATTATAGCTGAATTGGATGTATTACAATGCTTTGCCACTGTCAGTGAAGAGAGACATTATTGCAAACCGGTATTTTCAAAAAATGAAATCTTTATAAGAGATGGTAGACATCCGGTTGTAGAAAAAGTTATGAATTCTCAAGAATACGTGCCAAATGATTGTCTTATGAAGGAAGGACGTTCGGTTCTACTTATTACCGGTCCGAATATGTCGGGTAAGAGTACGTATATGCGCCAAGTTGCTCTCACAGCTATTCTGGCTCAAATTGGTTGTTTTGTGCCTGCAACTGAAGCAGTACTTCCTATATATGACCAAGTGTTTACAAGAATTGGTGCTGCGGACGATTTGATATCCGGACAAAGTACTTTCATGGTAGAAATGTTAGAGGCTAAAAATGCAATTGTAAATGCGACTGAAAATAGTTTGATTCTATTTGATGAGATTGGCCGTGGTACATCAACATATGATGGAATGGCATTGGCTCAGGCAATCATAGAATACATTCATCAGCATATTGGTGCACATACTTTGTTTTCAACGCATTACCACGAGCTGACAGAGTTAGAAAATGAACTGACTAACTTAATAAATGTCCACGTTCGTGCAATTGAAGAGAATGAAAAGGTTGTGTTCCTCCATAAAATAAAGGAAGGCGCAGCAGATCAAAGTTATGGAATCCATGTAGCACAGCTTGCAGAGCTCCCTATAAAATTAATTAACCGTGCTCGCGAAATCTTGGACAAGCTTGAGCAAAATGAACAACAGCCAAAAACAAATGTAAGATTAGATCATACACCTGATACTGGCCAATTATCATTTTTTGGTGAAGATAGAACAGTAATAAAAGAAGCTTTGAGTATATCGAATAAAGAAAAGCAATTGTTAGATTCGATTAAAGAAATTGACATTCTTGATCTAACACCAATTGAAGCATTAAATAAGCTCTACGAAATTCAAAAAAAGTTGAAATCTTAACATGAGTATATGTATTCCCTAGAAATGAGGTGAGTGAATGGGTAAAATCATACAGCTAGATGATCTCCTATCTAATAAAATAGCAGCAGGTGAAGTAGTTGAACGTCCTGCTTCAGTTGTTAAAGAATTAGTTGAAAATGCGATTGATGCAGGTAGTACGATTATTGAAATCGAGATAGAGGAAGCGGGTTTATCCAAGATTAGGATTATTGATAATGGTGAAGGAATGGATAGTGAGGATTGCTTGAATGCCTTTCACCGCCATGCAACAAGTAAAATCAAGGATGAAAATGATCTATTTCGAATTCGAACATTAGGGTTTCGAGGTGAGGCATTGCCGAGTATTGCCTCTGTTTCTGAGTTAGAAATGAAAACAAGCACTGGAGACAACTCAGGCACTCATCTGAAGTTAAAAGGTGGGGTACTCATTGAACAAAAATCGACGAGTAGTCGAAAAGGTACTGATATAACAGTTTCAAATCTTTTCTTTAATACCCCGGCTAGATTGAAATATCTGAAAACTGTACACACGGAAATTGGGAATATTACTGATACTGTGAATCGTATCGCACTTGCACATCCTGAAATTTCCTTACAATTACTGCATAATGGGAAAAAGCTGTTATATACGAGTGGCAACGGGGATGTTAGACAAGTCATTACAGCTATTTACGGATTAACAATCGCAAAGAAAATGGTTCCGATTCATTTACATTCATTAGATTTTACGATTGAAGGCTATATTTCAATGCCTGAAGTAACGAGGGCATCAAGAAACTATATTTCAACGATTATTAATGGTCGTTTTATAAAAAATTATCCTTTAGTTAAGGCGATCCAACAAGGTTATCATACTTTACTTCCTATTGGTCGCCATCCAATTGTTTTATTAAATATTAAAATGGACCCACTATTAGTTGATGTGAACGTACATCCGGCAAAGTTAGAGGTTCGTATTAGTAAAGAGCATGAGTTGAATCAATTAATTGAATCAGGAATTAAAGATTTATTTAAAGATAAACAATTAATTCCTGAAATATCGTTTTCTCCAAAAAAGGAAGTTGAAAAAACGGAGCAACAGTCTTTTACATTTCAACATAGGCCTGAGACAGAAAAATATCAGCCTGCCTACAATGACAATAGTATGATTAAAGAAATACCAAGACAAACTGAACCTTATCGAGAAATAAAAATTGATAAGGAAGTTGAGCAACCGATCATACAGCTCGAACCAAAGATAGAAAAAGAGATTCCCAGCTTGGATCTCCCTCATGAAGTAGTTAATTCTCAGGTCCATCAAGTTCATAATAATGAACGAATACCTGTTTTGTATCCAATAGGACAGATGCACGGAACATATATAATCGCTCAAAATGAAAATGGGCTATATATAATTGATCAGCATGCAGCACAAGAGAGAATAAAGTATGAATTTTTTAAGGAAAAGGTTGGACAAGTTATTTCTGAGGTACAAGAGTTATTAGTTCCGATAACTATGGAGTATGCAACAGATGAGTGTATTTTAATTGATTCATATAGAGAATTACTCGAACAGGTTGGTATATTCCTTGAACCATTCGGTCATAACAGTTATATTGTTAGGTCACATCCACAGTGGTTTCCGCTTGGTGAAGAAAAGACCATTATTGAAGAAATTATTGAACAGGTTCTCAATACTAAAAAAATAGATATTAAGAAACTAAGAGAAGAAGCAGCTATTATGATGAGCTGTAAGGCATCAATTAAAGCAAATCGACATTTAAGGAATGATGAAATTTTTTCGTTATTAGAGACTTTACGAAAAACATCTGATCCTTTTACTTGTCCTCATGGTCGACCAATTTTAATTCATTATTCAACGTATGAGATGGAGAAAATGTTTAAACGGGTCATGTAATTAATTTGTAAACTCGCCATTTGGCGAGCTTACTATTAATTAACAAAAATTTGTTATTTTCTCTATCGTTTTGGATATAATAGTTTGGTGGTCATCTTATTTTCTATGGTACTATTATAGAAAGAAAAAGATGTAAAGGTAGTGATCTATTGGGCAGTAATGAATTAAATAGAGAGAAGTTAGTTGTACTAATTGGCCCAACTGCTGTAGGTAAGACCCAGTTAAGCATTAAGCTAGCTAAACAATTAAATGCAGAAATTATTAGCGGAGATTCAATGCAAATCTATCGAGGTATGGACATTGGAACAGCGAAAATTACCGAAGAAGAAATGGAAGGTATCCCACATCATTTAATTAATATTAGAAATCCAGAGGATCCCTTTTCGGTTGCTGAATTTCAAACGCTTGTTAGAGAGTGTATTCAAAAAATCCATGAACGCGGAAAACTTCCAATGATTGTAGGTGGAACAGGACTATATATTCAATCTGTTATTTATGACTACAAATTTACAGATACAGCATCAGATCCAAAATTCCGAATAGAACTAGAACAACAAATTGCTGATGGTGGTGCTTTAGTTCTTTACGATAAATTAAAAAAATTAGACCCTGAAAGTGCTAAACGAATTCATCCTAATAATATTCGTAGGTTAATTAGAGCATTGGAAATTATACATACAACTGGAACAACAATCTCTGAAAATATAGATAAGCAAGAAGTGGAAGAACTTTATGACTTGGCAATAGTTGGGCTAACGATGGATCGAGAAATTTTATATAACCGGATCAACAAACGTGTTGATATAATGATGCAACAAGGACTTCTTAATGAAGTTTCGTCCCTGTATCAATCAGGCTTAAAGGACTGTCAATCCATTCAGGCCATTGGCTACAAGGAGCTTTATAGTTATCTTGAAGGAAAAGTTACCCTCGAAACCGCAGTAGAGCAACTCAAACAAAATTCGCGACGATATGCGAAGCGGCAGCTTACATGGTTTCGAAATAAAATGAATGTTCAATGGTTTACAATGGGTGACAATTTACACAGTGAAGAAAAGTTTAAGGAAATTTATAAATATATTGCAGGAAAGCTGGGAATTACAGAGAATAGATAGTAAGAGGATAAAAATTTGAAAATAGTTAATCACCCAGTATGTGGGTACGAAAATAGAGGAGGACAGTATGATGAAGCAAATTATTAATATCCAGGATCAATTTTTAAATCAGCTAAGAAAAGATGGAACATTTGTTACGGTATTTTTGTTGAACGGTTTTCAATTAAGAGGACTTGTAAAAGGTTTTGATAACTTTACGGTACTATTGGAGACTGAAGGTAAACAACAGCTTATATATAAGCATGCTATTTCGACTTTTTCACCACAAAAAAATATTAAACTTGAGCTTGAATAGGAAGAATAAGAATAAAACAACTTACTTTATAGTAGGTTGTTTTTATTTTTTTTCAAGATTTATATTTTGCAACATATAATAGATTTATGGGAAATGATTATTCGATTTTTAAATGGCAAGAAGGCATTTTAATTCCTCGCATAAATGTCTAGCTCCAGCGCCTAGTCCCTCGAGGTCAAATAACCTGAGGCAAGAAAAGTCATAAAGCGACTTTTTTGCCTCAGAACATTTGCTTGTCGGGACTGACCAAGGCGCTTGCGCTTTTCTTAATTCCTTGGGCTTTTGTCACAAAAAAATATCCTTCTACGTATAATGGAAAAGAATGAGAGGTGAGAGCTCTTGGATCAACCAATTACAATGAAAAATAACGGGCAAATAAATGTTATTTTAAATGGGGAAAAGAAGAAATTAAAAGTATTGCATTCCTCCACAATCGAGCCAATTACAACAAGGGTACAAACGAAGCACGCAGCCCTAAAAGAAATTGAAGATGAAATGAGTGCCCTTATAGGTTTGGAAGAAATGAAAAAAATGGTCAAAGAGGTATACGCATGGATTTATATTAATAAAAAGCGTGAAGAGCTAGGGTTAAAGGCAGGAAAACAAGCCTTGCATATGATGTTCAAGGGAAATCCTGGTACGGGAAAAACAACCGTTGCTCGCCTATTAGGAAAGTTGTTTTTACAAATGAATGTGTTGTCGAAGGGTCATTTGATTGAGGCTGAAAGAGCGGATTTAGTTGGAGAGTATATTGGACACACAGCCCAGAAAACAAGAGATTTGATTAAAAAATCATTAGGTGGCATCCTTTTTATCGATGAAGCGTATTCACTTGCTCGTGGTGGAGAGAAAGACTTCGGTAAAGAAGCGATTGATACACTTGTAAAACATATGGAGGATAAGCAACACGAATTTGTACTTATTTTAGCTGGATATTCCAGTGAAATGGATCATTTTTTATCATTGAATCCGGGATTATATTCGAGATTTCCGTTAGTAGTTGATTTTCCTGATTATACGGTTGATCAATTAATGGAAATATCACAAAAAATGATGACTGAAAGAGAATACAGCTTCAGTCCTGATGCAGAACGGAAATTGCGGGATCATTTGTTGAGCGCCAAAATTGATGCAAAACCTGGGACGTTTAGTAATGGCCGTTACGTTAGGAATATTATTGAGAAATCAATTCGTTCTCAAGCTATGAGGTTGTTAATTGATGATACGTTTGCTCGTCAAGAATTAGTATTGATAAGAACACAGGATTTAGTATTAAAAGAATAAGAGCCGCTTTAAAGGCGGCTCTTACATTTGTTGCTTATTTTGATTAATATGAATTGGTTTTGTTGGTAGTTTCCAGTCATAAATATAAGAGAGCATTCTTAGGATTACAATAATAATAAATAAGCTATATAATCCGAATGTTGATTGAAAAAGTCCCAACCCAATCGCAAGTCCAGCTACAATTGCCCATACCGCGTATATTTCTGAACGTAACACTAATGGCTTTCTCCTTGCAAGAAGGTCACGGACTATACCACCACCACTTCCTGTTAATACTGCAGCTACGACAACTGCACTTATTGGATGATTCATGTTAACTGCGTAAAGGGCTCCTTGAATGGCAAATGCTGCTAAACCGATTGCATCAAAGAAATTTCCCCATCTATTCCAATGTTTGATTAGAACATTAGGAAATAAAAAAATCGCAGAAATTGAAAAAAGTGCAATTAGAAAAAGTGGTCCTTGTTTCCAAAGCTCGGAGACAGGGACACCGATTAATAAATTTCGAATGGCTCCTCCGCCAAATGCAGTAACAATTCCTAAAATATAAACTCCTAATATATCATATTCTTCTTCCATTGCTATAAGTGCACCACTAATAGCAAAGGCAAAAGTTCCGATAATACCTAATACTTCCCACGCCATCATACTTCTCCTTCAATTACGTAATTCATGTTGGTTCAATATGATTTTATACACAAATAACGAACTGTACAATACAAAATTATTCATATTATCAATATTGGTTATATTTATATAATTTTGTTATGATATCATAGAATATTACGTTCCGAAGAAGGAGCATAATCATTTTGATGAAAAACAATAAAGGGGAAGCATATGTATACTGATATGGAATTTGGAAATGAAATAAAAACACTTGTTGAAGAAACTGAAGCGCAAATTAGCTCGATACATCAAGAAATAGATAAAAAGATTGATTATAATCAATATCGTGTTTTAAAGAGCTTTCAAACAAATAAGGTAAGTGATACTCATTTTAATCCATCTACCGGCTATGGGTATGATGATAATGGTAGAGATACACTAGAAGCAGTTTATGCTGAAGTATTAGGTGGAGAAGCAGCACTTGTACGACCACAAATTATTTCAGGAACCCATGCAATATCAATTGCATTATTTGGCATTTTACGGCCAAATGATGAATTGCTGTATATTACAGGTAAGCCATACGATACGTTAGAGGAAATTGTTGGAATAAGAGGTAGTGGAAATGGCTCTTTGAAGGAATTCCACATTGACTATAATACTGTAGATTTAACAAATGAAGGGAAACCAGATTTTCCTGCAATTAAGGCCGCGATTAATGAACGTACGAAGATGATTGGTATTCAACGTTCGAAAGGGTATGCGACGAGACCATCATTCTCAATCAAGGAAATTAAGGAAATGATTGATTTCGTCAAAGAAATCAAACCTGATTGTATTGTGTTTGTTGATAATTGTTATGGTGAGTTTGTAGAGACGAGTGAACCTTGTCATGTTGGAGCAGATCTGATAGCGGGTTCTTTAATTAAAAACCCAGGCGGAGGATTAGCGAAAACTGGTGGCTACATCGTAGGTAAGAAAGAATTGGTTGAAGCTTGTTCATATCGACTAACATCACCAGGTATTGGTGCAGAAGCAGGTGCATCACTTTATTCATTACAGGAAATGTATCAGGGCTTCTTCTTGGCTCCGCACGTTGTGGGACAAGCGCTTAAAGGCGCTATTTTCTCAGCGGCAATATTGGAGAGATTAGGGTTTAATACATATCCAAAGTGGAATAGTCCACGTACAGATCTTATTCAATCGGTTCAACTAGAAAATAAGGAAATGATGGTTGCTTTCTGTCAAGCGATTCAATTTGCATCACCTGTTAATTCTCATGTAACTCCGTATCCAAGTTATATGCCTGGTTATGAAGATGATGTGATTATGGCAGCGGGAACTTTTATTCAAGGAGCGAGTATTGAGCTTACAGCGGATGGTCCTACAAGACCCCCATTTGTAGCATATGTTCAAGGTGGGCTGACCTATTCGCATGTGAAAATTGCAGTTTGCTTGGCTATAAACTTTTTACTGTCTAAAGGATTAGTTGTAATGAAAAAAGAAGGATAAAAATTCCTTCTTTTTTTCATGTAAGAAAACCTAACATGAGTTTGACAGAATATCTAACATCGCTTAAAATAAGAAAATAAAGTAAAGGAGGAGCTGTAATGAGTGACGAAGTTAGACGTTCGATGCCGCTGTTTCCAATAGGAATCGTCATGCAGCTAACAGAGTTGTCTGCTCGGCAAATCCGCTATTATGAAGAACACGGCTTAATTTTTCCTGCAAGGACTGAAAGTAATCGTAGACATTATTCTTTTTATGATGTTGATCGACTTTTAGAAATAAAGAGTTTGCTTGAACAAAAGGTTAACCTTGCAGGTATAAAACAAATCCTTTCTATGAAAGATGAACAAGCACGTGGGAAGTTTGAAGAACAAAAAGTGTCTGCTAAGGAAGATTTATCAAATGCAGAATTAAGGAAATTGCTTCGGTCAGAATTGATTGATGCAGGCCGTTTCAACAAGCCAGATTCAAGACCGGGTCATATGACAAGATTCTTTCATTAACATCAGGAGGGTTAAAAATGAGTAGATTTACAAAAGAGGATATTTTTCGTTTAGCAAAAGAGGAAAATGTAAAGTATATTCGTCTCCAATTTACAGATATTCTTGGAACAATTAAAAACGTTGAAATTCCAATTAGCCAGTTGGAAAAGGCATTAAGTAATAAGATGATGTTTGATGGATCTTCGATTGAAGGTTTTGTCCGTATTGAAGAATCAGATATGTACTTATATCCAGATTTGGATACTTGGGTAATTTTCCCATGGACTGCTGAAAAGGGGAAGGTTGCACGATTAATCTGTGATATTTACAATGCAGATGGAACTCCTTTTGAAGGTGATCCGCGTAATAATCTTAAGAGAATGCTTAAGGAAATGGAAGCATTAGGATTTACTGATTTTAATCTTGGGCCTGAGCCTGAATTTTTCCTATTTAAATTAGATGAAAAAGGTAATCCAACTCTGGAATTAAATGATAACGGTGGTTATTTTGACTTAGCACCAACCGACTTAGGTGAAAACTGTCGCCGTGATATAGTATTAGAGTTAGAAGAAATGGGGTTTGAGGTTGAGGCATCTCATCATGAGGTAGCACCTGGACAACATGAAATTGATTTCAAATATGCAGATGCAATTAAAGCCTGTGATGATATTCAAACGTTTAAGTTAGTAGTTAAGACGATTGCCCGTAAACACGGACTACATGCCACATTTATGCCAAAGCCATTATTTGGTGTAGCAGGTTCTGGGATGCACTGTAATCTATCATTATTTAAAAATGGTGAAAATGTATTTTTTGATGAGAATGGTGATCGCCAATTAAGTGAAACTGCTATTCATTTTATTGCAGGGATTTTAAAGCATGCTCCTAACTTTACAGCTGTTACGAATCCAACTGTTAACTCATACAAACGACTAGTACCCGGCTATGAAGCTCCATGCTATGTAGCATGGTCTGCGCAAAATAGAAGCCCACTTGTACGAATTCCTGCTTCTCGTGGGTTAAGTACGCGGGTTGAAGTGCGAAGTGTAGATCCTGCTGCAAATCCTTATCTAGCAATGGCTGTGTTACTTGCTGCAGGGCTTGATGGAGTGAAGAATCAACTTGTCCCACCAGCAGCGGTAGATCGAAATATTTATGTTATGAGTAAACAAGAACGTGTTGAAGCTGGAATTAACGACCTTCCTGCAACACTTGCACAAGCACTTGAACAATTAAAGGATGATGAAATAATTACGAGTGCGCTAGGTCATCATTTATTTGAACATTTTATTGAAGCGAAAGAAATTGAATGGGATATGTTCCGTAAGCAAGTCCACCCTTGGGAACGCGAACAGTATATGACGACTTATTAAGAAATGCGCAAGCGTCTAAGCACTTGCGCTAGCCATTAATTCGCATAATTTTCTTATCTTTTAAATATAGAAAGCGGGTATTTTCCGAAAATGGAAATACCCGCTTTCTTATTCATTCTTTTAGTGTACGGTTCTGTATACACCAACAACTTTTCCGAGAATAGATACGTTATTTAAGATAATTGGTTCAAGTAGTGAATTTTCAGGCTGTAGTCGAATATGATCCTTTTCTTTAAAAAAGCGTTTCACAGTGGCCTCATCTTCTTCGGTCATTGCTACTACAATATCCCCATTATTTGCAGTTTGCTGTTGTCTAACAATTACCAAATCACCATCTAATATTCCTGCTTCAATCATACTATCTCCCATGATTTCAAGCATAAAGACGTGATCATCTGGCGAAACAAATCGGTCTGGTAGTGGAAAATACTCTTCGATGTTTTCTATAGCAGTGATAGGTTGACCCGCAGTAACCTTACCGATAATTGGAACATTTATAACCTTACTCTTAGGTATTTGATCCTCTGCATCCGCGTGTAAGATTTCAATCGCTCGAGGTTTTGTAGGGTCTCTTCTTATTAGTCCTTTATTTTCGAGTCTTGATAAATGCCCATGTACTGTTGAACTTGAAGCAAGTCCTACTGCTTCTCCAATTTCTCTAACGGATGGTGGATAGCCCTTTAATTTTACCTCATCTTTTATGTAGTTTAAGATATCTTGCTGTCTCTTTGAAAGTTTTGTCATCTCCGCTTCAACTCCTTGCCTCTGCCTTATTTACATAGATTATAGCATGTTCAACAAACAAATACAAACATAAGTTCGAATTAATGCTTGACACGAAACGTTTGTTCGCTTTATAATAAAAACAAATAAATACGAACAAACATTCTGTTGGAGGTTATTTAAGATGATGAAAAAACTACAAAGTGACTTTATATATTATGTATTATTTGTTTTGTTAAGCTTGGGTATGGTTTTTGCTTCAGCAATTTAAGCCATTAGTATAGGTGATTAATTTCGGTTAATAATAAGTCTTAAGCGAAAAACTTGTATAATATTTTTTCTTCTAGTACGATGAACAATGTTCCAATCATAATAAAAGGAGAACTTTTCAATGCTACCAAAAGAAAAAATAGATCGAATCAATATTTTATCAAAAAAAGCAAAATCAACTGGGCTTACAGAGGCAGAGAAAATAGAGCAACAGGAATTAAGACAGGAGTACTTAAAAGTCTTTAGAAATTCGATGACAAACACACTTCATTCAGTAAAGGTTGTTGACCCGGAAGGTAACGATGTAACACCAACCAAATTAAAGGAAAGCAAACAAAAACGATTACATTAAGGAATACATACTGTGCTATGTATTCTTTTTTTTACGAAACGTTTTGTATTCTCAATTTATTTGAACTGAAATTTAATAGTGAGAATCAGTGTGAAAGATCATGAATGATTTTTTGTATATACTTTAATAGAAGGTAATAAACTAATCCAGTATGATTTAAGGCTATAAATACCTTTGTTTTTTTGTTTTAATGTTGTACATTTGATTGACACGCTATATGATAATAGTTATACATAAGTAACTATTGAAAGGATGTTATCTAATGACTCATTCAATTACTGATCTTTCAATTGCCTCTATCCGTACTTTATCGATTGATGCAATTGAAAAAGCAAACTCTGGACACCCGGGAATGCCTATGGGTGCTGCACCAATGGCCTATGCATTATGGACGAAGCATATGAACCAAAATCCGAACAATCCAAAGTGGTTTAATCGTGATCGTTTTGTATTGTCGGCGGGCCATGGGTCGATGCTTTTATACAGCATGCTTCATTTATCTGGTTATGATCTTTCAATAGAAGATCTCAAAGAATTTCGTCAATGGGGAAGTAGAACCCCAGGTCACCCTGAATATGGACACACTGCAGGTGTAGATGCCACGACAGGACCACTTGGACAAGGGATTTCAATGGCTGTAGGAATGGCGATGGCAGAACGTCACTTAGCTGGAGTATATAATAAAGAATCCTATGATATAATCAATCATTTCACATATAGTATTTGCGGTGATGGGGATTTAATGGAAGGTGTATCGGGTGAAGCTTCATCATTAGCTGGTCATTTGAAGCTAGGACGATTAATTGTATTATATGATTCTAATGATATTTCACTAGATGGGGATCTAGATCGTTCGTTCTCTGAATCAATTGAACAACGCTATAAATCCTATGGGTGGCAATACATTCGAGTTGAAGATGGTAATGATGTTGATGCGATTGACAAAGCTATCGCTGAAGCAAAAAATGATTTGAATAGACCGACAATGATTGAAGTAAGAACGACAATTGGCTATGGTTCTCCAAATAAAGCAGGGAGTTCTAAGGTTCACGGAAGTCCTCTAGGCCTAGAAGAAACAAAGCTAACGAAAGAAGCTTACAATTGGACTTTCGAGCAAGACTTCCATGTTCCGAATGAGGTATATGTCCATTTCGATACTGCCATCAAACAAGCAGGGATACAAAAAGAAAACGAATGGGAACAAATGTTCGGCGGTTACAGAAAGAACTTCCCAGAGCTTGGTGCTCAACTAGAAATGGTGATAGAAGGCAAGCTTCCTGAAGGCTGGGAAAAATCATTACCTGTTTACGAAGAGGGTAAGAGTTTAGCAACACGTGCATCATCAGGTGAAGCATTAAATGCAATTGCTCAACGTATTCCTCAATTTTTCGGGGGATCTGCTGATTTAGCAGGATCAAATAATACGATGATCAAAGGTGCAGCTGACTATACCCCAGCTGACTATAGCGGTCGTAATATATGGTTTGGTGTACGTGAATTTGCAATGGGTGCTGCATTAAATGGTATGGCCCTTCATGGTGGAGTAAAAGTATACGGTGGAACATTCTTTGTGTTCTCTGATTATGTAAGACCTGCTATTCGTCTAGCAGCATTAATGAAATTACCAGTCACATATGTATTTACCCATGATAGTATTGCAGTGGGAGAAGATGGTCCTACACATGAACCAATCGAACAATTACCATCATTAAGATCAATGCCAAATCTATCGGTAATCCGTCCAGCTGATGGAAATGAAGCTGCCGCTGCATGGAGAACAGCTTTAGAATCAACAGAAACACCAACAGCACTAGTGTTGACACGTCAAAATCTACCTACAATCGCAGGTACAGATGTAAATGCCTATGAAGGTGTGCAAAAAGGCGCATACATTATTTCTAAAGCTAAGGGAGAGCAACCTGACGCATTACTTTTGGCAACAGGTTCAGAAGTAAGCCTTGCGGTTGAAGCACAAAAAGTACTAGCAAATGAAAATATTGATGTTTCGGTTGTAAGTATGCCATCATGGGATCGTTTTGAAGCACAATCAAAGGAATATAAAGAATCCGTTATCCCTAGGAACGTGAAGAAGCGTCTTGGTATCGAAATGGCATCTCCACTTGGTTGGGAAAGATATACTGGTGATGAAGGAGATGTCTTAGGTATTTCTCAATTTGGTGCATCTGCTCCTGGTGAAAAGGTAATGAGCGAATATGGATTTACAGTTGAAAATGTTGTAAACCGAGTGAAAAAATTAGTAAGTGAATAATTTGTAGGTAAAAGGAATCACAATAAGTGATTCCTTTCCTTTGTGCGCCCTGCATGGGCGAATACTCGGTGGTGAAAGTCCACTACAGGCTTGG
>NZ_JAKTTI010000019.1 GCF_022427965.1 Fredinandcohnia quinoae | reverse complement strand
ATGACAAAAGGCACCGAGAGGGATTCCTCTCGGTGCCTTTTGTCGACAATCTGAACGTACTTCCTCAATGGAAGTACGTTTTTTTTTATGTATTAACTACAAGTAATGGTGAACATATTATTCTCTCATTAATTACTTTAGTACTGATTGCTTTTGCATTAAACTAACTATTTTTAAAGATGAATCTTTACGCAAATCAATATATTCATTTTGTACTTTTACCAATGGCTGATGTGGTTCATTATCATGAATAAAAATGACTTCAGCATCATCTCCATTGCTTAGAACGACCTTTTCGTATAGATTTTGTCTCATAATGTATCGAACAAAAGGAATAACAATAGCTGGATTTAGGCGATTGTTGAAGGCTTCTTTAACAAGCTCATATACTCCTGCGAAATCAGATTTCTTCTCTCCATAATTGGTTTTCATCCCCATTGCATTAAAGCAATCAGCTACAGAAATAACCTGAACCAAATAAGGAATATCACTTTCATTAAGTTGTCTTGGGTAACCGCTGCCATTTAATCGCTCATGATGAAGTAGAGCAGACGTTGATATAATTGGTTCCATTTCGGTAAAGGATCTTAATAAATTGTATCCCATCTTCGTATGCTTCTGTACTCTCTGGAATTCATCATCTAGAAGTGGCCCTTCCTTTTCAAGAATGTTTTTATCGATATTAAACATCCCTATATCATGCCATAGGCCCATTTCTGCAAGTAACAAGCAATCCTTTTTATTGAAGCCTAACAATTTACCAATAATCGCAGAAAATATCCCCACATTTATACTATGTTGATATAGATAATCCTCTTTTTTTACCTCACTTTGAAGTACCCTCATGATTGAAAAATCACTTAAAGATACTTCTATTAAACTAAAATACTTCTCTCTTAAGTCTACTAAATCAATATATTTATCTTTTAAGAACAATTGAAATGTATCTTTAATATAGGATTGAAAAGATTTATAAGGCTTTGAACTAGATAACTCATTTTCTTCAGTTACTATTTCATTTGTTGTAGAATCAACCGTTACCTTAGTACCGAAACGGTATTTTTGTAATAAAAGTATATGAACTTCTTTTAAAATCGTCCCTTTCTTTAATAACAAAATCCCTTGATCTGAAAAAATATCTTCACCAAGTGAACTACCTACCAAATCAAATGTGATATTTAAATGCTCCATTTCTAAGTCTCCTTAATTACATATTAAATGAATTAAATAATCGCCTTTAAAAACAAGTATATATTAACAAAATATAGAAATGTATGCAATGTATGACAAAATAGGTTAATACCTGTAATGATTGATTATTGTGGTAGGTAGCTCTTCCCGAGGTAAGTGAGAAATTAGTAGGAGACAATAACAAAACGTACTCCCTTAAGAGGAAGTACGTTTATATTCCCATTTTATTTGTTTGAATGAAAGATTCAGGTACTGGTGCACCTGGTACTTCATGATGGTGTCGACAACGAGCTTCATAGGATTCAGATGCTCCGACAAGGATTATCGGGTCATCGTATGATGCCGGAGAACCGTTAATCAATCTCTGTGTTCGACTAGATGGCGAACCACATACTGTACAAACCGCCTGAAGCTTTGTTACAAGCTCAGCGAGTGACATTAGTTCTGGTACCTTCCCAAATGGTTCCCCACGAAAGTCTTGATCCAGACCGGCAACAATTACGCGATGTCCTTGATTAGCAAGTGCTTGTACGACATGCACGATGTCATCATCAAAAAACTGAACTTCATCGATAGCAACGACATCCGTTTTTGCAGTCACTTCTTTCAATATGTCAACAGATCTTGCAATTGGTTTTGCAATAACTGCTGTTCCATTGTGTGAAACAACCTCATCATCACTATATCGATTATCAATTTTTGGTTTGAATACTTGGACTGTTTGTTTTGCAAATTGTGTACGACGAACACGTCGTATTAGTTCTTCTGATTTTCCGGAAAACATACTTCCGCAGATGACTTCAAGCCAGCCACTTTGCTTCATAACATACATGCAACGGCCTCCTTTTCCTCGCTCACTCTTTTCGAGTCAAATGATTGACCGCATTTTTGAGGAAATTCTATGTTTGATTTTCGATTATTGGTAAGAGGAAAATGAATAATTTACATAAAAAACAGGCAAGGAGTAAAAACTTGCCTGTTTTTGACTTGTTTAAAACAGTATTATTTAATACCGTATTTTTTGTTGAATTTATCTACACGTCCACCTGCATCAGCGAATTTTTGACGTCCTGTATAGAATGGGTGACACTCTGAGCAAACCTCAACGCGTATCTCATTATTAACAGAACCAGTTTCAAATTCGTTACCACAAGCACATTTCACCATAACTTTTTTGTAGTTTGGATGAATTCCAGCTTTCATTCGTCTCATCTCCTTCCGCCCTGAATCATATTCGAAACAGAGTTACGTCTTAGTACTTGAATAAAACTCAAATAGCTAAAACGCACATGTTGAAATTATAACAAGGTATACTCATATTTGCAACTTAATCCTTTTGTTAAAAAAAGTTAATTAATGAAATATATCCTTGGAAAAATAAATAGCATGTCACAAGCTTTTCAAACTACCTACTGGTTTCGTCTAGCAATTGCCGCTTTCTTCTCAGCATCAAGTACTTCGAAAAATTCAGCATTTGTCTTAGATTGCTTCAATTTACGTAAAAACTTTTCGGCAAAATCTGGTGAGTCAGACATTGCTTTACGAATTGCCCATAATTTATCAAGATGATCTTTCGGAATAAGCAATTCTTCTTTCCTTGTACCAGAACGACGAATATCGATTGCAGGGAAAATACGTCTTTCTGCCAATGAACGGTCAAGGTGTAATTCCATATTACCCGTACCTTTAAATTCTTCATAAATGACATCATCCATACGAGAGCCAGTTTCAACCAGGGCAGTGGCCAAAATTGTTAAGCTACCGCCTTCTTCAATGTTTCTTGCTGCTCCAAAGAATCGTTTTGGACGATGAAAGGCCGCGGGATCAATCCCCCCTGATAATGTACGTCCACTTGGTGGAATCACGAGATTATATGCTCTTGCAAGTCGTGTAATGCTGTCCATTAAAATAATAACGTCCTTTTTATGTTCTACAAGACGCATTGCACGCTCTAGTACCAGTTCTGCCACTTTAATATGGTTTTCCGGCACTTCATCGAATGTTGAGCTAACAACATCACCAGCGACAGATCGTTCGATATCAGTTACTTCCTCTGGACGTTCATCAATTAATAAAACAATTAATTCTGCCTCAGGATGATTTGTTGTAATACTATTAGCAATTTCCTTTAATAGCATTGTTTTACCTGCCTTCGGAGGAGCAACAATTAAACCACGTTGTCCAAATCCAACAGGTGCAAGCAAGTCCATAATTCTCGTTGAAATATGATTCGGCTTCGTTTCTAATACGATATGGCGATCTGGATATAGCGGGGTTAATCCAGGGAAATGGACACGCTCTTTCGCTGATTCAGGGTCATCTCCGTTCACTGCTTCTACATGCAGTAAACCATAGTATCGTTCATTTTCCTTTGGTGGTCGTACTTTACCGGATACTTTATCACCATTTCTCAAATCAAAACGTCTAATTTGTGAAGCTGAAATATAGATATCTTCTGAACTTGGAGAATAATTAATTGGTCGTAAAAAACCAAAACCTTCTGATTGAATAATTTCAAGAACACCTTCCATAAATAGAAGGCCGTCTTGTTCTGCACGGGCTTTTAATATGGCAAAAATAAGTTCTTTTTTACTTAATTTACTGTAATATGAAACTTTAAACTCTTTAGCCAATTCATATAATTCTTTAAGTTTCATGTTTTCAAGACTTGATATTGTAATACTCATTGGACACCACTCTTTAATTTTTTAAATGATTACTTAATTGTAAATAGAAATTCAACCTGTTCCCCCACTCGAACTTAATAACAAATAAAGTCCGACTTTCTCTTATAAAAAAGCTAACGCTTGATAAAACGTTTATGAAAAGATATGGATGGAATGATTAGAAGCATATGAAGGTTTGCTATTGAAGTAAAGTATTTCGTAAATATGGGTGGCATAATTCTCCTAGGCTATACGAGAATGAATAGAGCGCCATAATATGTTTAGTAGACAGTTCTCCTTATTTTACCCCAAAATCCTGTTTTTAATCAATAAGAATATTTTTATTGGAAAAAAGTGAGCGAGATAAACCTCGCCCATATTCTATTCTATTTAATTACCAAATTAGGTTTTTTCTTCAAACTATGTCTTCCATCTATAAATCTTACAGTTCCAGATTTTGCACGCATTACGATAGAGTGGGTAGTACCAATAGTCCCTTTAAATTGTACTCCTCTTAACAATTCCCCATCTGTAACACCGGTTGCTGCAAAAATTGCATCATCACCTGTTACGAGATCTTCCATTCGTAACACCTTTGAGACATCTAGCCCCATCTTAATACAACGTGACATTTCCTCGTCATTCTGCGGTAATAAGCGACCTTGGATTTCACCACCTAGACATTTTAAGGCAACAGCAGCAAGTACTCCTTCAGGTGCACCGCCTTGCCCAAATAATATGTCAACCCCAGTATGATCGAAAGCTGTATTGATTGCCCCTGCAACGTCACCATCATTGATTAATTTAATTCTCGCCCCTGCTTCCCTTAGCTGGGTAATAATATGCTCATGCCTTTGGCGATTGAGAACGGTTGCAACAATATCTTCAATGTCCTTATTTTTCGCCTTCGCTACCGCTTTCAGATTATCAATTACGGGAGCATTAATATCAATGAGTCCGACCGCCTCCGGTCCTACTGCAATTTTATCCATATACATGTCCGGAGCATGAAGTAAATTTCCGTGATCTGCTACCGCTAAAACAGAAAGGGCATTCCATCCACCCGATGCCACAATATTCGTTCCCTCTAACGGGTCAACAGCAACATCTACACGTGGACCATAGCCTGTCCCTAACTTTTCACCAATATATAGCATTGGTGCCTCGTCCATTTCTCCTTCACCGATCACAACTTGCCCCTTCATTGGTATTGTATCGAATACGTCTCTCATTGCTGAAGTAGCTGCACCATCTGCTTCATCCTTTTTACCTCGTCCCATCCAACGTGCCGATGCTAATGCAGCTGCTTCTGTAACCCGTACTAATTCCATTGACAAACTTCTTTCCATACGTACCCCTCCCCATCGGTGTCAACTTACCAAAAACTTCACTTTTAGTCTACACGAAAACTCCCACTTTTGTAAGTGGGAGCGCTGAAAATCATCATGAGTTTTGTACTTGTTCAATTTCTGCCTCTGTAAGATTCTCACGCCATATTGTTGCACCGAGACCTGTCAGCTTTTCTTCAAGATGGCTATAACCACGATCAATGTGCTCAAGACCAGTAATTTCTGTAACACCTTCAGCCATTAAGCCAGCAACAACTAGGGAAGCACCTGCACGCAAATCACTTGCCTTTACTTTCGCACCTTGAAGTTGAACTGGTCCCGTGACAATAGCTGAACGACCTTCAACCTTGATTTGCGCATTCATTCTTCGTAATTCATCGATATGCTTGAACCTTGCACCATAAATCGTATCAGTCACAACTCCTGTGCCATTCGCTCTAGTTAACAGTGATGTGAATGGTTGTTGTAAGTCAGTAGGAAATCCAGGATACACTAGAGTTTTAATATCGACCGATTTTAAATCCTTGTTTCCAGCAATCCATATTTGATCATTGCTTGTTTCGACAATAACGCCCATTTCGCGAAATTTTGCTATAAGCGATTCAAGGTGAAGTGGAATGACATTATCAATCATCACTCCTTCGCCCATGGCAGCTCCAATAATCATATAAGTACCTGCTTCAATCCTGTCTGGAATGATGGAATGACGACAACCACGTAGACTGTCTACACCATCAATTCGAATGACATCTGTTCCAGCACCCTTGATTTTCGCACCCATACTTGTTAGTAAGGTTGCCACATCAATAATTTCAGGTTCCTTCGCTGCATTCTCAATAATCGTCCGACCTTTTGCTCGTACAGCCGCAAGCATAATATTAATTGTTGCACCGACACTGACTACATCTAAGTAGATTCGTGCCCCACGTAATTCATCGGCACGCAAATAAATCGCACCTTGTTCATTTGTGACCTTTGCACCTAAGGCTTCAAACCCTTTAATATGTTGGTCGATAGGACGAGGACCTAAGTGACACCCACCAGGCAGACCAATTACCGCCTTTTTAAAGCGGCCAAGCATTGCTCCCATTAAATAATAAGAAGCACGTAATTTCTTGACCCTTCCGTTTGGTAGTGGCATTGAGACAATGTTCGATGGGTCAACATAAATTTCATCATTAGTTAATGCAACCTTACCGCCAATTTCCTCAAGTAATCCACCTAAAATTTGGACGTCAGATATATCAGGTAGTCCCTCAATCGTTACTGGTGACTCCGCTAGTATTGTCGCTGGTATTAGTGCAACAGCACTGTTTTTAGCACCACTAATTTTCACAGAGCCCTTCAAAGGATAGCCGCCTGCTATTTTTAGTTTTTCCATTCATGTCTCCCTTCTAGCGAAGATGGCGGATGCTCAGATTTATCCAGAAAATCATCTGAAATCTAGGCACAAATACGTCAATACGAATTTATTCTCCTCTTCACTTTATGGAATTTTTTGACATTTGAGTAATTCATAGTTGTACGAGTATTATTTCATAGTTTACACGAAAAACCAAAAATCATGTATGGTTTTGAAAAAAATTTCACAAAAGCAATATTTTCCTCTACTACATATGTGGTATAAGGACTACATCAAATGAATGCTATTTAGTACGATTACTCCAATCAGCTAAGAACTTTTCAATTCCTTGATCTGTTAATGGGTGATTAAATAATTGTAGGATAGTCTTATATGGGACTGTTGCAATATGAGCACCACGTGTCGCGGCTTCGGTAATATGTATTGGGTGTCGAATGGATGCAGCAATAATCTCAGTATCAATTCCGTGAATATCAAAAATTTGTGATATTGTTGATATAAGATCAAGTCCATTATGTCCGATATCATCTAATCTTCCAAGAAATGGTGAGACATAAGATGCACCTGCCCTTGCTGCTAGTAGTGCTTGATTCGCTGAAAAGATGAGGGTTACGTTTGTTTTAATATTTTTTTCCGAAAATACTTTGACTGCTTTTAATCCATCAGGGGTCATAGGTACCTTTATCGTAATATTTGGAGCGATTTTAGCAAGTTCTAGCCCATCTTCAATCATGCCAGGAGCATCCGTTGCAATAACTTCTGCACTTACAGAACCAGCTACAAGATCAGTAATTTCACGAAGACGGTCGTGGAATGAGATATTTTCCTTCGCCACAAGGCTTGGATTCGTTGTTACACCATCTAAAACACCTAAAGAATGGACCTCACGGATTTCATCAAGATTAGCTGTATCGATAAAAAACTTCATCTACTTCCCCTCCAATAATTTGTAGAATAAACACGAATGATGGCGTTTTCATCCCCTTACACAAGAAAACCGCCCATTCCATTTACGAAAACGTAAAATGGAATATGCACAAAGTGCGAGCGGCTAAAATTCATTAATTTAAGAGAGAATCCCTCTCTTAAAGGCTTCATCTATTTGTCGTATATGGATGTATAAATGTTTCAAATCATGCAGAAAAATATTATGCTCTTCCTGAAGAACCAAATTCACGCATTTTGCCCTGAACAGTTTCTTTAATAGCGTCGCGTGCAGGACCTAAGTATTTACGTGGATCATACTCATTTGGTTTTGCAGCTAAAACTTCACGAACTGTTTTTGCTGATGCAATTTGGTTTTCTGTATTTACATTAATTTTAGCAGTTCCTAATGAAACTGATTTTTGGATATCCTTTGTAGGAATTCCTGTACCTCCATGAAGTACTAATGGTAAACCAGTTAACTTACCGATTTCTTCCATCTCTTTAAAACCAAGATTCGGTTCACCTTTGTATGGACCATGAACAGAACCTAATGCAGGAGCTAGGCAATCGATACCAGTACGTTTTACTAATTCAACACATTCATTTGCATCAGCATAAATGACACCCTCTGCAATCACATCGTCCTCTTGTCCACCAACTGTTCCAAGCTCAGCTTCAACAGAAACACCGTGGAAATGTGCTAATTCAACAACCTTGCTAGTAATTTCAACATTCTCTTCAAATGGATGGTGAGATGCATCAATCATAACAGATGTAAAACCAGCATGAATCGCTTTTGCACAAGCTTCAAAACTAGAACCATGATCAAGATGAATAGCAACTGGTACGGTCACTTTATAATCTTCCATAAGTCCCTTAACCATTGCAACAACAGTATTGAATCCACCCATATATCGGGCAGCTCCTTCAGAAACACCTAAAATAACTGGTGAATTTTCTTCTTGGGCTGCTTGTAAAATTGCTTGAGTAAATTCAAGATTATTTAAATTAAATTGACCAACTGCATATCCTTCTTCTTTACCTTTGATTAACATTTCCTTCATTGAAACTAAAGGCATCGTAAAAGTCCTCCCTTATACCGTTTTTACAACTATTCCATCGTACATGTATCATCTTTAGAATGACCAGTAAAAATTAATAATATGTAATAATAGCGGTAAGAATTGTGTGAGTTTTAACTTTCCAAGTCGTTCTTTTCGTTTTTAGAATAGCTGTAATACAGTACATAGCATACCAACTAGATTTCAATTCCGCAATAGTCTTGCTCGCAACCTTTTTTCTTAAAGCGTTTACATGTTATTACCTACGCACTTTACTATATTTATGACTTTTTTTTCACATTTACAACCATACTTTATTCCGATTTTGTCGGTATATGACTTCGCACCGCTTCACGGATTTCGTCTATATCAAACGGCTTAGCAAAATGAGTAATAGCTCCTAATTCTTTCGCTTCTTGGATCATATCTAATTCACCGTAAGCAGTCATAATAATCACTTGAATATTCTTATCTATTTTCTTTAATCTTTTTAAAATTTCAATACCATCCATACCTGGGATTTTCATATCTAGCAGTACTAAATCTGGAGAATGCTTGTTTACAATATCGATTGCTTGAACTCCGTTAGCTGCCTGGAATGTTTTATAACCTTCTTTTTGAAACACTTCATTTAGCAGTATTCTTATTCCATATTGATCGTCAACAATTAATATTTTTTCTGACATTCTCTACACCCCTTATGAATTTGTTTTTACGTATATTGTTATGTATAACAGTTTTATTCTACTTATATATTGAATTCTCCTGCTATTATATTAAAAATAATGGCTAGATATTGGAAATTTAATATTTTTATGCAAGAACGATATAATAGATTTATTATTAGATCTATGACAAAAGGAGTCACTCAAAAATGATGAAAATATTTACTACACAGCTTCAAGGACAATTTAAAAAGATCATGGAACAAGAAGAGTTAAGTATTGAGGATGGTGCTAGAATACTTGCTCAAGCAGTTATTAGTGGTGGAAAAATCTATGTACATGGTATATCTGAAATGAGTGCAATTACGGCCGAAGCGTTACATGGTGCCGAACCATTGGCTGCAGCAAAGCCTTTGTTTTTCAATGGTGATATGGCTGAGGTAACTGATCTTGACCGAGTATTACTCATTTCTCGTTTCTCGACAGATAATGAGGCAATTATGCTCGCGGATTCTTTACATAAAAAAGGGATTCAAACAGTAGGGATTTCGGCGGTAAAAAAAGATGAGGATGCCCAGTCCCTCGATAACATTGTCGATATTCATATTGATAGCAAACTAACAAAGCCGCTTTTACCAAATGAGGATGGTACGCGTTTCGGCTTCCCAAGTGTCATGACTGCATTATACGCTTATTATGGACTTGCTTTTACAATAAAAGAAATGATTGCGGAATTTGAATAATATAAAGGCCTTGTAGATTGTATTCTACAAGGCCTTTTCATTATATCTTTATAATTTCTGCCCATACACAAGTGATGCACGAATAAATTCTTTAAAGAGTGGTTGTGGACGATTTGGTCTAGATTTGAATTCTGGATGGAATTGAGACGCTAAAAACCAAGGGTGGTCTTTAAGCTCAATAATCTCCACTAGACGCCCATCTGGGCTTGTACCTGAGAAAATAAAGCCAGCCTCTTCCATCGCTTGACGATAATGGTTGTTAAATTCGTAGCGGTGACGATGACGCTCGTATACGACTTCATCATTATATGCTTCATATGCCTTTGTACCTTCTATTATTTTACATGGATATAGACCAAGTCGTAATGTACCACCTAAATCCTCAATATCCTTTTGCTCTGGTAAAAGGTCAATAATTGGATGTGGTGTTTCTGGATAAATCTCTGCTGAATGAGCACCCTTAAGCCCTAGAACATTTCTTGCAAATTCAACTGATGCTAATTGCATGCCAAGACAGATACCGAATAAAGGTATTTTGTTTTCTCTTGCATATGTCATCGTTGCAATTTTACCTTCGATTCCACGGTCACCGAATCCACCAGGAACAATGATCCCATCTACTCCCGCTAAAATTCCAGCGGCATTTTCTGCTGTAATGTCTTCAGAGTTAATCCAACTAATTGACATATCTGCATCAAACGCATAACCCGCATGCTTAAGTGCCTCTACAACAGATAGATACGCATCTTGAAGCTCCACGTATTTACCAACTAAAGCAATATTTGCTGTTTTTGAAAGGTGGGTAACCTTATCAACTAATTGGATCCAATCTGTCATATCTGCTTCTTCGCAAGGTAACTTTAAGTGATCACATGCAATTTGATCAAGCTTTTGCTCTTGAAGTGCCAATGGGATTGAATAGAGTGTTTCTGCATCGCGACATTCAATCACTGCTTTCGCATCAATATCACAGAAAAGCGCAATTTTATCCTTCATATCTTGTGAAATTGGCATTTCTGTACGAAGTACAATGACATTTGGCTGGATACCAAGACTACGAAGCTCTTTTACACTATGTTGTGTCGGCTTTGTCTTCATTTCACCCGCCGCTTTAATAAATGGAACAAGTGTACAGTGGATATACATGACATTTTCGCGTCCAACATCACTTTTAATTTGACGAATTGCCTCTAAGAATGGCAATGATTCAATATCCCCAACTGTTCCACCAATTTCAGTAATGACCACATCTGCATTCGTTTCACGTCCTGCACGGAAGACACGTTCTTTAATTTCATTTGTAATATGAGGGATTACTTGAACGGTCGCACCAAGGTAATCTCCACGTCTTTCTTTTTTCAAAACAGTGGAATAAATTTTTCCAGTTGTAACGTTGCTGTACTTGTTAAGGTTAATATCAACAAATCTCTCATAATGACCAAGATCAAGGTCTGTTTCAGCACCATCATCAGTAACAAAAACTTCACCATGCTGATATGGGCTCATTGTTCCTGGATCCACATTAATATATGGGTCAAATTTTTGAATGAATACATTCATTCCTCTGTTTTTAAGCAGTCTACCCAATGATGCGGCAGTAATCCCTTTTCCTAATGATGATACAACTCCACCTGTGACGAAAATGTATTTTGTCATGTTGTTAATTCCCCCAGTTCTAGATAATAGTTAAAGTTTGCTCAAAAATAGTAAAAAATAAATAAAAAAAGCTCCCTTTACATAATGTAAGGGAGCGAAACATGTAAATGTTTTCGTTAGCTACTCTATTTTAAAGAGCCCAAAAATGATTCTACCTACTTCGGTCATAAAAGTCAAGATGAAGATAATGCACTTCATCCTTGATGAAGATATTACACTTCGTCCTCTTCTTCATCTTCTAATTCTTCATCATCATCAAGGTCATAATCATCTTCAAGAAGTTCCTCATCTTCGAAGTCTTCTTCGTCCTCTTCTTCATCTATTTCGTCAAAATCCTCATCTTCTTCTTCGTCATCAACATCATCTATGTCATCATCATCTAGTTCATCTAGATCATCATATTCTAAATCATCTTCATCAATTTCATCAAAATCAACGATGTCATCTTCCTTCTTCTTTTTAGCCTTTTTCTTTTTAGGTTTAACCGGTGCGATGACTTCTTCATCAATTTGCTCGTATGGATACCATGTACGTAATCCCCAACGGTTTTCTCCTAATGTAATAAAACGACCATCAACGTTTAAGTCTGTATAAAACTGGGCGATTTTAGAAGTTACTTGTTCTTTTGAAAGATTTAATATTTTTGCGATTTCATCAACAAGATCTTGAAATGCGATTGCATCTTTTTTTGTTAAAAAGAGCTCATATCCTACTTCAAGCATTGACATTTCTTTAATTTGCTCTGGTGAGTATTGGTCTAGACTCATCAAGGCACTCCCTTTCTATGTAGAGGTTGTTCAAAAAGTCCGGTAAAAATAGCTGTCGAATCTCTTCGTTGGCTCGCTTCTTCGCTGCTCATGTATTAACACCATACATTCCGCTGCTCGAATCTTCGCCGCCTCGACCTTCTCCGCTCTTTTTATCCTCCTTTTTGAACTCGATTTTTAAATTCCTCAATTGAATATATATTATTGGAATCCAATGTAAATAGAAATTGACACAAGCCAATTTCCTGAATTCTAACAATTGGATTTACTTCTAGAATAATACATACCATTCATTATAAACAAATGCAATTACTTTATGCTAGTGGTTAATCAGGTTTGGTGAGATTTTTTTAGGGCTGAGCAAATAATTAACTCAGCCCTACACCGTTTAACATTATTTTACATATTTCGACGGTATTGTCCACCAACCTCGTAAAGGGCTTGCGTAATTTGTCCGAGACTTGCTACCTGCACTGCTTTCATCAGTTCTGCAAAAATATTGCCGTTATCAACTGCAACCTGTTTTAATTTTGCTAATGCTTCGTCTAATGCCGCTTGATTTCGATCTTGGAAATGTTTTAGATTATTAATTTGCAACTCCTTCTCTTCCTTCGTTGCACGCGCTAATTCAATATTATCCATTTCCTCATCAGAAGGTGGATTTGGATTCAAATACGTATTCACCCCGATGATTGGAAGTTCACCAGTATGCTTTTTCATCTCATAGTGCATCGATTCATCTTGTATTTTACCACGTTGGTATTGGGTTTCCATTGCCCCGAGAACACCACCACGATCATTGATACGCTCAAACTCTTGAAGTACAGCTTCTTCAACAAGATCTGTCAGTTCTTCAATAATGAATGCACCTTGTAATGGATTTTCATTTTTTGTTAATCCATGTTCTTTTGTAATAATCATTTGAATCGCCATTGCACGTCTTACCGATTCCTCTGTAGGAGTCGTGATTGCCTCATCATATGCATTCGTGTGAAGCGAATTACAGTTATCGTGCAATGCCATTAATGCTTGAAGCGTTGTTCTAATATCATTAAAGTCAATCTCTTGCGCATGTAGAGAACGACCTGACGTTTGCACATGATACTTTAATTTTTGACTACGCTCATTTGCACCATATTTTTCTCTCATAACCGTCGCCCAAATACGGCGCGCCACACGCCCAATTACTGTGTACTCCGGATCAAGTCCATTACTGAAGAAGAATGATAGATTTGGGGCAAAATCATCAATATTCATACCACGACTTAAATAGTACTCAACATAAGTGAACCCATTTGATAATGTAAAGGCAAGCTGTGAAATTGGGTTTGCTCCCGCTTCAGCGATATGATAACCAGAAATCGAGACAGAATAATAGTTTCGGACTTTATTCTCGATAAAGTATTCCTGAATATCCCCCATCATTCTTAGAGCAAATTCAGTTGAGAAAATACATGTATTTTGTCCCTGGTCCTCTTTTAAAATATCCGCTTGAACCGTTCCTCGTACAGTTTGAAGGGTTAATGCCTTAACCTCTTGGAATTCCTCAACTGTTAATATGCGGCCAAGTTTATGCTCTCGTTTTTCAATTTGCTGGCTAATCGCAGTATTCATGAACATCGCTAAAATGATTGGTGCTGGACCGTTGATTGTCATCGATACGGATGTCGACGGTGCACAAAGGTCAAATCCCGCGTAAAGCTTTTTCATATCATCTAACGTACAAATACTTACCCCACTCTCACCAACTTTTCCGTAAATATCTGGACGGTATGCTGGGTCCTCACCGTATAAGGTTACTGAATCAAATGCTGTACTCAAACGCTTCGCATCATCATCCTTGGATAGATAATGGAAGCGGCGGTTTGTTCTCTCAGGTGTTCCTTCACCAGCAAATTGACGTTTCGGATCTTCACCTTCACGTTTAAAAGGGAAAACTCCAGCGGTATAAGGAAAAGCACCAGGAACATTTTCTCTGTACACCCAACGGAGGATTTCACCGAAGTCCTTGAATTTCGGTAATGCCACCTTTGGAATCGCAAGTCCTGAAAGACTCTTTGTTTTTAAAATTGTAATGATTTCCTTATCACGAACTTTTGTGATAAATTGTTCAGCTGAATATTTTTCTTTAAGTGCATCCCATGTGTCGAGAATATGTTTTGATTCCGCTGTTAGCTTCGCTTCATATACTTTTTTAAGTGCTTCAAGTGAAGCAACAACTTCATCGTTACCGAGCTCCTGAACACTTTCAATTGTACCTGTAATTTGGAAGAGCTTCCGCGCAAACTCAACTTGCTGCTCGGCCTTTTTGTGATAACCTCTCACGGTTTCAGAAATTTCACGTAAATAATATCGGCGATCATTTGGAATAATGACATTTTGCTTTTGTATATCTGTTGTTTTTTCAAATGTTGTTGTCCAGTTATAGCCTGTCTTTTCATTAATAAGTTCGATAAGTGTGGCGAATAATGTATTAGTTCCCGGATCATTAAATTGACTAGCAATTGTACCAAATACCGGCATTTCTGTTATATCCTTTTCAAAAAGAAGGTGGCTTCGCTGATACTGCTTTTGCACTTGACGCCTTGCGT
The DNA here is from genome assembly GCF_022427965.1 of Fredinandcohnia quinoae. Taxonomy (GTDB): domain Bacteria; phylum Bacillota; class Bacilli; order Bacillales; family Bacillaceae_L; genus Ferdinandcohnia; species Ferdinandcohnia quinoae. The sequence goes on along the minus strand of NZ_JAKTTI010000019.1, from coordinate 66,880 downwards.
CTTCAGAGCCTTTGCGCTCAAATTTATTAATGACAATTAAGTCTGCATAATCAATCATATCAATTTTTTCAAGCTGGGAAGGGGCACCAAATTCGCTCGTCATCACGTACATTGAAAGATCACAAACCTCTGTAATCTCCGCATCTCCTTGGCCGATTCCACTTGTTTCAACGATGACAAGGTCAAAGCCAGCAGCCTTCACGACAGCAATTGCATCCTTGATTGCAAGTGAGAGTTCAGACTTTGACTTACGAGTTGCCAAGCTTCGCATATACACTCTCGGTGAAAAGATTGCATTCATCCGAATTCGGTCACCAAGAAGAGCCCCACCTGTTTTTTGTTTTGTTGGGTCAACAGATAGAATCGCTACCTTTTTCTCAGGAATTTCGTTTAAAAAACGGCGAATGAGTTCATCCGTCAATGAACTTTTACCCGCTCCACCTGTACCGGTAATACCGACAACTGGTACATTCTTCTCTAACTTCTTCACTTGCTGAAGGACAGATTCTGTGGCAGCTGCAATTTCTCCATCAGTGCTCACGTGGTTCTCAGCAATTGTGATTAATCTTGCAACAGCTTGGTAGTCACCCCGCTCGAGTAGTTCTATTTCATTTGTTGGTTCATTTGCTAGTAAAACATCACATTCCTCAAGCATTTTATTAATCATGCCTTGAAGACCTAATTTTCTTCCATCTTCTGGTGAAAAAATCCCAGCAATCCCATATTCCTGGAGCTCTTTTATTTCACGAGGGACGATAACCCCGCCACCACCGCCATAAACACGGATATGGCTAGCACCACGTTCTTTTAATAAATCATACATATACTTAAAATATTCAACATGTCCACCTTGATAGGAGGAAATCGCGATTCCTTGGACATCCTCTTGAATCGCCGCATTCACGACCTCCTCTACCGATCGATTATGGCCAAGATGAATGACTTCAGCTCCACTTGCCTGAATAATACGCCTCATAATATTAATTGACGCATCATGCCCATCAAATAAACTTGAAGCTGTCACAAAACGCAAATGATTTTTAGGACGATAAATTTCAACCGTACTCATGCCTTCTCCCCCAATCTTCTGGATCGTAGTTCGAGTCCCTTTTATCACTTTATTCACTGGTGGAAAATGGGTCTGAACTTTTTCCTAATTATGGTGTTAACTTTTGTCTCATGCCCTTTAATATAAGCTCAGTCTGCATGTCGATATATTCCTCTAATGTGCAAACTTTACGCATGGCCCATCTGCGGAATCCCCACATTTGTCCTTGAACAAAAATATTGTGAGCCACTAATTCGATTTGTTTGTTCGGCAAGGTAATTTCCCCATTCTTCACACAGCTTCTGATTACCTTTTCAAACATACCTACCATTTCAAATTCCTTTTTCAATACATATGGAAGTGCATCCTTAGATAATGACTTTGCTTCCTGATACATAACAAGAACCTCGTCCTGCATGTCATCCATCACTCGAAAATAGGATGCAATGGCAAGCTTCAGACCATCTATGCTACCTTCACTCATATCTATCGCAATTTGAAGTCGCTCTCGAACCTGGTCGTAAATACTGTCAACAACTAAGTAAAGAACATCTTCCTTTTTACGAATATATTCATATAAAGTCCCAATGCTGAAGCCAGACGCCTTGGCAATTTCTCGCGTTGTCGTTCGATGAAAGCCCTTCTCAATAAATAGGGTAACTGCCCCCTTAATCATTTGATCACGGCGTTTCTTAATGAGCTTTTCATCTTTAACTGAAGCAGGTACTTCATTTTTTGACATATTGCTATCACCACCTGTTTGGAAGGTGCTGTGTCACCCCACCCGAGTGTTGTCGAATATGTTATGGGTTTGACACGCAACATTCACTTATCTTATTTTGTAAGCATTCTGGATATGACAAGTCGTTGAATTTCCTGTGTCCCCTCGTAAATCTGGGTGATTTTCGCATCGCGCATGTAGCGTTCAACTGGATAGTCCTTTGTATATCCATAGCCCCCGAAGACTTGAACAGCCTCGGTTGTCACCTTCATCGCAGTATCTCCCGCAAATAATTTGGACATTGCTGATTCTTTTCCGTATGGAAGACCTTCTGATTCCAACCATGCTGCTTGATAGGTCAACAGACGAGCTGCTTCAACACTTGTTGCCATATCAGCTAGCTTGAAACCAACGCCTTGCTGGGCTGCAATTGGTTTCCCAAATTGTACACGTTCCTTCGCATAATCAACCGCAGCATCTAATGCACCTTGTGCGATTCCAACTGCTTGTGCTGCAATTCCGTTACGTCCACCATCTAACGTCATCATTGCTATTTTGAAGCCTTCTCCTTCTTCTCCAAGTAGATTTTCCTTTGGCACGCGGCAGTCTTCAAAAATAATTTCAGTTGTTGGGGATGAACGAATTCCTAGTTTTTTCTCTTTTTTCCCTACCGAAAAGCCTGGGAAGTCGCTTTCTACGATGAATGCACTTGTTCCTTTATGCTTAGAAGTTGGGTCAGTTAAGGCAAACACAACATAAATATCAGCGATGCCACCGTTTGTAATAAAGATTTTTGAGCCATTTAGGATGTAATGGTCACCATCAAGCTTTGCTGTTGTTCTCATACCACCAGCATCTGAACCAGATCCTGGTTCTGTTAAACCATATCCGCCAATTTTCGACCCTTCTGCCATTGGTCGTAAGTATTTTTGCTTCTGCTCTTCATTTCCGAATTTGAAGATTGGCCAGCCAGCTAATGAAGTATGGGCTGAAAGGGTAACTCCTGTTGATGCACATACTCTTGAAAGCTCTTCAACCGCGATACAATATGCTAAGTAATCACTGCCGATTCCTCCGTACTCTTCTGGCCATGGAATACCTGTTAAACCTAGTTCTGCCATTTTATCGAAAATTTCACGATCAAAGCGTTCTTCTTCATCACGCTCAGCGGCTGTTGGTGCTACCTCATTTTTTGCAAAGTCACGGACCATTTTACGTATCATTTCATGTTCTTCTGATAATTTAAAATTCATTGTTGGTTCCCTCGCTTTTTTATTTGATAGATTAGTAGGTTTTTTGCGTAACGTGCGTTTGTCTTGTGTATCGTGCTTATATCCAAAGTAACGCGCATATCCCGAGCTCGATAACTATCTGGCCTTTTATTAATTAAATTTTTCGGTAGTTTCTACGTAATGTGCATATATTTCATGCATCGTGCATTTAATCAGAGTAACGTACAAATCTCGGTTTTAATGTGCATATATTTTGGTTATCATGCATATCAGATAATTAATGCGCATATTTCCGAATTATCGTGCATATAAGTACCCACGCCAAGGCTATCGTGCATATATTTTGGATAACGCGCATATATCATCCATATCGTGCATATAATCGAAAAATCGTGCATTCCCCATAGCTTGCTAGCTTAAATTAACGTAAAAAAATCAAGATTATACTCATTAGACGACTTTTCTAATCAATTACCACTTTTATAAGTGCTTACTAATGACAATCCTTTGAATTTCACTAGTGCCTTCGTATATTTCGCAAATTTTCGCATCGCGGAAGAAGCGCTCGACTGGATAATCCTTCGTATATCCGTATCCGCCATACACTTGAACGGCTTCTATCGCAGTTTCAACTGCTGTTTTTGAGGCTAGTAGCTTGGCCATCGATGCTTCTTTCCCACAAGGTAGCTTGTTTTCCCGTAAAAATGCAGCCCGGTATACTAGTAATCTTGCTGCTTCTACATTTGTTGCCATGTCTGCAAGTTTAAATCCAACACCTTGTTGAGCAGCTATTGGTTTTCCAAATTGAATTCTTCCTTTCGAATACTCAACCGCATGCTCTAGCGCCGCTTCAGCAATCCCAAGTGCCTGTGCCGCAATTCCTATACGGCCAACCTCAAGATTAGCCATCGCAACTGCGAAGCCTTTTCCTTCTTCACCAAGTAGATTCTCAGCTGGAATGACTGCATCCTCAAATGTGATTTGAACTGTCCTTGAGCCGTGAAGCCCCATTTTATGCTCATCTTTCCCGATTACAAAACCTGGTGTGTTTTTTTCAACGATAAAGGCTGATATACCTTTGCTTCCAGTTTCAGCTGGATTTGTACGTGCAAAGACAATGTATACATCTGCTTCACCACCATTGGTAATGAAAACCTTAGAACCGTTTAAAAGATAGTGATCGCCTTTTTTAATAGCTTTCGTTTTTAAGCTACCTGCATCAGAGCCTGCACTTGGCTCTGTTAAACAAAATGCACCGAGATATTCTCCACTTGCTAGCTTTGTTACATATTTTTGTTTTTGGTCTTCTGTTCCAAATGTTAATATCGGATTTGTTCCAACTGAGGTATGCACCGATAAAATAACGCCAATTGTTGCGCTTACCTTTGATAACTCATTAATGGCTATGATGTACGATGTAAAATCCATTTCAGAGCCACCATATATTTCAGGAGTAGTGATTCCCATTAAGCCAAGTTCTCCCATTTTGCTAAGGATTTCTCTTGGGAATTCTCCCTTTTCCATTTTCTCCACAAATGGTGCAATTTTGGCCTGCGCAAAATCTCGAACCATTTTCCGCATCATTTGTTGCTCTTCTGTAAAGTGAAAATTCATGCTGCTGCCCTCCATAATCGAAGATCCTTGATGAAGAGGATTTTTTACTAAAGTAGTCATTCATTTTCCCTACCTTTCGTAAGTGTAAAATCCACGGCCTGACTTTTTACCCAACCAGCCTGCTTTTACATATTTTCGAAGTAATGGACATGGTCTGTATTTGTCATCACCAAAGCCCTCGTGTAGTGTTTCCATAATGTATAGACATGTATCAAGGCCGATAAAGTCAGCTAAAGTAAGTGGTCCCATCGGGTGATTCATCCCGAGCTTCATCACCTCATCAATCGCTTCCTTCGTTGCCACTCCTTCGTATAGGGTGTAGATTGCTTCATTGATCATCGGCATTAAAATTCGATTTGAAACAAAGCCAGGAAAGTCGTTAACTTCAACCGGGACCTTGTTTAATGTTTTTGTCAATTCTTCAATTGTTTGATACACTTCATCCGCCGTCGCTAAACCACGAATGATTTCAACTAATTTCATAACTGGAACTGGATTCATAAAATGCATTCCAATTACTTTTTCTGGACGCTTTGTTGCGGCCGCAATTTCAGTAATCGGAAGAGAGGATGTATTTGTTGCTAAAATGGTGTCCTGAGGTGCAATTTCATCTAGTTGTGCAAATAATTTTGTCTTGATCTCCATGTTTTCAACAGCCGCTTCAATGACTAGATCGACACTACTCGCATTTTGAAGGTCAAGAGATTGTGAGATTCTGCTTAAAATTGTTGTCATTTCTACTTCAGTTATACGCCCTTTTTCTACTTGACGTGAGAGGTTTTTAGTAATAATGCCTATACCTCGATCTAGGAACTCTTGTTTCATATCATGCAAAATGACATCATAGCCTGCCATCGCACAAACCTGTGCAATCCCAGAGCCCATTTGTCCTGCACCAATAACCATAACCTTTTTTACGTTCATGAATATAACCTCCTCTGAAATTAGAACTGCAATGGTGCAAATTTATACTTTATGCACCACTGCATCCACACGATCCATGTTGAAGCCTGCTGATTACACTATCATTCAACATGCACCATGATTGCGTCGCCTTGGCCGCCTCCACTGCAAATTGCAGCAATTCCAATGCCTCCGCCACGTCTTTTTAACTCATGTATGAGAGTGATAATGATACGTGCACCACTTGCTCCAATTGGGTGTCCTAGTGCAACCGCGCCTCCGTTCACATTAACCTTTTCTGGATCTAAAGATGCAATCTTCCCACTTGTTAATGCCACTGCTGCAAAAGCCTCATTAATCTCAAACAAATCAATTTCTTCTAGGGATTTTCCTGTTTTCTTTAGAAGTTCATTTATCACCAGTCCTGGGGTTTTAGGAAAATCCTTTGCCTCTACTGCAATCGCTGCATGCCCCACAATTGTTGCAATCGGTTGTTTCCCCTCACGTAACGCACGTTCTTCACTCATTAACACAAGTGCTCCTGCTCCATCATTAATTCCAGGTGCATTACCAGCGGTAATCGTACCCTCTTCGTTAAAAACTGACGGAAGTTTCGCAAGCTTTTCAATTGTTGTATCCTTTCGTGGTGCTTCGTCCCGGTCAACGACAGTAACTTCGCCCCTTCTCCCACGAATTTCTACCCCAATAATTTCTTCTGCAAACTTCCCATCCTCTATTGCAGCGATGGCGCGCTTGTGACTACGTATTGACCATTCGTCTTGCTCTTCACGACTAATCTTAAACTCCTCTGCAACTTCATTTCCGTACGTTCCCATATGAACGCCTTGGAAGCTACACGTTAATCCGTCATGAACCATTAAGTCCTTCACACTCGCATCACCCATTCGTAAGCCAAAGCGTGCTTTTGGGAGAAAGTAAGGGGCATTACTCATTGACTCCATCCCACCTGCAACAATGACTTCTTCATCTCCAGATCGTATGATTTGATCTGCAAGAGTTACACTGCGAAGACCTGAAGCACATACTTTATTAATGGTTTCTGTTTTCACTTCCCAAGGAAGACCCGCATTTCTAGCAGCTTGCCTAGACGGGATTTGACCTTGACCTCCCTGTAACACTGAGCCAAAGATGACCTCATCCACATCCACACCATCAATACTTGCCCGCTTCAACGCCTCTTTTATCGCAATACCACCAAGCTCAGATGCTGTTAACGAGCTAAGACCCCCACCTAATTTTCCAAACGGAGTACGTACAGCACTCACTATGACAGTTTTCCCCATTACTAAACCCCCTCGATATTTAGATATCCACAATGGTTCCTGAAATCCGTTAGAAACCGCTTACATTTCGTCCGACTGAACGCTCGCTCAATCTCACTTGTAAGAAGGAGGCGTACGCTATGTACACCTCTCCACTTCTACTAATCATTAATTCTATTTTACTTCAACAATATTCAAAATAAAATCATTTTATTAAATTTTTCAATATTACTCTTTAAGAGACAAGCTCTTTTTTCTCGCCCACAACTGATCGTTCAAGCAATTCAGCAATATCATATGTGCCGATCTCCTCTTCAACTTCTTTCGCTTTTGTTCCATCACTTAGCATTGTTAAGCAATATGGGCATCCCGATCCAATTATCGTTGGATTAACAGCCATTGCCTGTTCAGTTCTGGCAACGTTAATACGTGTTCCAGTATCCTCTTCCATCCACATAAGTCCTCCACCAGCTCCACAGCACATCCCTGTTTCTCGGTTTCGATCCATTTCAACAAGTTTCACACCAGGAATACGATTTAAGATTTCACGTGGCGGATCATATACATCGTTATATCTTCCTAGATAACAGGAGTCATGCCATGTAATCGTTTCGTTAACCTCATATTTTGGAACAAGTTTGCCCTCATTGACGAGGTCATATAATAGCTCTGTATGATGCAATACTTCTACACCCTCAAGTCCAAAATCAGGATATTCGTTTTTGAAAATGTTATAGGCATGCGGATCAATGGTGACGATCTTTTTCACTTCAGCTTTTTCAAACTCGGCAATATTATTTGTTGCGAGCTCCTGGAATAAGAATTCATTTCCTAATCGGCGAGGGGTGTCACCTGAGTTTTTCTCTTTATTACCTAGAATTGCAAATTTCACACCTGCTTCATTCATAAGCTTCGCGAATGATAGTGCAATCTTTTGGCTTCGGTTATCAAATGCACCCATTGAACCAACCCAGAATAGATACTCGAATTCTTCACCTGCTTTTTTCGCTTCTTTAACTGTTGGTACATGTACATCATCACGTACATCACGCCAGTTTTCTTTTTCCTTACGATTAAGACCCCATGGATTTCCTTGACGTTCAATATTTGTCATCGCACGTTGAGCATCAGCATCCATTTTACCTTCCGTAAGAACAAGATAACGGCGCAAATCAATAATTTTATCAACATGTTCATTCATTACAGGACATTGGTCTTCACAGTTACGACATGTTGTACAAGCCCAAATCTCCTCTTCAGTAATAACTTCACCTATTAAGCTAGGATTATATAAATCTTCAATGGTTGCGGCAGACTCATTTGCCCCCTGGCCAGCAGCAGCCCATGCAAGCTGATTACCCTTTGTCTTTGAAAATGCAACCGTTGGTACCCATGGTGCTTTTTGTGTTACAACTGCCCCTTTTTCTGTCAAATGATCACGCAATTTTAAAATTAAATCCATCGGTGAGAGCATTTTTCCCGTTCCTGTAGCCGGACACATATTCGTACAACGACCACATTCTACACAAGCATATAAATCAACTAATTGTGGTTGCTTGAAATCCTCAATCTTTCCAACGCCATATGTTTCTTGTGTTTCATCCTCAAAATCAATTTTTTCAAGCTTACCAGGATTAGTCGTACGATTTAAAAACACGTTTGCAGGACCAGCAATTAAGTGTGCGTGCTTTGATTGTGGAACATATACTAGGAATGATAATAAGAAAATTAAGTGAATCCACCATGCAATGTAGAAGATTACAATCGATACTGTTTCATTAATTCCACCTAGTAAAAAGGCAATAGACGATGCGATTGGCTCTGACCATGTAAGCTCTTCACCGTGCCAAATGATTCCCATTCCATTTCCTACTAGTACAGAAACCATTAGTCCGCCAATAAATAATAGGACAAGACCTGATTTAAAGCCTCTTTTTAATCGTACAAGTTTTTCCACATAACGGCGGTGGAACGCCCAGACAACCGCTACTAAAATAACAAATGTAACGATTTCCTGGAAAAATGTGAATGCTGGATACAATGGACCTAACGGGAGGTGTGATCCAGGTTTAAGACCTTTCCAAATGAAATCGATAGCTCCAAATTGAACGAGTAGAAAGCCATAAAAAAACATAACATGGATGGCTCCACTTTTTTTATCTTTCATGAGCTTCTTTTGTCCAAATACGTTCACCCAAATTTTATTTAATCGCTCTTTCACTTTCCCATCAAATTCAACCTTTTTACCGAGCTTAATGTACGCGATTCTTGTTTTTATTAAGTAGATAAAGAGATAAATTGCGTAAGCGGTTACACTTATAAATGCAAGAAGGTTGATGATTAATAAGATATCCATGTGTTGAACCCCTTTCTCCCTGACCAAATGAAAAACATTTTGATAGAAATTAATTTTCTGACTTTATAGTTCTTATCTCCATTATATAATGAATGAGCATTCAGTCAATATTTTTATAAAACATTCTTTTTTCCAACTATCAATAATCAAGCCTATGTTCGTGTAAACTAAGCAGACCGCGAGACTAGGAGGTGACTTTTAATGAAAATTTTCATTGGAACGATTGCAACTATACTCATTTTATTTGTCTTACTTGGTCTTGATTACACTCTCGGTCGAAAAAGTCATCTTAAAAAGGTAGAAAATCCAGATTATCCGTTCCGATTGAGTGATCTGGCACTGTACACAACAGGTGAGGAGCTTTTTACAGATTTTTTTGAGGATGTCAAACAAGCAAAAGACCATATTCATATTCAATTTTATATTTTTGAAAATGACAAATTCGGTGATGAGCTCGTCTCGTTATTAAGCGAAAGAGCAAAGCAAGGGATTGAGGTTCGACTGCTGCTCGATTGGGTAGGAAGTCATATGGTGACAAAGGAGATGGAAAAGGAGCTTAAGGATTCTGGTGTTCAATTATCCTATAGTAACAAACCAGGATTTCCATATTGGTTTTACAAATTAAATGCTAGAAATCATCGAAAAATCACTGTGATTGATGGAAAAACCGGGTATATTGGTGGTTTCAATGTTGGAAAGGAATATTTAGGGAAGGATCCAAAGTATGGCTTCTGGCGTGATTACCATTTGAAAATAGTAGGTGAAGGTGTCACCGACTTGCAAACACAGTTTGTAAAAGACTGGTCTAGTGCCACGAAGGAGGAAATCGCTCGTAATACAAGGTATTCCCCACCTCTTAATCCCGGTAAAATTAAATTGCGCCTTATTCCGACAAATGGAGCCTATCTACAAGAGGAATTTATTGATTTAATAAGAAGCGCTGAAAAAGAAATCATCATAGGTTCCCCCTATTTTATTCCTGGTGACGAACTGATGGAGGAGCTTATTGCCGCAACACGTAGGAATGTAAAGGTTCGTGTCCTATTACCAAAAAAACCTGACCATCCTTTAGTAAAAGAAGGGGCCTACCCCTACTTTGAAAAGTTGATGAAGGAAGGCGTGGAATTTTACATGTACTTTAACGGATTTTACCATGCAAAAGTGATTGTAGTTGATGATAAGGTCAGTGACATCGGGACTGCTAACTTTGACAAGCGAAGCATGTTCGCCAATTATGAATTCAATTGTATAATCCATGATAAAGAATTTATCCAGCATATTAGAGAAGAGGTCGAGAAGGACTTCCGCCAATCAAATAAATTGCCGATGTCCACGATTACAGACCAAACGTTCTTTCACAGAGTAAAAGTAAAAATTGCCACTTGGATTTCACTTTTTTTATAGGGTGGTATAAAAGAGGCCCCCTACTGTATCGTAGGAGGCCTCTTTTTGTTACATTTTCTCAGGTGCGGATACACCAATTAATTTTAATGAATTTTGAAGAGTAATTTGAACTGCCTTCATTAATGCCAGACGTGCTTTTGTTTTTTCTAGATTGTCTTGATCCAATACCTTTTCAGCATTGTAGAAGCTGTGAAGGGCAGCTGCAAGTTCGTTAATATAGTTTGTGATTCGATGTGGAATTCGTTTTTCAGCTGCTTCTGACACAGCCGCTGGGAATTCACCGAGCTTTTTCAAAAGATCAATTTCCTTTTCCGAGCTAACATGCTCTAACGCAAAATCTCCGTTTAGGGCAATATTCATTTCGTCCCCTGAACGCAGCATGCTACACACTCGTGCATGCGCATATTGTGCATAATACACAGGATTTTCATTTGATTTTGATACAGCTAAGTCTAGATCGAAATCAAGATGAGTATCAGAGCTTCTCATCGCAAAGAAATAACGAACAGCATCAAGTCCTACCTCTTCAATCAAGTCACGCATTGTGACGGCTTTTCCGGTACGCTTACTCATCTTCATCTTTTCTCCATCTTTATAAAGGTGTACAAGCTGAATGATTTCAACTTCGAGTGTATCCTTTTCATACCCAAGCGCTTGAATAGCTGCCTTCATCCGTGGAATATAACCGTGATGGTCTGCTCCCCAAATATTAATCAGCTTTTCAAAGCCACGCTCAAGCTTATCTTGGTGGTAGGCAATATCAGGAGTTAAATATGTGTATGATCCATCATTCTTAATTAAGACACGATCTTTGTCATCGCCAAAGACTGTAGAACGGAACCAAGTTGCTCCATCTTCCTCAAAAATATGTCCTTTTTCACGTAACGCATTTAACGCAACATCAATTTTCCCGTTTTTATAAAGTGAGGTTTCAGAATACCACACATCAAAACCAACTCGGAATTCTTCCAAATCCTTTTGTAGTTTTGCCATTTCATATTTCAAGCCATATTCGCGGAAAAAGTCGAAACGCTCTTTTTCATCCACATTTACATATTTATCGCCATACTCTTCAGCAAGCTTTTTTCCAATCCCGACGATATCCTGGCCATGGTAGCCATCCGCAGGCATCTCCTTATCCAAGCCTAAAGCTTGGAAATAACGTGCTTCAACTGATAATGCAAGATTATTAATCTGATTACCGGCATCATTAATATAATATTCTCGAGATACATCATAGCCCGCTTTTTCTAATACATTGCATAGCGAGTCACCAACAGCTGCCCCACGAGCATGACCTAAATGCAAATCACCAGTTGGGTTCGCCGATACAAACTCCACCTGAACCTTTTGCTTATTGCCAACGGTTGTTTCACCATACGCTTCTCCAGCTTGTAAAATCGTTGGAATTAAGTCCGTAAGATAGGAGTTATTCATGTAAAAATTAATAAATCCAGGTCCAGCAATTTCAATTTTTTCGATGGACGCCTTTGATTTATCAAAATTTGCAACAATGTCATCAGCAATCATTCGTGGTGCTTTTTTCGCAACGCGTGCTAACTGCATTGCCATATTTGTGGCATAATCCCCGTGTGCTTTATCCTTTGGCAACTCTAGTACAGCCTCTGGAATTTGTTCTTCTGTTGCTAGGTTAGCTTTTAAGACTGCTTGTTTTATTTCTTCTTTTAATCGTTCTTTTACTTGGTCGACTATATTCATTCTTCCCGCTCCTTAAATGTAATACTTATTGCATAACGTCCAGACTTTTCACCTTGAAGTGATAGTTCGTATGATAAAAATAACGTCCCTTTACGAGAGTTTTTGTAATACTTGTATTCAATATTATTCGTTTTTGTAGTCATTTCAAATGTACCCATTTGGTTTTGAAAGGTACCGATTATTTCTTCATTCTTCCGATATAACTGCCTCATCTTTGCAGCACCAGAACGAAGTATAAGTACATCTGAATCAGTAATCTTAATAATGGTCTTTACCGGGCCAACCTCTTGTAGTTCTTCAAACGACAAATATGTACTACTTCCCTTTATGTAGTATAGACCATTTGTATCAAAAGCAACATTCTCTTTTCGAAGTCCATCCTTGATTTCAGTAACAAATTTTATTTGAATGGGCGTTCCATTTTGTGAAAAAGCACTCATATGTACACATCCTCGCGAACCTAATATAACTACAATAGTATAATGATTCTTTGCTTGAATTTCAATAGAATCGCGGTTTTCACCATGAGATTCACCTGTAATAACAAAAAATCGGGTAGTTGTATTAACACTCCCGATTGGATATTGATTATATGCACGATAAAACAGTGATATGAATGTTATAACCGATTTATGCGCGTTCAGCTTGTTATTTGCTCGCTACCTCAGACTTATGCACGTTAATCACGAGATTTGCGCGTTAACCCAGACTTATGCACATCAGACACAAGATTTGCACGTTAGCCAAGATTTATGCGCTTTACTGTCTATATTTGCGCATTAGCACATTACCCTAAATTAACGCCCGACACTTTTCACATTCACTAAAATATTTACAACAAAAAGAATAATACCAAGAGTAGTAATCGTACCTCCAACCGCCACAACTGGTTCAAAGGATGCATTTCCAAGCACCAATGCTGCTAATCCAATCATCATAATCGGCAGCCCAATATTATGCAGCCAGAAATGTGCCGTTCCGATCTTCGACTCACCTGCTTGAGGAAATAAATGATAATAAATACCTGCAAGCCCCATGGATGCCCAGCCTAGTAGATTAATATGAACATGAACACCAGTCAGGGTATAGTTGTGCGCCATTGACATATACATACCTAACCCAACCCCAATTAAAAAATAGACAACTGAGATTTTAATCAAACGAACCCCCATGCTAAAACTCCCCCTTTATTCATAACTACTTATACTTCAAAAGTAGTATATTCAGGAGAAAGGGGGAATTGGCATAGGCACTCAAAATATTTCCACTTTTTTAATCCGTTTCAAAAATAATCGTACCAGTTTGTGAAGTATCATAATCACCTAAAGAATAAATCTCTTTTTGGAATGCTGAAGAAACCAAAATTTCCTTAACAATCTGGATCAATTGTTCATTTTTAGGTGTTTTTAAAATAACAAGGTCATATCGTTCTTTTATTAGAGGTATGAAATCAATTCCGACTATTTTTGCTGCCTTTTCAATTCCTACACCTACATCAGCCACCCCTGTAGAAACAGCTGATGCTACACTTAAATGACTCGTCTCTTCCCGTTCATAGCCTACTATGTTTTTGGTGGGAATTTGGTGTATCCTAAGTTGTTCGTCCAATAAAATCCGTGCCCCAGATCCTTTTTCACGATTAATGAACCTAACTTGCCTCTTGCCAATATCAGACCAATTTAAAATCTTCAGGGGATTACCTTTTTTAACATAGAACCCAGCATTCCTAGATAATAGATTGATCAACATGTATGGGTGACCAACTAAAATCTTTTTAACAAAGGGTAGATTGTAGTCACCTGTGTCACCGTCAAACATATGTAAACTCACAATATCACAGTCACCATTGTACATCGCAATTAGGCTGTTAAGGCTACCAGTATGTGAACGTAATGTTTTATAAGCTGAAATTTGCTCAATATTTTTCCCAAGTATGTCTAATACGATATCTTGCCCACTTATGACAATATTTGGGGAGGGGGTTCTTTGTTGTTCATTAGATAAGACTGGTGAAGCAATGATTTTACTCGACTTTTGTTTCTGTATATAATGATCCAAGTCCTTGGCATCCAACCTCATCTGTCTCCCGACGCGGAATACAGGAAGCTCACCTTTTTTAACAAGATCATAAACAGTTAATTTCGATACCTTCAATAGCTGTGATACCTCTTCAATTGTATAAGAAAGCTCGGTTGACATACTCATCCCTCCACCTTATATTTTAACTCAAAAATTTAAAATGAGTGACTTATTTCATTTTCATTCTAATTATAACTAGTTATAATTAGATATAACTTATTATAATTAGGAGTAGATAACATGAAAAGGATATGTAATCTTTTACTTTTCGGAATTATTTTAGTCATTTTTGCAGGCTGTTCTGATCAAGGGGAGCAACAAACAAAACCAGTTGAACTAACAATTTCAGCTGCAGCTAGTTTAGAGAATGCATTGGAAGACATCAAGACAGACTTTGAAAAAGATAACGCAAATATCAAATTAGTCTTTAACTTCGGTGGTTCTGGGACACTTCAACAGCAAATTTCACAAGGTGCACCGGTTGATTTATTTTTCTCAGCAGCCACGGATAAATTTGAAAAGTTAGTAGAGGATGGCTTCATTGAAAAAAATAAAGGAATCAATCTAGTCGGAAATGAACTTGTTTTAATCACACCTAAAGATTCGAATAAAATTAATTCATTTGAGGATTTAATACATACTGATAAAATTGCGATTGGTACCCCTGAAACGGTTCCAGCCGGAAAATACGCAAAGGAAGCATTAGGTAGTTTGAAGCTTTGGGAAGGCATCGAAGATAAAGTTGTATTTGCGAAGGATGTTCGTCAAGTACTTACTTATGTTGAAACAAATAACGTAGACGCAGGAATTGTCTATAAAACCGATGCAATGATTTCAAAAGATGTTAAAATAATTGCAACTGCCAGTGAAGGTACACACGAACCGATTATCTATCCTTTAGGAATCATTAAGGATAGCAAGCATCTGAAAGAAGCTCAGATTTTTTATGACTACCTTCAAGGTGAAAAATCAATCCAAGTATTAGAATCATATGGGTTTAAAGGACTGAATTAATCAAATGACAGCCGACTTTTGGTCACCGATCAAGCTTTCCCTTGAAATTGCAGCCATTGCTAGTGTAATCGTTTTACTCCTCGGGCTCATCTTGGGGAAATTTATGGCTCATGCAACATTCAAAGGGAAGTCAATCATCGAAACTATTTTTCTATTACCATTAGTACTACCTCCGACTGTTGTCGGATTTTTATTAATCATTATTTTTGGACGGAATAGCTTTATCGGACAAGGGGTTGAATGGATTTTCCAGCAACCGATTATGTTTACCTGGTGGGCTGCGGTCATTGCTTCAACCGTTGTTGCTTTTCCACTAATGTACCAGTCCGCGAAGACTGGATTTGAAAGCATTGATAAGGATATTGAGGATGCTGCAAAGGTGGATGGTGCTGGTGGATTCAAATTATTCGCCTTTATTTCGATTCCTTTAGCGCTGAAATCTATTATTTCAGGTGGAATATTGAGCTTTGCTAGAGCTTTAGGGGAATTTGGCGCAACACTTATGTTTGCAGGAAATATTCCTGGCAAAACACAAACCACATCAATTGCCATCTATTTAGCAATTGATTCCGGCAATATGAAAATGGCGTGGTTATGGGTTGCAGCAATGATAGGAATATCATTTTTGATGCTGTTACTAGTGCATGTAACGAAGAAATAGTTAAAGGAACCTTCCCTCGGTATAATCCGTGGAAAGGCCCCTTTTATTATCATCTATTTCTTCTGTACCCAACCCAAAATCATTTCACGAATCAATTTACTTGCAGTGTTCGCGGTTTGCTCAGATGGGTCATAGATTGGTGCTACCTCTACTAGATCACAGCCAAC
Source organism: Fredinandcohnia quinoae (assembly GCF_022427965.1). Taxonomy (GTDB): domain Bacteria; phylum Bacillota; class Bacilli; order Bacillales; family Bacillaceae_L; genus Ferdinandcohnia; species Ferdinandcohnia quinoae. The sequence continues at coordinate 50,679 of NZ_JAKTTI010000019.1, read as the reverse complement.
CACGTTGACGTCTGATTTAGCGATGGCATGAATGGATGCTAATAATTCCTTTGATGTAATTCCTCCAGCATCCACCGTTCCAGTTCCTGGTGCATGTGCAGGATCTAGCACATCGATGTCAATGGTGACATAGACAGGACGGCCTGCAAGCTTCGGAAGGATTTCCTTCAAAGGCTCAAGGACATCAAACTTTGAAATATGCATGCCTTTTTCCTTCGCCCATTCGAATTCTTCCTTCATCCCCGAACGAATTCCAAATGAGTACACATTATGCGGCCCAATTAACCCACAGACCTTCTTAATTGGGGTTGAATGTGAAAGTGGCTCTCCCTCATAGTGGTCACGCAAATCAGTATGGGCATCCATATGAATAATCGCAAGATCTGGGTATTTTTTATACATTGCCTTCATCACAGGCCAGGAAACAAGATGCTCCCCACCCATTCCTAGAGGAAACTTACCAGCATTTAAAAGCTGGTCGACATACTCTTCAATCATATCCAAGCTTTTTTGTGGGTTTCCGAACGGTAATGGTATATCACCCGCATCAAAATACTTCACTTCATCTAGTTCACGATCAAGATATGGGCTGTATTCCTCAAGACCAATTGACACTTCACGAATCCTTGATGGACCAAAACGTGAACCAGGACGAAAGCTAACCGTCCAATCCATTGGCATTCCGTAAATAACAGCTTCACTTTCTTCATAACTAGGATGACTTTTTATAAATACATTTCCAGAATAGGCTTCATCAAATTTCATTCACGTATCCCCCACTTACTTCACTAAGTCTGCAACAAATTTCGGTAATACGAAGGCCGCTTTATGTAGCTCTTTCGTATAATATTTTGTTTCAATTTCATGAAAGCGATCGTCACTAACCTCTAGTGGATCGTGCTTTTTAGAACCAATTGTGAATGTCCAAAGACCACTTGGGTATGTTGGGATATTCGCTACGTAAAGACGTGTGATCGGGAAGATTTCCTTCACATCACGCTGAACATTGCGAATCAAATCTGGCGTGAACCAAGGGTTGTCCGTTTGTGCAACAAAGACACCATCTTCTTTTAATGCCTTAGAAATGCCTGCATAAAAACCTTTTGTAAATAGATTCACCGCCGGACCAACAGGCTCAGTTGAGTCAACCATGATGACATCATATTCATTTTCACTGTTTGCAATATGTAAAAATCCATCATCAACCTTTACATCTACACGAGGGTCTTCGAGCTTACCCGCGATTTCAGGCAAGTATTTCTTTGAATACTCGATTACCTTGCCATCGATGTCAACTAATGTCGCTTTTTTCACGCTTGGGTGCTTCAACACTTCACGAATAACACCGCCATCGCCTCCACCAACGACAAGCACATTCTCTGGATTTGGGTGAGTGAATAAAGGTACATGTGCAACCATTTCATGGTACACAAACTCATCAACTTGTGTTGTCATTACCATGCCATCAAGGACAAGCATATTTCCAAACTCTTCAGTCTCGATCATATCTAACTTCTGAAACTCCGTTTGCTCTGTATGTAAGGTTTGCTTAATTTTCGCGGTAATTCCAAAATTCTTCGTCTGTTTCTCAGTGAACCATAATTCCATTTGTATAACATCCCTTCTTAAATAGTTTTTCAAGGTGTTCCCTATCTCCATTCACTTATCTTCCCCTAAACTCCTGTATAAAATTAAGGTTTTTCAGTGAATCTCTTAGCCAACTTTCAAAAGTATAGAATAATCCCACTAAAATGCAAAGAAAAATTTTCACAAATTGGCAATTTAACGTTTAAAAGTCCCCAAATCATTTAATACTGATAAGTATGAGAAAAAGTGGAAAGATTTTTTCCACTTAAGAGAGGTGATCCACGTTGGAGGTAATTAGGAATGATCGACTGAAGATTGCATTAAGGATATTACGTGCATTCTTATTTATTTTTCTAATCATCGCTGTATTAATAACGATTGGTGTTATGAGCCTACTTACATATGCAAAGGTAAAGGGTGCTCCACCACTTGCAGTTCCTTTATCAACATTACTATATGCCGAAGACGGGACATTAATCGGTGAGGAACGTCATCAGGGGGAAACGAGGTATTGGGTATCACTTGATGAAGTATCTAAACCGCTGTTAGAAGCAACGATTTCAATTGAAGATCGAAACTATTTTAGCCATAATGGCTTTGATTATAAACGAATTGCAGGTGCTATACTTGCTGATGTAAAAGCGATGGCAAAGGTACAAGGTGCAAGTACAATCACCCAACAATACGCAAGAAACCTTTTTTTAGAGCATGAAAAAACATGGAATCGAAAAATAACTGAAGCCCTTTATACAATTCGACTTGAACTGAACTATTCAAAAGAGGAAATTTTAGAAGGATATTTAAACACAATCTATTATGGACATGGTGTTTATGGAATAGAAGCCGCTGCAAATTATTACTTTGGGAAAAAAGCGAGTGATCTAACTATTGCTGAGGCATCTATGCTTGCTGGTATTCCAAAGGGTCCTAGTCATTATTCACCTTTGAATAACGAAAAAAAGGCAAAGCATCGTCAGCAATTAGTACTTGCTGCCATGGTTGAAAATGAATATATTTCTAAAAAAGAAGCTCAAAAGATATATGAAACTCCCTTAACCTATTCAAAGGGTGAAGCTATACAAAGGGAAACAATTGCGCCCTATTTTCAAGATATCGTTAAAAAGGAGCTTCACTCAAATCTAAAGCTTACGAAGGAAATGATTGAAACGGGTGGGTTACGTGTATACACTTCCCTAGACCCCGTGTTACAAAAAAATGCCGAGGAAAAGGTTGTTAATACAATTAATGAATCCTCCGATATTCAGATTGGATTCGTTGCAATGGATCCTAACACCGGAGAGGTAAAGGCATTAATTGGCGGTCGCAGTTATCAGGAAAGCCCATTCAACAGGGCCACACAAGCTGAGCGACAACCGGGTTCGACGTTCAAACCATTTTTATATTATGCGGCACTTGAAAAAGGATTTACACCTTCGACTCCCATTCGAAGTGAGGTAACTACATTTACATTTGACGATGGTAGAGCAAGCTATACCCCACATAATTATAAAAATTACTATCCGAATGACACAATCACACTTGCACAAGCAATTGCTGTCTCCGATAATGTGTATGCTGTTAAGACACACCTTTTCTTAGGTGAAGAAACACTACTAAAAACAGCAAAAAGCTTGGGGATTACGAGCGATTTGAAGGATGTACCTTCACTCGCATTAGGAACATCTGGTGTGAAAGTAATCGATATGGTAAACGCCTACAGTACAATTGCAAATGGCGGAAGCTTGAGAGAGCCAGTTTTCATTACAAGAGTAGAAAATTATAAAGGTGAAATCATTTATGAGAAGAAAACAAAGTCTAAGTCTGTTCTTGATCCGGCAAACGCATTTGTCACTACACAATTAATGACCGGAATGTTTGATGAGAAGCTAAATAGCTATACTGCAGTGACCGGAAGCACAATTAGCAATAAGCTTACCCGCTTTTATGCAGGGAAATCTGGATCAACCCAGGCAGACAGCTGGATGATTGGTTATTCTCCACAACTCGTTGCGGGGGTTTGGACGGGTTATGATAAAGGGCAAACGATGGATCTAACTGCCGAAAAACGTTATGCAAAAAATATTTGGGCAACATTCATGGAAGAAGCCCATAAAGACAAGCCACCTGTTCCCTTCAAACCACCAGAAGGTGTAGTCGGTGTATATGTGAACCCAGACAGCGGATTGCTAGCTACAAAGTCATGTCCTGTCTCAAGACTCACTTTTTATAAAAAAGGAACAGAGCCGACCGAGTATTGCGCCGAACATTTAGAAGATCATGACAAAAAAGAGCCAAAACCGAAGAAGAAAAAGAAAGAGGAAGAAGACAAGGGATTCTTCAAGAAATTATTTGACTGGTTTTAACAAAATAAGTAAAGCCCCCAGGTCCTATATATCCTGGGGGCTTTACGTGTCCTAGTACCAATGTGTTCACATTGTAAATTAAGTGTACTTATTTTATGAAAAAAGCTCAAGTTAAAGAAGTTTTGTTCACAAAACTGTCACAAACATGAAATGCTGAAGCGCCTTATTCAAGGAACGTCGACTAAAAGCCGCCACGTCCTGGGACTGCGGTTACTCGTCCCACCGAAAACCTTTGTGGCAAACGTCGACGTCAGCACATCCTGTGCAAGTCCGACAAGCAAATGTTCTATGGCAAAAAAGTCGCCTTTTGACTTTTCTTGCCATAGGTTATTTGACCTCGAGGGGCTAGGCGCTGAAGCTAGACACTGAAATTTCACGCTAGTCCCTCTTTCAACTCATCACTCGATAACTCCCACATTTGGGCATTATGATTTTTCAAAAATGTCGACAAAAGCCCCTTTGATTTTTCATCCATAAAATCAACCATGATTTTTCGCTTTAAGGATTTATCCATTTTATTAACATGGTCTGGAAGAGATTTATAGCCCCGTCTGATTTCACGATTAACGGTCATTTCACAGGCGGTCACACCCGCATAAAAAGGACCTTCCTGCTTTCGATCTATCGTTACCCATACAAGCCAAAACGGCTTTCCTTCAGGCACATCATCTTTATTTGGTAAAAACTTAATACCTTTTTCAACAACACTTCTTGCATGCATCGCACCAATATCTACAAATACATCCTCGTTTTCAATATCCACAAAAACAGGTGAAATATTTTCTAAGCTCAGTGCGCCTATTCCATATCCTTTATGTCCATCTGTTGGATCATTTTTTATAATATTAAAACCGACCTTCTTTTTCTGTTGATCCACCATGTTCACTCCTCACATTATTGTTCTTAATCATCTATTTTACCATCTATTAACTTCATAATCGAAGGATTGGTTCAAAGATTGAAATAAGAAGATTACTCCAGTAGTCTATTCCATTACTTAGTAAAGCAAAAATTGTATTATCACCTAATGGTGTGATCACCAAAATAAGAAAAATAATAATTCCGTAGCTTTCAAACTTTGTCATCTTTGCCCTAATATGATTTGGTACCAAATCTTCAATAATCCGATACCCGTCCAACGGTGGGAATGGTAATAGATTAAATAAGAAAAGCATTAGATTTAAACGTACAAATAAGCTTAAAAAGGTTTGTAGACCTTCTTGGAAAAACTCAGGAAATAATTGAAATAATCCAATTCGGATTGATGTGAAAAACAAAAGTAATGCAATTGCTGTAACCACTAGATTACTTATCGGTCCAGCCACCGTTACGAGAACACCCGCTAAGCGAGGATTTTTAAAATAATGACGATTCACAGGAACTGGTTTTGCCCAACCGAATCCAGCAATAAAAATCAGGATCGTTCCAAATGGGTCTAAATGGGCCAGCGGTGACAAGGTTAATCTCCCTTGTTTCTGCGCAGTTGGGTCCCCAAACTTATAAGCCACATAAGCATGTGCAAATTCATGGACTGTAAAAGCAATTAATAATGTAATAACAACATATGGTATCAATTCTAAAGGAAATGCTAAAAAGCTCACACATTTTCTCCCTTCACCTAGTGATTTACCTAGTATTTATTTTACAATCAGTATACAATATTCTTGGAAACTTTAGAAATTCGAATGATTTTGGGAGTGATTCTACAATGCCATACGTAACAGTAAAAATGCTAGAAGGACGTTCTGAGGAGCAAAAGAAGGCCTTAGTTGAAAAGGTAACTGCTGCTGTTTCTGAAACGAGTGGTGCTCCAAAAGAGAATATTGTCGTATTTATCGAAGAGATGACCAAAAATCATTACGCTGTAGGCGGAAAACGATTAAGCGACGAAAGCTGATTCTAGTTGAATCGGCTTTTTTTGCCTTGTAGGAATGTATAAGATTACTTGATAAGTGCACCAACGACTCGGCATTCGCCGAGTTTTCTTTTTTATAAAAAAAGGACCTTTTTTGAGCTGCATTAAAATCCAAGAATGTTTTTAGTATCATTACTTAGAAACTTACACAAAATAACCTAGATATTTTTCTTGATTTGCTTCGGTAAAACGAATATTATATTTAAGTGACTTTAAAACGTTCGTCTTTTGGAGGTTTACTTTATGTTCAAATTATCAGAACTCAATACAAATGTAAAAACTGAAATTCTAGCTGGAATAACTACGTTTTTAACAATGGTTTATATAGTAGTTGTAAATCCTGTTATTTTATCTGATGCAGGTGTACCATTTGAACAGGTCTTTGTGGCGACCATTATTGGTGCAGTGATCGGGACACTTTGGATGGCACTTTTCGCAAATTATCCAATTGCGATAGCGCCTGGAATGGGGTTGAATGCGTATTTTGCGTATTCAGTAGTCGGTGCACATGAAGATATTACATATCAGGTAGCATTTTCTGCAGTGTTTGTGGCAGGTCTATTATTCATTATCTTATCGTTAACCCCTTTTCGGGAAAAATTAATTGAAGCCATTCCACAGAATTTAAAACACGGAATTACTGCGGGAATTGGTTTGTTCATTGCTTTTATCGGGTTACGTTTAACAGGAATCGTTACTGCACACCCATCAAACCTTGTTACACTCGGTGATCTACATTCACCAGGTGTATTGCTTGCCCTAGGGGGGTTAGCTATCACATTGATTTTGATGGCTCTAAATGTGAATGGTGCACTCTTTTTCGGAATGATTATTACGGGAATCATCGCTTATTTTACTGGTCAACTAGAATTCAAAGAGGGATTCATGAAGTTGCCATCCTTACCTGAAGGTCTCATCATTACAAATCCTTTCGCTGCAATTGGAGATGTATTCAGTTATGGTTTATATGCAGTTGTATTTTCATTCTTACTCGTAACCGTTTTTGATACGACTGGAACTATGGTTGGGGTCGCCCAGCAAGCTGGTTTAATGAAGGGTAATAAGATGCCGCGAGCAAGACAAGCATTACTTGCCGATTCGCTTGGTACAACAGTTGGTGCCATGTTTGGGACAAGTCCAACAAGTGCTTTTGTCGAATCAACTACTGGTGTTGCTGCTGGTGGTCGTACAGGACTAACCTCATTAACAGTTGCAATTCTGTTTATAATTTCAGCATTTTTCGGCCCATTAGTTGGCGCCGTTTCAGGTCTATCAGCAATTACTGCACCTGCACTGATTATTGTCGGTAGCTTAATGATGGGCAGTATCGCACATATCAAATGGAACGAAATTGATGAAGCATTTCCTGCATTTTTAATTATTTTAACAATGCCACTAACGTCAAGTATCGCAACTGGAATTGCCCTAGGATTCATTTCCTATCCATTAATGAAGGTTGTTAAAGGGAAATGGCGTGAGGTTCACCCACTCGTCTATCTATTTGCAGTATTATTTTTCTATCAACTCGCATTTTTACCACATTAAAAACCGAATGGGGCTACTGCTCCATTCGGTTTTTGTTAATAAAGTCCAAGCTTTTGGAACTTACGGTCATTATTTGAGAAATATGGCCGTTATTCCAAATTTACGGTCATTAGCACTGAAATCTAAAAATCCCACAAAAAAAACGGGATATCCCGTTTTTTTATTGCTCAACTTGTTTTCGTAGTGCCTCTATATATTGATATGCTTCTTCAACCTCTTCATCTGTATACTTTTGTTTACTTTTTAAAGTGAATACCTTTTCCTTCACTTCATCCATTTCCAAGCCTTCAAAATAAAGTACGGTCGAAACTAGTTCAAGAAACCTTGCATTTTGTTCGTTCAAATTTTGCATGCATTCTTCTAATGGTGGCATGTCCAATTGGTAATGGCTCATGAATTGTTCGCCTGTTTCTGTTAATGAATAGCGGTATTGATAATAGCCACCTTTTTTCTCTTTTACCTCATTTAAAAAGCCTAAATTACATAGCTCCTCGACTCGTAAAGTCAACTCTTCGGAGTATGGTCCGTAGAAATGAAAATTATATTTTTCGTAAAATGGATAATCAACTTTTTTCGCAATGTATATCATTTTTTGGAGTTTTTTTCGGCCTATTATCTCCCCTGCAGCTGAGAAAGCTCGCATGATTTTCGCATGTTCCGTTAACAAATGTCCCATCTCCCACAACTATGAAATATATAGTAATTCCTTAATCTTCTGTTTAGCCAATCTTTCTGGTGGTAAGTTTTCAATCATGTCCTGTGGAAAATATAATTTATGATCTGTTCTTCTTTTACCAGAAATCGCGTCAACAATTTCAGATTGCCTTGATAGCTCGCGCAACTCTCCATTCGGCATTAATAAATGAATCGGAAGTCGCTCCTCTTCCTCGCCTGGACGATAAAAGTCGTATGGCAAGTCTGATGATGAATCGACAACTAAATAATAAGTAGGGTCAATTCCAGCCTCTTTAAAAAGGTTCGTCAATTCCATCAATTTCATCATTTGCATACTTGGATCAAACTCAACGTATTTAAATAAATTTCGGTTCGTAAACCTACGACATAAATCACTTAAGATCGCATCTTCCTCTTCTTGCCATGCTTGAAAATAAAAGAATATAATAGACTCGTCTAATTTTACGTAATCTTGTAGGGTAAGCTTGTCCTCAAAGATTGAATAAAAATGGATAGGGCGAGTTTTGAAGGAGTATTTTTCATGGTGTAATCGCTTTGCCCGGTGTAAAATTTTCGTTAAAATGACCTCTGAGCTTCTTGTAACAGGATGGAAGTAAATTTGCCAATACATTTGATAACGGCTCATAATATAATCTTCCACCGCGTGCATACCACTACTTTTAAATACAACTTGGTCCTCGTGCGGTCGAATCACACGAAGAATCCGTTCCATATCAAAATTGCCGTAGCTCACACCTGTGTAATACGCATCACGAAGCAAATAGTCCATACGGTCTGCATCAATTTGACTGGAGATAAGACTAATCACTAGCTTGTTTTTATATGTTTTCGCAATCACTTCTGCAACTTTCTTCGGGAAATCGTTGCTGACATTTTTCAGTACACAATTAACCTCGGTATCGCCAACAATGATTGCTTGAGTAAATTCCTCATGATCATAATGAAATACTTTTTCAAATGAGTGTGAAAAGGGTCCATGTCCTAGATCATGAAGAAGTGCAGCACATAAACATAATAAGCGCTCTTCCTCATTCAAAAATGGCTTATCCTTAAACACATCATCAATAATTCTACGAACAATCTCGTATACGCCTAATGAGTGATTAAAGCGGCTATGCTCTGCCCCATGAAATGTAAAATAAGTCGTTCCAAGCTGACGAATTCGACGAAGGCGTTGAAACTCAGATGTTGCAACTAAATCCCAAATCACAGAGTCGTTCACATGAATATAGCTATGGACTGGATCTTTAAATACCTTTTCTTCATTAAGTTTTTGATTGGAGATCGTCATATATTTAACCTCTTCTATCACTGACTGACATATTATCTATCATTATATATTTTTCGAATCGACAAAAAAACCCCTTGACCCGACATGAAAATAGAGCAAACCACTGATACATGTCGAATTTGACGCATCATTTTATTTTTTTCGACACATGCTTAGCCTGTTCTTCAGTTTTCTGTTTTACAATAAAAAATCACCTTTTCTCAAGCAGAGAGAGGCGATTGATTAGTCCTTTTTCACTTTTTTCTCGATCTTTTCAATTAATTCGTCTTCAGTTGGTGCTGAAATCGGACGATTGTTCACAAATGCAAAGGATTTCTTTCGACCTGGGCCACAATATGATTGGCAGCCAACATCAATTTTTGCATCACAATCTATATTCTTCAAGCGTGGAATTAATGTTTTCACATTCGTTGCTTGACAGTCATCACACACGCGAAATTCATTTGACATAAGTTACATCCCTTTCAAAATCACTACATGGTATTTTACCGCGTCCAACTTGTCTTTGCAAGGGAGTTAGCGCAAACTTCAAAATATCTCCATATGTAAGAGATTACGATTTTTGTATAGAATCTGAATCTATTGACCAATATATGTAATAACCATATGTTCCAAGGAATCCATCATAGGAGATCCATGGGAATCTATAACATCATATATTGGGAGATGAAAATTTATGAAAATAAGACAAGACGCTTGGACTGAGGAAAATGATTTATTATTGGCTGAAACCGTACTAAAACATGTTAGGGAAGGTAGTACACAGTTAAATGCATTTGAAGAAGTGGGAGATCATTTAAATCGAACATCTGCAGCATGTGGGTTCCGTTGGAATGCTGTTGTCCGTCACGATTATGAAAAGGCGTTACAGCTTGCGAAAAAACAGCGGAAGCAGCGTCAACGAGTACTTGGACAAAGTCAACCCGTTAAGAAAACATTGCTCTATACGCCGCCAACACCATCACTTGAGGAGTTTGCTGAAGCAATGCCAATCACAATGGAAGATATACCAGTTCAAAGTAAGCGGAACCCAGTGATTAATACTATTGCAACAAAGGTCTCAATGGATCAAGTGATTTCATTTTTACAAACATTAAAACACGGCAACACAAGTACTACAGCACTACAAAGTGAGAATGAGAGATTAAAAATTGAGAAGAATGAGATATTGCATAAAAATGAAGAATTGAAAAAGAAAATTTCTCAATTGGAACAAAGCTCAGAAAATATTCAAGAAGACTATGAAACACTGATGAAGATAATGAACCGAGCAAGAAAACTAGTATTATTTGACGAAGAAGAAGATCGCCCGGCAACTAAATTCAAAATGGACCGTAATGGGAACCTTGAAAAATTAGCGGAATAGAAACGAGGGAAAGAGTGCCAATACTCTTTCCCCCTCTTTTTATCCAAAGATATAATATGCGACCACTGCCAGCAAAACAATAATACCCGCTCCTATGACTGGCCCTAACAATACCATCGTCGTTTGGAGGAACCCCTTTGAGTTTTCAAAATCCTTGCTCCAGGAATACAAACCACCGGTGAAAAACTGATCCCCAAATCGTTCACTTTTACTTTTTGAATGATCCTTTTCCGTAAGTTCCTTATTCTCCATTTGGCCGCCTAGTCCTTTCCCTTTAATCCAAATTCAATTGTTGCCGTTTGAACCTTTTTATCTTCAGAAAATACAAAGGTTACTGCTAACTCTTTTTCAATTGACTCGACAGACAAACTTTACGGGATATGAATGGTCCTTCAAATGTTACTTTCCTTAACATATTCTCCCCCCACAGTATCCCAATTAGTAATTAATACTTTAATCGTAACAAAAATGAAAATATTTTAAAACCAACTGTAAAACAGTATAAATGCAAGGTTGAACTGAATATTAAAGGTATGACAGATGAAGAGATTTATATTTACGTAGGGGATGAAGATCGATTTGAAACCAGTAAGGCTTTCAGATTATATTGTTAAAATTACCCCAACAGAACTTCTTCATGAAAACCTATATGTGAAAACAGTAAAAGTAACCGTCAATAAGCATTATAAAGGAAATCTACAGCTACAATCGGAAATCCTAGCATTACCAGGTTATATAAAGCTGGACGAAGAATATATTGTTTTCTTAAAAAAGGGTGATGAAATGCCATCCATTACTGCACGGAATGGAAGTGTCGTTAAAACGAATTCCCCTCAAGGAAAATATGTAATTGAAAAATACCGTGGGAAATAAATAGATGACAGATAAGTTAATTCAAAAAAAGCACCGGATCTCAATCCAGTGCTTTTTCGTTCCGATCTATAACCCGCTGATAATTTTGTTCAAAGAGTCCCATTTCCTGCTCAGTTAATTGGGAAGCAAATATTTGTTGGCTTTCATTTTTTAATGTTTGAAGAAGATGCAGCATAAGGTCTTGAACTGTTAGATCCTTGTTAACCAGTTCAGCAAGAGAAGCCATAGTTTCTGGCTTGATTTGTGGGAAACTGAATTTCGTCTGCTCCCCCTTTAATGCCATCTCATAAAACTGTCGAATCACGTTGGCACGCTCAGAACCACTGCCAGTCACACATAAATAAACTTGAACGGCAACTCCACCACGTAGACGACGTTGTGATATGCCTGCAAATTTTTGACCATTAATGCTTAAATCATAGCTTCCTGGGCAATATGAACCGACGATTTCTCGCGCCTCAATATCAACCTGATACTCTGCTAGCATTTTTCGTACGAGTTCCAGCATCGCATCATAGCCACGATTAATATCGATCCCTTTTTCTGTATCTGGGAACAGTAATGAGATATTTAATACCCCTTCATCAAGCACAACGGCTAATCCCCCGGAATTTCGAACAATCACCCGGTAGCCATGTGATTCCAAAAGGCGTACACCATCTTTTAAATATGGAAGCTTCGTATCCTGGATTCCTAGGACAATAGTGTTATGGTGAACCCATGAACGTGCAGTTGAAGGCGACTCCTTTCTACCGACAGATGCACAAAGGGTGTCATCCATTGCAAAGGACCTCATTGCATCAAATTGATACCCAAGACTTGATTGATCAATGATTCGCCAGCTTGGTTGCTGTAATAGACTTTCACTCATTTTTTAAAACTCCTATTGAAAAAGTACCTCATTATATCATATTTGTAAAAATTTTTCGTACTAGAGGGGTTAACTAGGGTAAAATTTGAACCAATTTAGGGGGAAATACTATAAGATTTAACAGGATTTTTATTTAATTCAAGTCTTAATTGAGGATATGCACTTTATTACAAATATTTGCACGTTATCTTTTGGATATGCATGTTAATCGGAATTTATGCGCGTTTACCTTGGATTTGCACGTTAATTATAAGATATGCATGATATTCTGATTTTTTGCGCGCCCAGCCCAGGATTTGCACGATACCTTGAACTTATGCTCGTTAATCCCCAAATATGCACATTACCATAAATATATGCACGATAGCCTCCGCACCGTGCTTAGTTTTGCTAAAAACTAAAACAAAAGGATAGCCATGCACAAAGCATAGCTATCCCTTATCGTACAAATCACAAAGCTTGGGCCGCAGTAATCAAAGCAAGCTTGTACACATCTTCTGCATTACAGCCGCGGGACAAGTCATTCACTGGTTGATTAAGTCCTTGTAAAATTGGGCCGACCGCTTCGAAATTACCAAGGCGTTGAGCAATTTTATAGCCGATATTACCCGCTTCAAGGCTTGGGAATACAAATACATTAGCATCGCCCTTAATTACGGAATCTGGTGCTTTTTTAGCAGCAACTGACGGAACGAATGCTGCATCAAATTGGAATTCTCCATCCAGTACTAGGTCTGGTCGTAATTCTTTGGCAATTTTCACTGCATTAACAACTTTTTCAGTTTCCTCAGACTTTGCAGAACCTTTCGTTGAGAAGCTTAACATTGCAACTCGTGGGTCAATATCAAACATAGCAGCCGTACTTGCACTTTCAACTGCAATTTCTGCTAAATCTTGACTATCTGGAGAAATGTTAATCGCACAATCAGCGAAGACATATTTTTCATCTTCACGAACCATAATGAACACACCAGATGTCTTTTTGACACCTTGCTTTGTCTTAATAATTTGCAACGCCGGTCTTACTGTGTCAGCTGTGGAGTGGGCCGCACCACTTACAAGTCCATGTGCTTTTCCTACATACACTAGCATCGTGCCGAAGTAGTTTTCATCCTGTAGGATCTTACGTGCATCCTCTTCAGTGACTTTACCTTTTCTTCTTTCCACAAATGATGTTACAAGATTATCTATTTCAGCATATGTAGAAGGGTCATAGATTTCAACACCATCTAATGAAACACCAATTTCTTTTGCTTTATTTTCAACATCATCCGTTTTCCCAACAACGATTGGTAGTAGAACATTCTCTTTAGCTAAACGAGAAACAGCCGTTAATATACGCTCATCTAATCCTTCTGGAAAAACGATTTTAAGATCCTTCCCAGAAACCTTTTGTTTTAATTCAGTAAATAAATCACTCACTTTTAAAATCCTCCTTGCTGTAATCCGTACTAAACTACATTATGTACACTTTACTAAAATAAAGCATTTTAATGAAAATAAAAACCTATCTGCTCAAAAACTTGTGACAGTATTGTGACCCTATCTTAATTTCTCCAACAAAACCTTATTATAATCCTCAAAAATAAAAATGTGACCTATGTCACAAAATTGTCTAATGTTTATCCACATTGGTATAGGAGAAACTATGTTATAGTAGTGATGAATGTACATACTTAATAAATAATAGGAGTGATTTTTAATGGCTGAAGCAGCTCAAACATTAGATGGCTGGTATTGCCTACATGATTTCCGTGCAATGGACTGGACATCTTGGAAAGCAATTTCTAGTGAAGAACGCCAAGCAGCAATTCATGAATTCCTTGGCTTAGTTGAAAAATGGAATACAACTCAAAATGACAACCAAGGTAGTCATGCACTATACACGATTGTTGGTCAAAAGGCAGATTTCATGATGATGATCCTTCGTCCAACAATGGAAGAATTAAATGAAATTGAAACAGAATTTAATAAATCAAAGCTTGCTGAATATACGATTCCTACTACTTCATATGTTTCAGTGGTAGAATTGAGCAACTATATTGCAGGTGGCGGTGATGAAGATCCGTACCAAAATCCACATGTGCGTGCACGTCTATATCCAATTTTACCGAAATCAAATCACGTTTGCTTCTACCCTATGGACAAGCGTCGTGATGGAAATGATAACTGGTATATGCTTTCAATGGAAGAACGCCAAGGCTTAATGCGCAGCCACGGTATGATCGGTCGTGGATATGCAGGGAAGGTAAAACAAATCATTACTGGTTCTGTAGGTTTTGATGACTACGAATGGGGCGTTACATTGTTTGCAGATGATGTCCTCCAATTTAAAAAGCTTGTCTACGAGATGCGTTTTGATGAAGTAAGTGCTCGTTACGGTGAGTTCGGATCTTTCTTTGTAGGAAATCTTTTAACAGAAGAAAAGGTTTCACAGTTTTTACAAGTCAATTAATTTTACTAAGAAGGGATTTCACTATCCCTTCTTTTTTGATTTTCTTCGTATCCTTGTCATATTTCTACATACAACCTCATACATTTCTTATTGGATACAAATACCTCCCAAAACACATTCCACTAATCATGAAAAAGACCTAATAATATCCCAAAAAAGAGGAACCCATTTTCCACCCGTACAATAAGTTAGTAAAGAGACTTTTTCATACTGTCTGCTTTTTAAGTGAGGTGAGAAGATGGCAGTTCTTGCACATAACGAAGAAGATGTTAAGTTACTGGCTCGGCTTATGCGTGCGGAAGCCGAAAGTGAAGGAAAGCTGGGAATGCTTTTAGTTGGGAATGTCGGGGTGAATCGGGCACGAGCTCGTTGTTTGGACTTTAAAGATATTACATCCATTAAAAGAATGGTCTTTCAAAGTCCCGGAGGATTTGAAGCAACTCAAAAGGGCTATTTTTATCAACGTGCTCGCCCACAAGAAATTGAATTAGCAAGAAAGGTTCTAAAAGGGAATCGGTACAATCCTGGTGAATTTGCATTATGGTTTTTTGAACCATCGGGAGCTTGTCCACCACAATGGTTCAACCAATGGAATTCTGGTCGATTTAAAGCCCATTGCTTTTACACACCAACGCAAGAAAATTGTCCTGGGGTTTATTCAACTTTTTAACTTTATATTTTCTGAGGAGGGTTTATTTTGAGTAAAGATAAAAATCAAATGGATTCAACAGCAAATCCATACGCTGCTTACGGATATAGTGCTCAAGGCTATAATCCGTACGAAATGTATATGGATCCAAGACAGCAATTTGGATATGGATTTCCTTATCAACAACAAACTGCACAAACAGGCTTTCAAGTACCACAAATGCAGCCACAGTTTCCAACAGGTGGAGCAGGAAGCCAAGTTCCTGGTATGCTACCGATTGAGGAATCCTTTATCGAAAACATTCTTCGCTTAAACAAAGGGAAGACAGCTACGGTTTATATGACCTTTGAAGGCAATGCTCAAAAGGTATTCAAAGGTATTATCGAGGCTGCAGGGCGTGACCATATTATTTTAAGTGATCCACAAACTGGCATGCGCTATTTATTATTGATGGTCTACTTAGATTACATTACATTCCCTGAAGAAATTGAGTATCAAGCACAATTCGGATCTGGACTTCAAGGAATGGTACAGTACCCACCACGATAGATAAGAACTAAGGAGTGTCAATTGACACTCCTTTTCCTATAATGCTTTTACAGTACCAACGATTAAAAGTACCCATCCTATTAAAAAAGCTACCCCTCCAAGTGGTGTAATCGCTCCTAATACTTTAATTCCTGTTGTACTTAACACGTACAGGCTTCCTGAAAATAAAATAACGCCTATGAACATGCTCCAGCCTGCAGCGGAGAATTGATTCGATTGTGGAAACTTATCTACTAGAAATGCGATTACAAATAAGCCGATGGCATGGAACATTTGATATTGAACCCCAGTTTGCCATACTTTTAAATACTTCTCAGTAATCTTCCCTTCTAATCCATGTGCTCCAAAGGCTCCAAGTGCAACTGCTAAAAAGGCATTTATCGCTCCTAAAATTAAAAACAACTTCATGTTCATTTCTCCTATCTTTACGGTGGTTTTTATATATTCTACCATATTCTATATATGATATAGTCAAGTTAAGTCAGATAACAGGGTGATACATATGAACTTTTCGATTTTACCTGTCGGAGATAGCGCAATTCAAGTTTTTTACGATCATCGTATTTCCGAATCATTACATAAAAGGATAACTGACAGTAGTAGATTAATTTTAGAAAGAGAGATAAAAGGAGTCCTTGAGCTTGTTCCGGGATTTAATACGATTACGATCTATTATAATCCACTTCAGATTTCCTATGAAAGATTATATGAATCTATCACAGCCATCTGTGCCAATGACTCTGATGGTGTACTCGACATGGGCAAGGAAATTATATATATCCCAACCTTTTATGATGGGGAGGATCTTGAACGGGTTGCACTCTCAAATAATCTGACTGTAGATAGGGTTATTGATCTACACAGTAAACAGGAGTATTTTGTCTATTTAATAGGTTTTCTACCCGGTTTCCCATACTTAAAAGGGTTACGCTCCGAAATTCATACACCAAGACTTGCAAATCCTCGCTTACAGGTCCCACAGGGTTCGGTTGGCATCGGTGGGGATCAAACAGGAATCTATCCTATTGAATCACCGGGTGGCTGGAATTTAATCGGAAGGACGCCGGTACGATTATTTGATCCAGCACTTGCAACACCATTCCTGTTAAAATCTGGCGACTATATAAGATTTAAACCTATTAATGAAGAGCAGTTTTTTGAAATAGAAGAGGCAGTAATACGACAGCAATATGTCCTAGAACGGGAAGTGATTAGATGAAAACAATTGATTTAAATTGTGATTTAGGTGAAAGCTTTGGTGCGTATAAAATTGGGAATGACAAACAAGTCCTTCAATATATTACAAGTGCCAATATTGCATGTGGTTTCCATGCTGGAGACCCTCACGTTATGCAAAAAACGGTCAAGATTGCCAAGGATTATAGAGTTGCTGTTGGCGCACACCCTGGTTTTCAGGATTTAGTAGGGTTTGGAAGACGAAATATGACAGTATCTCCTTCAGATGTATATGATTTAGTACTATATCAGCTTGGGGCACTATCTGCATTTTGCCGGGCTAACGATGTATTGCTCCATCATGTCAAACCACATGGGGCATTGTACAATATTGCCGCAATTGATAGTACGATTGCTGAAGCAATTGCAAATGCGACTCGAAGTTTTGATTCCACACTCCTCTATTATGGATTAGCCGGCAGTAAAATGATTGAAGCCGGAGATAAAGCTGGGCTACGAACGGTATCTGAGGTGTTTGCAGACCGAACCTATCAACTTGACGGCACACTTACTCCGAGAACCGAAAAAAACTCAGTCATTCATGATCCTGAGAAGGCCACTCATCAAGTATTGCAAATGCTGACAAATGGAACTGTGCAGACTGTATGTGGGGCAACAATCCCCATTAAAGCCGAATCGATTTGTGTCCATGGTGATAATGAGCAAGCTATCTTATTTGTAAAAGCATTGAGAGAGATGTTAGTCAAAGAAGGATTTCATATAAAAGCAAGTAGGGGATGAAAATGGGGTACCCACTTTTTAAGGTTGTTAAAAAAGGGCTATATACGACATATCAGGACTTAGGTAGATACGGTTATCAACGCTTCGGTGTTGTAACAGGCGGGGCGATGGATACTTATTCATGTCAGATTGCAAATATATTAGTTGGAAACCGACGAGACGAAGCTTGCCTAGAGGTCACGATGATAGGACCTGAATTAGCTGTGGAGGCCGATTCATTATTAATTGCCGTTTGTGGTGCTGACCTAGGTCTTACAGTAAATGATACTCCCGCTCCACTTTGGAGGAGCTTTGTTGTTCAAAAAGGGGATGTCATTCGCTTTGGGAGGCCAACGTCAGGGGTTCGAGCATATTTAGCAGTTTCCGGGGGATTTACCATTCCAGAAGTATTGGGGAGCAAGTCATTTTTTCAAAAGGCAAAGCTTGGAACGGAGATTGCAGTAGGGGATGTGTTGGACGGTATTGAAACAAGGAACTACAAACGGATTGGGATAAATCAGGAGTGGATCCCGAGATTTGAAAGGTGTGTTACGATCCGAACCATTCTTGGTCCACATAATCACCTTTTTACGAATGAATCGATTCAATATTTTTTATCAGATTCATATGTGGTTATACAAGGTGACAGAATGGGATACCGTTTAAAAGGCCCAACTCCTTTGAAGCATATTAATCAGGCTGATATAGCCTCAGATGCAATACCTCTTGGCGGCATACAGGTTCCCAGTAACGGTGAACCGATTATACTTTTATCAGATCGCCAAACGACAGGGGGCTACACCCGAATAGCTAATGTGATCTCAGTGGACATGTATAAAATTGCACAACTCCCAACTGGTGGGACTATTCAATTTGAAGCCTGTACAATCAACAAAGCACATGAACTCATCCATAGACGCGAACAATTTCTCAAAGCCTTACAAATGGCTTAACATACTCACATCATTGTCCCCAATGGCGCTTGAAACCATTGGGGTTCTGGTTACCGATTTTGAAAGTAGACCTCAAGTGCAGCTTTGATTTTTGCTCCTTCGTCATTTTCCGCTTCAATTTGGTAATGGTCCCCGTCCAAATTGGTTGTAAATGATGTTAAACCTTCTTTTCTTAAAAAATCGTCTACATCTGTGACACTGTCACTTTGATTGCGTAATGTTTTTTGACCAGCAAAATCACCATTTACAAAAACCTCATATCGATCCTCATTTAATTTCATATCAGTATTGTCTTCATCTTCAACAGACCCAATCGGTATGACTCGATTATTTGTCCCATAGCCACCCCAAGATATTCCTGACATTCTTCCACCTCCAACTTTTTATACCCTTAACGTTGCTAAAAGTGAAGGAGAATATTCAAGATTAATATGAAATGCTATTCTGACACAACAACCTCTTAACAATCATTAAAAATCAAAGAGTGAGTCACCGTTCGCATCGTCTTCCACTAGTTTTGTGCTATTCGGTAAATTGGAAATTGGTGCTACTTGTGGTATTGAGGGGACTGAAGTTAACTGCATTGGAGACACAGTTGGTGTTTGTCGATTCTCTGTGTATTCTGAATGATTTTCATCCAATACGAGGTCACATAGAGTTCGAACGGCCATGAAATGCTCTTTAACTTTTAGGTAATTTCCTTCAACTTTTGCTTGCTGCAGTTCTGCTATCATTTTGTCGATAATTTTAGCTACCGAAATATTCATATATGTCACCTCTTTACTTGTTGGGAGGGTTTCTTTTCCTCAAATTTCATACATGGTGAACCCGAGGATTGTTGCACAGTCATTGAGGGCATTGTATGTGTTTTAAAGTTAAATGCCTTACATCCCCTTGGAAATTTGGGATCCCAGGTGGTGTAAAAGTATTTGCATTTTAGGCAATTAATCCTCTTATCCATAAAATCCACAACCTTACGTTAACATGGTATTTATTTTACACGAGATTTCGTTTGAGGCAAACTGGAAGATATTAAAGAAATCCTGTTTTTGTGCATGCTCCCCCGACTAGTGAGGGGATTCGAGCACTTGCGCATCACCATACACCAATTTTTTACATTCTGTGATGGGATTCGCACATTTGCGCATCACCACACACCAGTTTTTTACATTCCGTGAGGGGATTCGTGCATTTGCGCATCACCACTCACCAGTTTTTTACATTCCGTGAGGGGATTCGTGCATTTGCACATCACCACTCACCAGTTTTTTACATTCCATGAGGGGATACGTGCATTTGCGCATCACCACACACCAATTTTTTACATTCTGTGATGGGATTCGCACATTTGCGCATCACCATACTCCAGTTTTTTACATTCCGTGATGGGATTTCCCGCTTCCACTCCACAATCTCACTCAGTAATAACTTGAACATCACCTATACCTACAAAAATTGAAAAAGCCCTTCAGATTGTCTGAAGGGCATTAATCGACACAGTTCTATGTACAAAGTTATTATTTGCCTGAAACTGCGTCTTTAAGTGCTTTACCAGGTTTGAAAGCTGGTACTTTGCTTGCTGCGATTTCAATTTCTTCACCAGTTTGTGGGTTACGACCTTTACGAGCAGCACGCTCACGTACTTCGAAGTTACCGAAACCGATTAATTGTACTTTATCGCCATTACTTAATGCATTTTGAAGAGCTTCAAAAACTGCATCTACAGCTTTAGTAGCATCCTTTTTAGAAAGTTCTGCGCTTTCAGCAACTGCACTGATTAGTTCTGTTTTGTTCATGTTATTATTCTCCTCTCCATTTTAACACATATTCTTTTTACCACGATTTTAATAGGTTGGCAAGATTTAGTTGCATTTCCCCCTCCTATTAAACTGGTGGTATAAGTAATTACATCACTAGATTAACCAAAAAACAAGTTTTTCAAACAGTAATATATCATATTTTATATTTTTTTAATAGTTTTTAAAATAAACCCCCGAAATTACACGTTTTTATCCTAAAAATCTAGTAAAAAAAGAAATCACTCAATATATTTCATGATTCTCGGCAATTTAGGAAAGCCTACCATCAAAGGAGGTTTTCAAAATGCCTAGAAAAAAACGACGACCACTCGTCCCACAGGCCCGGGACAGCTTGGATCAATTAAAAGCAGAGGTTATGGCAAAGCAAGGCTATAAAACCGATAAAAACAATCCCGACCAAGTAAAATTTGAGGTTGCTAATGAACTTGGCATTCCACTAAATGACGAATATAATGGCGCACTCACATCCAAACAAGCAGGGAAAATTGGCGGAAACATCGGCGGAAATATGGTCAAGGAAATGGTAAAAATGGCACAACAAAACTTAAAAAAGCAGTAAATAATATGCCGGGACAACACTTCGTCGTGTAATCCCGGCATTTCTTAACCTTGTATCGCTTCCATGATCGCTTTTGCGACGCCGTGGTTCTCATTCGTTTCTGTTACAACATCACACTGCTTTTTAATCTCTTCAGGAGCATTCCCCATCGCAACAGCACGACCTGCTACTTTGAACATCGAAAGATCATTGTAATTATCACCAATTACCATTGCTTGCTCAATCTTCATGTTGTGATGCTTTACAAATGCTGTTAGTGCATTTCCTTTTTGAGCATCGATAGAGTTGATTTCAATATTTTCGCTCCCAGATGAACTCACTGCAATTCCAGTAAGTTTGACTAGTTCATCCTTTGCATGCTGTAACTTTTCCTGTTCAAAAGAAAAGGCAATGAGTTTATACACCTTTACATTCTGATCTGCCAATACACTTTCATAATCCTCCACCAAATGAATCAAACCATTTTCAAATCGCTCTTTAGCTGCTTGTAAGGATTTTTCATAATTACTTTGTTTGCTGCTACTCATATAAATATCCAATATAATCGTGATGGCTCGATCATAGTCGTCTGAGTATGTTCCATTATCAGTATACAATTCGAAATAAATATTGTTATCCTTCAAAATACGGATGATTTCCTTCGTTTCGCCAAGACCAATTGGATTTGATAAGAGGACGTCTCCATTAGAAGACCGAATTTCTGCTCCGTTTGCACAGATGATCGGACATTCAATCCCGGCATCGTCCAGTACATATTTTGCTTCAAGATATGATCTTCCTGTAGCGACTACGACCTCAATTCCTTGTCTCCTTGCTGCCATTATGGCACTTTTATTTTCTTTACTTATGACATGGTTACCTGTAAGAAGTGTACCATCCATATCAGTTGCGATGCATGTTATCATTGTATTCTCCTTTTCATTGCCTCTATATTTTATTTTCCACAATTTATATCAAAAGTATGTAGCGGAAGCTTTTCTCTCTCCCTTAAGTCTAAAGCAAATAATCTACGAAAAGAAATAGAATGCTTACGCTTCTCTTTTAAAAAATATATACAATATTCTAATAAATAATTTATAGTAGTAGTAGAAATGTTTTGTAAATGCTTTCATCCCTTTAAATTCTACCTTTGGAGGAATCACTGTGTCACGCTTAGCAAAAATATTATACAGTTTTGGAGTGACTCTTTTTCTCATTAGCTTTTCACTTACCTGTTATTACACATTCAAAATATTTCATTTTGATCATCCTACATCACAGAATACCACTGAAAAGCCACGCTATCATTTTGTTCTTGTTCCTGAGGAGTTAGATAATGATTACTGGCGACTCGTTGAAAATGGCGCAAAGGACGCTGCAAAGCACCATAATGTTCTTCTTGAGTATATCGGGCCTACCCAAGCAAATACTGAAGAGCATATTAAAACACTTGAAATGTCAGCTGCTGCAAAGGTTGATGGGATTATGACACAAGGACTTAATGAGGAACAGACGACACCACTCATTAATCGGATTGTTGATAAGGGAATTCCCGTCATTACAGTTGATACAGATGCGATTAATAGCAACCGCATGTCCTATATTGGAACAGATAATTACTACTCTGGTTTTATTGCTGGAAAAGCATTAATTGAGGATACAGGTGGCAACGCTAATGTAGCAATCATTACGGGTAGATTTGATGCCTCACATCAACAGCTACGTGTACAAGGCTTTCAGGATGCCGTAAAAGACGTGGAGGGCATTCATATCGTTACTATTGAAGAATCCAATATAACGAGGGTTAAAGCCGCAGAAGCAGCTAATAAGGTGTTACAGGAGTACCCAGAGGTTAATGCATTTTACGGGACAAGTGCTTTAGACGGTATCGGAATTGCGCAAGTCGTTGAATATTACAATAGACAGGACGAAATGTATATTCTTGCATTCGATACAATTGTAGATACGATCCATTATATGGAGAAGGGAACAATTGAAGCGACTGTTGTTCAGGAACCTTATGAAATGGGCTATAGTGCAGTCAAGATGATGATTGATTTAATAGAAGGGAAGCACGTCCCACAAACGGTCCATACAGAGACAAGGATCATTAGAAAAAAGGACCTACCTCTTGATTCACGTGATATTTTAGGAGTGAGTCCATGATGATTTTCCGAATTCGTACAAAGCTACTACTCTATTTTATCGTCCTGGCCGTGCTATTAAATGCTGTTGCCTTTCTTTTTTATACAGGCAGTGAAAAAATCGTGTCAGAATATGATAATAGCTTTGATAAATTTTTATTATTAAACGATATTTCACAACAAGTAAACTCACTAAATGAAAAAGTTCAGTCCTTTATTATCGAAGAAGATCCAGCATTTTTAACACAATACGCTGATGTTAAGAAAAGGCTGCTTCATTTTCAAGATCAGCTACCATCTGAATTACATACAGAAAAAAATTCTATTGCCATTTCCAATTATAAAAATATGATTGATAGTTTTATTGAAGAATCTGAATTAACAATTGAGGCATTCCATCAAAAAGAAATTAATCAATATTCCTTTCATTTGAATGAGGCTACTAAATTTGCAGGATTTATTCATGAGACCACATTAACACTATTAAATAATGAACTAACAGATTATCAAATTTTTTATAAAGAAATTGAGAAGCGTCGAAATTACTATAAATTGATGGGCTATTCCCTATTTAGCTCTACCTTTTTATTAAGTACATTATTGGCTCTATGGTTATCTGGCGGCATTACGAGACCGATACGAAGATTATCAGTGGCAGCTACTGAAATAGCGAGAGGCAACCTAATGGGGGAGGAGATTAAGGTTACAACAAAGGATGAGCTTAAGCTGCTTACCGTTACTTTTAACCAGATGAGATTTAATATTCGCGAGCTTGTTAGTGAAATCAAGCAAAAGTCTGAGCTTGATCAGCTATTAAAGGAATTAGAACTAAAAAGCCTACAAAATCAAATCAATCCACATTTTTTATTTAATACATTGAACACCGTGTCTAAAATGGCATATTTCGAATCTGCTGAAAATACTTCTAGATTAATAGAAGCCATTTCAGCATTACTTCGTTATAATCTTGGTGATTTGAATAAATCATCCACTTTGTATGATGAAGTAAAAATTGTAAAAGAGTATTTTTTTATTCAACAAACACGTTTTGGTGATCGAATTGAATTCGAAACCGATATTGACCAAGAGTGCTTGAATGTCGAAATCCCATGTTTAATTTTACAGCCAATCATTGAAAATGCGTTCATTCATGGTGTTGAGTCTTATGAAGAGGGTGGTACGATTGGTTTGAAGGTATACAGGAAGGCTGAGACCATCTATGTTGAAGTGACTGATAATGGGTTAGGTATGGATCGGGCAACACTCCAACGAATACGCAATATTGCTTCGGGTATCACTTCAGAAGTTACCTTGCATATTGAAAAATCACATGGACACTCAACTGGAATTGGGATAAAAAATGTCATCAAAAGACTTCAGCTTTTTTATAAACGAACGGATGTAATTGAAATTGAATCAACTCACCAGGAAGGAACCACCTTTCGATTACTACTTCCAATAATGAAGTGAGGTGTTTGAAATTGATAAAGGTCATTATCGTTGATGATGAGGTACTAGAAAGAAGAGCATTATCGAGTATAATTTCAAATGAATTTAGTGAAATTGAAGTAATTGGTGAGGCTCCTAATGGGCGGATTGCAATTGAAATGGCTCAGGAACATCGTCCACATATGATGCTAATGGACATTAAAATGCCTGGAATTGATGGTGTCGAAGCAGTGAGGGAAATTAAAAAAACCTATCCTGACATTAAATTTATAATGGTTTCAGCCTTTAATACGTTTGAATATGCGAAAGAGGTCATGCTGCAAGGGGTGAAGGAATATATTTTAAAACCAAGTCGCAAAGAAGACATCATCGAATCGGTTCAACGTGTTCTGACAGAAATTAAAGAGGAAAAGAAAAAAATGGACCAGCAAGAGGATCTTCACAAGCAAATGAAGCGGCTCATTGCCTTATCACCTAAGGAAGGGCTTGCGTCAATCGGAATGGTTGAGCCAAATGTTGATATTTGGAAGGACAACCATACGAAAGCAATCATGGAGAAGGCAAAGTCGTATATTGAAGATAACTTTCGAGAATCTTTAACTCTTGAAGAAGTAGCTGAACATGTGGAACTAAGTCCATTTTATTTTAGCAAGCTTTTTAAAGATCGATTTGGTGTCACATTTATTGACTTTGTCACAACGGTAAGGATGAACTACGCGATGAAGGAGATGGCGGACGCAACAAAAAGTTTAAAAGAAATCTGCTATACGATTGGCTACAAGGACCCAAATTATTTCAGCCGTGTTTTTAAAAAACATACGGGTTTCACACCTACCGAATATCGAAGCTCACTTTGAGTAAAATGACCGCTTATGTATTAATACAAGCGGTTTTTAATTTCTAACTGTTATGAAACAAAAAAGTGAAGGTATTCGCAAAATTGTGAAGATGGTTCCTCCCCCTTTATCAGAATTTTCATGATACATTTTAGTTGATAACGTTTTCAATTTATAAAAAGGGGGAAAATGATCTATGAAAAAAGGGTTTATGGTTTTTGTTTTATTCGTTTTTGTTTTAGCAATGACTGCTTGTAGTTCTAAGACTGACTCTGACAAAAAGGATAAGAATGCCAAGCTAGATATTTTCAGCTGGTGGACTGGTGCCGGTGAAGAAGATGGTCTAAAGGCATTATTAGAATTATTTGAAGAGAAATATCCAGATGTTCCGATTGAAAATGCTGCAGTTGCTGGGGGAGCTGGTACGAATGCCAAAGCAGTTCTTGCAAGCAGAATGAACGGGGGCGACCCTCCAGCAACATTCCAAGTTCATGGTGGGGCAGAGTTGAACGAGGGCTGGGTAGCAGCCGGAAAAATGGAGCCAATCAATGATCTCTATGAGGACGAGGGATGGGGTGACAAATTCCCTCAGGATTTAATTGACATGGTAAGTAAAGATGGAAAAATCTATTCAGTTCCAGTTAATATTCACCGTGGAAATGTGCTCTGGTATAACAAGCATGTATTTGAGGAAAACGGGTTAGAAGCTCCAACTACATTTGATGAATTTTTTGAAGTAGCTGATGCGCTTAAGGCAAAAGGAATTACACCACTAGCATTAGGTGACAAAGAGCCTTGGACAGCTACTCAATTATATGAAACAGTATTATTAGGTGTACTAGGTACTGATGATTACCTAAAGCTTTGGACTGGCGATTTATCATTTGATGATCCTAAGGTAGTTGAGGCTGCTGAAATCTTCACAAAAATGCTTGATTATATTAATGAGGACCATGCATCACGCAACTGGCAGGATGCTTCGCAATTAGTTGCCGATGGAGAAGCGGCAATGAACGTAATGGGTGACTGGGCAAAGGGTTATTTTGTAAATGACTTGAAGAAAGTTGTTAATGAAGACTTTGGATACATTACGACTCCAGGAACTGATGGTAAATTCATGGTTATTACAGATACATTCGGATTACCTAAAGGAGTAAGTAATGCGGATGATGTTAAGAAGTTCTTGTCTGTATTAGGTTCTGTTGAAGGTCAGGATGCATTTAATGTGTTAAAAGGGTCAATCCCAGCTCGTGTCGATGCAGATGTATCGAAATATGATCAATACGGAAAAGACACAATCGAGGATTTCAAGGTTTCTGAACTATCACCAAGCTTAGCGCATGGTTCTGCAGCGGCAGAAGGCTTCCTAACAAAGGTTAACCAAGCAATTAATATTTTCGTCACACAAAAGGATGTTAAACAATTTACCGATTCAATGACTTCAGCAGCTGCTGAGTTAAAGTAGGGTTGAACATTTTAAGAAGGGGATGAGAGTACTCTCTTCCTCTTTTTCTTCATCAATGAAAGGGGGATTATCTATGGAGCCAGTAAAGTCAGCTTCGGCATCCATCATACAACAGCAAGAAATCCTACCAAAAAAGAAGCGTACATTTACCACTGATCATTTATTAGCAATTGGATTCATTATTCCTTCGATTGTGTTAATCGCTGTATTTGTTTATGGATTTATCGGCTGGACTGGATATGTGTCATTGAGTAATTGGAATACTCTCGTTCCAGATTTTTCATTTGCCGGATTGAAAAATTATCTGTATTTATTTGGGGACTTCCGTTTCCAAGCTGATTTACGTAATACATTAACGTTTACAATTTTATTTATTGGTGCGGTCATTATTTTAGGGCAATTTTTAGCCATTTTATTAGACCAAAAGCTCTTAAAGGGAGAGTCGATTTTCCGAAATATTTTCTTCTTTCCAATGGCACTATCATTTGTCGTAACAGGGGTTGTGTGGCAATGGCTCTTAAATCCTTCGACAGGGGTTAATCTCTTTTTAGAAAAAATTGGACTTGATTCAAAATGGTATACAGATACAAATATTTTACTAGGTTTTCCTTGGGGAAAAATTGAGTTTGGTATTCCTGTGGCCGTCATTGCAGTTGTCATTGCTGCAGTATGGCAAATGACCGGGTTTTCTGTTGCAATGTATCTTGCTGGACTACGAGCTATCCCAGAAGAAGCTAGAGAAGCTGCTAGAATGGATGGTGCTTCTGAATTACAAATCTATCGAAAAATCATTATCCCATTATTACGTCCAATCACAGTGAGTGTTGTCATTATTATGGCCCATATTTCTCTTAAAATCTTTGATCTAATCTATGCAATGACAGGTCCTGGGGCAAACTTTGTAACAGATGTTCCTGGGGTATATATGTTTGAAACGACCTTCCGGGGTAATTATTATGCAAATGGTGCTGCAATCGCGATTATTATGCTACTATCTGTTGCTATTTTTATTGTCCCATACTTAATCTCAAGTCGAAAGGGTGATGCGTAATGTCTACAGCAACGAAAACCCTGACGAGGCCTTTACTTTACATTGTCTTAATCGGATTGAGCTTATTTTATCTGATGCCTGTGTACGTCATAATCGTAACGAGCCTTAAGCCACTTGACCAAATTACACTTAGTGAAATGTGGAAATTGCCTGCTACAATTGACTTTAGCAGCTATGCGGTTGCTTTTGAAAAGCTTGTCCCAAATTTCCTTAATTCCATTTATTTAGTTGTACCCGCTACTTTGCTATCAGCTCTTTTTGGGTCTCTTAATGGGTATGTTCTATCGAAATGGAAATTCAAAGGGTCTAATACAATTTTTACATTTATTCTATTTGGGATGTTCATTCCATATCAAAGCATCCTCATTCCGATGATTCAATTTTTGCGAGAGGTTGGCTTATATAACACGATTACGGGACTTGTGTTTGTCCATGTCGTGTACGGGCTTCCGATTACAACCTTGATGTTCCGCAACTTTTATGCAAGTATTCCAGATGAAATGATTGAATCAGCGAAAATTGATGGTGCCGGTTTCTTACGTGTATACCGACATATTATGGTGCCACTATCCATATCAGGTTTTGTCGTAGTTGCTATCTGGCAATTCACAAATATTTGGAACGAATTCCTGTTTGCTGTTACGATTACAACTTCTGATCAACAACCAATCATGGTTGCCCTTCAGAATCTATCAGGAAGTCAAATTGTTCAATGGAATGTGCAAATGGCAGGCGCTCTACTTGCAGCACTTCCAACCCTGCTCGTGTATATCTTTTTAGGTAAATACTTTGTAAGAGGATTACTTGCTGGGTCTGTAAAGGGATAAAATAAAAACATCACCAAATCCGGTGATGTTTTTATTTTACGCTTCTATTTCTCCACATGATTGTCTTTTAATGAGCTGATGTGGGATAATGATTCGTTTTACAGGTTCTTGTGGATCCTCTACTTTTTCAATGAGGTTTTTAGCCGCCTCATATCCTAACCGGAAGATGTTAATATCTACTGATGTTAAAGGTGGTCTTGAAATTTCCGTCAGAAGGACATTATTAAAGCTCACGACTGATATATCATCAGGAACAACCTTTCCTATTTCATCGAGTTTGTTAACGACACCCAGTGCCATTAAGTCATCCGCTACAACCAATGCGGTTGGCGGTTCACTTAACGATAATAATTCAGTAATTGCTTCCTGACCGCCTTCTTTGAGGAATTCTTCATTACTGATATATTCATCACGATTTGGAAGCCCTGCATTTTTAATTGCCGTTTCATAGCCTAGTAGCCGATCAATTGTCACGACCAAGCTAAGACTACCACCGACAAATGCAATTCGTTCATGACCGAGTCCAATTAAGTATTCCGTCACTTCCTTTGAGGCCCTGAAATTATCATTATCAACATGTGTAATTTGTTCAATATCCTTATATGGTTTCCCGATGACAACGAACGGGAAATTATTCTTTTGCAAATAGTTCACAACTTCATCATCAAATCGTGAATATAAAAGAACTAACCCATCCACTCTGCGTCCTTGAACCATCTGGACAACGCCTTCATAAATTTCATCTGTCGTCTCTCCAGTAGACCAGTATAACGAATATTCCTTCTCATGTGCACCTTTACTTATGCCACGAATGACCTCAGGAAAGAAGGGGTTTTGGAATACCTTATCCGCAGAACTTGGCATTACTAGTCCGATCGATTGAGTACTCTTACTGGCAAGACTTCTAGCAATTAAATTTGGGTGATACCCTAATTTCTCCATTGCCTTTCGAACTCTTATTTTTGTTTCTTCACTAATTCTAGGGTTATCCGCAATAACCCTAGAAACCGTTGACGGAGCAACATTTGCAAGCTTCGCAACATCCTTGATTGTTACTGTCATACAACCACCACTCCCTTCCCTGGCATAATCTGTTTTTTGCCCATGAGTGGTTATACCTTTTACTTGGAAAATTTATCATTTTTGTATTTAGGATCTATATACTAATTAATAGTCGGTTATCATTCCTTTTCATACTTTCAACCATTTTGCCATTCACAAATACAGTTTGAATATCCTCTGCATTGTGCACTTCAATCTCTATTAAATCCCAATTAGGACGATATGAACCTTCCTCAACCATTGTAATATGAATTGTGTTTTTTTGACATTCAGTTTTTATGATTTTACGGAAAAAATGACCTGTTTGATACTCAAAGGAACTACCATCATCATCATAGATTGAAAATTCAAATGTGCCATATGAACTATTATATAGGTGAATTGTCATTTTTTCATTAGAATATTCTGTTGATTGTCTAACATCACCATGTACGACCGCTGTTCCCTGCTTAATAAAGATTGGCAACGTATCCAAATCGGCATAAATCATATGGTGCTTTCCACCCTCAAATACATCATCTGTCCAATAATTCACCCAGTTTCCTTCAGGTAAATAGACAACGCGGTTCGTTGTACTTGGGGTCATGATTGGAGCGATAATGACATTGCTTCCTAACATGAACTGGTCTGAAAGATTACTTGTATTTTTGTCATTTGGATATTCCATCATTAACGGTCGAACAATCGGTACTCCAGTTTCATGGGCTTCGGCAAATAATGTATACAATTGTGGTAACCATTTATATCGAAGTTGGATATATTTTTTTATAATCGCTTCATATTTTTCACCATATGACCACGGTTCCTGTCTAGCAAATCCAATCGCACTATGGTTGCGGAAATATGGAGTAAATGCCCCTACCTGTGTCCATCTTGCTAATAACTCACCATTTGAATCATGTGCAAATCCTCCCACATCTGGTCCTGCAAATGGAATACCAGACACTCCAAGGTTCATCACCATCGGCAATGACATTTGCAAATGCTCCCAAAAGCTGCGATTATCACCAGTCCATACTGCCGCATATCGCTGGACTCCAGAATAACCAGCTCTAGTTAATAAAAATGGTCGTTTTCCTTTTAAATTTTTCTTCATACCTTCGTATGTAGATTGCCCCATCAGCAACCCATAAATATTGTGTAATTCACGGTGTGTTCTTGGATCACCATCATTATCATGCATAACTTTTAGATCCATCGTTTTCGTCTCATTGAACACGGATGGCTCATTCATATCATTCCAAATACCTTCAATACCTAAGTCTGTATAAAATAAATGTTTATCCCCCCACCACTCGCGGGTGCTTGTTTTCGTAAAATCAGGAAATGCACTATTACCTGGCCAAACATCTCCAAAATAGATGTTTCCTTCAATGTATTTGCAAAAGAGATCTTTGTTCACACCTTCTTGATAAATAGAGTATTCAGAGTCCTCCTTTACCCCTGGGTCAACAATTGGAACCACACGGATCCCTACTTCCTTCAAATCCTTAATCAATTTTTCCGGTGAGGGAAAACGATCCCGATCAAATGAAAATACTCGATAACCATTCATATAATGGATGTCCAAATGAATAACATCAAGTGGAATCTCTTTTTCTAAAAAGGTCTTAGCTAGTTCTCGTACCTCTTGTTCTGTCTCATAACTATATCGTGACTGATGATAACCAATTGCCCATTTTGGCGGAATTGGCATCCTCCCTGTTATCTCGGTATATTGACGCAGCACATCCTTAGGTGTTGGCCCTGCAAATACGTAGTAATCCATTTGACCACCTTCTGCTTGGAATGAATACTCATTCGTACTTGAACGTAGGTCGAAGGTTGATTTGTATGTATTGTCGAAAAAGATGCCATGTGCCTTCCCATTTCTAACGGTTAGAAAATAAGGGATTGATTGATATAAAGAATCTGTCTCCGGATTATGCGGAGCATACACATCTGTATTCCACATCGTCATTTTTTCTCCGCGCTTATCTAGAAACCCAGATTTCTCTCCAAATCCGTAGAAATGATCTGCTTCATCCATCTCTTTATAACAGATTACTTCTCCAGTATGTTTAAGGCCCATTCCTTTTAATGATTCACGAACTAATAATGTCCCTTCCTGATCTGAAACCACAACCCGAAATGGATTTTTCGATATAGAAACAACCAAATCATCTGTTTTTAGAGAAATTTCTGCTTCCTCTTCTTTGACTAGTACATTCACATCATCAGGAGCCTTAACAATAGCAGGGCTCCCCTTTAATGATGGTTTTTCAAATGGATTCATGATGATTCGAACGATGTCCTGACGATAAAAGACGATCGTTACTTGACCATTCTCACAAATACTATGAAATTGATTATGATCCTGTTTAAAAGAGTGCAAGCTTCCGATATCTTGATAACTAGTATTTTCAATCATTTTCTTCTGTCCTGGGTGAATAGCAAAACTAGTATCTTGTAACATGATTCTACCTCCTATTGTTTACTCTTTTTCGAAAGATAAAAAAGAAGATGATGAACAGCAAAGGAACTATGACGACTGGAATCATATACATACGACTGGTTTCTTCTTTTTCCTCCAATACATATACTTCTGCAGTTTCACTTTCAACAGTTAACTTATATCCATCCTTCGAACTTTCAATGACTTCCTCATCTAATACCCCACGTAATTGGTGATCTGACATAATCTGTTCAGTAGATAGTTCAACTTCTTGAGACTTCGTCGAATTATTGATTGCAATAATAGTAACTTCATCCTCATACACACGTTTGAAAACAGTCATTCCAAGTCGATCATATAGCACTTCGAAATCGCCTTTTCTTAATGCCGGATATTGCTTTCTTAGTTCACTTAATCTTGAAAGATATGTCACAACTTCATTAGTTGTCCCAAATTCCATATCCCTTCGGTTATCAGGATCTTCCCCGCCATCTAAGGCAATTTCCGTTCCATAATAGATAATCGGGATACCCGGAGCTGTATACATATAAGACAGTGCCAGCTTAATTCTCTTCACCGGGTCTTGATCCCTTTCCTTCGCAAGACGGGTAAACCGAACATTATCATGATTGTCAATGAAGTTCCCTAGTATATTTGCATTTCCATACAATGTCGTATTCCGTTTCCAAACTGCTTGTAGCCGCCCCATCGATTGATCTGGTCTACTAAATATTCGAGCTGCTTCATTGAAAAATGGATAATCAACAAATGAATCAATCCCTGTATTCCCATAATCCGCGACATACTTAGGGTCTTCATGCCATACCTCGCCAATTAGGAAGAAGTCATCTTTAACTGACTTAACTTCCTTTGAAAATTCCTTCCAAAACCATTTCGGAACATGCTTCACCGTATCTAGGCGATATCCATCCACATCAGTCTCTGTTATCCACCATTTCGCCATATCTAAAAGGTATTTCTTCACTTCTGGATTTTCCTGGGCTAAATCCGGCAAACCCGCGAGCTCGCCATTTTCTACATCTTCTTGATTATCCCAATTCAAAATACCCTTTCGTTCATGAAACCAATCCTTCTTCTCAGGATCTGTTAACCACGGATGCTGATAGCCTGTATGGTTAACAACAAGGTCTAAAATCACTTTTATCTCTCGTTTATGAGCTTCTTCAACTAAACTCTTAAACTCCTCAAGTGTTCCAAAATGCTCCTCGACATCATAAAAATCTTCCGTCCAATATCCGTGATAGCCCTTAGGTTCATTTTTTACAATCGGTGTTAGCCATATTGCAGTAAAGCCCATATCCTTGATATAGTCCAACTTCTTTGTTATCCCTTTAAAATCCCCACCATGATAGGCCTTCGGGTCATTGACATCCACTTCATAATCATTGGATTTATCACCATTATGAAAACGATCGACCATGATAAAATAAATCATTTCATCCTGCCATGTCCGCTCTTCATTATCCTCGGCTTGAACAGGGATAAAGGAAAGGATGAAGGTTAAAATCAACATAAAGGATAGTGTTCTCTTCATCTTCTCCATTCCTCCTTATCCTTTATTTGCACCAGCTGTTAAACCTTCAGCAATATGCTTTTGGAAAAGTAAAAATACAATTGTTATCGGAATCGCTACAAGAATTGCACCAGCTGCGAACGTTGTGAATTCCGTATTCCCACGCCCTGTAACAAATTCAAATAAACCAATCGCTAATGTTTTATTTTCATTTGAGCGAAGAACAAGTCGGGCAAAGATAAAATCCATCCATGGAGTAATAAAGTTATTTACAGCTATAAATACTAAAATTGGTTTCGATAATGGGAACATTACTTTAAAGAAGATCGTTGTATGGCCAGCACCATCCATTTTTGCTGCTTCCTCTAAGCTCCTAGGAAGACCATCAAAATAACCTTTTACTAGCCAAGCACCAAATGGAATCGATCCACCGGCATACACGAGAATAAGCCCCCAATGGTTATCTAATAGATTAATTTGCAATAAGAGAATATAGATTGCAATCATTCCCATAAAGCCAGGGAACATTTGTAATACAAGCATTGTCATCAAGCCTTGTCTTCTTCCTGGAAAGCGAAAGCGAGAAAATGCGTACGCTGCAGTTACGACAAGGAATGTAGACAATAGCATATTAAAGAAAGCAATTTTAAATGTATTTTTATACCAAATTAAATAATCAGTTTTATTGAATAAATCTCTAAAATGATCGAGTGTTAACCGATCAGGTATTAATTTTGTAGAGAATAGGGAATCTCCAGGGTTAAAAGCCCCAATAATAATCCAATACACAGGGTACAAAACAGTAATTGCAGTAATTGTTAAAATCGTATATATTAAGCCAACAGTGAATTTATCTACTAATCTTTTATTCATCATGACATCATATCCTCTTCTTTAAATGCTCTTGTTTTTCTAAAGTTCCATACTGAGAAAGCAGCAACAACAAAAAAGATTAGGATGGAAACAACTGAAGCCATTGCAAACTGACTTTGCTCCAATGTCATTTTATATATCCAGGTTATTAAAATATCGGTTGAACCTGCATAACTATAATTCACGTTGACCGGATTTCCTTGAGTCATTAAATAAATCACATTAAAATTATTAAAGTTTCCTGCAAATGCCATAATTAATAATGGTGCGGTTGAGAACATGACAATTGGCATTGTAATCGTTCGAAATCTCTGCCATGGTGATGCTCCATCGACCTCTGCTGCTTCAAATAGGGATTTGTCAATTGTCGTCATGACTCCACTCATTAAAATCATCCAATACGGGAAACCAAACCACATGTTAATGAATACTAACGTAAACTTTGCCCAAAATGGATCTGATAGCCACGGAATTGCTGCTAAACCGATCGCTTCTAAATATTGATTAATCGGTCCAAACTCACCATTAAATAGATTTCTCATGATTAAAATACTAATAAATTGTGGAATTGCCCACGGGAGAATGAAAATTCCTCTCCAAAAACGCTTTAATTTAATCCCTTTATTATTAATTAAGATTGCAAAAAATAGCCCAACAAAAAAGGTAGTTGCAGTTGATAAAATAGCCCAAATTATCGTCCAAGAAAATACACCATAAAACGTATTACTCCATGTCTTCATATTGAAGAGATCAATAAAAGTTTGGAAACCAACCCAGTCAACTAGACTTTTAGGTGGTAGATGGTTTGGACCAGAATAGTTCGTAAATGCAATCAAAATACCAAATAGCAATGGTAAAACAGTTAAAAATGCTGTAAACAAAATCGATGGTGTTAATAAAATGTATGGAAATCCATTTTCCCACATATTTTTTAATGTTGCTTTAAAGGAATTTGGCTGTATCCCTTGATCTCTTACTTTCCCTACTTTATATGCATCCCTAACATTTAAATAATAAATCCATAGAAATAGAAGAAACGAGATTAAGAATATAATTCCTTCAATCAACAGGAAGATCGAATGATCACCTTGAATCACTTCAAAGCCTTTTCTTTGTTGGGTTGTTTCGCCAAGTGTTGTTAATCCCCACATTGCCCATCTGAATGGAAGTGACCAGAAAACTAGAAGATAGACTTCTAAAACTAAAAATAAAATACCTTTTATAAATTGACGATGATATATTTGTCCGAGCCCCATAAACAAAAAGGATAATAATGCCCCTATTTTCGCTTTGGAATGCATTGAGCCTCCCTCTTTCTACAAAAAATTTGTTTGATATAGTCCACTTGGATAAAAAGCGAGCCAATACCGGTATGGTATCGGCTCTTTCTTCTATTATTTTTGTTGAGAAGCAACTGCATCTTTAACTTGCTGTGCGGCTGCATCGAGTATTTCTTTGACATCTACTTCTTCATTCCAAATTGATACAAATGCTTTACCCATTGGATCCCAAACAGTTTGCATTTCAGGAATATTAGGCATCGGTACTGCACTTTGTGCTTGCTCTAAAAATGCCATTGCATATTCATCTGCTTTTAAAGCATCATTTTCTAGTAACGCTTTATGTGGAGGAATTTGACCAGTAATTTCAAATCGTTTTGCTAACATTTCCTCACTTGTAGCAAATTGTGCTAGTAATGTTGCAGCCTTAGGATATTTTGAATAAGCATTCACATAATACCCTTTGATTCCTGAGAAACTTGTTGGTACTTCTCCATTATCAAGCTTTGGAAGTGGAGCCACACCAAAGTTTATACCTGCATCTTTATGGTTTGTGATATCCCATGGACCTGAAATACGGTATAAGAGTTGATTATTATTAAAGAATGAACTAATGATATCAGCAGTAATATCTTCATTTTTCAGAGGTAGCAATTCATTGCGATACTTACGCATGAATTCTCCTGCCTTAACTGCACCTTCATTATTTAAACCAACATCAGATGGGTCTGTATTGTCACTACCGAAGATGTAACCTCCGTACCCGCCTAAAAATGCATGAGCATAATAGTAGTTACCTACTTCCATCATTAGACCAAATTTACGATCCTTATCAGTAGAATCCTTTTGGAATTCTTTTGCTTGAGCAAATAACTCTTCAAATGTTGTTGCTGGTTTTTCAACTAAATCTTTATTGTAATATAATGCATATGTTTCAATTGCAATCGGGTACCCGTATAGAGTAGATTCCCCATCTTC
The DNA here is from genome assembly GCF_022427965.1 of Fredinandcohnia quinoae. Lineage (GTDB taxonomy): Bacteria > Bacillota > Bacilli > Bacillales > Bacillaceae_L > Ferdinandcohnia > Ferdinandcohnia quinoae. The sequence goes on along the minus strand of NZ_JAKTTI010000019.1, from coordinate 13,319 downwards.
TGTATATGATGTTCCATTGATAGCCGCTTCCATGAAATTCTCTTTATACTCATCAGGGAACATATTTTCAAGAATCAAACCAGAAGACACCATATTTCCTACATGGTCATGTGGTGCATGGAATACGTCTGCACCAAGCCCTGCTGGTCCATCTGTCTCTAATTTCCCTGCTGCATCCACGTGAGATACCTCTTGAACTTCTACAGGAATATCATATTTCTTCGTAAATTCCTCTGCTACATATTGAGCCCATTCCATTTCACCATCGGCATTATCCCACATAATAAGTGACGCGCCTTCTTCTGGCTCAATTGCTACCGTTTCTTCTTGAGCTGGAGGAGTTTTCTCTCCTTCTTTTTTTCCTTCATCTTTCGGTTCAGTGCTTGCCCCTGGTTTACTGCATGCAACTAACACAGAGAACACCAGTAATGCTAGAAATGATAGTTTTAAAAATCTTTGCATGAATTTTCCCACCTTTTTTTATTTTTTTAGAAAATACTACAAACAAAAGTAAAAAACTAAAAATTCCATTAGTTGAAAACGCTTCCTAAAGATGTTATAAAAAAAGATACTTCAAAACTAGTAAGTTTAGATGCACCACTTGTTTGCGCAAACGTTTTCCTTCAATCTGAGATTATTGTATAATCAATTGAAAACGTTGTCAATTACTTTTTTGTTTTTTCTAAAAATTATATCTTTTCTTGCATCACGATGAATATTGTATGTTAAACTAAGAAAGATAAGGACACAAATTGAATCAAATTTTTTATAAGGAGGGCTAGGATGTTTAAAGAAGCTATCGATCATAGACCAAAAAATAATTTTGCTTACACGTACTCAGAAGATAAAATGCACATACGTTTGCGCACAAAAAAGAAAGATATTAAATCTGTTAATCTCATTTTTGGAGACCCGTATGATTTTGTGAATGGGAAGTGGATGTATCTTAAATCTGAAATGAAAATGAGCGGATTTGATGAGTTATTTGATTATTGGTTCATTGAGGTCACTCCGGAATTTAAGCGCCTACGTTATGGATTTGAAATTTCTGACGGGCTAGAAACTACATATTACACAGAAAAAGGGTTCTATCCAGAACCTATTAGTGAGATAGGATATTACTTCTGTTTCCCATTTCTCAATAAAATTGATATTTTTGTAGCACCTGAATGGGTAAAAGATACGGTTTGGTATCAAATATTTCCTGAACGATTTGCTAATGGAAATGAGGATATTAATCCACCAAATACACTTGCTTGGGGGAGTACTAACCCGACGCCAGAAAACTTCTTCGGTGGTGATTTTGAAGGAGTCATTAACCATATTGATCATTTAGTTGAACTGGGCATAACCGGTATTTACTTTACGCCGATATTTAAGGCGTATTCAAATCATAAATATGACACAATTGATTATATGGAAATTGACCCTCAATTTGGGGATAAGGAGACCTTTAAGCGTTTGGTTGAAACATGTCATCAGCACGGAATTAAGGTCATGCTCGATGCAGTCTTTAATCACAGCGGCTATTACTTCCCACAGTTTCAGGATGTATTAGAAAACGGCGAGAACTCCGTGTATAAAGACTGGTTTCATCTTAGGGAGTTTCCAATTCAAATTGAACCTAAGCCAAACTATGATACATTCGCTTTTACTCCTCTTATGCCTAAGCTTAATACCGAAAATCAAGAGGTTAAGGATTATTTATTAGAGGTTGGCCGCTATTGGGTACGAGAATTTAATATTGATGGCTGGCGATTAGATGTAGCGAATGAAGTTGACCATCAATTTTGGAGAGAATTCAGACAAGAAGTTAAAGCAATTAATCCTGACGTATATATTTTAGGTGAAATTTGGCATGATTCGATGCCATGGTTGCAAGGTGACCAATTCGATGCAGTGATGAACTATCCTTTTACAACAGGTGCAGTTAAATATTTTGCAGAGGATACGATTCAAGCCACTGAATTTACGAATATGATTTCAAAGGTGCAGCATATGTATCCAAACAATGTGAATGAGGTTGCCTTCAATCTGTTGGACAGTCATGACACTCCACGAATTTTAACAGTATGTGGTGGCAATAAGGAAAAATTAAAGCTATTATATGTTTTCCAAATGTCATTTACCGGCTCCCCTTGTATTTATTATGGGGATGAAGTTGGTATGACAGGTGACCATGACCCTGGTTGTCGTAAATGTATGGTTTGGGATAAGAACGAACAAGATCACGAATTATTTAACCATCTCAAAAAGCTAATTCGTCTTCGCAAGGAACATCAAGCATTCAAAGAGAATGATATTCGCTTTATCGAAGCAAATGACGAAACGAATCACATTATTTATTCAAAAGCAGCAGGTAATGAGGAATTTATTTTTATCTTAAATAATTCTGCTGATAAACTAGAGGTTTCCGTTCCAGTCAACGGCAAGGATTATACTGATATTTGGACTGGGAAAACATATACGAATGAAGCCACCAAGATCCATTTAACACTAAACTCATACGGTTTTTCTATCCTTTGTGTCAGCAACCATTGTGGATAAGTGAATAACAAAAGCCTATGTTCATATTAGAACATAGGCTTTTTTGTTATGAAAGGCGATACACTCTTGCTTCGTATGGTTTTAGTTCAAGTTTATCTGTTGCTGAATGATGATCTACTTGATAGTTAGCAAGCAGTAGTCCTTCATCATTCATAATGATAGTAGGAACATGGAAATCTGCCTTTTTCTCAGATAAGTTCGCAATGACAATGACCTTTTCTTCTCCAAGCGTACGAGTGTAGACATACAGCTGTGGATCATCCTCAAGCAATAGATCATAACTACCATATGTGAAGATTTTATTTTCCTTCTTCAAACGAATCATTTTCTTATAAAAGGCTAAAATGGAATTAGAATCATTGCTTTGCTTTTCAACATTGATTTCCTCGAAATTCGGATTAACCCCAATCCAAGGCTCACCCGTAGTAAAGCCTGCATTCTCCTCCGCAGACCATTGCATCGGTGTTCTAGAATTATCGCGACTTGATGCCCTTGTAATCTCCATGATTTCCTCGTGCGAGACACCTTCACTGCGTTTCTTCTTATATAGGTTCTTAGTTGCAACATCATTATAGTCTTCAATGTTTGCAAAGTGAACATTTGTCATTCCGATTTCCTGACCTTGATAAATAAAAGGAGTCCCTTGCATTAGGAAATACATCGCACCAAGTGCAGTTGCACTTTCACGCCAGAATTCCTGATCATTTCCCCATGTTGAAACGACCCTTGGCTTATCATGGTTCTCGATGAATAATGCATTCCAACCCTTACCCTCGAGACCTTTTTGCCATCTTGTAAATACCTTCTTCAATTCGACGATATCTAAGCTTTGATTCGTCTCTGCATCCCATAAGCCTAAATGCTCGAATTGGAAGACCATATTAAACTTGCCCTTTTTCTCATCTACCCACTCATCAGCATGCTCAATATGCACACCATTTGCTTCACCGACAGTCATAATATCATACTTAGCAAATGTCTCTTCTTTTAGTTCTTGAAGAAATGTTTGAATCCCTTCCCGATTCATATGACCATCAAATGAAGGCACATAATCTAATCCATTCGGATTTGGCAAATCAGGAAGTCCAGCAATTTTCTTAATATGACTAATTGCATCAACTCGGAAACCATCAATTCCTTTATCAAGCCACCAATTAATCATATTGTATAGTTCCGTACGCACTTCTTTGTTTTCCCAATTAAGATCTGGTTGTTTTCGGGAGAAGATGTGTAAAAAGTATTGGTTTGTTTGGTCATCATATTCCCAAGCAGACCCATTAAAAATACTCTCCCAATTATTTGGCTCTTTCCCATCTACTGCATCACGCCAAATATACCAATCACGTTTTGGATTATCCTTACTTGAACGTGATTCAATAAACCATGGATGTTCGTCACTCGTATGGTTGATTACCAAGTCAACAATCAGCTTCATTCCACGCTGATGTGTCTCATGTAATAATTGATCAAAATCTGCCATCGTACCAAAATCATCCATAATGTCCTGGTAATCACTAATATCATAGCCATTATCATCATTTGGAGATTTATAGAATGGACTAACCCAAATAACGTCGATTCCCAAGTCTTTTAAATAGTCTAACTTTGAAATAATCCCCTGCAAATCACCTATCCCATCACCATTAGAGTCCATAAAACTCCTTGGATAGACTTGATAGGAAACAGCTTCCTTCCACCAAACCTGATTCATTATATTTCCTCACTTTTCTACATCGCTCTATTTTCTAAAATACTTAAACCTTCAATTTATAAACACGAGCCTCATATGGCTTAAGCTCGATTCTATTAATTGACTCTGCTTCGTCAACCTCATAGTTGCTAATAAATAGTTCTTTTGATTGATAATGACATTCGCTAGGAAGCTCAAAATTAGACGCCTCTTTTGAAAAATTCAATATCACCAAAAGCTTTTCTGCTCCAAGTGTTCTCGTATATGCATAAATCGTTGGATGATCTGGTAAAAGCAAATCATATGTACCATACACAACGATTTCATTCTCTTTACGCAGTTGAATCAACCTTTTATAATAATGGAAAATGGAGTTCACATCATTAACTTGTCGGTCTGCATTAATTTCATTGTAATTAGGATTTACCTTTAACCAAGGTGTACCGGCTGTGAATCCCGCATTTTCACTATCATCCCATTGCATTGGAGTTCTTGCATTATCTCTTCCTTTTACATAAATGGAACGCATAATATCCTTTGGATCATTGCCTTCCTCTAACTTTTCACGGTACATATTCAGCGTTTCAATATCTTGATAATCATCAATTGAATCAAAATGGACATTAGTCATCCCAATCTCTTCACCCTGGTAGATATATGGGGTACCTTGTAGCATATGCAAAAAGGTTGCTAACATTTTTGCAGACTCAAGCCAATATTCACCATCATCACCGAATCTTGAAACCATTCTCGGTTGATCATGATTATTTAAATACAAGCTATTCCAACCATCGTTTTCTAGACCCTTTTGCCACTTTGTAAAAGTAAACTTCAAGTCTTGCAACGTAAGGGGCTTCAGCTCCCATTTTCCACTTGGACCTGAATCTAAATCCATATGCTCAAACTGGAATACCATATTAAGTTCTTGACGATCTTCACCTGTGTAAAGCTGTGCCTGCTCTGTATCCACTCCTGGCATTTCACCAACGGTCATCACATCATATTTTGAAAGAACTTCTTTGTTCATTTCCTGCAAAAATTCATGAATTCGCGGGCCATTCATATAGAAGTCCGCACCTGAGGCATATTTCTTCCCTTCATGCGTCTTACCATCTGGTAATCCCGGGACTTTAGAGATTAAATTGATAACATCCATGCGGAATCCGTCAATTCCTTTATCCAACCAGAATTTCATCAAATCGTATACTTCTTGGCGAACCTTCGGATTTTCCCAATTCAAATCAGGCTGCTTTTTACTAAAAAGATGTAAAAAATATTCATTTGTTTGTTCATCATATTTCCAAGCAGATCCACTGAAAATTGACTCCCAATTATTCGGTTCCTTGCCTTCTTTTCCAGCTCGCCAAATATAGTAATCACGATAAGGATTATCCTTTGATTGTCTCGATTGTTGGAACCATTCATGCTCGTCTGAAGAATGATTGACAACGAGATCCATCATAAGCTTCATTTCACGAGTATGCATTTGTTCGAGTAATTCATCCCAATCTTCCATCGTTCCAAACTCTGTCATAATTTTGCGATAATCACTAATATCATAGCCATTATCATCATTTGGGGATTGATAGACAGGAGAAAGCCAGATCACATCTATACCTAAGTCTTTTAAGTAATCAAGCTTCTCTGTAATCCCCTTTAAATCACCAATTCCATCGCCATTCGTATCATTGAAGCTTCTTGGGTAAATTTGATAAACTACACTTTCTTTCCACCACGTTTTATTCGCCATTTTCCTCGCCCTCGTTTCTTATAAAAAACTTGAACATGATTTACGTTCAATCATCTTAGCTGGTATGGTTATTCGTTTTGGTAAAGACTCAGGATTTTTGATTTTCTCTATTAAACAATTTGCCGCTTCATAGCCTAATTGAAAGATATCAATATCAACTGAAGTTAATAATGGCTTTGAATGCTCTGCCATAAAATAGTTATTAAAACTAATAATTGATATATCTTCTGGAATTCTAATATTTAATGCTTCTAAATGACTAAATAACTCTAATGCAAGAAAATCATCTGTAACGACAAGCGCTGTCGGTGCGTCTGGAGAGGTTAAGAATGCGGTAATCGCACTTTTCTCACCTTTTAAATAGCTTTTTTGAATAATATAGTCCTCTCGAAATTCAATACCAGCTTCATGAAGTGCCTGTTTATAGCCTTCTATTCTGTCTATTGATAAAACAAAATCCATATCAATTCCTACAAATGCAATTTTTGAATGCCCTAATTGAATAAGGTAATCTGTCACCTGCTTAGTAATATAAATATTGTCATTATCAACAAATGTAATTCGTTCTGCCCCAACATAGGGGCGTCCGATAACTGTAAAAGGAAATCCAACATCAAGTAAGTATTTCATCACTTTATCATCTGTTCGGGAGTATAGAAGGATGAGTCCGTCTACCCGTCTTCCTTGCACTACTCTTGTAACTTCTTCAAAAATTTCATCCTCCGAACCACCTGTCGAGAGGTACATGCCATATCGATTTTCCTTAGCTTTTACGCTAATACCTCTAATAACCTCAGGAAAGAATGGATCTTGTAGTACGGTTGATGCAGAAAAAGGCATCACAATTCCAACCGTCTCCGTACTCTTAACGACAAGGCTACGAGCCTGGAAATTTGGGTGATAACCAAGCTGTTTCATTGCCTTTTTTACACGTTTCTTCGTTTCCTCGCTAATTCGCGAATTATTGGAGATGACTCTTGAAACTGTTGAAGGAGATACATTTGCTACTCTCGCTACATCTTTAATTGTGATTGACATATGGATCCCCCAAACTAGCTGTTCTTTCAATATATGTCCAGCTCCAGCGCCTAGGCCCTCGAGGTCAAATAACCTGATGCAAGAAAAGTCAAAGAACGACTTTTTTGCATCAGAACATTTGCTTGTCGGGCCTGGACAAGGCGCTTGCGCTTTTCTATTTAACCGATCCTTCTGATACTCCCTTGATAATTTGTTTTTGTAAAAAGAAGTAAACAATAATTACAGGGATAATTGCGATCGTTAATCCAGCTAGAGCTAAATGCCATTGCTTCGTATATTGACCGAAGAAATAGAACATTTTCAATGGAATAGTTTGCATTCCCTCTTGGTTAATTACTAGTGATGGTAATAAATAATCATTCCATATCCAAATAATATTAAGAATGGCAACTGTAACAGTAATTGGCTTTAGCATTGGGAAAATGATATGCCAAAAGATTTGGAAGCGATTTGCTCCATCAATTGTTGCTGCTTCATCTAATGATTTTGGAATAGCTGTAAGTGATCCATGATATAAAAAGATGGATAAACTACTACCAAATCCTAAATACATAAATATAATTCCAAAGCGGTTTAATAGCTCTAATTTCCCGAAGATTGATACTAACGGAATCATAACTGATTGGAATGGTATTAACATTGCAGCTACAAAGAGCATAAAGATTAATCCACTTACCTTACCTTTTCTTCTTGAAAGGGCATATGCTGCCATCGAAGAAAAGATAATGATAACAATTACACCTAAAATTGTAATTAGAGCTGAGTTGAAAAAGGTTCTAAGGAAATCAAGCTCTTCAAATGCTGTTACATAGTTATCCCACGTAAATACATCAGGAAGCTTTAATGTATCAGTAAAAATTTCTCGTTTTGTTTTAAATGAGTTAACTAGCATTAAATAAAAGGGAGATAGCCATAAAAGAGCTAAGAGTATGCCGAATATCTCTAATGCGTATAATTTTCTTTTCTTGCTCTTCATTACATTTCAACCTCCCTTTTCTTGTTCACATACACTTGTGTTAATGAAATCGCCGCGACAAATATGAAGAAAATAATTGCCTGCGCTTGGCCGTAAGCCCATTCGTTTCTTGAAAAGGCTGAATCAAAGATTTCCATTGCAACCATTTCTGTTGATCTGAACGGACCACCACCTGTTAATGATAGGTTTTGATCGTAAAGTTTAAATGAATTCGATAAGGTTAAGAACAAGCTAACCGTGAATGCTGGTGCAACAAGTGGAAATGTAACGTGAAAGAAACGTTGAAAACTATTTGCACCATCAATTTCTGCTGCTTCTAATAATTCCTGAGGCACACCCTCTAAATAAGAAATATAAATGACCATAATATACCCAGCCATTTGCCAGCTCATGAGAATTGCCAACGCCCAAAAGCCTGTTGTTTCTGTTGATAACCAGCCTTTTAGTCCTTCAATCCCAGTTAAATCTCCTATGCTCGCAAATACCTTCATAAAAATAAATTGCCAAATGAATCCTAGGATAAGTCCGCCAATTAAGTTAGGCATGAAGAAGATGGTTCGTAGAATTTTATTAGATTTTAGTTTTTGAGTGACGAGTAATGCTAATGAGAGACCAAAAAGGTTAATTAAGAAAATCGATACAACTGAAAATTTAATTGTAAACCATAAAGAATTTATGAAATTTTCATCTTGAAATAATCTTTTATAATGGTCAAAGCCGATGAATTCAGTGATTTGAATTCCATTCCAATCTGTAAACGAATAATAGACCCCGAATAGTAATGGCAGTACAACTACAACCGCAAGCGCAAACAGGGTTGGAGCTAAAAATAACCAATACCAAAGGTTACGTTTTTGCATTTTATATTCCTCCAATAATTGAAGTAGCAATCAACTACATTCTACTTATAAAGAGAGAAAACAAAGCAACACTTGCCGCCGCCTTGTTTTCCTTGTCTCTTGTTTCTATTATTTTCTTGCATCTTCCCAAGCTGCTTTAGATTCTTTAACTAAATCTTCCCAGCTCATGTTGTCACTAATGTATTTTTGGATATTAACACCAAGTTGTTGTTCGCCCCATGAAGTTGGATAGCCCATGAATACCCAAGGAATTGTTTTTCCTTCTGAAGCATAGTCATAAACTGCTTTTCCTAGTGGATCAGAAATTTTACTTGCATCAAAGCCATCATATGCAGGGATAAATTTGAAATCATTTAATACAGTTTCTTTACCTTCATCAGAAGTATATAACCAATCAAGGAATTTTTTTGCTTCAGCAATTTCTTTTTCATCTTTGTTTTTATTTACAGCCCAGTACATTGGAACACCTACTGGAATTGAATCTTCTTTGTATCCTACAACCGGAAGAGGTAAGATACTAATGTTGTTATTAGCTAATTCTTCATCAATTCCCGCGATTGAACCGTATACCCAGTTACCTTGTTGAATCATCGCAACTTTACCAGTTGAGAAAAGCTCTTCAACTTGCATTGAATAATCAAGGCTTACAGTTGGTTGTACAGAGTAATCATTTTGTAAGTCTAATACTTTTTTGAATGCATCTGCATATTTGAAATCAACAGTTTTTGCTTCGAAAGTATCAAGTACTTTACCTTCGAATTCAGGTGAAATGAAAGTATTTGATAAGTGTAATCCTGTTACCCATGCTTCTTTACCTGGTAGTGCAAATACTGCATCAAGACCTAAATCTTTCTTTTTGCTATCTAATGTTTTAACAGCTTCTTCTAGAGCTGCGAAAGTTGTAATATCAGCTGGATTGATTCCTGCTTTTTCAAATACTGCTGTATTGTAGATAAGTCCATAACCTTCTTGGTTGTATGGAAGACCTAGAACTTCACCATCTTTTGAAACGCCTTCAAGAGTTCCTTCAAGTGCAAGACCTGCTGCTTTTGTGTCAGAAAGGTTAGCTAATTTGCCATCCCAGTCTTTAACATCTTGTGGACCACCAACGTTGTAGATTGTTGGTTCATTACCTGAAGCAAATTTTGAACGTAGGGCAGCACCATAATCTTCTCCGCCACCTACAGTTGTGATATTAATTTTTACACCTTTGTTTAATTCTTCATATTGCTTTGCAACTTCCTCAAATTGATCTTTGAATTCTACTTTGAATTGGAAAATATCCACAGTTACATTATCTTTTGAAGATGATCCACCTTTATCTTTAGCATCTTCATCTTTGTTTCCGCAACCTGCTAGTACAACACTAAACATAAATAGCAGTGCCATTACGGCTGGTAAGAATTTCTTTGCCTTCATGCTTAAAACCCCCATTTTAGTTTTTAATAAATGAAATCGATGCGCAACACCGGAAATCGTTTGCATTAAATTGAACTTTTCCGTCGACTTTAATCAAGTTTTGGGAATTTCCACTTTAACATTAAACGCTTTCAAATTATGCGTATATATATAGATAACAACAGCTATCATCATCTATTTTTCATCAAAATAAAGTTATACTTTATTTTGCGCAAACGATTTCATTAACTAACACCACAATAATATCACGGAAAAAATACAATTACAACAAAAAAGTTTTATTTGCATTTATTCTTTCTTAATATGTGGCAAAAAGTCATAAATATACGATTTCCAAACAGCTTAAATATAGTACGTTCATGCTTTTTTCAAACAAAAAAACTCCCGAATAATCAGGAGTTCTTTACTAATTTCAACATTAATTTTTCAAGCATATCCTTTGTCATTGAGGACAAGTCATACTTAGCTTTAAAGCCCCATTCTTCCTTAGCTGCGGTAGCATCAATTGAATTTGGCCAGCTATCAGCAATTGCTTGGCGGCTTGGATCCACATTGTATTCCATCGTAAAGCTCGGGATGTGCTTTTTAATTTCTGCAGCAATTTCTTCTGGTGCAAAGCTCATAGCTGTTACATTGAATGCATTTCTGTGCTTAAGCTTCGACTCATCTGCTTCCATTAATTGAATGATTGCATTAAGAGCATCGGGCATATACATCATATCCATATACGTTCCCTCAGCAATATATGACGCATAGCGACCATTTTTAATTGCTTCATAGTAGATTTCCACAGCATAGTCTGTTGTGCCTCCACCTGGAAGAGCAACATATGAGATAAGGCCAGGAAAACGAAGTCCCCTTGTGTCCAGCCCAAATTTATGATTGTAGTAATCACACAGAAGTTCACCTGATACTTTATTTACACCATACATTGTTGTTGGACGTTGAATTGTGTCTTGAGGTGTTTGATCCTTCGGTGTTGAAGGACCAAAAGCACCAATCGAACTTGGTGTGAAAAACTGACATCGTAACTCCCTTGCAACCTCAAGCGCATTCACAAGCCCACCCATATTTAAATTCCATGCTAGTAGCGGCTTTGCTTCAGCTGTCGCTGATAAAAGTGCTGCTAAGTGAATAAGCGTATCCGCATCATATTTTTTCACAATATCATGCATCGCTTTTCCATCAGTTACATCTAAAATTTCAAATGGGCCATTGTTAACAACCTCACTACCATTATTGCGAATATCTGTCGCAATAACATGATCTGCCCCATATACTTCTCGCATTCTTGTAATGAGCTCTGATCCAATTTGGCCAAGAGCCCCTGTTACCACAATTTTCTTCATTCTAGATTCCTCCAAAAAGGTATGAGATTGTTATTTAATAATTCCCATATCCTTGGCGACTTTTACATATATCGCAACTGCTTGATCGAGCATTTCTTTTGTATGCGCGGCAGATGGCATATTTCGAACACGTCCTGTTCCTTGTGGGACAGTAGGAAATACAATTGACTTCGCATATACGCCTTCATCAATTAGCTTCTTACTGAATTCTTGAGTCTTCAGCTCATCACCGATGATAACTGGTGTTATTGGTGTTTCACTATGTCCAATATCAAAACCACGTTCTTTTAATTGTTGTTTGAAGTAATTTGCATTGTCCCAAAGCTTATCATGAAGCTCTGTGCTTTCCATTAAAATATCAATTGCTTTTGTTGCTGCAGCTACATCTGCTGGTGGTAATGCAGTTGAGAATAAAAATGGTCTACTGCGAACCTTTAACCATTCAATCAATTCCTTTTTACCCGCTACATACCCACCAACAACACCAATTGCTTTTGAAAGTGTTCCAATCTGGAAGTCGATTTTATCGGATAAGCCAAAATGCTTAACCGTACCAGCACCTTTGCCTAATACACCAGAACCGTGTGCATCATCGACATATGTAATTAGATCAAATTCCTCTGCAATTTTCACAATTTCGGGTAGGTTGGCTACATCTCCATCCATTGAAAAGACACCATCTGTAATGACCATGATTTTATTATATAAACCAGATTCCTTCGCATCTTTTGCTTTTGCACGTAAATCATCCATATCAGAGTGATTCACACGGATAATTTTTGCCTTTGATAGACGACAGCCGTCAATAATTGAGGCATGGTTAAGCTCATCTGAAAGAATCGCATCATTTTTATCCATAACAGCTGAAATGGCTGCCATATTACAGTTAAAACCAGATTGGTAAGCAATTGCTGCTTCTGTATGTTTAAATTCAGCTAGCTTTTCTTCTAATTTGACATGAAGATCAAGTGTACCATTAATCGTACGAACTGCACCTGCTCCTACACCATACGTATGAATCGCTTCTTTTGCGACCTCTTTAAGGCGCTCATCTGTTGCCAAGCCTAAATAGTTATTAGAGGAAAGGTTAATGAGTTCCTTCCCATTAATTTTAATAATTGGACCATTCGCACTTTCTAATGGATCAATTACATTAAAGAGCCCTTTCGACTTCAGATCTTCAAGATTTTCATGTAAAAAAGAATCTAATACTTTTGACATAACGACATCCCCCTTTTGTTTGTTTAAATTACACAAATGTCCACCCTAGAAATACACAAAATAACTTAATAAACCTTTATATATCAACATTTAATATTATCACTATATCACAAATTATATCATTTGTTTATATGAGGTGTACACTTTTTTCTTATCATACTATTATATTGTTTGCAAAGCTATAATGTGTAATTCACGTGAATATTGAGTTATTATTCTAAATTATTCAAAATATTGTTATAATAAAGGAAATATTTTCTGGTGGGAGAAAAGAAAATGAAAATGGCTGATGAGAAGGAGATTTCTTATATCGAAAAGGCATCAAGATTTACATGCTTGTATTTTATAGTTTCACTGCTTTTCCTGACTTTTTATAATTTAGCGAAGAACGACAAACTTGGATTAGAGACAGGTATACTATTAGTAGGCATCCTTTTATTTTTTCGCTTAAAGGCATATTATGCAAAAA
>NZ_JAKTTI010000018.1 GCF_022427965.1 Fredinandcohnia quinoae | reverse complement strand
TAAGTTAAGATTCGCTACATAAGTACATCACCAAACCCAACCAGCAAAAGTTAACTTTTCGTGCTTTAAAAAACCTATAAAGGATTAAAACGCGGTCTTTTCGCTTCAAATCGGAGTAGACCACGGGTAGAAGTGTATATATTCTGCTGAAAAATCCGTTTCAGAACCATTTTCAGAGTATGTACCTAACCAAAAAATCCCGATATGCACGATATTCTCGGTAAATGCACGATAAAATTGAGATATGCTCGTTAATTAGATCATATGCACGATAAAATTGAGATATGCTCGTTAATTAGATCATATGCACGATAAAATAAATATATGCACGCTAGCAAGATAAAATGCTCGTTAGCCCAAATATATGCTCGAAGGCGAAAATTCACCACCCGCCAATATATGCACGTTAACGAAAATCCACCCAACCCCTAGTATGCCCGTTAGCCAAAAACACCCCACCATTCTAAAATCCGAGGATCATCCGTATACAAAACAACTATCCTATGATATGCTATTGAACGTACTTTGTGTAAGACGTGGTTCGTAACCATCCCACGATAAAAAACTAAGGGAGAGAATTAAATATGAAAGTAAAAACGCTTGTCGTGAATGGGATATTGGCAGCTTTGTATATTGCTGTTACAATGCTTATTCAACCTTTTGGATTTACCCAAGTACAATTTAGGGTTTCTGAAATTTTTAATCACCTCATCGTGTTTAATAAGAAATACTTTTTTGGGATTGTATTGGGAGTATTTTTAGCTAATCTTATGTTTTCACCTCTTGTTCAATTTGACCTTATCTTTGGTGTAGGTCAATCAGTAATCGCATTATTGATAACAATTGTGAGTGCTCGTTTCATTAAAAGTATTTGGGTACGAATGATTGTGAACACGTTAGTTTTTACATTTACAATGTTCATTATTGCATTTGAGCTCAATCTTGCTTATGGTTGGCCGTTTTTATTTACATGGTTAACTACAGCAGCTGGTGAATTTGTTGTGTTAGCTATAGGTGCACCAATCATCTACTTGTTAAATAAGCGAGTTAATCTCGAGAAAATGATATAGTTACTAGATTCCAGTATAAACAAAGAGGAGAGAGTTACTTCACAAAGAAAACGTGAAGTACTCTCTCCTTTTGCATTTTTTTATAAAAATAGGCTAGTACTAACGAAAATACATAAAATAATTCATATAATACGTACCGTTTCGTATAAATATAAAATACCTTTTTTATATTCATAAAGGGTATTTGGGTTTCGTTACCGAATACTATTTCATACAATAATGTTGGAAACAGGGGGAGTACTAGTGGCGGAATTTATAGCTTCATTTCAAAGTGAAGAGTTTATCACAATGACAATTCGGATCTTTTTAGCAGCTTTATTATGTGGCTTAGTGGGATTGGAACGAGAAATTAATAAGCATCCAGCTGGATTTCGGACACATCTGTTAGTGGGAGTGGGGTCTTGTATAATGATGCTTATGTCTCTGTATGGATTTCAGCCATATTTGGATATACATGAAAATGTAAGATTTGACCCGGCTCGGATCCCATCGTATGTCATTAGTGGGATTGGATTCCTAGGAGCTGGAACAATTCTTGTTAGGGATGCTACGGTTCGGGGATTAACAACAGCTGCCTCTATTTGGGTTGTTGCGGGATTAGGATTGATAACAGGGGTTGGCATGTATGCACCAGCTATTTTAACAACAGTAGTAGTATTACTAAGTTTGATTTTTTTAAATAAATTTGAGGAATTGTTTTTTAGATCTAACAAAAAACAAACGATACATATCGTTATTCATAAAGAAACTCAATCATTGGAAGATGTTCTGAATCTGTTTAAATCAAGAGGATTAAAAGTAAAGGACTTTACAATGAAATACTCAAAATCATCTGATGATGCAACTAGTTTTCAATATAAAATTGATGTGGAAATAAAAAATAAGCAAGAGAGAGCTAAAGTGTACGAGGAATTTTCAAACTTAGAGATGGTCCAAAAGATTTTCTAGGTTTAGATACCCGTTGTTATTGGCAAAAATATTTGTGTGAGGAGTCCTTATAGTTGAAAAAATGGAGTATTCATTTTATAGTATACATATAGTCAAATATAGTCAAAGTCAGAATGAGGTGGGAATGAAGTGAGAAATATATCTGATATCATTGAACAGTATTTAAAACAGGTTCTTGATATGAGCGATCGAGCAATTGTTGAAATTAAGAGAAGTGAAATTGCAGATAAATTTGAATGTGTCCCATCTCAAATTAACTATGTGATAAATACTCGTTTCACTTTAGAAAGAGGATATCTCGTTGAAAGTAAGCGAGGTGGCGGGGGATACATTCGAATTATAAAGGTAATAGCGAATGATGATTCTCATTTAATTGAACAACTTATAAGGCTAGTCAATAAAAGAATTTCACAAACAAGTGCAGAAGACGTTATTTTACGATTAGTTGAAGAGGATGTAATCTCGAAAAGGGAAGCGAAGATCATGTTAAGTGTGATTGATCGTTCGGTGCTTTTTATTGAGTTGCCTCATCGGGATGAGTTAAGAGCAAGAATGTTACGTGCAATGCTTACTTCATTATTGTATAAATAATCCACTCTTTGTAAGGTTGAAAATGGGAGAGGTGCTAAAATGATATGTCAAGAGTGTAATCAGCGGCCTGCTACATTACATTTTACAAAAATAATAAATGGTGATAAGACTGAGGTCCATATTTGCGAGCATTGTGCACAAGAAAAAGGTGAGATGTTCATGTTCCCGGGAAGCGCTGGCTTTTCCATCGATAATTTATTAGCTGGCTTATTGAATATTGAGCCGATTAAAGGAGCTAAGCCTAATGCTTTCCAGCAAAATGAAGTGCTGCAATGTGAAAGCTGTAAGATGACGTTTCCGCAATTTGCAAAAGTTGGCCGGTTTGGATGTTCAAATTGTTATCAAACCTTTGAGAAACATCTTAATCCGATTTTAAAAAGGCTTCATAGTGGAAATACAAATCATACTGGGAAAATTCCGAAGCGTATCGGCGGAACCATTCATATTCGAAAAGAAATTGATCAACTAAAACAAAAGCTAAAAGAATATATTAGCCTAGAGGAATTTGAAAAGGCAGCTGAAGTACGAGATCAAGTAAGGTCTTTAGAAAAAAGCTTAAGTGGCCATCGAGAGGGGGAAGAGTAGTCTATGTCCCTGGAACGTTTTATCAATCAAGCACTTAGTCCGTGGATGAATCAGGATGGTCCTGATTCCGATATTGTACTAAGTTCAAGAATTAGACTTGCTCGAAATTTTAAACATATACCTTTTTCTACAGTTTGCACAAATGAAGAAGCGCAAGTAATCGTGGATCTTTTTGAAAATGAGTTTGCAGGTAAAAGCGTTCCATCAATTGGTGAATTTGAGTTACTAAAAATGTATGAATTACAGCCAATCGAAAAAAGAGTATTGGTCGAAAAGCATTTAATTAGTCCACATCTAGCAGAAGACTCTGCGTTTGGTGCATGCCTTTTATCAGAAAATGAAGAAGTAAGCATCATGATTAATGAAGAGGACCATATTCGAATTCAATGCTTATTTCCTGGATTTCAATTATCTGAAGCTCTACATGAAGCAAATAATTTGGATGATTGGATTGAGGAGCATGTGGACTATGCATTTAGTGAAACAAGAGGATACTTAACAAGCTGCCCAACAAATGTTGGAACAGGGCTTCGTGCATCCGTTATGATGCATTTACCAGCACTTATTCTTACACATCAAATGAGCAGAATTATTCCAGCAATTAATCAGCTTGGGTTAGTTGTACGTGGGATATATGGTGAGGGTAGTGAAGCTCAAGGAAACATTTTTCAAATTTCAAATCAAATTACATTAGGTAAGACGGAAGAGGACATTGTCGAGGATTTAAAAAGTGTAGTGACACAGCTTATTTCACAAGAGCGCTCAGCAAGGGAAGCTCTCTTAAAAACGTCTAATATTCAACTGGAGGACCGCGTATTTAGATCATACGGTGTACTTGCAAACAGTCGAATAATTGAATCAAAAGAGGCGTCGCGGTGTTTATCAGATGTACGATTAGGAATTGATCTTGGCTATATAGAAAATATATCAAGAAATATCTTGCATGAACTAATGATTTTAACACAGCCAGGATTTTTACAATCATATGCGGGTGGGGCGCTTCGTCCTAACGAAAGAGATATTAGGAGAGCATCGTTAATCCGAGAACGTTTAGCGATAGAAAATCATAAGACTAATGACATGGAGGGTGATGCGTCATGATGTTTGGAAGATTTACAGAAAGAGCTCAAAAGGTATTAGCATTAGCACAGGAAGAAGCGGTTCGCTTAGGACATAATAATATCGGAACAGAACATATTTTATTAGGTCTCATTCGAGAAGGTGAAGGGATTGCCGCGAAGGCATTATTAGCACTAGGCCTTGGCCCTGAAAAAATCCAGAAGGAAGTAGAAACATTAATTGGTCGTGGACATGAAGGGTCTCAGACCATTCATTATACACCTCGTGCCAAAAAGGTGATTGAGCTTTCAATGGATGAAGCTCGCAAGCTTGGCCATTCTTACGTAGGAACAGAACATATTTTATTAGGACTGATTCGCGAAGGAGAAGGTGTAGCAGCTCGGGTATTAAATAATCTTGGGGTAAGTTTAAATAAAGCTCGACAACAAGTACTGCAATTATTAGGAAGCAATGAATCCTCTGGAGGACATCATGGTGGAGGTGCTGCAAATGCAAATACCCCAACATTAGATAGTCTTGCAAGAGATTTGACTGTGATTGCGAGAGAAGGTAGCTTAGACCCTGTCATTGGGCGCGGTAAAGAGATTCAACGTGTAATTGAAGTATTAAGTAGACGTACAAAGAACAACCCTGTATTAATAGGTGAACCTGGTGTAGGTAAAACCGCAATTGCTGAAGGGCTCGCACAGCAAATTATTAATAATGAAGTTCCTGAAACATTACGTGACAAACGAGTGATGACACTTGATATGGGGACTGTCGTTGCAGGTACGAAATATCGTGGGGAATTTGAAGATCGTCTAAAAAAAGTGATGGATGAAATTCGTCAAGCAGGAAACATTATTTTATTCATTGATGAGCTCCATACATTAATCGGTGCTGGTGGTGCAGAGGGTGCTATCGATGCTTCAAATATTTTAAAACCATCATTAGCACGTGGAGAGCTTCAATGCATCGGTGCAACAACCTTAGATGAATATCGAAAATACATTGAAAAAGATGCAGCATTAGAGCGAAGATTCCAACCGATACAAGTAGACGAACCATCTGTTGAAGAATCCATTCAAATTTTACAAGGCCTTCGGGATCGGTATGAAGCACATCACCGCGTGTCAATAACAGATGAATCGATCATTCAAGCGGTTAAGCTTTCAGATCGTTATATTTCGGATCGCTTTTTACCAGATAAAGCAATCGACTTAATCGATGAAGCTGGCTCAAAAGTCCGCCTTCGTTCATATACAGCTCCACCTAACTTGAAGGAGCTTGAGCAGAAGCTTGAGGAAGTTAGAAAGGAAAAGGATGCAGCGGTTCAAAGCCAAGAATTTGAAAAGGCAGCATCATTAAGGGATTCTGAACAACGTCTTCGCGAGCAATTGGAAGAAACGAAAAAGACTTGGAAAGAGAAACAAGGCCAGGAGAACTCAGAGGTTACCGTTGAGGATATAGCAATGGTTGTTTCGAGCTGGACCGGTGTACCTGTTTCGAAGCTGGCACAAACTGAAACTGATAAATTATTAAATATGGAAGATATCCTCCATTCTCGTGTAATTGGGCAAGAAGAAGCGGTTAAAGCGGTGTCGAAAGCGGTACGCCGTGCACGGGCTGGATTAAAGGATCCAAAACGTCCAATCGGATCATTTATTTTCCTAGGGCCGACTGGTGTAGGTAAAACAGAATTGGCAAGAGCTTTAGCTGAATCCATATTCGGTGATGAGGAAGCGATGATACGTGTAGATATGTCTGAGTATATGGAGAAGCATTCGACTTCACGTCTAGTTGGTTCGCCTCCAGGTTATGTTGGGTATGATGAAGGCGGTCAGTTAACGGAGAAAGTTCGCCGTAAGCCATATTCAGTTATTCTCTTAGATGAGATTGAAAAGGCACATCCAGATGTATTTAATATTTTACTGCAGGTGCTTGAGGATGGTCGTTTAACAGATTCCAAAGGTAGAACAGTTGACTTCCGTAATACCATTTTAATTATGACATCTAATGTTGGTGCAGATACATTAAAACGTAATAAATATGTTGGCTTTAATGTACAGGATGAAGGTCATGATTATAAAAACATGAAGGATAAAGTTATGACTGAATTAAAAAAGGCATTTCGTCCAGAGTTTTTAAATCGTATCGATGAGATCATCGTCTTCCATTCATTAGAGAAGAAGCATCTAAAAGAAATTGTTACATTAATGGTAGACCAACTTACAAAGCGTTTGAGTGAGCAAGAAATAGAGCTTGAAATAACAGATGCTGCAAAAGAAAAAATTGCTGATGAAGGATTTGATCCTGAGTATGGAGCACGTCCATTACGTCGTGCGATTCAAAAGCAAGTTGAGGATCGATTGTCAGAGGAATTATTAAAAGGAACCATTAGCACAGGGCAAAGGATCGTCCTTGATTATGAAAATGATTTTATTGTTCGAACTGCAGAAAAAGAAGTAGTACAATAGGAAGAAAGAAGAGGTATACATCAAACAAAGTTTTCGTGTATACCTCGTTTTCTTATTATGCGATGTGAGGTTACTATAATGGCGAAAAGTAAAACAAAGTTTAGCTGTCAGGCATGTGGATATGAATCCCCTAAATGGATGGGAAAATGTCCAGGATGTAACGCTTGGAATACATTAGTTGAGGAAATTGAACAAAAGTCTACAAGAAAAGGTGCCTTCAACCATTCAAACACAACTGTAAAAACAAAGCCTTCCCCAATCACTTCAATCGAAACAATGAATGAGCCTAGAATGTATACGAATAACAAAGAATTCAATCGAGTATTAGGTGGAGGAATTGTTCAAGGATCCCTCGTCCTAATTGGTGGTGATCCCGGTATCGGGAAATCAACATTATTGCTGCAAATATCATCTCAATTAGCAATGAAAAATAAAGTTCTGTACATATCAGGTGAAGAGTCTGTCAAACAAACAAAGCTACGCGCAGATCGTCTTGGCGTTACATCAGACCAATTATTTGTTCATGCAGAAACAGATCTTGAATTTATTTCCCAAGCAATTTTAGAAATAAAACCTTCATTTGTGGTTATTGATTCCATTCAAACAATCTACCATTCAGATGTCACTTCTGCACCAGGGAGTGTTTCCCAAGTTCGTGAGTGTACAGCAGAATTGATGAGGATCGCAAAGACAAACGGAATTGCAATTTTTATTGTCGGCTTAAATTATAAGAAAATGATAAAACATCTTATACCATTAAGTGAAATGAGTATAAATCCATATATACCAAGGGATATAACCATACTAAGGTTTTATCCCTTTATTTTTTTGTTGATAAAACTATATAATCATCATAGAATTAGATGAATAAATATTTGGGGGGAGGATAGTCGGAATTTATGGTTGGTGAGTTAGATAAGCATAGGAAAAGTAATGTTATTTCGATAAAGAGGAATATTCAATATAGATTTGTACATGAAGTTTGTAAATGGGAAAAGGAATATCCTAATGGTAATAAGGAATTAAAAGAATACGTGTTGATTATGGTTGAGCAGGATAACGGAGGGAATAAGAGGAGAGTTGTTCATCCCTTGAGCGAGTATTTATTACAGCCAAGGAAAAGAGGGGGAAGGCTAAAGGTTAATTCCCTAACAACAAAGGCCTCGTATATAGTTAGATTTCTGAATTATATCCTCATTGAGAATAGCCATATATTTAAAGTTAAGGATATTATGGATTTAAGATTTGAGCATGGTGTGGAATTTCTAAATTATTATGCAACTACAGGTGTAAAAAGAGAGACAGTAAAATACTGTGAGAATGAGCTAAAGCAACTATATTACTTCCTTGCAAAAAGGGGTGTACTAAACTTTATTTCCCTAAGTGATTTTGAATTAGGAAGCGGTAAGTATGATTTAACCGAATTGGTACATTCTCCGTTTTATGGGGTAGATTATCCAGATGATGATTATGATAATGTCCTGCATTATTTACCACAAGAGTTAGTGTTAATTTTTCTTGATACTGCAATATCTGATACATCCGTTTCTCGAATAGCATTAGGTGTATATTTTCAATTCTTTGGAGGACTTAGGGTTGGTGAAGTTGTGAATATCTCAAGGTCGTCTGTAAGTTTAAAAGGACCATTTGGGAAGTTTGGTATCGTAGTTAATTTGAAAAACAGGAAATTTAGAAAGGATTTGAAACACCGTAGTTCAGGTGGTGCTGTAAAAAAAATCAGGAAACAAGCAATATACCCTTATAAGGGAAATCTTTTAGAGAAAATTTATAAAAACCATATTGAAAACTATAGGGCAACGGATGGAAGTAATGCTTTATTTGTCAACGATGAAGGAAAGGCAATGACTGATTATTCTTATAGATATTACTTTAATAGGCTCAAAGAGATTTTTATTAGACGCTTGTTGGATTCTGATGATGTCATTTTAAGAAACTACGCAGTATTTCTAAAATCCAAAAAGTGGTCAACACATTTGGGGCGTGGGGTTTTCTCAAATATGATTGCAGAAGTTGCCACCAACATTACCCAAATCAGACAAGCCAGGGGAGATAATACTTTTGATGCTTCAATGTCATATTTAACTGATACGGAGAAAATGGCAAATGAATTATACAGCAATCAAATAGACATGTGGGAGATGCTTTTAAAAGACGTTACGGAACACATTAAAGAGGAGAATGTGGAATGATTCAATCCTTTGATAAAGAATGGTACACAACAAAAGAAGCACAGGAGCTAACAGGGGAAGATAGCAGGAGGCTTACCAAAAAAATAAGGGAAGGTAAGCTGACAAGGTTTAAAAAAGTTGAATCACAATACCTAATCCACGTTAGTGTTCTTGAAGATTTGTTTAAACAAAAGGATTTATTGGAAAATAATTATATCAGTTATCAAGATACTGCACGTATATTAAATAAAAGTTTAAAATCAGTAAATGATTTAGTTTACAGAGGTACGTTCGTTGATGTTATAAAAGTTGGCCGAGTGGCTTATATTTCAAAAACTGAAGTAGAAAAATATATTGATAGACAGAGTGATACAATCTCGCCACAGGATGTTATTGAGATTACTGGTTTAAGCAAATTTGATGTTAGCAATCTTATTTCTGACGGTACTCTTAGAGCAGAACAAGTCAACGACTATCTTTGGTATGTTTCCAAAAAGTCTGTGGATGCTTTCATAAAAGAGATAAAGAACAGTCATTCAATTGATGATATATGTGAACAGTTCAACATAGATAGTAAAGATATAGATAGGTATAAGAAAATTTCTTGGTTAAAAACATATAATGTCAAAGGTTTTGGAGAAAGGGTTATTCAGAAGGATTATATAAATTTCTCCAATATGAAAAAGCGGTATCTTACTATTCAAGATATAGCAAAAGAATTAGGGATTAAAGAAGGCGTTGTTAGAAACAGTTTAGTCTATACAGGCTTGGTAAAATCCAAAAAGATACAAGAGAAAATTTATGTAGTAACGAGAGAAGAAATACAAAGATTTTCCCAGACAGTAAAGGGCGTAAAAATTATCTATCATGGAAGGGAAGAGCATAAAGAATATTTTAATGACTTTATGGATGCGTTAGAAACGGAAACTGAATATAAAGAATCTCTTGCTATATATAGGAATTGGTCGAGGAGAAAAATAGGAAAGGCGAAAGTAAGAAACAAGAAATTATATGTGAGTTATTTGCTAAATAATGCCGAAAAGTTTTTCAGTTTATTAAATAAAGAGGTCTGGGAACTTACGGATACTGATATACAGAACCTCATTAATAACGAAAATACAGCCTTTTCTTCCAAAGATAATGAGTTATTATTTGATTTTTTAAGGCACTGCAAAAAAATGAAAGATTGTTCATATTCAGAGGATTACTCTTCAAGTGTTATAAATAACAGAGATTCAAAAGAACAAGAAGACAGAATTTATACAAAGGAAGAGTGGGTAGCAATCTGTACTCAATTATCCAATGTTAATTTGCATATGGAAAAAGCAATAGAAAGTAGTAGATATGCAGAAGCATGGTTGTTTACGTTACTACATCTCTCTTTAGCTTGGAGGAATTTTGATTACAGTAAAATTCCTTCTCCGTCTCTTGAAATAATTGGGATATCTGGTTTTGAATGGTTTAATACTAATGAATTTAGTCTTGAGTTAGCACAAAGAGTAATTAATGATGTAAGAATGAAAGGTAAAGATATTATAGCCAGTAAGAACAAAGTGAAAGCTACGTTAGTTATAGGTCTAACAATACCTACTGCCCTTGCATTTGTGGTTTGTGAGATTCATAGAAGGAATTCCATTGTGGATAATGACCGTCTCTTATCATCAAAATTACGTTCCTACGATTATAAAAAGGTTTTGGGTGAAGAATTACCAGCCTTTAAAAGTCTGAAGTGTAACCGTACCTTACTGACCTACCAATTTGAAACAGCGGTAATTCACGAAGGTAGAGCACATATTGCCTATCAATTAAGCTCCTATTCCAGAGCACACAAGGGTTATACGGATAGACCAAATGATATTACAAGTGTCTATTTGGTTACGACAAATACCGATGTGAGTGCAGACAATATCTCTTTTCACCTTTTTGAGAGAGGATTTTTTGGTTGGCAGATTGGGATGATGTTAAGTGTGATTTCTGATAAAGAAAATGTGAATTTAAAGGAAAAAACCAGCCTAATTAAGCAAGTAAATGATGAAATTTCTCCGTTAATGGTAGAAACTATTTCTGAATATGTTAATACAAGGCATGAAGAAGCTGAGGAGTTATTGAAGGAACTTATGTTAATGCCGACAGAAAAAATTCGTGAGAAATTGGATGAAATTTCCCAATTAAAATCACCAGCAATCATTGAACATGGGCAGTGTATAAAAGGTATTAAAAATTGCCCTTACACAATGAGAAAGACCTGTTTTGGTTGTAAATATTTAATCCTGACAAATTATATTTTAGAAATATTAAATACTCATTTATTTGATTTATTTAAGAGGTTAGAGGATACACCTATTTCCAACCTAAATAAAAGAATAAAATATACTCATATGATTCACCAACTTATGTTTATTCTAATGGATTTTAAGAGAGCTTATAATAATTTTGATGAAAACTATATCAGTTCCTTTATTGACTTAAATGCGTTAAAGGAAAAATTTCAGCATTTAGAAAGAGAGAAATTTTTAAAAATAGACAATGGAGGTGAGGTGCTATGAGAAACTCAGTTAGAATTGGTTTGCAAGATGAAGGGATATTAATACGTGACATTATTAAACAAGAGGATACAACTGTAATTTCAAGAAAAACATATATTAAATTTGATAAAAGAAATATTGATGAATTTGAGGAGAAATTTAACGAATTAAAGAGTGAAAACATTTTAAGCCCAGAATGTAGTTTTGAAGACAATGAATGGTACGGGTTAGCAATAGATTGGAACATACACTTAAAATTTGGTGATTTTGAGTATAATCAATCATTGTATAATGCTTTAAAGTGCTTTGTTATTACTGAGTTGTATGATAGAAGAATTTCGCTAACTGTTATAGGTTTAAGACTATCTGAAATTAAGAAAACTATAAAAATGACAAAAAACTATAAAGAAGAATGTTTAGAGGAGTTTATAAGATATATTGAGAGCAGACCCCCCAAGGCATTAAATGATTTTAAATATGGAAACACTGCTTTTTTATATTTTTATCCAATTAATGATTATGAAGATTATTTAGTCGAGTTGTCTTATATCCCTGGAATTAAGGTCATGGGGGAAGACGTAAGAGAGTTACCCCCGTATAAAAGCATAGTATGGTTTGATTATTTGATAAGTGATTTTATGTCAACAGCAGAGGTGACTCTAAAAAGGAAATACTATCCAGTTTACCTTTGGTGGAGAATTACAACGGTAATTCCGCTTAGGCCAAATGAATTTCTAAAGTTAAAAAGGGATTGCTGTTACTATAATCCAAAAGACAATGAATACTATATCGAAGTTCCGAGGACAAAACAACGACCAAATCCACTTTCTAAAAGAAGGGTCGTACCTATAATTGATAAATTAAAAACAAACAAGGATATCTATGATTTAATTGAAGATTATATAAAACTTACTGGTATTGGTGAAGAGCACTTTCTTTTTTCGCTAAAAGGTTTTGACCACTTGAACGATAAATTCTTTAAAAACAGAGTCATAAAAGAGAGGATTATACAAAGAGATTTTGTAACCTTGCTATCTGACTTCTATAAAGAAATTATTCAAGAGAAATACCAATTTAACGTCTATGAAAACAAAGGTGAATTTGAGTATGGTGAATTAAATTTCATATTAGTAAAACTAAGACCTGGCGATACAAGACATATGGCTTTTTGTACAATGATGCTACAAGGGTTTAACCCTTTAACTATTGCACAAATTGGAGGACATGAATCATTATACTCTCAAAATCATTATTTGAGTCATCTTGCAGAGTTTACGGAAGCCCATTCACTTATGTTAGCGAAATATATCAAACAAAACATAAATAAACCAAATGACAATGTTAATGATTTGTTTACCTCTGCTGAAAAACGGCAATTAGCATTTAAAACTATGGATAATGTTAATTCACGTAATATTGATGGAGGTCTCTGCTATAGCCGAAACTTTCCGAAAGAGTGTATAGATAAAGATTGTTTGTTTTGTAGTTATTTCCGTTTTAATTTTGCTGATGCAAAATATTCCGATATTGAACAATTGAATAATAGTCTTACATTCATTAGAGATGAAATCAAAGTCAAAATTGGATTTTTAAAAAGATATTATGAGGACATGACAAAGACAAGAAGAAACGAATTTGATGCGATACAAATAAATGAAAGTAACGAAAAAGAACTTCAGAGAGAAAGTAAAGAACTAAATATTCTTGTTAATCGGAAAGCTGTGTTATTAGCTCACATTGAAAAGTTAAATGAAATAGATTAGGAGGTGCTTCCCATCAAGAAGAAAGTTGTATATAAATGCAATAATTGTGGGTTTGAAGCAATAAAATGGTCGGGTAAGTGTCCGAACTGTGATAAATGGAATACTCTTGAAGAGTCTATTGTAGAAGCGAAAAAATCCTCTTCTGCGAAAAATTCACAAATAATTAGGAGACCAGTGCAAAGACTGGCGGATATTCAGTCAAGTAAGAGTGATAGAATTGTTACGGATATTGGTGAATTTAATAGAGTAATGGGTGGAGGAATAGTAAGAGATTCCATAACAATTGTAACTGCCAAGCCAGGTGCGGGGAAATCAACGCTATTACTACAAGTAGCCCAAGATGTGGCTTCTAAAGGATTGAAAGTTCTTTATGCCTCTGGTGAAGAAAGTGAAAGTCAAATAAAAAATAGGGCAGATAGAATATTAGGGGAACTGAATACAAATATTTGGGTTGTTTCAGATACAAGTATGGATAATGTACTTGCTTCAATAAGAGAAGTAGATGCTGATTTAATCATTGTTGATAGTATTCAGACGTTTACCTTGGATGAACATCTACCCTCCAGGGCTGGTTCTCCAACACAAACTATGGAATGTGCCAATGAACTTCTTAGAATTGCTAAAGACAGCGTAAGACCGAGAGCAGTGCTGTTAGTCGGGCAAATGAATAAAAATGAAGAAATAGCTGGTCTTAGAGCACTTGAACACCTTGTAGATGCTGTATTAATCATTGATGGTGAAAATGGAGAAGAGTTGAGAGGAATAACTGCAAGTAAGAACCGTTTTGGAAGCACTGGTGAGACCTCTTTTTTCTCTATGACAGAGGATGGAATGAAACCAATAGAAAACCCTTCAGAATACTTTATGACGCAAAGAGAAGGTAATACAGAGGTTTCAGGTAGTGCTTTAACTGTTGTTCGGGAAGGGACAAGACCGATAATCGTAGAGATTGAAAGTTTGGTTGCTGTTTCTTTTACTCCATATCCATCAAGAATAAGTGAGAATTTAAAAAGAGAACACTTGAGTACCTTGATATCCATCTTAGAACAACGTGGAGGTATAGACTTTTTTAACAAAAATGTTGTTGTAAAAACTACAGGTGGGTTGAAGTTAAAAGAACATTCTGCAAACCTTGCAATTATAATGAGCATTGTTTCATCGGCCAAAGATAGAGGAATACCAAGTGACACACTGTTTATTGCGGATATAGGATTGACAGGCGAGTTAAAAAGAGTACCCTCTCTTGAGGCAAGATTAAAAGAGGCAGATAGAATGGGGTACAAGAGAGCCTTTGTCCCCAGAAAGGCATTACAAAAGCAAATTCATTTTGAGAATCTAAAGGTTATTCAATTGAATACTTTAGGTGAGGTTATAGATGCTGTTTTCAAATGATTGATTATCGCCACAAGGAATTTTTGTAATGTAAAAGTTTTTAGCCACAGAACCCTACCTAAATTTCTTGGGTAGGGATTTTTAATATTCAGGCATAGATTGTGAGGATATACTCAGTTTACGGTAATCTCAATTAACATAACTTTCATTTTTGTTTGGAAGTATGATAAATATTGACTATATATTATAAAATATATAATAGATTTCCATTGATTAACAGTTATAATATTGATAGGGAGGAGGTTTGTTTTCAGTGGACAAAAGCAAATTAAGCGAACGTGATATTTGTACAAAATTTATTACTCCTGCTATTCAACAAGCAGGATGGGATATAAAAAAACAAGTACGAGAAGAATATAGTTTTACGGATGGTCGTGTTATCGTTAGAGGAAACCTTACCACAAGGGGAAAACGCAAAAGAGCCGACTACCTTCTTTACTATCAAGCGAATTTACCTATTGCCATCATTGAAGCAAAAGATAATAACCATTCAATCGGTTCAGGAATGCAACAGGCAATTGAATATGGAGACATATTAGACGTGCCATTTGTCTTTTCCAGTAATGGAGATGGCTTCATAGAACATGACATGCTAACTGGTTTGGAACGTGAAGTTTCTTTAGAACAGTTCCCCTCACCAACAGATTTGTGGATTAGATATAAGCAATTTAAGGGTCTTACCCAAGAACAAGAAGAGATTATTACAGAGCCATATTATTATACAATTGGAGATAAAACTCCACGTTATTACCAACTTAACGCAATTAATCGTACCATTGAAGCGATTGCTAAAGGACAAGACCGTATCTTGTTAGTCATGGCAACTGGAACTGGTAAGACGTACACAGCCTTTCAAATTATCTGGAGATTATGGAAAGCCGAAAAGAAAAAGAAGATTCTCTTTTTAGCAGACCGTAATATATTGATTGACCAAACTATGCAAAACGATTTTAAGCCATTCCAAGGGGTTATGACAAAGATTGAAAATCGTCAGATGGATAGCTCTTATGAGGTTTATTTAGCCTTGTATCAACAGCTTTCAGGCAACACAGATGAAATGGATATTTTCCGTCAATTCAGTCCTGATTTTTTTGGTTTAATAGTTGTAGATGAAGCTCATAGAGGAAGCAGTCGTGAATCATCCAGATGGAGAAACATACTTGAATATTTCCATTCAGCTACTCAAATCGGTTTAACTGCTACACCAAAAGAAACGGATAAAATCAGTAACATCGCTTACTTTGGTGAACCAGTTTATACCTATTCGCTTAAACAGGGTATTGCGGATGGCTTCTTAGCTCCATACAAAGTCATTCGGATAGGCATAGATAGGGATTTAGAGGGATTCAGACCAACCAAAGGACAATTAGATAAGTATGGACAAGTCATTGATGATAGAGAATATTATTTAACTGATTTTGATAGAGATATTGTCTTAGAAAGGCGAACTGAACTGGTCGCTAAAAAAATAACTGAGTTCTTGAAGAAAACAGACCGTTTTTCCAAAACCATTGTTTTTTGCATTGATATTGAACATGCAGAACGAATGAGACAAGCTCTGGTCAACGAAAATGCCGACTTAGTGGCTCAAAATCCAAAATATGTTATGAGGATAACAGGCGATAATGCTGAAGGCAAAGCTCAACTGGATAACTTTATTGACGAGGAGAGTCTTTATCCAACGATTGTTACAACAAGTAAATTAATGACAACAGGGGTAGATTGTAAAACTTGCAAACTCATTGTGTTAGATAACATTTTTGGTGAAAATGGTATGACGGAATTCAAGCAAATCATTGGTCGTGGAACACGCTTAAAGCCCGAATATGGGAAAGAGTATTTTACAATTATGGACTTTCGCAATGCTTCCAGATTATTTGCTGACCCTGACTTTGATGGTGAACCAGCCCAAATATATGAACCTGGTGAAGATGATGATATTGTACCACCTACACCACCTGACGGTGATAGCGAAAATGGTGACAACGATGATGGAAATGACGGTGGAGACGGTGAAAAAAAGAAAAAATTTTATGTAGCTGATGCTGGTGTTCAAGTCTTAAATGAACGTGTCATGTATTATGATAAAGATGGAAAACTCATTACGGAAAGCCTTAAAGACTATTCCAAAAAGACCATCTTACAAGAGTTTGCTACATTAGACGACTTTATTAAAAAGTGGAACAGCGAAGACCGAAAACAGGCTATTATTGATGAATTAAAAGAACATGGTGTCCTTTTGGAAGCTCTTAAAGAGGAAGTTGGTCAGGATTTTGACGAGTTTGACTTAATCGCTCACATAGCATTTGATATGAAGCCTCTGACACGTTCTGAAAGGGCTAAAAAAGCTCGGAAAGAAGATTACCTCGCCAAGTATTCAGGAGTAGCCAGAGAGGTCTTAGAAGCCATTATAGACAAATATCAAGATGAAGGAAGATTTGACTTTGAAGACGTACAGCTTTTAGAATTAAATCCATTTAATAAGTTTGGAAATCCAATGAAGATTACCAAGTCATTTGGTGGTAAAAACAACTATATTCAAGCAATCAAGGAACTTGAAAAGAATATTTACGCTTAATGAAGCTCTTTCCTTTGAGAAGGAGCTTTTTTGTTCGACAGTATTCATCAAATAATGACTTGATGAATATAAAAAATGCAGATAAAATATTAATTGAAAAGTGTTAATTATATTCATTATTTTTGGTGAATTTTTATGGTGGTGATAAATTGAAGAACTCAACTGAATTTGAACAATCGAAAGATTATTTGGAAGACCTATTATTGCTACATGGCGTTCCAAAGAACCTTGCTCTACTTCTTTTTGAGTTATTGAGCTATGTAAATAAAGATAATCAAATTGTTATCAATGCCTTTATAAAAAAGGAATTGGCTGAAAAGGCAAAAATTAGCAAAGGGACAATCGACAATGCCTTAACAAAGTTAAAAGATTCAGGGCTATTGGAGCGGTTAGATAGAGGGGTTTATATTCCGCATTCAACTTTATTAAAAGTCCCAAAGTTGATTAAAGGAAATGCAGTTTCCTTTAAAGTAACCTATAGCAAAAATAAAAAAGAGATTGAACCGATTTGAAAGGGGTTTGAATATGAGTATTGGAACATTAATTAAACGAATTCAGGATATTATGCGACAAGATTCTGGTGTAGATGGTGACGCTCAACGTATTTCTCAAATGGTATGGCTACTATTCTTGAAAGTATATGATGCAAAGGAAGAGTTATGGGAATTTTATGATGAAAATTATCAATCTATCATTCCAGAAGAATTACGGTGGAGAAATTGGGCTGTTGATGAAAAAGATGGTAAAGCACTTACAGGAGAAAAATTACTTGATTTTGTCAATAATGAGCTTTTTCCAACTTTGAAAGATTTGAAAGTAGACGAAACTTCTGAAAAAAGACAAGCAATAGTTAAATATATTTTTGAAGATGTCTACAATTATATGAAAAATGGTACGCTACTTCGGCAGGTTATCAATGTGTTAAATGAAGTCGATTTTACCGAGCACGAGGAAAGACATGCGTTTAATGATATTTATGAAAATATATTAAAAGACCTACAATCAGCAGGGAACTCAGGTGAATTTTATACCCCCCGACCAGTAACCGAGTTCATAATTGAAATGCTAAAGCCACAAATTGGAGAAAGTATTGCTGATTTTGCAAGTGGAACAGGTGGATTTTTAATTTCAGCCATTTCATATATGGAAAGCCAAATTAAAACACCAGATGATAAAAAAACGATACAACGAAATCTTTTTGGAATTGAAAAAAAACCACTTCCATATTTATTGGCAATGACAAATTTAATTTTACATGATATTGATTCTCCTAATCTTTTACATGATAACTCATTATCGAAAAATGTTAGGGATTATAAGGAAGAAGACAGGTACAATGTAATAGCAATGAATCCCCCCTATGGAGGCACTGAAGAAGAGGCTATCAAAGTGAACTTTCCAGTAAATATGCAGTCATCCGAAACTGCTGATTTATTTATGACCTTAATCATGTATCGTTTAAAGAAAAACGGAAGAGCTGGAGTCATTTTACCAGATGGTTTCTTGTTTGCTACAGATGGTGTAAAGAAAAATATTAAGGAAAAGTTATTGTCTGAATTTAATTTGCATACGATTGTCAGATTACCTGAAGGAGTATTTTCCCCTTATACAGATATAACGACTAATTTATTGTTTTTTGATAAAACTGGAGCAACAAATGAAATTTGGTATTACCAACACCCACTTCCAGAAGGCTATAAAAAATATACCAAAACCAAGCCTATCAAAAAACAGGAATTTCAATCTGAAATAGCTTGGTGGAATAACCGAAAGGAAAATGATTTTGCATGGAAGGTATCCATTGAGGAGATTAAAGATAGGCAATACAATTTGGATATAAAAAACCCAATGCAAAAAGAAGAAAAAGAAGAGCGTACATTGACAGAGATATTAAATGAATTGGAAGAAAATTTCGCATCCTCTTCACATTTGATAGGCCTTTTAAGAGGTGAATTGAATGAGTAGGTACAAAATCAAGGATTTGTTTAATATTGAAAAAGGAACATTGCAAAGCTCCAAAAATGTTGAAGGAAAATATGATTTTATTACTGCTTCATCTGATTGGAAAACACACGAAACCTTTACACATGATTGTGAAGCACTGATTTTTGCAATGGGTGCTTCAGGTTCATTGGGAAGAACTCATTACGTTAATGGGAAATTTATTACAAGTGATTTATGTTTTATTCTAACACCTAAAGAGGAGTTTAAAGATAAATTAGAGCTAAAACTCTACTATCACTACTTCAACTTTAATCGTGAAGAAATTGTTAAAGCAACAGCCACAGGTACATCAAAAAAGGCTATAAATTTGGCGAATTTCTCTAAATACGAAATTGATTATGTGGAAAATCAAAAGGAACTGTTAAGAAAAATAGAGATTGTTCTCCCAAAGGTAACAGAGTTAGAAAAAATTATAATGAGAAATTCTTCTTTGTTAGAAAGTTTGTCAAGGAAATTATTTGAGTATGGAGTAAAGGGTAAACTTGTACCCCAAAATCCTTGCGATGAACCAGCAAAAGAAATTTTGGAAAGCATAAGACAAGAAAAACTAACACTGGTAAATCAGAAAAAGTTGAAAAGAGAACAACCACTACCAGGAATAACTGATATTGAGAAACCCTTTGATATACCAAATGGATGGGAATGGGTTAGGTTAG
The DNA here is from genome assembly GCF_022427965.1 of Fredinandcohnia quinoae. GTDB lineage: Bacteria > Bacillota > Bacilli > Bacillales > Bacillaceae_L > Ferdinandcohnia > Ferdinandcohnia quinoae. The sequence continues at coordinate 65,516 of NZ_JAKTTI010000018.1, read as the reverse complement.
GTGAGGTAACCAATATTTTGAGGGGGTCTTCTCCGAGACCAAAAGGAGATAAGCGTTACTTTTCAGAAACACCAACTGATTACAATTGGATAACTATAAGTGATATTACAAGTTACTCCAATAACAATATATTATATAAAACAAGGGAATTTCTAACCTCTGAGGGTTCAACTAAGAGCACATATGTTAGTAAAGATGAAGTAATTATTGCTGTGAGTGGTTCAACTACTGGAAAAAGCTGTTTAACAGGTATAGACGGATATATTTATGATGGTTTAGCTGTTATTCGTTTGTTTAGCTCAGGAATCAGTGAGAGATATTTGTCATTATTTATGAAATATCTTTACGATTTTCTTAACAATTCAAAAGAGGGCAGTGCATTTCCTAATATTAATACGGATAAATTGAAGAAGGTGGTTTTTCCGTTACCTCCTATCAATGAGCAAAACCTTATTGTTGAAAAAGTAGAGCAACTATTAAAACTTGCGAATGAACTGCAAAGTAAAGTGGTTTATGCAAAAAAAGAATCCGAATATATTATGAAGTCAGTATTACAAGAGGTTTTTGGTAACGTATAAAGCGACCGAGCCACATAAGGTTTGGGTCACTAAAGACTATTTCTTATGAGTACGACCAAGAAGACCACCTTTTTGCCCTTGCGGAGCTTAGAGGTGGTTTTCTTTTTCTGCAATTTATTCAAATTAGACACCTGTCTGGATACATATTGAATAAAAGAGTACAGGTCAAAAGCATCTATAAATATGGTAAAATAATACTATGAAAATTTAGGAGAGAAGGTTTTAGTTTTTGAACAATCAATTTTCAAAAATAAAAAATTTTTTTAAAGGATGGCATGAAAAGAAAATCACTTTGCTTTTAATTACAGGAGGAGTCGGTGTATTATCAACTGGATTTGCACAGGACTGGTGGAAAAGTGTACTCATTTCTTTTGCAAATGAAGTATTTCATACCCATATACAATACACCGAAGAGCCAACCAATTACGTATATTTAACCATAGCAACATTAGTAGGTGCAGGGTTAATCGGATTAGGACTCTGGTTTTACTTCAAAACAAAAGAAAAAGCAAAGAAACAAACAATGTTGCAAATTCGCCATTCTTCTATCGAATCGGTAGATTACTCTAAAGTCGATGTCGATTTATCTGATTACAATATCGAACCGTATCCTATTTTACAATCAGAGGAACTTAAAGTCCTTAAAGAACCAAATCTTCACCATGCTTTGCGAGAACAGGAAAAAACTGTTACTAAAATTCTCCAACGCATAGATGGAAATGCCGATATCGAATTGTCATATTGGGGATTGGCTCATATTCCACTTCTCTTTTTGCTCGGCTATCAATTAGCTGATAAGTCAAACAGCTCCTTCTTTGAATGGAATCAGAACAAATTAAGATGGGAAAAGGTGAAAGAAAAGCACGTGGTGTATCCTCCTTTAAAGATTGAAAAAACTGATTCAAAACAGAGCGTAGAAGAAACAAAGGAAGTAGTAGTAAAAATAGGAGTAACTTATCCTGTAAATGATACTGACCTAAGTGGCCTTCATTTGGATAGTCTTAACTCCTTTTATTTACACTTAGAACCACCTCACCGAAATGCAATTGTTTGCAAGGAGCAACTTAATGAATATCAGAAGAGGTTTCGCCAGTTGTTAGATGAAATAAATCAGACATTTCCTCAACTTGAAAGGATTCATTTGTTCTATTCAGGACAACCTTCTTTAGCTTACCGCTTGGGAAGTAGCATTTCACCGAGAATGGACAAGGAGATTTGGGTTTATAACTATGTAGGTTTATCTCAACCCAAATATAATTGGGCAATCAATCTTAAGAAAATTGGCAATCAAATAGATATTAAATTACCTGGGGGAGAATTGCTATAAATGAAGGATTTGAACAGTAAGTTTAACACGTTTTATGGGAAACATGTGGTCTTACCAAAAAAAGAAAAAGATTCTCTTTTTGAAAAAAAGAATTTGAATATTAAACGGTTGAAGGAGGGTTTAAAAGAATATAACGAGGAGAAAGGAACAAGTTACAAGTTAGCAGAAGAGCCTATTGTTCAAGGTAGTGTAGCGATGTCTACCGTTACCCAAAATGAAAGTAAGGATTATGATATAGATGTCGCTATTGTGTTTGAAAAAGACTTACTACCAGATGGAACAACTAAAACAAAGAATATCATTGTAGATGCTTTAAAGAAAAAATGTACAAATTTTAAAGTTGAACCTACTGCTAAGACGAATTGTGTCCGTATCGTGTATCAAGAAGGGTATCACATTGATTTTGCTATCTATCGTAGATATAAAAAGAATGAAGAAGATGACAGTTATACATATGAACATTGTGGGAGTGAATGGAGAGAAAGAAATCCAAGAGCAATCACTAAATGGTTCTTAGATGAAAATAAAGCAAAAAATTATCAATTAAGAGAAGTAGTTCGCTTGTTAAAAATGTTCTCCAAATCAAGAGAGAGTTGGGTAAATATGCCTGGTGGACTCATTCAAAGTGTTTTAGCGAACGAGCAATTTCAATCCTATGAAAGAATGGATGAATGTTTTTATTATACTGTTAAAGCGATTAAAGATAGATTAGCAGAAGACACAGAAGTGGTTAATCCAACAGACCCATCTAAAAGCCTTAAACTGGTCAGCAAAGATGATACGAAAATGGTCAACTTATATAACAGGCTAAACGATAAACTATCAAAATTGGAAATACTCTTTGATGAAGAATGTACTGAATATCAGGCTGTTGAGGCATGGGGAGAGTTTTTTAACCATTCCTACTGGACAGAACAAAAAGAGAAACTTTCAAAGGCTTTGGAGTCCTACACTTCTCTTAATGAACTTGAAGAATTCACCCGTTATCGGGAAACCGAGGAATTTATCCAATATCTATTTCCAGTAAACTACCAATCTCGGTATGAGTTAGAGTTAGATTGTAGGGTAGTAAGAAATGAAAAAACTGCTGGTTGGTTACAATCCATGATAAAAAAGAGAGAGGTATTGTTACCAGGCTGTCAATTGTACTTTATGGCTAAAACAAATGTTCCTGCACCTTATAATGTGTATTGGAAAGTGAAAAATAGAGGGGAGGTAGCCCAAATAAATGACAATATTCGAGGAGAAATTGTACAGACAGATAGCTTAAATCACTATGAAGAGACCTCTTTTAAAGGTAATCACTATGTTGAATGCTATATAGTTAAAAATGGACAATGTGTTGCTAAACAAAGAATCAATGTAGATATTAAACTATCTTGAAAAATGAAAAACAGTTTGTCTTAGTAAAACCTATATTGAAGGAGGAATTAGATTGAGCAAATATGGTTTTGATATTATCAATGGTGAAGAAGTACCGCAATTAGTAATAACAGAGAATTATGAAATAATAGGGAAACATTTGGGTACTGTCCATGTAGAAAAAGGAACTTTATTTATTAAAGGGGAATTATCTGGAACATTAGTTATCTATGAAGGTGCAAGTGTAGTGATAAATACTGGTGGAAAACAAAGTGGTACGGTTTCTGTTTATGAAGGTGCAACTATACAAATTAAAGGTAAATTAAGTGGCACATCAACCATTCACTCAGGTGCAGAAATCATTATTGAAGAAAATGCAGAGATGACGGGTACTACGACAAACAATGGCCTTATTATTATTCGTGGTGTATTTTCTGGTGCAACATCTGGGAATGGAGAATTTAGAGTAGAGGGTAACGGTTATATAAAAGAGCCAATTATTCGAGATGGAGTCTACTATTACGTTTAGGAATGCCTAAAACAAACTTTGATTCATAAAGTAGAACACTCTTTAATAAATGAAACAGAATCAACCAAAACAGGAGGATAGGCAGTGGCTTATCCTTATTTTCTTTGGAGAAAAATTTAAACGCCTTTTTTAAAAGACGTTTATAAAATACTATCTTATATTTCTTTTTCCATTTCACAAAAAAGTTCCGATGTTTTAACTTCTAAGCCTTTCGCAATTTTAACGACATTTATTAATGTAACATTCCTTGTGCCTCTCTCCACCTCGCTAATATAAGTTCTATGAAGGCCCACGATTTCAGCAAATTTTTCTTGAGAAATGTTTTTTGAGAGTCTTAGTTTTCTTACAGTAAGTCCAAATTGAGTTTTAACATTCTTATCATCCATAGTTTCAATTTAAAAAAATGTAGACTATATATCTACAGACTATGAGTGACATTTTGTGAAATGTTGACTATAATAGATAAGAATTATTAATTCCTGAAGTAAGAGGTCGATTAGATGAATAGCTCGAAGCTGACTATCGAAAATGATATATTTATAACAAAAACACTTTATTTCCTTCGGGGGTAAAGTGTTTTTTTGTATCCTATCTTACTCGGAGGAAATAGTAAATTATTTTTTACAGGGGGAGTTACTTTGAAAATAGAAAACTGGGCTATAGAAAAGGAGAGTAAAAATATTGCCTATTTATGTATCTCAATGAATGGAGAAGGAAGAAAATTCAACTCATTAATGAAAAGTATAGAAGAAATGAAAATTGAAAGGAAAATGGGAGAGCTAAGTTCTAACTATTCAGATGATGGGAAGTTAGAATGGTTCAGAAACAGAGTATATATTGATAGGAAACATCAAATAAAGGTCTTTATAATGAATGGTGATTTAGAGATTGTTATTGGTGAAATTACCTTAAGTATTCATGACTTTGAATCTAAAAGTAAATTTAAAGAATTTACAAAACTAACAATAGCAATTACTTATGAAACAATAAGTCCTGTACTGTATAAGAATCCCTGGGAATTGCTAAATTTTATTGTCATTAAAGACATCAAAAAATGATTGTAGTGGATATAATGAAGGATTCTTGAATATGGGGAATTATATCAATGGCAGATGGGTGGTCATTTTATGAACAGGATAGATGAAATAATCAATTCAGGGCAATTTGAACGAGCCTTTAATGAAGTTTGGGAAAATAAGAGTGTATCTATCAGTGATGCATATGACAACATTAATAAATTGATAATAGATTCCTTCAATACTGGATATCATTCAGGGTATAAAAATGGACATTTTGACGGAATAACTGATGTAAAACTAAAATTGATGGTGAAATTGTCAGTTCATACAAATCTGGATGATACCTTAATTCTGAAAGGGATGGAAAAAGAATACGATGGAGATTACATAAAGGCTCTTAAAGATATAAGAGAGATGCAAACGAATGATGATTAAGGAGTGTTGTGTTAAATGGAACTTGTCCCTGGAAGAGAACCGAAAGCGATAACCTATCAGCAGTTTCAAGATTACACGCCAGAAAAACTGGAAATGTACGAAAATAATGTGTTTTTCACAGAGAAAGAGCGAATTCGGATGCTTACATTACTTTTAACAAATGTAGGAATAAAAACAATGTTGAAAAACCTACCTTCTGAATCCCGAAAGGAGTTAGTGGAAGTGGTCGAAGAGATAGAAATTGAGCAAAAATATTTAAAGGTTGTAGAACATGTTGTTTCAAACTTTAGGCAACTCAAAATGAACTATGATTATCAGTTCGATAAACAAAATCAAATTGTATATATCTATTGCCATTTACTTGATACGAATACTATATGGCTTTATAGTCATATCTACGATGAAGAAACTGGAGAATTTAAAGAAAAAGAGAAATTTCATGCGTTTGCCAGTGCAGAAGTATTGCGGAGGTTATTGAATAAATAGTTTGGGTGTAAGTGGAAAACGATAGCAATACCAATCTGAGTTTATCGCCCTTATCAATAATTAGAACTAATCTTAGTAGTGGATAACTCTCTGCAACTTTTGTAGTAATATAATATTTTCATTTTCCCCACTGGTAATAAATCCCTCTTTATTGTATGCTTAAGGTGAATGGCGATACTGGACAACTATCGTCATTCCGCATAACCGAGCTTTAATAGTTTGGTTCACAATTCAATTATTTTGTGCGAGAACGACAAGAAAAACCATCCTTTTTGCCTTTGCGGAGCTTTTGGGGATGGTTTTTCCCTTTTACAATACCCATCATGCAATTGGGTTAATTAAGATATAAGCAAGGTGTTTAAATTTCCTAAATATCAATAAATAGAAATCAATTACGAGGAGAAAAAGATGATTCCACATTTTAATAGCAAATTAGAATTTCTAACTTTCTTATCCACTGAATGTATTCGTAATATGAAAAATATTGAATTTAATCATCCACAGGTATTTGGGATACAAAAAGCATATGAATCCACATTAAACTATTTAGCAAAAAAGGAGGAAGCGTCAGGGGGATGTCATCTGATTTCTGCAATGTTACATATTTTATTAACGGAGCAGGGAATTGAAAATGAACTGGTGATAGGAGAAGTAGAAGACTATGAAACTAATACCCAATTTAGTCATTCTTGGGTTGAAATAGAGGGAAAAGTCTTTGACCCAGCCGTCATGCACACTTTGGATGGTAATGTACACCCACCAGTTTATAACGGAGTAAAATTAACACTCGAACCATTAACTATGGAGTATGGCGTATCTATTGATGAAGAGGCACTGGATAGAGATGCTAAACATCTTTTAGATAAGAGTGTAACTGCTTATCTTGATGCGATTAAAGATTACGGTTATCCTAAGAATTATTTATGGGATGAGATTCTAAAAGTAGGAATCGGCATCATGGGGTTTACCAATTTATCAAGGCTTCGTAAAAAATATGATACCCATTATAGAGTATTAAAAACGAAAGGAATAGAAGCACAGGAGGTTTCAGATGACGTTAAAATGTAAGAAAGCGACTAATCCAACCAAAAGACCAATGATTGTTCCAGAAGAATTGTTTTTATCCGAAAAAGTAAGGAAAATGAATCAAGAGGCTCTTCGGATTATTGCAAAAAGGGGTATGTAAATAATGGAAGAAAGAAAATTTATAGTTAAATCAAAAGTGTACTGTTCTCTTCCCACTCCTTCTCCAATGACCATAAGACGGGAAAACGATACAAAAGAGCTACTCGACTTTTTAGAAGGATTAAAAAGGAAAAGGATTTTCTTTTGGAGAAGATAATACTCTTTTGTTTTATATAATATGTCTCCCACCAAAAATAACTGGTTTCAAAAACGGTCGTTATCGGAACTTTTGAACCCAGTTATTTTTTTGTTGAAATACTGTTGAATATCAGTACCAAAAACAGTTCCAAAATCAAATTCCCAAAATTGATGAATCCTTACGTTTATGGTACTTTGGAGACATGGTAACTGTAAGGAGGAAAACGGATGATATTTGGGTATGCCAGGGTAAGTTCCAAAATGCAGAACTTTGAAAGTCAACTTGAACAATTAAAGAAAGCTGGTTGTGAAAAGGTTTATAAGGAAAAGGTAACTGGAACAAAATTGGAGAGAATTGAGTTAGAAAAACTTTTGGAACAACTTAGACCTAATGACGTAATCATTGTAACGGAACTTACAAGACTTAGCAGGAGTACAAAGGATTTATTTAAGGTTGTAGAAGTAATAGAGCAAAAAGGTGCCCATATTAAATCTTTAAAAGAAAGTTGGTTAGACACTACTACACCGCAAGGTAAACTTATGTTTACGATTTTTGCTGGAATTTCTCAATTCGAGAGGGACTTAATTTCACAAAGAACAAGAGAAGGACTTGAAAATTCAAGAATGAGGGGTAGGAAGGGAGGAAGACCTCCGAAGTCGAATAATAATATAGAATTAGCCATAAAAATGTATAATAGTAAGGATTATTCAATAAAGGAAATTACAAATGCAACGAGTGTTAGCAAAACGACTCTATACCGCTATATAAATAAATGAAGAAAGAGGGTGAAATCTTAATGTCAGTGGAAGAGAAAAATCAAAAAAATAAGGGTGGTAGACCGAAGAAGTATGATACGGAGTATTTAAAGGAATTATTATATAAATATGTAAGTAATGAAAATCCTAATAAAGTTAAAGTTGCTGATTTGGTCAAATATACTGATATTCCAATTCAAGCCTGGAGATTCAATGAGGATATAAAAAAGGAAATTAAGCTGGTAAACAAGAAGATAGAAGATATAACCGTTATTGCTCCTATTAAAGATGTAAAAGAATTGTGGAATATTCCCTCCGCAGAAGATATAGTCATCAAGAATTATAAGAATAAAAATAAGTTGGTTGAGGTAATTGATACTTTATTAGAGGCGTATCAATTTAGCTTAGAAAAATCTCTTCATGCTGAAGAACTGGAAAGGGAGAATCTTCATCTGAAAAGTCAAATTGCTTCATTAAAAGAGGATATTGAATTTTACAAAGATGAAATGAAGAAAATGGCAGTTCAAAGCACGTTAGCAATTGAACGTAATGAGAATAAACTTAAGGACAATATCATAGACATAAAAAATTATAGTGAGACTAAAACGACTTTTAAAGACCTATTTGATGATTAACCCATACAAGGTTAAGTTTGAAGATGATGATAATAATAGTTTTATCATTAGTTAGGTTTTATCATTTAGGAAACCCATTTATATCAATGGTTTGGTGGTTTTATCAATATATTAGACAAATATAAGTGGGGCATGTAACAAAAGAGGGGAATATTGCAGGTCCGAGATTACTAGAGCATATGGTAGATACTGTTTTGTATTTTGAAGGAGAGCGACACCATACGTATCGAATTTTAAGAGCTGTTAAAAACCGCTTTGGATCAACAAATGAAATGGGTATTTTTGAAATGAAGGAATCAGGACTTGAAGAGGTAGAGAACCCTTCAGAGATTTTCCTTGAAGAGCGCTCAGCTGGCGCTGCGGGGTCAACTGTCGTTGCTTCGATGGAAGGAACACGTCCTGTCCTAGTTGAAGTGCAAGCACTTATTTCTCCTACGAGCTTCGGTAATCCACGTCGAATGGCAACGGGAATTGATCATAATCGGGTATCACTGCTTATGGCAGTATTGGAAAAACGTGTTGGATTACTACTCCAAAATCAAGATGCATACTTAAAGGTAGCGGGTGGGGTGAAATTAGATGAACCTGCTATTGATTTAGCTGTTGCTTTAAGCATTGCTTCAAGCTTTCGGGATCAACCATCCAATCCTACGGATGTCATTGTCGGTGAAGTAGGACTGACCGGAGAGGTAAGACGAGTATCGAGAATTGAGCAGCGTGTTCAGGAGGCAGCAAAGCTTGGCTTCAAAAGGGTCATTATACCAGAACGAAACTTAGGGGGATGGACGATTCCTCGAGGAATAGAAGTAATAGGAGTCAGTGATGTTCGTCAAGCAATTCAACATACATTAGGCAGATAAAAAAATGAAACATATTTCAATTAAAATCGTATAATAATAAATTGTTCATTTTTTGAGGTGCTCAAAAATTTAAGTGTAAATAAGGTAATAATAAATAGTTAAATAAAAAATACTATATAAGTATTGTTTTACACATCTATGTCATTCTGTTTACATTTTTAAAAATCTATTTATTGTAGGTTTCAATTATTATAAAGTGATTATAATGAATAAGAGGAGGTGAAGGAATGTTAAAACGTATTGTGCAGCTATTCTTTATAATTGTTGGAGGTATTCTTGGTGCTCTTTACTTACCAGAATTACTGGAGCTGTTAAATATCGACAATATTCCATTCTTAAATAAGCCATATACGCTTGCGATATTAGGTGCTATTATATTATTTATTACGACTTTTTGGTTAATTGATTACATTGTAGGACTTATTAAATGGTTAGAGGAAGCTTTGATTAAGGCTCCTGTAACTGATGTGTTATTTGGCAGTTTAGGCCTTATCTTTGGTTTAATTGTTGCATTTTTAATTGTTATTCCATTAGATCGAATTGGATTTGTCGTTGTTAATACGGTCGTTCCAATTTTCGTAACTGTTCTATTAGGTTATTTGGGATTCCAAGTAGGATTTAAAAAGAGAGATGAACTTGTCAGTTTATTTTCTATTAATCGGATAGGCAAGAAAAAGGGTGCCGAAGAGGAAGAGACGAATTCAAAGGCAAAGCAACTAAAAATTTTAGATACGAGTGTCATTATTGATGGCCGTGTTGCAGATATATGTCAAACTGGATTTCTAGAAGGAACGATTGTTATTCCACGATTTGTACTAGAAGAATTGCAGCATATTGCAGATTCATCAGATGTACTTAAACGAAATCGTGGAAGAAGAGGGCTTGATATTTTAAACAGAATCCAAAAAGAACTTTCCATAAAGGTAGATATTTATGAAGGAGACTTTGAGGATATTCAAGAGGTTGATAGTAAGCTTGTGAAGCTTGCTCAATTAACGAGCGGTGTTGTTGTTACAAATGACTTCAATCTTAATAAGGTATGTGAACTGCAGAATGTTGCGGTATTAAATATTAATGATTTAGCGAATGCTGTTAAACCGGTTGTCCTTCCAGGTGAAGAATTAAATGTACAGGTCATTAAAGATGGGAAAGAGCATAATCAAGGTGTTGCATATCTTGATGATGGTACAATGATTGTCGTGGAGGAAGGTCGCGATTATATCGGAAAACGAATTGATGTACTTGTAACGAGTGTATTACAAACATCAGCCGGTCGGATGATTTTTGCAAAGCCCAAGCTACTAGAAAAGGCATTATAGACTATACTTTTCTATAGCAATATCATAAAATGAATCCATAGATATAAATGAAATTGATAGGAGCGCTTCTCGATGAATTATCAGGTTGTTATCCCTGCTGCAGGTCAAGGTAAAAGAATGAATGCAGGGAAGAATAAACAATTCATCAAACTGCAATCAAAACCAGTCATTGTCCATACTTTGAAGATTTTTGAGGAAGATCCTCATTGTAATGGGATTATCTTGGTTATTAATAAAGATGAGCAAATTGAGTTTGAAGATCTTGTAAAGTCCTATAAAATCCAGAAGGTTATCTCGATTGTACAGGGCGGAAGTGAAAGACAACATAGTGTATACAATGGTTTGAAAAAGGTTACGGACAGTGAGATTGTATTAGTTCATGACGGTGCTAGACCATTCGTTAAGACTACTCTCATTCATGAGTTAGTACAAACTGCAATGGAAACAGGAGCAGCTGTTTTAGCTGTGCCTGTAAAGGATACAATCAAACGGGCATCCGCAAACTTGATAGTGAATGAAACTGTTGAACGTTCCGGCTTGTGGGCCATACAAACCCCACAAGCTTTTCATGTTTCAATTTTACAACATGCCCACGAGCTTGCTTTGAGGGATGATTATCTTGGTACAGATGATGCTAGTCTAGTAGAACGTATCCCTAAGCAAGTTGCAATTGTAGAAGGCGAGTATACGAACATAAAGCTAACAACACCAGATGATTTATTATTTGCTGAAGCAATTTTACAAAGATGGGAAAACTAGAAAATATACATAGAGGGGGAATTATCGTGTTCCGGATTGGGCAAGGCTTTGATGTTCATCAATTAGTCGAGGGTCGTCCATTGATTATTGGTGGAATTGAAATACCGTATGAAAAAGGTCTTTTAGGTCATTCAGATGCAGATGTGTTACTGCATACTGTCTCAGATGCTTGTTTAGGTGCGATTGGAGAAGGGGATATCGGGAGGCATTTCCCTGACACTGACCCAGCTTTTAAAGATGCCGATTCTGCGGTGCTAATGGAGCATGTATGGAAGTTAGTTAAGGAAAAGGGTTATGTGCTAGGGAATGTAGATTGTACAATTATCGCACAAAAGCCTAAGATGGCTCCATATATTGAACAAATTCAAAAGAGGATTGCAGAGCTTCTAGAAGCTTCAATCTCACAGGTGAATGTGAAAGCAACAACAACAGAAAAACTAGGGTTTACCGGACGTGGCGAAGGAATTGCAGCCCAGGTGGCCGTATTGCTTCAAAAGGGTTAATTGTGAAGCACATTAGTTGATGATAAAATATCGTGAGTAGTAAGAGTTGAGAGATGTAATGGGGGTAAAACAATATGTCAAATAACATAAGAGTACGATATGCACCAAGCCCAACAGGTCATTTACATATAGGGAATGCGAGGACGGCTTTATTTAATTATTTGTATGCAAAAAACCAAAATGGAAAATTTATTATTCGAATTGAGGATACCGACAAAAAGCGTAATATTGAAGGTGGAGAAGAAAGCCAATTAACATTTTTAAAATGGCTTGGCGTTGAATGGGATGAAGGTCCAGATATTGGCGGAGTATATGGACCATACCGCCAATCAGAGCGTAATGAAATTTATAGAAAGCATTATGAGGAATTACTCGAAAAAGGATTAGCATATAAGTGCTATTGTTCCGAAGAGGAAATTGAAAAGGAACGTGAGGAACAAGCTGCACGAGGTGAAACACCACATTATTCAGGGAAATGTCGTAATCTTTCCAAAGAAGAGCAAGAGGCTTTTGAAAAAGAAGGACGTTTACCAAGTATTCGCTTCCGTGTTCCTGCAGGAAAAGTGTACCAATTCAATGATATGGTAAAAGGTGATATTTCCTTTGAATCAGCGGGAATTGGTGATTATGTTATCGTGAAGAAGGACGGAACGCCTACGTATAATTTTGCTGTGGCAATGGATGACCATTTGATGGGAATAAGCCATGTCCTTAGGGGAGAAGATCATATATCAAACACCCCAAAACAAATCATGATTTATGAAGCATTTGATTGGGATGTACCAACATTTGCTCATATGACGTTAATTGTCAATGAAAGCCGTAAGAAGCTTAGCAAAAGGGATGAATCCATTATCCAATTTATTGAACAGTACAAAAATCTGGGCTATTTACCAGAAGCATTGTTTAATTTCATAACACTTTTAGGTTGGTCACCGGTTGGCGAGGAAGAAATTCATTCAAAGGATGAGTTTATCAATATCTTTGATTCAAATCGTCTATCAAAATCACCAGCAGTATTTGATACGAATAAACTTAAGTGGATGAATAATCAATACATCAAGAAGTTGAATCTCGATCAATTGGTTGAAATAGCATTACCACATTTAGTCAAAGCAGGTCTTGTTGATGAGAATATGAATGAGGAACAGCAACAATGGGCTCGTGATTTGATCGGATTACATCAGGAAAAAATGAACTATGGTGCAGAGATTGTTGAACTTACTGAATTATTCTTTAAAAATGAAATAGACTATGAGGAAGAAGCGAAGGAAGTATTAGCAGGAGAAACAGTCCCGCAAGTTTTACAAGCATTTGTAGAAGAAATTGATGGACTAGAAACATTTTCATCTGACGAAATAAAGGCAGCCATCAAGGCTGTTCAAAAGGCAACTGGTCAAAAAGGTAAAAATTTATTTATGCCAATCCGTGTAGCGGCAACCGGACAAATCCATGGACCAGATCTTCCTGAAGCGATTCATTTATTGGGCAAGGAAAAAATAAAATCACGAATTCAGAGCTTAATTAGTTAACATATTGATCAAAATATAATATAGTATAGATAATCTTTAAATAAGAACCATATTTGAAAATGTTGATAAGGAGAGTAAATAAGCCTTTACATTAAAATGTGTATGCAAAAAGGTAGGTTTCTTGCCCTTTTTGGATCACTCAAAGAGAGAACCACCGCCGGCTGAAAGTGGTTTATGTTAAATGCTTATTGAAATGCACCTTTGAGTCTCTTGTCGAACCACTTTGTGTAGTAGATAAGGGCGGAGCCTCACCGTTATGAGATTAAGTTGAGATAGTGTGAGATGAATCGACGCTATCTAAACAGAGTGGAACCGCGCATAAGCGTCTCTGTGTTGAATACACAGGGACGTTTTTTATTTTTCCCGGACTTTCTTAACGCATATTTATATTGGATTGGAGGTTGCCCTATGTTTAAAAGGATGAAGGAGGATATCGAGGTTGTCTTTGAGCAGGACCCTGCAGCTAGGAATTCTTTAGAGGTAATCCTAACATACTCGGGCTTACATGCAATATGGGCTCATCGAATTGCACACAGTCTTTTTAATCGGAAATTATTTTTCTTAGCGAGAGCCATTTCACAAATTAGCCGCTTTTTTACCGGTATTGAAATTCACCCCGGTGCAAAAATTGGCCGTAGGTTTTTCATTGACCATGGGATGGGAGTGGTAATTGGAGAAACTTGTGAAATTGGTAATAATGTGACCGTCTTTCAAGGTGTGACACTTGGAGGAACAGGTAAGGAAAAAGGAAAAAGGCATCCTACCATTCTTGATAACGCGTTGATTGCAACGGGTGCAAAGGTACTCGGTTCAATCACAATTGGGGAGAATTCAAAAATTGGAGCGGGCTCAGTCGTTTTACGAGATGTCCCACCTAATTCAACCGTTGTCGGAATACCAGGACGTGTAGTGGTTCAAGATGGTATTCGAATTGATAAAGAAAAAGATTTAAATCACTGCGATTTACCAGATCCAATATCGGACCGAATAAAAGAGCTTGAAGATGAAATTGAGCAGCTTAGAATAGAATTTAGAAACAGGGAAGGTGTACAGGATAATGTCCATTCACATTTATAATACATTAACGAGGAAAAAGGAAGAATTTAAACCGATTGAAGAAAACAAGGTTAAAATGTATGTGTGCGGTCCGACGGTTTATAACTATATTCATATAGGAAATGCCCGACCTGCGATTGTTTTTGATACTGTTCGCCGCTATTTTGAATTTCGAGGATATGATGTGAATTTTGTATCAAATTTTACCGATGTCGATGATAAGTTAATCAAGGCAGCAAATCAGCTTGGAGAAGATGTTCCGACAATCGCGGACCGTTTCATTGATGCGTACTTTGAAGATGTATCGGCTTTGGGATGCAAACAAGCAAATGTTCACCCACGGGTAACAGAGAACATTGATATTATCATTGATTTTATCCAAGCGCTTGTTGATAAAGGATATGCATATGAAGCGGGTGGAGATGTCTATTATAAAACAAGAGAGTTTACAGAGTATGGAAAGCTATCTCATCAATCAATTGATGAGCTTCGTCTTGGTACCCGTATTGAAGTAGGTGACAAGAAAAGGGATGCTCTCGACTTTGTACTTTGGAAAGGTGCGAAGGAGGGAGAGATATTCTGGGAGAGCCCATGGGGTAACGGGCGACCAGGCTGGCATATTGAATGTTCTGCCATGGCAAAAAAATACTTAGGGGATACAATTGATATCCATGCTGGTGGTCAAGACTTGGCATTTCCTCACCATGAAAATGAGATTGCTCAATCGGAAGCCGTTAATGGTAAAACATTTGCGAACTACTGGATGCACAATGGCTATATAAATATCGATAATGAAAAAATGTCAAAATCACTAGGTAATTTTGTTTTAGTACACGATATAATTAAAGAGCATGACCCACAATTAATTCGATTCTTTATGTTATCAGTTCATTACCGTCATCCAATTAATTACAGTGTTGAATTATTAGAAAGTACAAGAAATGGACTGGAACGATTACGAACATCATATACGAATCTTAAGCATCGTGCCCTTAGCAGTACAAATTTAACGACGAATGACGAAGAATGGCTAGCAAAAGTAAAAGAGTTCCGTACAGAATTTATTCGTTCAATGGATGATGATTTTAATACGGCAAATGCGGTATCAGTCCTTTTTGAGTTATCAAAACAAGCGAATTATTATTTACAAGAAAAAAATACGTCTGATGCAGTCATTAACACCTTCATACAAGAGTTTGTAGTTTTGTTTGGGGCACTTGGGTTAACACTAGAAGTAGATGAATTACTAGATGAGGAAATCGAAGCATTAATCGAAAAACGTATTCAAGCACGTAAGAACCGTGACTTTGCATTGTCAGACCAAATACGTGATGAGCTTAAAGCAAAGAATATTATTTTAGAAGATACTCCTCAAGGTACACGTTGGAAAAGAGGATAAGAGATGTTTTTTTCAGACACAACAATTGATAGTCATCAATTAAATAGCCTTGCACTAGCTTATATGGGTGATGCTGTATACGAGAAATTCGTGAGGCATTACCTGTTAAGCAAAGGGAATGTTAGGCCGAATCAACTTCATAATATTGCAAAACGATATGTATCTGCAAAAGCACAGTCAGCGATTATTCATCAAATGATGGATGATGATTTCTTTTCGGAAGAAGAGCAAGGTGTGATTCGAAGAGGAAGAAATGCAAAGAGTGGTACAGTTCCAAAGAACACAGATGTACAGACGTACCGCTATAGTACAGCTTTTGAAGCACTAATTGGCTATCATTATTTGCAAAAGAATAATGATCGAATTGAAATAATTATCGAAGAAGCATTTCGAATTATTGAACACTAGGAAAGGAGGAGAATACGATGGCAAATGATTATATTATTGGAAAAAATCCAGTCATTGAGGCGTTAAAGTCTGAAAGGGAAATTAATAAAATTTGGATTGCTGAAGGCTCTGTTCGTGGACAAATGACTCAAATTACCTCACTTGCAAAAGAGAATCATGTACTCGTTCAATTCGTTCCAAAAAAGAAAATTGACCAAATGGTTGAAGGTAATCATCAGGGTGTTGTCGCTCAAGTTGCGGCCTATGAATATGTAGAAGTGGATGAGTTCTTTTCCATTGCGAAGGAAAGGAATGAAAACCCGTTTATTTTAATTCTTGATGAAATCGAAGATCCACATAATTTAGGCTCAATTCTGCGTACTGCAGATGCAGTTGGAGCTCATGGCGTGATCATCCCAAAAAGAAGAGCAGTAGGACTTACAACTACTGTTGCAAAGGCTTCAACAGGTGCGATTGAATATGTACCGGTAGCGAGAGTGACTAATATTGCTCGGACACTTGATGAGTTAAAGGACCGTGGCGTTTGGATTGTTGGAACAGATGCAAAAGGAAAAGAGGATTACCGTAATCTTGATGGAAAAATGTCAATAGGCTTAGTAATTGGAAGTGAAGGTAAGGGAATTGGACGATTGATTAAAGATAAATGTGACTTTTTAATCCGTCTTCCAATGCAAGGAAAAGTTACCTCTTTGAACGCTTCCGTCGCTGCCAGTCTTCTCATGTATGAGGTTTATCGTAAGCGGAATCCACTTGGAGAATAGTACAAATGGATATCCTGCTGGTAGATGGATATAACATCATAGGTGCTTGGCCAGAATTACGAAAGCTAAAAATGAAAGACTTTGCATCAGCACGAGATTTGTTAATAGAAAAAATGGCTGAATACCAGGCATACACAGGATATAAAGTAATCGTTATATTTGATGCCCACCTCGTACAGGGAAATGAAACAAAGCTTAAGACTCGTAAGGTTGAAGTGATTTTTACAAAACAAAATGAAACCGCCGATGAACGCATTGAAAAAATGGCAAAAAAGTTAGGAAATATTAAAACACAAATTCATGTTGCAACCTCTGATTATACAGAACAATGGCAAATTTTTGGACAAGGTGCCTTAAGGAAATCAGCACGAGAACTTTTAAATGAAATGAATTCGATTGAGAACAATATCGAGCAAAAAGTAAAGAAATCATTTAAGGAAAAGAGCTCATCGAAAATTCCGCTTTCTGATGAGGTTGCAGAAATTTTTGAAAAATGGCGCCGTGGAGAAAGATGAACGGTTGACGCTTTGAAAAATAGTCCTGTATAATATTTCTATATAAAGAATTTTTTGTACGGGTCGGGGGGATAGGCGTGAAATCAAGCTTCAATGAGACAAGCAACAGATTATATGACCGACTTGAGGATGAAGAAGTCGTAGAATTAGTTCATACAGGTGAAAGTGAAGCACTTGATTATCTAATTAATAAGTATAAAAACTTTGTTCGTGCCAAAGCCAGATCCTATTTTTTAATTGGAGCCGACCGTGAAGATATTGTACAGGAAGGTATGATAGGCCTATATAAGTCAATCCGTGATTATAAAGAAGACAAGCTATCTTCCTTTAAAGCGTTTGCAGAGCTTTGTATAACCCGTCAAATCATTACCGCGATCAAAACTGCAACAAGGCAGAAGCATATTCCACTCAACTCATATGTCTCATTGGACAAGCCTATATATGACGAGGAATCTGACCGTACCTTAATGGATGTGATCTCAGGTGCGAAAGTACTGGATCCTGAGGAATTGATCATTAACCAAGAAAAATTTGATGACATAGAAGTGAAGATGGCCGAACTTTTAAGTGATCTAGAGAGGAAAGTTCTCGCTCTTTACTTAGATGGTAGATCCTATCAAGAAATATCTGAAGAACTTAACAGGCATGTGAAATCAATTGACAATGCATTGCAGCGTGTGAAAAGAAAGCTTGAAAGATATTTGGAAATAAGAGAAATCACTTTATAAATATCAATTATTAATAGGAACCAGTTTTTATCCCTGATGCTGAGTATTGACACGTAAAACTAGCCGTGATAAAGTTTGTAAGAAAATAAAAAGACTTTTATGAAAATAGCAATTGAGGCAATAACGGGTGAAGTAGTACCTTTTGGTAGGTGTTCATATGCGAAAAAAAGTAATTTTAGCTTGTGTTGATTGTGGTAGTCGTAATTACACCACGATGAAAAATAATGGCAATTCAACTGAGCGACTTGAAATAAAAAAGTTTTGTAAGACATGCAACTCACATACAACCCACCGTGAAACGAAATAAGGCGGTCTTTTATAAAAGCTGGAGGTTACATGAATGAAACGTTTAACTAAGTTTTTCAGTAATGTAGTGCGTGAAATGAAAAAAGTGAGCTGGCCCAAGAAACAAGAGTTGGTACGCTATACCATTATTACGTTAACAACTGTAATATTTGTGACAGTCTTTTTTGCACTTATTGATACAGGAATTTCTAAATTAATTCGTTTAGTACTTGAATAAGCATTGCATTCTCATGGTATAATGATGGATAATAAGCGAGAAGTGAACAAAAGCCCGGGTACGGGTTTTTTTAATTGCAAAGAAATTCCTAAATGCTGAAGTGATAAACTCATAGTTTGTATTGCACTCGAGAGGGAGGGAAGGACGAAAAAGTCCTAATCAAAATGGAAAAGAACTGGTATGTTGTTCATACGTATTCAGGGTATGAAAATAAAGTAAAAGCTAACTTGGAAAAACGGGTAGAATCAATGGCGATGCAGGACAAGATTTTTCGCGTTGTTGTACCTGAAGATGAAGAAACTGAAATTAAAAATGGTAAACAAAAGGTTATAAAGCGTAAAGTATTTCCGGGTTATGTATTAGTAGAAATTATCATGACAGATGATTCGTGGTATGTTGTACGAAATACTCCTGGTGTAACAGGGTTTGTAGGCTCTGCTGGATCTGGTTCAAAACCTACACCGCTTTTACCAGAGGAAGTAAACTTCATTCTAAAAAGAATGGGTATGGATGAAAAGCAGGTTGAAATTGATTTCGAACTTAAAGAAATGGTAAAAGTTAAAGAAGGTCCATTTGCTAACTTTACAGGTGCAATTGAGGATCTAGATCTTGATAAGCGCAAGGTTAAAGTTCATGTTAACATGTTCGGACGTGAAACCCCAGTAGAATTAGACTTTACACAGATTGAAAAAATCTAGGTGCTGTTGTAAAACAAAAAAGTTTTGAAAAAACTTGATATTGATATTGAAAAGTGGTAATATTGTCAAGGTCAGTATGTCTCAAGATAAAGAGACTAGCTATGCTAATGTTCTTTATTGATATATAAAGAATGATGATGAGTGGGAGGGTATACCCCTATTACCACATCACGGACTTTAAGGAGGTGTGTCTCGTGGCTAAAAAAGTAATTAAAGAAGTAAAATTACAAATTCCTGCTGGTAAAGCAAATCCAGCGCCGCCAGTTGGACCAGCACTAGGTCAAGCAGGTGTTAACATTATGGGATTCTGTAAAGAATTTAATGCTCGTACAGCAGATCAAGCTGGTTTAATTATTCCTGTTGTAATCACAGTGTTTGAAGATCGTTCATTCACATTTATTACAAAAACTCCTCCTGCTGCAGTTCTACTTAAGAAAGCAGCTGGTATTGAGTCAGGTTCTGGTGAACCAAATCGTAATAAAGTTGCAACAGTTAAGCGTGATAAAGTACGCGAGATTGCAGAAACTAAAATGCCAGATTTAAATGCGGCTTCAGTTGAATCTGCAATGCGTATGGTTGAAGGTACTGCACGTAGCATGGGAATTGTTATCGAAGACTAATTCCGTATTTGTTACATGTGTTTGGGGGTTGCGGATGGATTAGTATTTTTCTATTCGCAACCTTTATTCGTGGGAGGTTATCCAGGTTATTCCGTTAAAACCACAATTGAGGAGGAAATTCTAATGGCAAAAAGAGGTAAAAAGTACGTTGAAGCTGCTAAATTAGTAGACCGTACAAAAGCATATTCAGTTGCAGAGGCAATTGAACTTGTAAAGAAAACAAATACAACTAAATTTGATGCTTCTGTTGAAGTAGCATTCCGTTTAGGTGTAGATCCGAAGAAAGCAGATCAACAAATTCGTGGTGCAGTAGTACTACCACATGGTACAGGTAAAACACAACGTGTATTAGTATTCGCAAAAGGTGAAAAGGCAAAAGAAGCAGAAGCTGCTGGAGCTGATTTCGTTGGCGATACAGACTTTATTGATAAAATCTCAAAAGGTTGGTTTGATTTCGATGTAATCGTTGCTACTCCTGATATGATGGGTGAAGTTGGTAAGCTTGGTCGTGTATTAGGACCAAAAGGCTTAATGCCAAACCCTAAAACTGGAACAGTTACTTTTGATGTAACGAAAGCAGTAAATGAAATCAAAGCTGGTAAAGTTGAATACCGTGTTGACAAATCTGCTAACATTCATGTTCCAATCGGAAAAGTTTCATTTGATGATCAAAAATTAATTGAAAACCTTACTACAATCTATGAAACAATGCTAAAAGTTAAACCATCTGCTGCAAAAGGTACTTATATGAAGAACGTAGCTGTATCTTCAACAATGGGTCCTGGTGTTAAAGTAGACGCTTCAACATTCTAATCTGCAAAATAATGGTTATTGACTTTTAATAAAGTTTTTACTATAATAAATTTTGTTGTTAAAACTTAATACATTTGTACCGTAGACAGTAGGGGCTAACAAATTAGCTTAATTTCCTACCGAGGTGTAGTAGCTCATTGTAAAATGTGCAATCTTAACTGATAAATACTACCTCTATGTCTACTCGGCATAGAGGTTTTTTAAATCTTAACACCGAACGGTTTCAAGTGATCAAATCTACAGGAGGTGTAAGAATGAGTAGTGCAGTAGAACAAAAGAAACTTATTGTAACTGAAATTGCAGACAAACTCCGTGAAAGTAAATCAACAATTGTTGTAGATTACCGCGGTTTAAATGTTGGGGAAGTAACTGAACTTCGTAAACAACTTCGTGATGCTGGCATAGACTTCAAAGTGTATAAAAACTCTATGACACGTCGTGCAGCTGAATTAGTTGAGTTAGCGGGTCTTAACGAATCACTAACTGGTCCAAATGCAATTGCATTCAGTAATGAAGATGTAGTAGCTCCTGCGAAAATTCTTAACGATTTTGCTAAAAAGCATAATGCGTTAGAAATTAAAGCTGGTGTAATCGAAGGTAATGTTGCAACTGTTGAAGAAGTGAAAGCTCTTGCTGAACTTCCATCACGCGAAGGATTACTTTCTATGTTGCTTAGCGTTCTTCAAGCTCCAATTCGCAACCTTGCACTTGCTACTAAAGCAGTTGCAGATCAAAAGGAAGAACAAGGCGCTTAATAGAATTAAATTAAACAAAATTATATTCCTAATCGGATAAAACAACATTTTAAGGAGGATTTTCAAATGACTAAAGAACAAATCATTGAAGCAGTTAAAAATATGACTGTTTTAGAACTTAACGATCTAGTAAAAGCTATTGAAGAAGAATTTGGCGTAACTGCTGCTGCTCCTGTAGCTGTAGCTGCTGGTGGCGCTGGTGAAGCTGCTGCTGAACAAACTGAATTTGAAGTAGTTCTTGCAAATGCTGGAGCTCAAAAAATCAAAGTTATTAAAGTAGTACGTGAACTTACTGGTCTTGGCTTAAAAGAAGCTAAAGAAGTAGTTGACAACGCTCCAAAAACTCTTAAAGATGGCGTTTCTAAAGAAGAAGCTGAAGAAATCAAAGCTAAGCTTGAAGAAGTTGGAGCTGGCGTAGAAGTTAAGTAATAATTATTAACTTAGAAAAAAGCTCGCTACTAAAGCGAGCTTTTTTTAAACCTTACTAAATCGCGTGAGTTGAAACATAATACTTCCAGGTTAGGAGGTACATACATGGGCGATCATTATTATACGAGTAAGCCATCTGCTGAAAGTAACCAAAAAAACTGGTCTTTTTCATTGAGAGGAGAATTGTTCACATTTACGAGTGATAATGGTGTCTTCTCGAAAAAAGAAGTAGATTTTGGATCAAGATTACTCATTGAGGACTTTGTTCTTCCAGATATTGATGGTAGATTACTTGATCTTGGGTGTGGATATGGTCCGATTGGTCTTTCGATGGCAAGATCATTTAATGAGCGATTAATTGAAATGGTGGATGTAAACGAACGAGCACTTGAACTTTCCAAAAAAAATGCTGACATTAATAGAATAGAAAACATCTCTATTTATAAAAGTGATGTTTTTTCAAATATTAGTACAAATGCATTTGCGGCTATTTTAACAAATCCCCCAATTCGTGCTGGCAAAAAAGTCGTACATCAAATACTTGAAGAAAGCTATGGACGGTTAGTCGTCGGTGGGGAGCTTTGGGTTGTCATTCAAAAAAAACAAGGTGCACCGTCAGCGATCGAAAAACTAGAAACAGTTTTTGAAGAAGTAGAAGTTGTTGCTCGAAAAAAGGGGTATTTGATCATAAAAGCAAAGCGGCTTGGTTGAGGTGTAGAATGAATTTCGCTTTTTTTAAGGAATAATAAAAAATTGTTGACTCGCAATTTTTCGTGTGATAGCATTATATAATGCCGATATGTAATTTTTCCATGTATATCTAAAAAATTAAATATATGTATAAATATAGTATGTATGGAAAAGCTAATAAAATCAATAGTTCGTTTTGAAATTGTGGTTTTCCTAGTAGAAACCCTTTTTCTTTTTTTGTCTATTAATATAGGCAGCATTAATAAAAATAGCAAGATTAATAACGCTTGATATGAGGGGTGAATGAGTTGATAGGTCAACTAGTTCAGTATGGACGACACCGAAAGCGGAGAACTTATGCTCGTATTAGTGAAGTATTAGAATTACCAAATCTTATTGAGATTCAAACCTCTTCTTATCAGTGGTTTCTTGATGAGGGTCTGAGAGAAATGTTCCAAGATATTTCTCCAATTGAAGATTTTACTGGTAACCTTTCGCTTGAATTCATTGACTATAGTTTAGGAGAACCTAAATATTCAGTTGAGGAATCGAAAGAGCGAGATGTTACCTATTCAGCGCCACTTCGTGTAAAGGTGCGTCTAATTAATAAAGAAACTGGTGAAGTAAAAGACCAAGATGTTTTTATGGGTGATTTTCCACTCATGACGGAAACAGGTACGTTCGTTATCAATGGTGCTGAACGTGTTATTGTTTCTCAATTGGTTCGTTCACCAAGTGTTTATTTCAGTGGTAAAGTCGACAAAAATGGTAAACGAGGCTTTACTGCAACGGTAATACCAAACCGTGGTGCATGGTTAGAGTACGAAACAGATGCAAAAGATGTTGTGTATGTGCGTATAGATCGTACTCGTAAATTGCCAGTAACGGTTCTTTTGCGCGCGCTTGGGTTTGGCTCTGATCAAGAAATCATCGATTTATTTGGTGAGAATGAATATTTACAAAACACACTTGAAAAAGACAACACAGAAAGTACAGAAAAAGCGTTGCTTGAAATTTATGAACGTCTACGTCCTGGTGAACCACCAACAGTAGATAATGCTAAAAGCTTATTAGAGTCACGCTTTTTTGATCCAAAGCGTTATGATTTGGCAAGTGTAGGTCGTTATAAAATTAATAAAAAGCTTCATATTAAAAATCGTCTATTCAACCAACGTTTGGCTGAGACGCTTGTTGATCCTGAAACTGGTGAAATTATTGCGGAAAAAGGTACAATTCTTGAAAGAAAGATATTGGACCGTATTTTGCCGCATCTTGAGAATGGAATCGGTTTTAAAAAGATTAACACTGTAGGCGGAGTAGTTGACGAAGAAGTAGTCCTTCAGTCTATTAATATTTATGCACCTAATGATCCAGATGGAGAGCATGTAATTCCGGTTATAGGCAATGCCTATATTGAGGAAGGTGTTAAAAATATTACGCAAGCAGATATTCTAGCGTCTATTAACTATTTCTTCAATTTATTACATCAAGTTGGAGATACAGATGATATTGACCATTTAGGAAATCGTCGTCTGCGTTCAGTTGGGGAGCTTTTACAAAATCAATTCCGTATTGGGTTATCTCGGATGGAACGTGTTGTTCGTGAAAGAATGTCAATTCAAGATACGAACACAATTACTCCACAACAATTAATTAATATTCGCCCAGTTATCGCGTCTATTAAAGAATTCTTTGGTAGCTCGCAATTATCGCAATTCATGGATCAAACGAATCCATTAGCAGAACTAACACATAAGAGAAGATTATCAGCATTAGGACCTGGTGGTTTAACCCGTGAACGTGCAGGTATGGAAGTGCGAGACGTTCACTATTCACACTATGGTCGTATGTGTCCAATTGAGACTCCAGAGGGTCCGAATATTGGATTAATCAACTCACTTTCATCATATGCAAAAGTGAATCGCTTTGGTTTTATCGAAACACCATATAGAAGAGTTGACCCTGAGACAGGGAAGATAACAGAACGAATTGATTATCTAACTGCTGATGAGGAAGATAACTATGTAGTAGCTCAAGCGAACTCTCGTCTTGATGAGGACGGATCATTCTTAGATGAAGATGTTGTTTGTCGTTTCCGTGGTGAAAATACAGCAATGCACCGTGATCGCATGGACTACATGGATGTATCCCCTAAGCAAGTAGTATCAGCAGCAACTGCGTGTATTCCATTCTTAGAAAACGATGACTCCAACCGTGCACTAATGGGAGCGAACATGCAACGTCAAGCTGTTCCACTTATGCAACCGGAGGCTCCTCTAGTAGGTACTGGTATGGAATATGTGTCAGGTAAAGATTCGGGTGCAGCTGTCATTTGTAAACACCCAGGAATTGTTGAGCATGTTGAAGCAAAACAAGTATGGGTTCGTCGCTATCAAGAGGTAGACGGTCAAATGGTTAAGGGTGACCTTGATAAGTACCGCATGCTTAAATTTATTCGTTCAAACCAAGGAACCTGTTATAATCAACGCCCAATTGTATCAGTTGGCGATAATGTTGTAAAAGGTGAAATCCTTGCAGACGGTCCATCCATGGAAAAAGGTGAATTAGCTCTAGGACGTAATGTTCTTGTAGGTTTCATGACATGGGATGGATACAACTATGAAGATGCCATCATCATGAGCGAAAGACTTGTTAAGGATGATGTGTATACATCAATTCATATCGAAGAATATGAATCAGAATCTCGTGATACAAAGCTTGGACCTGAAGAAATCACTCGTGATATTCCAAACGTTGGTGAAGATGCATTACGTAATCTTGATGAACGAGGAATTATTCGCGTAGGTGCTGAAGTAAAAGATGGTGATTTGCTAGTTGGTAAAGTAACACCAAAAGGGGTTACTGAACTTACAGCTGAAGAACGTCTTCTACATGCAATTTTTGGTGAAAAAGCACGTGAAGTTCGTGATACTTCTCTTCGTGTACCTCATGGAGGAGAAGGAATTATTCTTGATGTGAAGGTATTTAACCGTGAAGATGGAGATGAGCTTCCACCAGGAGTTAATCAACTTGTTCGTGTATATATCGTTCAAAAACGTAAAATACATCAAGGGGATAAAATGGCTGGACGTCACGGTAATAAAGGGGTAATCTCAAGGATTTTACCTGAAGAGGATATGCCATATTTACCAGATGGAACGCCAATCGATATCATGTTAAACCCACTAGGTGTACCGTCACGTATGAATATCGGTCAGGTGCTTGAACTTCATCTTGGAATGGCTGCAAGACAATTAGGTATTCATGTTGCCTCTCCTGTATTTGATGGAGCTACCGAGGAAGATGTTTGGGATACTCTTGAAGAGGCTGGTATGTCACGTGATGCTAAAACTGTTTTATACGATGGTAGAACGGGTGAGCCGTTCGATAATCGTGTGTCAGTTGGTGTCATGTACATGATTAAATTAGCACACATGGTTGACGATAAGCTTCATGCTCGTTCAACAGGACCATACTCACTTGTTACGCAACAACCACTTGGTGGTAAAGCCCAATTTGGTGGACAACGTTTTGGTGAGATGGAGGTATGGGCACTTGAAGCATACGGTGCTGCATACACGCTACAAGAAATCTTAACAGTTAAATCTGATGATGTTGTTGGACGGGTTAAAACGTATGAAGCCATTGTAAAAGGTGAAAATGTACCTGAACCTGGTGTTCCAGAATCATTCAAAGTATTAATAAAAGAACTTCAATCACTTGGAATGGATGTTAAAATTCTATCTGGTGATGAAAAAGAAATCGAAATGCGCGATTTAGAAGATGAAGAAGAAAATAATCAATCAGAGGGCATCTCTCTTGATTCTGATCAACCGGTTGAGGCTGAGATAGAAAGAGACGCAGTTGCCAAAGAATAACATTATTCAGCATCCTGCTGAATAAAGGCAATTTTTTTAGCAAATAGGTCAATTAGGGTAATCCTGTAGATCAAAAGGGAGGTAGGCCCCTTGCTAGATGTTAACAATTTTGAGTATATGAGCATAGGACTCGCATCACCAGATAAAATCAGATCTTGGTCATTTGGTGAAGTGAAAAAACCAGAAACAATCAACTATCGGACATTGAAGCCTGAAAAGGACGGTTTGTTTTGTGAACGAATTTTCGGACCACAAAAGGACTGGGAGTGTCATTGTGGAAAATATAAGCGTGTTCGATACAAAGGTGTCGTATGTGACCGTTGTGGGGTTGAAGTAACTCGTGCAAAAGTCCGTCGCGAACGTATGGGACATATTGAATTAGCTGCACCTGTATCTCATATTTGGTATTTCAAAGGAATCCCTAGCCGTATGGGACTTGTCTTAGACATGTCCCCGCGGGCACTAGAAGAAGTGATTTACTTTGCTTCTTATGTTGTTACAGAATCTGGCGATACCCCATTAGATAAAAAGCAATTATTATCTGAAAAAGAGTACAGGGCATATCGTGAAAAGTACGGAAATACATTCCAGGCATCAATGGGTGCAGAAGCTATTAAAAAGCTTTTATTCGATATTGATCTTGAAAAAGAAGTTGAGGGTTTAAAAGAGGAATTAAAGACGTCTCAAGGCCAAAGAAGAACAAGGGCGATTAAGCGTTTAGAAGTTCTAGAGGCCTTCCGTAATTCCGGTAATGAACCGTCATGGATGATTCTTGATGTATTACCTGTTATTCCACCAGAATTAAGACCAATGGTTCAACTTGATGGTGGACGTTTTGCGACTTCTGACTTAAATGATTTGTATAGACGTGTAATCAATCGTAATAATCGTTTGAAACGACTATTGGATTTAGGCGCTCCAAGCATTATTGTTCAAAATGAAAAGCGTATGCTTCAAGAAGCAGTAGACGCTCTTATTGATAACGGCCGTCGTGGAAGACCAGTAACAGGTCCAGGAAACCGACCGTTAAAATCATTATCACATATGCTAAAAGGGAAGCAAGGACGATTCCGTCAAAACCTTCTTGGTAAACGTGTTGACTATTCAGGTCGTTCTGTAATTGTTGTAGGACCAAACCTTAAAATGTATCAATGTGGTTTACCGAAAGAAATGGCATTAGAATTATTTAAGCCATTTGTCATGAAGGAACTTGTTGAAAAGGGACTTGCTCATAATATTAAGAGTGCAAAACGTAAGATTGAACGTGTTAACCCAGAAGTTTGGGATGTACTAGAATCAGTTATTAAAGAGCATCCTGTACTGTTGAACCGTGCACCTACATTGCATAGATTAGGAATTCAAGCATTCGAACCAACATTAGTTGAAGGACGTGCGATTCGTCTGCACCCATTAGTATGTACTGCATATAATGCAGACTTTGACGGTGACCAAATGGCTGTTCACGTACCATTATCTGCTGAGGCTCAAGCTGAAGCACGTATTCTAATGCTTGCTGCCCAAAATATCCTTAACCCGAAAGATGGGAAACCAGTTGTTACACCTTCACAGGATATGGTGTTAGGTAACTACTACTTAACTTTAGAACGTGCTGGTGCTGTTGGTGAGGGAATGGTATTCAATGATACAAACGAAGCGTTGTTAGCATATCAAAATGGGTATGTACATCTTCATACAAGGGTAGCGGTTAATGCAGCTTCTCTTAAGAATGAGACATTCACAGAAGAACAAAACAATATGCTACTTATGACAACTGTT
The DNA here is from genome assembly GCF_022427965.1 of Fredinandcohnia quinoae. Taxonomy (GTDB): domain Bacteria; phylum Bacillota; class Bacilli; order Bacillales; family Bacillaceae_L; genus Ferdinandcohnia; species Ferdinandcohnia quinoae. Next base: position 37,044 of record NZ_JAKTTI010000018.1, on the reverse strand, counting down.
GGGAAATTAATATTCAATGAGATTTTACCAAAAACATTCCCATATATTAATGAACCAACGAAGACAAACCTTCAAGAAAAAACACCTGAGAAATATTTTATTCAAAAAGGTGCAAATATAAAGGAACTAATTCAAAGCCAAGATATAATTGATCCGTTTAAAAAGAAAATACTTGGTAATGTCATTGCTGAAGTATTTAAACGATTTAAAATTACTGAAACCTCAAAAATGCTTGATCGAATGAAGGATCTTGGATTCAAATATTCAACAAAAGCAGGTATTACTGTAGGTGTAGCTGACATTGTTGTATTAGCTGAAAAAGAGGAAATCCTAACGCAAGCTCAATTGAAGGTAGACAATGTTTTAAAACAATTTAGACGTGGATTAATAACTGAAGATGAGCGTTATGATCGTGTTATTTCAATTTGGAGTGCTGCAAAAGATACTATTCAAGGAAAACTAATGGAATCCTTAGATAAAAGCAACCCAATATTCATGATGAGTGACTCAGGTGCCCGTGGTAACGCATCAAACTTCACGCAACTTGCTGGTATGCGTGGATTGATGGCCAACCCGGCTGGACGAATTATCGAACTCCCAATCAAGTCGAGTTTCCGAGAAGGATTAACAGTTTTAGAGTACTTTATCTCTACTCACGGTGCTCGTAAAGGTCTTGCTGATACTGCGCTTAAAACGGCTGACTCTGGTTATTTAACAAGACGACTTGTTGATGTTGCTCAAGACGTTATTGTACGTGAGGATGACTGTGGAACAGACCGTGGATTAGTTGTAGAATCGCTAAGAGAGGGAACCGAAATAATTGAGCCACTTGAGGAACGTTTAATCGGACGTTATGCAAGAAAGAAAATAGTTCACCCTGAGACAAAGGCTGTTTTTGTTGAAGAAAACGAATTAATTACTGAGGATATTGCTAGAGAAATTGTAGAAGCAGGTATCGAACAAGTTACAATTCGTTCTGCATTCACATGTAATACTCGTCATGGGGTTTGTAAAAAGTGTTATGGTCGTAATCTAGCAACAGGTTCTGAAGTTGAGGTTGGTGAGGCAGTAGGTATTATTGCAGCACAATCAATTGGTGAACCAGGAACACAGTTAACGATGCGTACATTCCATACTGGTGGGGTAGCAGGAGACGACATTACACAAGGTTTACCTCGTATTCAGGAATTATTTGAAGCGAGAAATCCGAAAGGTCAAGCAGTTATTTCAGAAATCGCGGGTGTTGTAACCTCGATTAATGAAATTAAGGATCGACAACAAGAAATCGTCATCCAAGGCGATGTTGAAAGTCGTTCATATACCGCTCCTTATTCTGCAAGACTTAAAGTGGCAGAGGGGCAGCAGGTTGAACATGGTCAAGAACTAACAGAAGGTTCAATCGATCCAAAAGAATTATTAAAAGTAAAAGATATTAAATCAGTACAGGAATATCTATTAAAAGAAGTACAAAAAGTATACCGTATGCAAGGGGTAGAAATTGGTGATAAGCACGTTGAAGTAATGGTAAGACAGATGCTTCGTAAAGTCCGTGTAACAGATGCTGGAGATACAGATGTATTACCAGGATCATTACTTGATGTTCACCAATTCACTGACGCTAACGCTAAAGTGTTGCTTGAAGGTAAAGCACCTGCAACAGGTAGACCAGTACTTTTAGGTATTACGAAGGCGTCTCTTGAAACAGACTCATTCCTTTCTGCTGCATCATTCCAAGAAACAACACGTGTCTTGACAGACGCAGCAATAAAAGGTAAACGTGATGAGCTGTTAGGTTTAAAAGAGAATGTAATTATTGGTAAGCTCGTTCCTGCAGGTACTGGAATGAATCGTTACCGCAGAGCGGAACCGGTAATACAACAGCAAGAAGAATCTGCTGTAGTAGTAGATTAATGAAATGATAGTTCTAAGAATGGATGTTACCTACAAGTTGAAATAAAATATTTCACATGTAGTTGACATCCTTCTCTTAGGATGTTAATATATCAAAGGTGCTCCTTAAACCTGATACTTTGGAGGATATTTATGATGTCTTATGAAAAAGTATTACAGGCAACGAAGTTAATCGTTGGTACAAAGCAGGCAGTAAAAGCAATTCAAACTATGCATGTACAGGAAGTTGTTGTGGCAGAAGATGCAGATCAACGTGTGATTAATAAAATATTACACGCTGCCGAGGAAAGACAAGTACCTGTAACAAAAGTAGATTCTATGAAAAAGCTCGGAAAAGCTTGTGGAATAGAGGTTGGAGCTTCTGCTGTTGCAATTATTAATTAAAAACTGTTTTTGTGGAAGATCTACAAAAACTTTGTTTTTTGTAAAAAAATGAACCACCTGGCTATGTGGTCTAGGAACAATTCTGAAGGGAGGAAACAAACAATGCCTACAATTAACCAATTAATACGTAAGGGTCGTGAATCAAAAGTTCAAAAATCTGACTCTCCAGCATTAAATAAAGGTTATAACAGCTTCAAAAAATCACAAACTAACATTACATCACCACAAAAACGTGGGGTATGTACTCGTGTTGGTACAATGACACCGAAGAAGCCAAACTCAGCACTTCGTAAGTATGCCCGTGTACGTTTAACTAACGGAATCGAGGTTACTGCTTACATTCCAGGAATTGGACACAACTTACAAGAGCACAGTGTTGTACTAATTCGCGGAGGACGTGTTAAGGACTTACCAGGGGTACGTTATCACATCGTTCGTGGTGCATTAGATACTGCGGGTGTTAACAATCGTATGCAAGGTCGTTCTAAATACGGTACTAAGAGACCTAAAGCACCGAAGAAATAAGAGAAATGATATTTATTATTACTGAAAGGAGGAAATATAATGCCTCGTAAAGGACCTGTTTCAAAAAGAGATGTATTACCAGATCCAATTTATAATTCAAAGCTTGTAACTCGTTTGATCAACAAAATGATGGTTGATGGTAAAAGAGGTAAATCACAAGCAATTTTATATAACGCATTTGAACTAGTTCAAGAACGTTCAGGTAAAAATGCTATGGAAGTATTCGAGCAAGCAATCAAAAATATTATGCCGGTACTTGAAGTAAGAGCACGTCGTGTTGGGGGTGCGAACTACCAAGTTCCTGTAGAAGTACGCCCAGACCGTCGTACAACTCTTGGTCTTCGTTGGTTAGTTAATTACGCACGTCTTCGTGGAGAAAAAACGATGGAAGAGCGTTTAGCTAATGAAATTTTAGATGCTGCTAATAATAGTGGTGCATCTGTTAAAAAGCGTGAAGACACTCACAAAATGGCAGAAGCAAACAAAGCGTTTGCTCACTATCGTTGGTAAGATTCACACTACATGCTCTGTTAAATTAGGAAACGATTTTAGCAGAGCTTCCTAATAAAAACCATACTTAACAAAGGAAGGAGAAAGACCCAATGTCAAGAGAGTTCTCCTTAGAAAACACTCGTAACATCGGTATCATGGCGCATATCGATGCTGGTAAAACCACAACAACTGAGCGTATCCTTTATTACACTGGTAAAATTCATAAAATCGGTGAAACTCATGAAGGTGCATCTCAAATGGACTGGATGGAACAAGAACAAGAGCGTGGAATTACAATTACATCTGCAGCAACAACTGCTCAATGGAAGGGTAACCGCGTTAACATTATCGATACACCAGGACACGTAGACTTCACTGTTGAGGTTGAGCGTTCTCTTCGTGTATTAGATGGTGCAGTAACGGTTCTTGATGCACAGTCTGGGGTTGAACCACAAACTGAAACTGTTTGGAGACAAGCAACAACTTATGGAGTACCACGTGTCGTATTCGTTAATAAAATGGATAAGATAGGTGCGGACTTCCTATATTCAGTTGGTACAATTCATGACCGTTTACAAGCGAATGCTCATCCAATCCAATTGCCAATTGGTGCGGAAGATCAATTCAGTGGAATTATTGACCTTGTTGAAATGACTGCTACTTTTTATGGTAATGACCTTGGTACAGATATTCAAGAAGGAGAAATTCCTGAAGAATATGTAGATCAAGCAAATGAATACCGTGAGAAGTTATTAGAAGCTGTTGCAGAATTAGATGAAGAATTAATGGAAAAATACCTTGGTGGAGAAGAAATCTCTAAAGAAGAGCTAAAAGCTGCTATTCGTAAAGGTACAATTAATGTTGAATTCTATCCTGTAATGTGTGGAACAGCATTTAAGAACAAAGGTGTTCAAAAAATGCTAGATGCTGTAATCGACTATCTTCCAGCTCCAACAGATGTTCCTTCTATTAAAGGTCATCTACCTGAATCTGAAGAAGAAGTTGAGCGTCATTCTGATGACAATGAGCCATTCTCAGCTCTTGCATTCAAAGTTATGACAGACCCTTATGTAGGTAAGTTAACATTCTTCCGTGTGTACTCTGGTACATTAAACTCAGGATCATATGTACAAAACTCTACAAAAGGTAAGCGTGAACGTGTTGGTCGTATTCTACAAATGCACGCAAACAGCCGTCAAGAAATCTCTGTAGTTCATGCAGGTGATATTGCTGCTGCTGTAGGATTAAAAGATACAACTACTGGTGATACGTTATGTGATGAAAAAGAATTAGTAATTCTTGAGTCAATGACATTCCCAGAACCAGTTATTCAACTTTCTGTTGAACCAAAATCAAAAGCAGACCAAGACAAAATGTCAACTGCTTTACAAAAGCTTCAAGAAGAGGATCCAACATTTAGAGCACATACTGACCAAGAAACGGGTCAAACGATTATTGCGGGTATGGGTGAACTTCACTTAGATATCCTTGTTGATCGTATGAAGCGTGAATTCAAAGTTGAAGCTAATGTTGGTGCTCCACAAGTTGCTTACCGTGAAACATTCCGTTCATCTGCTCAAGTTGAGGGTAAATTTGCTCGTCAATCTGGTGGACGTGGACAATACGGTCACGTGTGGATCGAGTTCGCTCCAAATGAAGAAGGTAAAGGATTTGAATTTGAAAACGGCATCGTAGGTGGGGTTGTTCCTCGTGAATACATTCCTGCAGTACAAGCTGGACTTGAAGACGCTCTTGATAGAGGGGTACTAGCTGGTTATCCATTAGTTGATATTAAAGCTAGACTATATGATGGTTCATACCATGATGTAGACTCAAGTGAAATGGCGTTTAAAATTGCTGCGTCAATGGCACTTAAAAATGCAGCTTCAAAATGTAGCCCTGTTATCTTAGAACCTGTTATGAAGGTTGAAGTTGTTATCCCTGAAGAATACATGGGAGATATCATGGGTGGTATCACTTCACGTCGTGGACGTGTAGAAGGTATGGAAGCACGTGGTAATGCACAAGTTGTTCGTGCAATGGTTCCACTATCTGAAATGTTCGGATATGCTACTTCTTTACGTTCTAACACACAAGGTCGCGGAGTATTCACAATGCATTTTGACCACTATGAAGAAGTACCAAAATCAATTTCTGAAGAAATTATCAAAAAAAATAAAGGTGAATAATTGATTTTCATCTTTACTTAAAGTATAACTACTTATGTAAGCTATGAAAGTGAAGCTTATATGAAGATTCTCACTTTCATAGCATTTCATACTTACCATTAAAAACAAAAATACTTAAGGAGGCTTTTCAAATGGGAAAAGAGAAATTTGACCGTTCGAAACCACATGCAAATATCGGTACAATTGGTCACGTTGACCACGGTAAAACTACTTTAACTGCTGCAATCACTAACGTATTAGCAAAAAGATCTGGTAAAGGTGTAGCTATGGCTTACGACCAAATCGATGGTGCTCCAGAAGAAAGAGAACGTGGAATCACAATCTCTACTGCACACGTTGAGTATGAAACTGATGCACGTCACTATGCACACGTTGACTGCCCAGGACACGCTGACTATGTTAAAAACATGATCACTGGTGCTGCACAAATGGACGGAGGAATCCTAGTTGTTTCTGCAGCTGATGGTCCAATGCCACAAACTCGTGAGCACATCCTTCTATCTCGTCAAGTAGGTGTACCTTACCTTGTTGTATTCATGAACAAATGTGACATGGTAGATGACGAAGAATTATTAGAACTAGTAGAAATGGAAATTCGTGACCTTCTTTCTGAATATGAATTCCCTGGTGACGACATTCCTGTTATCAAAGGTTCTGCTCTTAAAGCTCTTGAAGGTGAAACAGAATGGGAAGAAAAAGTACTTGAATTAATGGCTGCTGTTGATGAGTACATTCCAAATCCACAACGTGATACTGAAAAGCCATTCATGATGCCAGTTGAGGACGTATTCTCAATCACTGGTCGTGGAACTGTTGCTACAGGTCGTGTAGAGCGCGGACAAGTTAAAGTTGGTGAAGTTGTAGAAATCATCGGTTTAACTGAAGAGCCAAAATCAACTACTGTAACAGGTGTTGAAATGTTCCGTAAGCTTCTTGACTTTGCTGAAGCTGGTGACAACATCGGTGCACTACTTCGTGGTGTTGCTCGTGAAGACATCCAACGTGGTCAAGTACTTGCTAAACCAGGCACAATCAAGCCACACACTAAATTCAAAGCAGAAGTTTATGTATTATCAAAAGAAGAGGGTGGACGTCACACTCCATTCTTCTCTAACTACCGTCCTCAGTTCTACTTCCGTACAACTGACGTAACTGGAATTTGCCAACTTCCAGAAGGTGTTGAAATGGTAATGCCTGGTGATAACATCGAAATGACTGTTGAGCTAATTGCTCCAGTTGCGATCGAAGAAGGAACTAAGTTCTCTATTCGTGAAGGTGGACGTACAGTAGGCGCTGGTATCGTTGCTACAATCCAAGAATAATTAAATGAATGATAAAAGACAGGTGAGACTCTCACCTGTTTTATTTTGCCTAAAAATATTCTTTTCCAATAAATAACGGGTAATTTTCTTCTTAACGCTGTTGAAAAGATACGTAGAGGTATGTATAATAAAAAAAGTGTTAAAAAACAGGCAGATATAAAGTTTACTCTTGCATTTCATGTTTGTTTTTTATATAATAGACAATGTTGGTCTTTGACTGCGATGATGTGGAAGGTTGCTGATACACCCGGCCGCTTTGCCATGGCGAGTGTAAGGAAATTTCCACGGAGAATGTCTATTTCAAAAATAGGCGATAAAGGAGGGAAAATAATGGCAAAACAAAAAATTCGTATTCGTTTAAAAGCATATGATCACAGAATCCTTGATCAATCTGCAGAGAAAATCGTTGAAACAGCAAAACGTTCTGGAGCAGCTGTATCTGGTCCGATCCCACTTCCAACTGAGAAGTCTGTATATACGATTCTTCGTGCTGTGCACAAGTATAAAGATTCTCGTGAGCAATTTGAAATGCGTACACACAAACGCTTAATCGACATCATTAACCCAACACCACAAACTGTTGATTCATTAATGCGTTTAGATTTACCGTCTGGTGTTGACATTGAAATTAAACTTTAATTCAATATGAAATAAATGCAAATATTATAGGAGGTGTGACTAATGACCAAGGGAATCTTAGGTAGAAAAATCGGTATGACTCAAGTATTCGTAGGAAATGGTGAACTTGTACCGGTAACAGTTATCGAAGCTACTCCAAACGTAGTACTTCAAAAGAAATCTGTTGAAACTGATGGTTATGAAGCGATTCAAATCGGTTTTGATGATAAAAGAGAAAAGCTTTCAAACAAACCTGAAAAAGGCCATGTGGCAAAAGCTAATACTGGAACTAAGCGCTTCGTACGTGAATTACGTGGAGTAAGTTTAGAGCAGTTTGAAGTTGGTCAAGAAGTCAAAGTTGATATCTTCGCTGAAGGAGATATTGTTGATGTAACAGGAAAATCAAAAGGTAAAGGATTCCAAGGTGCGATTAAACGCCACGGACAATCCCGCGGACCTATGTCTCATGGTTCACGCTACCACCGTCGTCCTGGTTCAATGGGACCTGTAGCACCAAACCGTGTATTCAAAAACAAACTACTACCTGGACGTATGGGTGGAGAACGTGTTACTGTTCAAAACTTAGAAATTGTTAAAGTAGATACAGAACGTAATCTTCTTTTAGTAAAAGGTAATGTACCAGGCGCAAGAAAATCAGTAATTACTATTAAATCTGCTGTAAAAGCAAAGTAATTTACTAAGAAAGGAGGAAAATTCCTATGCCAAAAGTATCATTGTATAACCAAACTGGTTCATCAGTTGGAGAAATCGAATTAAACGATTCTGTATTCGGGATTGAACCAAATAACAAAGTACTATTTGACGCTGTCATTATGCAAAGAGCATCAATGCGTCAAGGTACTCATAAAACAAAAATTCGCTCAGAAGTAGCTGGCGGAGGACGCAAACCTTGGCGTCAAAAAGGAACTGGTCGTGCTCGTCAAGGGTCAATCCGTTCACCACAATGGCGTGGCGGTGGGACAGTATTTGGTCCTACACCAAGAAGCTATAGCTTTAAATTACCTAAAAAAGTACGCCGTTTAGCAATCAAATCAGCATTATCAAGTAAAGTGTTAGAGGACAATATTTTAGTATTAGATAATCTAGTATTAGACACTCCAAAAACAAAAGAAATGGTTGCAGTCTTAAAAGGTTTAAACGTAGACCGCAAAGCATTGATTGTAACAGCTGATAACAACGAAGCAATTGCACTTTCAGCACGTAATATTCCTGGAGTAACTGTTGTTGCGGCAAATGGAGTAAATGTTCTTGATGTTCTTAACCACGATAAGCTTGTGATTACTAAAGCTGCGGTGGAAAAAGTAGAGGAGGTGCTCGCATAATGAAAGATCCTCGTGATATTATTAAGCGCCCCGTAATTACTGAACGTTCATCAGATCTAATGGCTGAGAAAAAATATACATTTGATGTTGATGTTAAATCAAACAAGACTGAAGTAAAAGATGCGATTGAGCAAATTTTCGGAGTTAAAGTTGAAAAAGTTAACGTCATGAATTACAAAGGCAAATTCAAACGTGTAGGTCGTCACAGCGGATACACAAACAAACGCAGAAAAGCGATTGTAAAATTAACAGCTGATAGCAAAGAAATTGAATTCTTTGAAGTATAAGTCTAAAAGAGAAGGAGGGAAATAGAGATGGCGATTAAACATTATAAACCAACCTCAAACGGTCGTCGTAATATGACATCATTAGATTTTGCTGACATAACTACTGACAAACCGGAAAAGTCGTTACTAGCGCCTTTACACAGAAAAGGTGGTCGTAACAACCAAGGTAAATTAACAGTACGTCATCAAGGTGGCGGTCACAAGCGTCAATACCGTATCATCGATTTCAAACGTGAAAAAGATGGTATACCAGGACGCGTTGCTACGATTGAATATGATCCAAACCGTTCAGCAAATATTGCTTTAATAAACTATGTTGATGGAGAAAAGCGCTACATCCTAGCTCCTAAAAACTTAAAAGTTGGTATGGAGGTAGTATCAGGACCTGAAGCTGATATTAAAGTAGGAAATGCACTTCCATTAGTAAATATTCCAGTGGGTACAGTAATCCACAATATTGAATTAAAACCTGGTAAAGGCGGTCAATTAGTACGTTCTGCTGGTACTTCTGCACAAGTTCTTGGTAAAGAAGGTAAGTACGTATTAGTACGTCTTAACTCTGGTGAGGTTCGTATGATTCTTGCAACTTGCCGTGCAACAATCGGTCAAGTAGGTAATGAACAACACGAACTAGTGAACATTGGTAAAGCAGGTCGTTCACGTTGGTTAGGCAAGCGCCCAACAGTTCGTGGATCTGTAATGAACCCTAACGATCACCCACACGGTGGTGGTGAAGGTAAATCTCCAATCGGACGTAAATCACCAATGACTCCATGGGGTAAACCAACTCTTGGATTCAAAACTCGTAAGAAAACGAATAAGTCTGATAAATTTATCGTACGTAGTCGTAAAAAATAACGGGATTGTGCTACGGTTCATCGGAACCGTAGGTCAATCACGAAGGGAGGTTCACTCATGGGTCGTAGCTTAAAAAAGGGACCTTTTGTTGATGATCACTTGATGGTTAAGGTAGAAAAGATGAATGATTCTGAGAAAAAGCAAGTTATTAAAACTTGGTCTCGTCGTTCAACAATTTTCCCTCAATTTATTGGTCACACAATCGCTGTATATGATGGTCGCAAACACGTGCCGGTCTATGTAACTGAAGATATGGTTGGTCACAAGCTTGGTGAATTCGCACCAACTCGTACTTATAAAGGCCATGCAAATGACGATAAGAAAACAAGACGTTAATGAGAGGAGGATTATCTATGCAAGCTAAAGCTGTCGCGAGAACAGTTCGTATTGCTCCTCGTAAAGTTCGACTAGTCGCTGATTTGATTCGAGGTAAGCAAGTAGGTGAAGCAGTTGCAATCCTACGTCATACACCAAAAGCTGCTTCTCCAATTGTAGAAAAAGTTCTAAACTCTGCAATTGCAAATGCAGAACATAACTACGAAATGGACGCAAACAATTTAGTAATTACTGAAGCGTATGTAAATGAAGGTCCAACATTAAAAAGATTCCGTCCTAGAGCAATGGGACGTGCAAGTCAAATCAACAAACGCACTAGCCACATTACGATCGTGGTATCAGAGAAAAAGGAGGGATAAGTAGTGGGTCAAAAAGTTAATCCAATCGGAATGCGTGTCGGTATTATCCGTGATTGGGAATCAAAATGGTACGCAGGCAAAGATTATGCTGATTTATTACATGAAGACATCAAAGTACGTGAGTATATCGCAAAACGCTTAAAAGATGCTTCAGTATCTAAAATTGAAATTGAACGTGCTGCTAACCGTGTTAACGTAACTGTTCATACTGCTAAACCAGGAATGGTTATTGGTAAAGGTGGAACTGAAGTTGAAGCACTTCGTAAAGCACTTAACCAATTAACAGGCAAACGCGTTCACATTAATATCCTTGAAATCAAAAGAGCAGATGTTGATGCAACTCTAGTAGCAGAAAATATCGCTCGTCAATTAGAAAACCGTGTATCTTTCCGTCGTGCACAAAAACAAGCTATTCAACGTTCAATGCGTGCTGGTGCTCTAGGTATTAAGACAATGACTTCTGGTCGTCTTGGTGGAGCAGATATCGCTCGTGCAGAACATTATAGTGAAGGAACAGTTCCACTTCATACACTTCGTGCAGATATCGATTATGGTACTGCTGAAGCTGATACAACTTACGGAAAAATTGGCGTGAAAGTATGGATCTATCGTGGAGAAGTCCTTCCTACGAAGAAGAAAACTGAGGAAGGAGGAAAATAATATGTTGTTACCAAAACGCGTTAAATACCGCAGAGAACACCGTGGAAAAATGCGTGGTCAAGCAAAAGGTGGTACTGAAGTACACTTTGGTGAGTATGGTATTCAAGCTACTGAAGCATCTTGGATTACTAACCGTCAAATTGAGGCTGCTCGTATTGCAATGACTCGTTATATGAAACGTGGCGGTAAAGTTTGGATTAAAATTTTCCCATCTAAACCATATACAGCAAAACCTCTAGAAGTACGTATGGGATCTGGTAAAGGTGCTCCTGAAGGTTGGGTAGCAGTTGTAAAACCAGGCAAGGTATTATTTGAGATTGCTGGTGTATCTGAAGAGGTTGCTCGTGAAGCGTTACGTTTAGCATCACATAAGCTACCAATCAAGACTAAGTTTGTAAAACGTGAAGAAATTGGTGGTGAATCAAATGAAAGCTAATGAAATTCGTGACCTAACCACTGCTGAAATTGAACAAAAAGTAAAATCACTTAAAGAAGAATTATTTAATCTTCGCTTTCAATTAGCTACTGGACAACTTGAGAATACAGCACGTATTCGTGAAGTTCGTAAATCGATCGCTCGTATGAAAACAGTAGTCCGTGAAAGAGAGATCGGTCGTAAATAATCGATAACCAGAGAGGAGGTCTACTAAAGTGAGTGAACGCAATCAACGAAAAGTCTATACTGGACGTGTTGTATCCGACAAAATGGATAAAACGATCACTGTTCTTGTAGAAACCTATAAGAAACATTCTCTTTACGGTAAACGCGTAAAGTACTCTAAAAAATTTAAGGCACATGACGAAAACAATGAAGCTAAAATTGGCGACATCGTTAAAGTTATGGAGACTCGCCCATTATCCGCTACAAAACGCTTCCGTTTAGTTGAAGTGGTAGAAAAAGCAGTAATTATCTAATTTTAATTTGTTCGGATCAATCAAAAATCCGAAGGGAGGTTTCATGAATGATTCAACAAGAAACTCGTTTGAAGGTTGCTGACAATTCAGGTGCTCGTGAAGTACTTACTATTAAAGTATTAGGTGGATCTGGTCGCAAAACAGCAAATATTGGTGATGTAATCGTTTGTACAGTAAAACAAGCAACACCAGGTGGCGTTGTTAAAAAAGGTGATGTAGTAAAAGCCGTAATCGTACGTACGAAAAGTGGCGTTCGTCGTAAAGACGGTACTTATATCCGTTTTGATGAAAATGCTTGCGTTATTATCCGTGATGATAAGAGTCCACGTGGAACTCGTATCTTCGGACCTGTTGCACGTGAACTTCGCGATAGCAACTTTATGAAAATTGTTTCATTAGCTCCAGAAGTATTATAAAACGAAATTGATTGGCCTTTAAGGAGGTGCGAAATAGATGCATGTAAAAAAAGGTGACAAAGTTCAAGTTCTTTCTGGAAAAGATAAAGGTAAACAAGGTGTAATCCTTGAAGCATATCCAAAGAAAGACCGTGTACTAGTTGAAGGCGTAAATATTGTAAAAAAACATTCAAAGCCGTCTCAAGCTAATCCACAAGGTGGAATTATCAGCCAAGAGGCACCTATTCATGTATCAAATGTTATGCCATTAGATCCAAAATCTGGTACACCAACTCGTGTTGGTTACAAAGAAGTTAATGGCAAAAAGGTACGTGTTGCAAAAAAATCTGGTGAAACTTTAGATAAATAGTATAGAAGAAAGGAGGTACTTACATGAGCCGCCTAAAAGAAAAATTCCAAAAAGACATTACACCTGCTCTAATGAGCAAGTTTAATTATACGTCTGTCATGCAGGTTCCAAAATTAGAAAAGATCGTAATTAACATGGGTGTTGGTGATGCAGTTCAAAACTCTAAAGCATTAGATAATGCTGTTGAAGAATTAGCAGCAATCACTGGTCAAAAGCCTGTTGTAACAAAAGCTAAGAAGTCAATCGCTGGTTTCCGTCTACGTGAAGGTATGCCAATCGGTGCAAAAGTTACATTACGTGGTGAGCGTATGTACCAATTCTTAGACAAACTAATTTCAGTATCACTACCACGTGTACGTGACTTCCGTGGAATTTCTAAGAAATCATTCGATGGTCGCGGTAACTATACACTTGGTGTAAAAGAACAATTGATATTCCCTGAAATTGATTATGATAAAGTAAGCAAAGTACGTGGTATGGATATCGTAATCGTAACAACTGCGAATACTGACGAAGAAGCTCGTGAGTTATTAACAGGATTCGGAATGCCGTTCCAAAAGTAAAGGAGGCGAAATCGTGGCTAAAAAATCAATGGTTGCGAAACAAAAACGCACACAAAAATTCAAAGTGCAAGAGTATACTCGTTGTGAGCGTTGTGGTCGTCCACACTCTGTACTTCGTAAATTTAAATTATGCCGTATTTGTTTCCGTGAACTAGCTTATAAGGGTCAAATTCCTGGTGTAAAAAAAGCAAGTTGGTAAACCCCGAATAGGGAAGGAGGTAAAATTACTATGGTGATGACAGATCCAATTGCAGATATGCTTACTCGCATCCGTAATGCGAACATGGTACGTCACGAAAAACTTGAAATCCCTGCATCAAAAATTAAAAGGGATATCGCTGAAATCTTAAAGCGTGAAGGTTTCGTTCGTGATGTTGAATTTATTGAGGATGACAAACAAGGAATTATCCGTATCTTCTTGAAATACGGTGCAAATAATGAGCGTGTAATTACTGGTCTAAAACGTATTAGTAAACCAGGACTTCGCGTTTATGCGAAATCTGATGAAGTACCACGTGTGTTAAACGGTCTAGGAATAGCAATCGTTTCAACTTCACAAGGTGTATTAACTGATAAAGAAGCTCGTCAAAAGCAAACTGGCGGAGAAGTATTAGCTTACGTTTGGTAATTGCTTGAAAAGAATGGAGGTGTAGTACATGTCACGTATTGGTAAGAAACCAATCGAAATTCCATCTGGTGTTACTGTTACTTTTAACGAAAACACTATTACTGTAAAAGGACCGAAAGGCGAACTAACTCGTACTTTCCATCCTGATATGATTATTAAGCATGAAGATAACGTTATTAACGTTACTCGTCCGACTGATAATAAAGAACACCGTGCACTTCACGGCACAACACGTAGTATTCTAGGAAACATGATTGAGGGAGTACACAAAGGCTTTGAAAGAGGCTTAGAGTTAATCGGGGTCGGTTACCGTGCTCAAAAAGCTGGAAATAAATTAGTCCTTAATGTTGGTTACTCTCACCCAGTTGAAATGGTTCCAGAAGCTGGTATCGAAATCGATGTTCCTTCAAATACAAAAATTATTGTAAAAGGTATCGATAAAGAGCGTGTTGGTGCATTAGCTGCTAATATTCGTGGTGTACGTCCGCCTGAGCCTTATAAAGGAAAAGGTATTCGCTACGAAGGTGAATTTGTTCGTCGTAAAGAAGGTAAAACTGCGAAGTAAACCTTTTTAGGTAAAAGAAAGGAGAGACGTAAATGATTACGAAACAGGATAAAAATGCAGTCCGTAGAAAAAGACATATTCGTGTTCGTTCTCGTGTATCTGGAACTGCTGCTCGCCCTCGCTTAAATGTGTTTCGTTCTAACAAACACATTTACGCTCAATTAATTGATGATGTAAATTCTGTTACACTTGCAAGTGCTTCTACAATGGATAAAGAACTTAACCTTGAAGCCGCTGGTAACGTAGATGCAGCACAAAAAGTTGGCGAACTTGTTGCAAAACGTGCAATCGAAAAAGGAATCAAAGCGGTAGTTTTTGACCGTGGAGGATATCTATATCATGGACGTGTAAAAGCTTTAGCTGAAGCTGCACGTGAAGCTGGACTAGAATTTTAGTAAAAAGGAGGGACAATAAGATGCATCGCATTGATCCAAACAAATTAGAACTTGAAGAACGCGTTGTTACCGTTAACCGTGTAGCTAAGGTTGTAAAGGGTGGTCGTCGATTCCGCTTTGCCGCATTAGTTGTAGTTGGAGATAAAAACGGACACGTTGGATTTGGTACTGGAAAAGCACAAGAAGTTCCAGATGCAATCCGTAAAGCTATCGAAGATGCTAAAAAGAACCTAATTTCGGTTCCGAAGGTTGGAACTACTATACCTCATCAAGTAATCGGTCGTTTTGGAGCTGGTGAAGTATTATTAAAGCCTGCATCAGAAGGTACAGGGGTTATCGCAGGTGGCCCGGTACGTGCTGTTCTTGAATTAGCAGGTGTTGGTGATATTTTATCAAAATCACTAGGAACAAACACTCCAGTAAATATGATTCGTGCTACTATTGATGGACTTACTCAATTAAAGCGTGCTGAAGATGTAGCTAAGTTACGTGGTAAATCAGTAGAAGAACTGTTAGGATAAGGAGGGAAACCAAATGTCAAACAAATTAGCAATTACCCTCACTCGCAGTGTCATTGGACGCCCTGAAGACCAACGTGTAACTGTTCGTACTCTAGGATTAAAAAAATTACATCAAACTGTTGTTCATGATGATAATGCTGCGATTCGCGGTATGATTAATAAAGTTGCTCATCTTGTTACGGTTAAAGAACAATAATTGAATTTTTTTCTGAAATAAGGAGGTGCCCAAATGAAACTTCATGAATTACAACCAGCAGAAGGATCACGTAAAACACGTAATCGTGTAGGTCGTGGTATTGGATCAGGTAATGGTAAAACTTCTGGTAAAGGTCACAAAGGACAAAATGCTCGTTCAGGTGGTGGTGTACGTCCTGGATTTGAGGGTGGTCAAACACCTTTATTCCAACGTCTACCTAAACGTGGATTCACGAACATCAATCGCAAGGACTTTGCAATTGTTAACCTTGAAACTCTTAACCGTTTTGAAGATGGAACAGAAGTAACACCTGAACTTTTAATCGAAACTGGTGTTGTAAGTAAATTAAATGCTGGTATTAAGATTCTTGGAAAAGGAACTCTTGAAAAGAAACTTACAGTAAAAGCTCATAAATTCTCCTCTACTGCTAAAGAAGCGATTGAAGCCGCTGGCGGAAATACAGAGGTGATTTAATGTTTCAGACAATCTCCAATTTTATGCGCGTAAGTGATATAAGAAATAAGATTATATTCACTTTACTTATGTTAGTAGTGTTCAGAATCGGTACCTTTATACCGGTACCAAACGTGAATGCTGATGTATTGAAGGAAAGTGGAACATCAGGTGTATTTGGTTTACTAAATACATTTGGTGGGGGCGCCCTTTCAAACTTCTCAATTCTTGCTATGGGGATCATGCCGTATATCACAGCATCCATTATCATTCAATTATTGCAAATGGATGTTGTTCCTAAATTTACGGAATGGTCGAAGCAAGGTGAGGTTGGACGCCGAAAACTTGCTCAATTCACTCGTTACGGAACAATTGTACTAGGTTTTATACAAGCGCTAGGAATGTCTTATGGCTTTAACAACATGGCAAATGGACAATTAATTAAAAATCCCGGAATTGATACGTATCTTTTAATCGCAGTTGTTCTTACTGGCGGAACTGCATTTCTTATGTGGTTAGGCGAGCAAATTACTGCAAAAGGAGTAGGTAATGGGATTTCAATTATCATTTTTGCTGGTATCGTTGCTGCTATTCCAAATGCGGTAAACCAAGTATATGTTCAACAGTTTGAAGATGCTGGTGATCAACTATTCTTACGAATCGTTACTGTAATACTATTGTTAGTTGCTATAGTAGCCGTAGTAGTAGCTGTTATCTTCATCCAACAAGCTATTCGTAAAATACCAATTCAATACGCAAAGCGGTTAGTTGCAAATAGTCCTGTTGGTGGACACTCAACACATTTACCATTAAAAGTAAATGCTGCAGGGGTTATTCCCGTAATCTTCGCGGTGTCTTTCATTATTACACCACCTACGATTGCATCGTTTTTTGGTCCAAATAGTGTGACATTGTGGATTGAAAAATATTTTGATTATACACAACCTGTTGGTATGATTATATATATTGCACTCATCGTTGCCTTCACTTATTTCTATACATTTGTTCAAGTTAATCCTGAACAAATGGCAGATAATTTGAAAAAGCAAGGTGGGTATATCCCAGGGATCCGCCCAGGAAAGAATACACAAGAATATGTAACAAAAATTCTGTATCGATTAACCTTCGTTGGTTCTATTTTCTTAGCAGCTATATCTATTCTTCCTGTATTCTTTATAAAGTTTGCTAACCTACCGGAATCTGCACAGATTGGTGGAACAAGTTTGCTGATCGTTGTTGGTGTTGCTTTAGAAACAATGAAACAGCTAGAAAGTCAACTTGTGAAACGTCATTATAAAGGATTTATCAAATAAGGTTCTGGGAATATGACTTTCCCAGTACCTACAAAGATAAGAGGCTGAGGGGGAAATTCACTTGAACTTAGTATTAATGGGGCTTCCGGGTGCTGGAAAAGGTACACAAGCCGAACAAATCGTTGAAAAGTACAACATCCCTCATATCTCTACAGGAGATATGTTCCGAGCTGCAATCAAAGAAGGAACAGAACTTGGGTTAAAAGCAAAGTCTTTTATGGATAAAGGTGAGCTTGTCCCAGATGAAGTGACAATTGGAATTGTTCGTGAAAGACTAAGTAAAGATGATTGTGAGAATGGATTTCTACTTGATGGCTTTCCTCGTACTGTTCCTCAAGCAGAAGCACTTGAACAAATTTTATCTGAACTTGATAAGTTAATTGATTATGTAATTAATATCGATGTTAATCAAGATATTTTACTCGAAAGACTGACAGGTCGTAGAATTTGTAAAAGCTGCGGTTCAACTTATCACCTTGTATTTAATCCTCCTCATGAAGAAGGTAAATGTGATAAATGTGGCGGCGAGCTTTACCAACGTGCTGATGATAATGAAGAAACAGTTGGAACTCGTTTAGAGGTTAATGTTAAGCAATCGAAGCCTCTTCTGGACTTTTATGAAGGAAAAGGATATCTTCGCAATATTAACGGACAACAGGATATCAACAAAGTCTTTGCTGATATTGAGGAGCTTCTTGGGGGATTAAAGTAAATGATTATCTGTAAGACACCTAGAGAAATAGACATCATGCGTGAAGCAGGTAAAATCGTTGCTTTAACACACCAAGAACTTAAGAAATATCTCGCTCCAGGAATCACAACTAGAGAACTGGATATAATTGCAGAAAAGTTTATTTGTGGTTTTGATGCAATTCCATCTTTTAAAGGGTATAATGGATTTCGCGGCAGCATATGTACTTCAGTAAATGAAGAGCTAGTTCATGGAATTCCAGGTGATCGAGTTTTACATGACGGTGATATAATAAGCATCGATATCGGTGCCAATTATAATGGCTATCATGGAGATTCTGCTTGGACTTATGGAATAGGAGCTATATCTGCTGAAAATCAAAAACTTCTGGAAGTAACAGAAGAATCCCTTTATAGAGGATTAAAAGAAGCAAAACCTGGTGAGCGTCTTTCAAATATATCTCATGCAATTCAAGTTTATGCTGAGTCTAATGATTTCTCGATTGTTAGAGAGTATGTTGGACACGGTGTTGGGCAAGAGTTACATGAGGATCCACAAATTCCGCATTACGGTCCACCTAATAAGGGACCGCGTTTAAAACCAGGAATGGTACTTGCCGTTGAACCGATGGTAAATGCAGGTAGTCGATACGTGAAGACGTTAGCAGATAACTGGACTGTTGTAACAGTCGATGGCAAGACGTGTGCTCATTTTGAACATACAATTGCTATTACAGAAACAGGGTATGAAATCTTAACAAAAGCATAAGAGGATTGCCCTACTAATAATTATAACAATCATCTTAATTTTTGATTACGTATCTCCGGAAGTTCAGAGCAGTATTAATGAAACTGGTCGTATGGCAAACCGAGATGAAGTTTGTCGATGAGCAAGTTACTGATTTGAAGAAGGGAGAACATTCCAATGGCGAAAGACGATGTAATTGAAATAGAGGGTACTGTCGTTGAAACATTACCGAATGCAATGTTTAAAGTTGAGTTAGAAAATGGTCATAATGTTTTAGCTCATGTTTCTGGTAAAATTCGCATGCACTTTATTCGTATTTTACCTGGAGACAAGGTTACGGTAGAATTATCACCATATGACTTGACTCGCGGTAGAATTACGTACCGTTTTAAATAAATGCGCTCCGTACTATCAAGGAGGTTAGAAAAATGAAAGTGAGACCATCTGTAAAACCTATTTGCGAAAAATGTAAAGTTATTCGCCGAAAAGGTAAAGTAATGGTTATTTGTGAAAACCCTAAACATAAACAAAAACAAGGTTAATCCACAAGGAGGTGTACGTTTAAATGGCACGTATTGCTGGTGTAGATATTCCACGTGATAAACGTATTGTTGTTTCATTAACATATATTTTCGGAATCGGCCGTCCAACTGCTGAAAAGGTTTTAGCTGAGGCTGGAGTTTCTGAAGATACACGTGTTCGTGATCTTACTGAAGAAGAATTAGGAAAAATCCGTGATATTATTGACCGTTTTAAAGTTGAAGGTGACCTTCGTCGTGAAGTATCTCTTAACATTAAGCGTCTAATTGAAATTGGCTCATATCGTGGTCTTCGCCACCGTCGCGGACTACCTGTTAGAGGTCAAAATACAAAAAATAATGCTCGTACACGTAAAGGTCCTCGTCGTACTGTAGCGAACAAGAAAAAATAATTAGTAAATAAAGGAGGTAAATCATAAAATGGCTCGTAAAACGAATACTCGTAAACGTCGTGTGAAAAAGAATATTGAAGCTGGCGTTGCACACATCCGTTCAACATTCAATAACACTATCGTAACAATTACTGATACACACGGAAATGCTATTTCATGGTCAAGCGCAGGTGCTCTTGGATTTAGAGGTTCACGTAAATCAACACCATACGCTGCTCAAATGGCTGCAGAAACTGCTGCAAAGGTTTCAATGGAACATGGTATGAGAACTCTTGAAGTAACTGTTAAAGGTCCTGGAGCAGGTCGTGAAGCTGCAATTCGTGCACTTCAAGCTGCTGGACTAGAAGTTACTGCAATTAAAGACGTTACTCCAGTACCACATAACGGATGTCGTCCTCCAAAACGTCGCCGTGTTTAACTTTATTCCTGCAGAATAAAGTTAAGCCTCCGGCGGGTGCCTCAGGTTTCTAGAGGGAGTTATCAAGCAAGCTCGAAGAATCTGGGTGCAAATACGCCAAGGCGCATTTGATTTTTTCTGTATAGATTTTGTATCCATGTCTATAATGGGTTATGATAAAGTATTTTTTTAGTTCTGACAGAATAAATTAATTGAGTTGTTGTGCACATAAAGGGAACTTAACTTTAGGGAATTTCGGTTAGACTTATAAACTTTTAGGCTTGTCTAGCCGGGGTTTCGACGTTTTGAAGGAGGGTTTATAAATGATCGAAATTGAAAAACCAAAAATCGAAACGGTTGAAATCAGCGAGGATACCAAGTATGGTAAATTCGTCGTCGAGCCACTAGAGCGTGGATATGGAACAACTTTGGGTAACTCCTTACGTCGTATCCTACTATCTTCACTTCCTGGTGCCGCTGTAACGTCTATCCAAATAGATGGTGTACTACATGAGTTCTCAACAATTGAAGGCGTCGTCGAAGATGTAACATCTATTATCTTAAATGTGAAGAAATTAGCACTCAAAATCTACTCTGATGAAGAGAAGACTCTTGAGATTGATGTTCAAGGTGAAGGTTCAGTTAAAGCTTCAGAAATTACACATGATAGTGATGTGGAAATTTTGAATCCTGATCTTCATATTGCAACTCTTGCTAAGGATGCACATTTACGTGTGAGATTAACTGCAAAGCGCGGACGAGGATATACTCCTGCCGATGCAAACAAACGTGAAGATCGGCCAATCGGAGTAATCCCAATTGATTCAATCTATACACCTGTTTCACGTGTTTCTTATCAAGTTGAGAATACACGTGTAGGACAAGTCGCGAACTTTGATAAATTGACTCTTGATGTTTGGACAGACGGAAGTACAGGTCCAAAGGAAGCAATCGCACTTGCTGCTAAAATCCTAACAGAGCATTTAAATATCTTTGTAGGATTAACGGATGAAGCACAAAATGCAGAGATTATGGTCGAAAAGGAAGAGGATCAAAAAGAAAAAGTCCTTGAGATGACAATTGAAGAATTGGATCTCTCTGTTCGTTCTTATAACTGCTTAAAACGTGCTGGCATCAATACAGTTCAAGAGCTTGCTCATAAGACAGAAGAAGATATGATGAAGGTTCGTAATCTAGGACGTAAATCTTTAGAAGAAGTAAAAGCGAAATTAGAAGAGCTTGGTTTAGGCTTACGTAAGGATGACTGACTAGTTATGCAACTTGCTAACTAGGCATTTTCTTTGTTGCAATAGCCTGGTTTTTCTTTAAACTTGTCTTCCATAATAATTCAACAAAGGAGGGAATACCTCATGTCATATCAAAAATTAGGACGTACTAGCGCTCAACGTAAAGCGTTACTACGTGATCTTACTACTGATTTAATCATTAACGAGCGTATTGAAACTACTGAAGCGCGTGCGAAAGAATTAAAATCAGTTGTAGAAAAAATGATTACTTTAGGTAAACGTGGAGACTTACATGCTCGTCGTCAAGCAGCTGCATATATTCGTAATGAAGTGGCTAACGTTGAGTCTGGTCAAGACGCACTACAAAAGCTTTTCAGTGATATCGCTACTCGTTATGAAGAGCGTCAAGGTGGATACACTCGTATCATGAAACTTGGACCTCGCCGTGGTGACGGTGCACCAATGGTTATCATCGAATTAGTTTAATTGAACATGTTTTTTTATGATAAGGGCGGGTCAGTTAATAAACTTGATCTATGCCCTTTTTGTTTTATCCAAGCACTTTCGCATTTCACATTCCATTGGTAGAATAGAGGATATGATTAGCAGAGAATAGAATAGGGTTATTTCAATTGAAATAATGAGAGGTTGAGGAGGACGGGAATGAATACGAATCTGTTAAAAATAGAAAACATCACATATAGATACTCTGAGGAAGCCAATTATGCACTAAATAATCTATCATTTTCCGTTCAACAAGGAGAATGGCTAGCAATCGTTGGCCATAATGGATCTGGAAAATCAACTCTTGCTAGAATACTTAACGGATTATTGCTACCAAAATCCGGAACAGTTTCAGTTGATGGAATTACGTTAACTGAGGATTCGATTTGGGATATTCGTAAAAAGATTGGCATGGTATTTCAGAATCCAGATAATCAATTTGTTGGAACAACCGTTAAGGATGACATTGCGTTTGGTCTAGAAAATAATGGTGTTTCAAGAGATGTTATGATAGAAAGAATTGATAAAGTGATTAAATTGGTGAAAATGGAGGATTTCCTCGATAATGAACCACACCAACTTTCAGGAGGACAAAAACAACGGGTTGCAATTGCGGGAGTATTAGCTGTACAACCGGATCTCATTATTCTTGATGAGGCAACTTCAATGCTTGATCCAATTGGCAGAGAAGAAGTTCTTAACACAATTCGCCAAATAAAAACTGAGAGCAATATTACAGTAATCTCCATTACACATGATTTAGAAGAGGCTGCAAGAGCAGACCGGATTATTGTTTTAAATCAAGGGCAGTTATTTGCAGAAGGTACCCCAGAGGAAATATTTTCACTTGATGAAAAGCTCATTGAAATTGGTTTAGATTTACCTTTTTCAGTGAAGGTTTCAAAAAAACTGAGAGCAATCGGGATACAGCTTACGAAGAATCATATAACAGAAGAGGGCTTGGTGGATGAACTATGGACATTACAATCGAAAATCTAGAACATCGTTATCAAGTTCATTCCCCATTTGAAAGACTTGCCTTATATGATGTGAATACCGTTATACAATCGGGTTCTTATGTAGCCGTTATAGGACATACAGGGTCGGGTAAATCAACAATCCTACAACATTTAAACGGGCTGTTAAAACCAACTGCGGGTTCCATTACAATTGGTGACCGGACCATTTCTGCTAATAAGAAAGAAAAAAATTTAAAAACACTTAGAAAAAAGGTTGGAGTTGTGTTTCAGTTCCCAGAGCATCAGTTATTTGAAGAGACTGTTGAAAAAGATATTTGCTTTGGACCAATTAATTTTGGTGTATCTACAGAAGAAGCGAAGAAGAAGGCTCGACATGCGATTCAAATGGTGGGACTATCTGAGGATTTTTTAGAAAAGTCCCCGTTTGACTTAAGTGGAGGACAAATGAGACGTGTTGCCATAGCAGGAATATTAGCGATGGAGCCTGAAGTTCTTGTTCTTGACGAACCAACAGCAGGTTTAGACCCGCGCGGTCGTTCAGAAATTATGGAGATGTTTTATAAATTACATCAGGAACAGAAGCTAACAACGATTCTTGTTACACATAGTATGGAGGATGCAGCACGCTATGCTGATCAAATTCTAGTAATGGAGAAGGGAACAATTAAGCTTCAAGGGAGCGCAGAAGAGGTCTTTTCTAACTCTGAAAGGTTAAATCAAATGGGTCTTGATGTACCTGAAGTCGTGAAGTTTAAAAGATTACTCGAGCAGCGATTAGGAATTGAAATCCCGTTATCAGGCTTATCAATTGATGAAATCATTAACCACGTTGGCCAAGTCTTTAATCGACGAGGTGCGGGTGTATGAATATAATCATTGGAAGATATGTACCAGGATCATCGTTACTTCATAAAATGGACCCTAGAGCTAAATTACTATTGATCTTTTTCTATGTGTTTATCGTCTTTATCGCAAATTCTGTGCTTACCTATATTTTATTGGGAATCTATACTTTCATCGTTGTGCTGTTAACGAAGATTCATATTCGTTATATTATATCAGGGCTTAAGCCAATTTTATGGATTGTCCTATTTACATTTGTCCTGCATATTTTTATGACGAAAGAAGGCGACCTATTATTCAAATTCGGTTGGTTTGAGGTATTTGAAGGTGGAATTCAGCAGGGGATATTTATATCATTAAGACTTTTTTATTTAGTATTAATGACAACTATTTTAACGTTAACTAGTACACCTATTGAAATTACAGATGGGATGGAAAGTCTGCTCGCTCCATTTAAGAAGATTGGGTTACCAACACATGAGCTTGCACTAATGATGTCAATTGCCTTACGTTTTATCCCGACAATCATGCAAGAAACAGAAAAGATTATCAAAGCACAATCTTCACGAGGTGTGGATTTTACAAGTGGTCCAATAAAGGAACGAATGAAGGCAATTGTCCCTTTATTAATCCCTTTATTTATTAGTGCTTTTAAGCGTGCAGAGGAACTTGCAATCGCAATGGAAGCAAGGGGATATCGTGGTGGAGATGGCCGAACGAAGCTTCGAAAGCTACAATGGGGAACAATTGACTCCGCAATGCTGGCTTCTTTATTAATAGCCGCCATTGGCTTGTTTTTATTACGTCACTAATGGAGAGACTAATGGAGAGAGTAAAATGTATCATTGCATATGATGGAACTAACTTTTCAGGTTATCAGGTTCAACCGAATAAGAGAACGGTCCAGTCCGAAATAGAAGGTGCCCTAAAGAAGATGCATAAAGGGTATGAGGTTAAGATTGTTGCCTCTGGCCGTACAGATGCGAAGGTTCATGCACTTGGCCAGGTCATACATTTTGATTCTACCTTCACAATTTCACCAGATCGATGGAAACAGGCACTTAATGCATTGTTTCCCGATGATATTCAAGTAAAGTCTGTTGAAATCGCCGATTCAGGTTTTCATGCCCGTTATGATGTATCTGCAAAGGAATATCGGTATAAGCTGTTAACTTCACATGAAGGTAATGTGTTCGAACGGAATTATTCATATCATTATCCATATCCATTAGATCTTGATGCAATGAGGAAGGCTGCTGATTATTTAGTGGGAACACATGATTTTTCAAGCTTTTGTGCATCAAGAACAGGGGTGAAGGATAAAGTCCGCACGATTACACATATTCAAATTGAAAAGCAAACCGATGAATTGATATTTTCTTTTTTAGGCAATGGCTTTTTGTATAATATGGTGAGGATTTTAGTAGGTACATTGTTAGATGTTGGAAGAGGGGCAATACCGCCATTTGAAGTGAAAAATATTTTAGCTAGTAGGGATCGGACTCTCGCGGGTAAAACTGCTCCAGGACAGGGCTTGTACTTGTGGAAAGTATTTTATGGTGATTGAGCTTTCATGTCCAGCTCCAGGCGCCTTGCGCATTTCATGTTGTCCAGCTCCAGCGCCTAGCCCCTCGAGGTCAAATAACCTGTGGTAATAAAAGTCAAAAAGCGACTTTTTTACCACAGAACATTTGCTTGTCGGGGCTGATCAAGGCGCTTCCGCTTTTCTTATGACAACTAAACCTGGTGTAACATTTTCTTGACAATGAGCCTTGAAAGATATATTATATCATATGGTATGATATTTTAACCCCACGTTAAAGCCCCGGAACTTTAATCGTGATTTGATAAATATGAACCAAGCAATTATAGGAGGGAAACTCATGCGTACAACGTTTATGGCAAATGCTAATAATATAGAGCGTAAATGGTATGTTGTAGATGCTGAAGGTAAAACTTTAGGTCGTCTTTCAACTGAAGTAGCAACGCTTTTACGTGGAAAACACAAACCAACTTTTACACCACATGTTGATACTGGTGATAATGTAATCATTATTAACGCTGAAAAAATCGAATTAACAGGTAATAAATTAAACGGTAAAATCTACTACCGTCACAGTCAATATCCAGGTGGATTAAAATCAAGAACTGCACTAGAAATGCGCACAAACTATCCAACAAAAATGCTTGAACTTGCAATCAAAGGTATGCTTCCAAAAGGACCACTTGGTCGCCAAATGTTCAAAAAATTGCACGTGTATGCTGGAAGCGAACATCCACATCAAGCACAACAACCTGAAGTTTACGAACTTCGCGGTTAATTAAAAGGGAGGTTAATAATATGGCACAAGTACAATATTATGGCACTGGTCGTCGTAAGAGCTCTGTTGCACGTGTACGTCTAGTTCCTGGCAACGGAAGCATTATCATTAACGACCGTGAAATTGCAGATTATATTCCATTTGAAGCTTTAAGAGAAGTTGTAAAACAACCTCTTGTTGCTACAGAAACTACAGGAAGCTACAACGTTCTTGTTAACGTTAATGGTGGAGGATACACTGGTCAAGCTGGTGCAATCCGTCACGGTATCGCTCGTGCGTTACTACAAGTTGATCCAGAATACCGTGGAACATTAAAAGCGGCTGGTCTATTAACTCGTGACCCACGTATGAAAGAACGTAAGAAATACGGACTT
This sequence comes from Fredinandcohnia quinoae, assembly GCF_022427965.1. Classification (GTDB taxonomy): domain Bacteria; phylum Bacillota; class Bacilli; order Bacillales; family Bacillaceae_L; genus Ferdinandcohnia; species Ferdinandcohnia quinoae. Next base: position 10,411 of record NZ_JAKTTI010000018.1, on the reverse strand, counting down.
AAAGGTGCTCGTCGTGCACCTCAGTTCTCAAAACGTTAATCTTAATAATAAACACATTATTATATCAACGTTTACAGGCTATCTCATTTATGATGAGGTAGCCTGTTATTGTTTAAAAATAGGTTAAGGATGTAATGTGAATTTTATTAGTTAATGAGAGAGAAGTAGTATCCTTTATTATGATTCAAAGTAATAGACCGTCTTGTAATGGAAAAAGCTAGCCACGTAATGACTAGCTTGGGTTGAATAGATCGTTGGTATTTATCTTAAATTCTTCAAAAAGGTTTGAGACAATACATTCTCCTAGATGAACTAGAGTGAATTGAATCTCTACATCTTTATCCAAATAATAAACCATTATATAATTTTCCATCGGGTCTACTATCCAGTATTCCTTAACACCGGAATTCATGTATAAATTCAGCTTTGTAATCATATCGTGCGATTTATTTGAAGGACTCAATATTTCAATAATAAAATCAGGAGCCCCAACATATTCGTTTTCAGTGAAATTGTCCTGGTTGCATACTACAAATAAATCTGGGATAACCTTCGTTTTTTCATCTGTACTTTCGTTAGTAAAGACGACATCAGTAGGTGCTGCAAATACTCTGCATTTACTCCCCTTCAACAAATTGTATAACTCACCATGCAAGTAAGATGATATCTCTTGATGTTTAATGCTCGGTGAAGGAGACATATATATAACCCCATCGATAAATTCTAACCTTTTATCAGTCTTCCCTCTTTCAGATTCAAATTCTTCATAGGTGCTATACCTTTCATTTAATAGACTCAATGCAATCACCACCCTATTTCAAGTATATTCGAATGATAACTAAAAGAAAAGCTCTTACAAAGACTCAACTATTTTTTGTTTTTGATCGTCCATGAGAATCCTGTTAATCACTTATTTGATTTCGTACCGCAAATAGTGCTGCTTGAGTCCGATCTGTTAGTTCAAGCTTTGACAACAAATTTGATACATGGGTTTTAACCGTTTTTTCAGTAATAAATAATGCGGAGGCAATTTCTTTGTTGCTTTTTCCTTTGGCAATTTCTTTTAGCACATCGAGTTCTCTTTTGGTTAATTCTTGCAATAGGTCTCTTTTTTGAATGTTCTTCTTAGATAAGCTGTCTAATAAATGGGTTGTTGCTCTAGGGTGAAGTTGATTTTCGCCACTCATCATTTTTTTAATAGATAGTACTAGCTCATCTGGTTGGATATCCTTTAATTGAAAACCAGATGCACCTGCCTCAAGGGCAGGGATGACATGATCTTGGTCGGAGAAGCTGGTCAACATCATAATTTTGATGTCTGGTTGTTCCTTTTTTATAAGTCGAGTTGCTTGAATTCCGTCCATTTCCGGCATAACCAGATCCATTAAGATAAGATCGGGAGTTAATGATGTTGCTAGTTGAACTGCTTCATGTCCATTCGTCGCTTCCCCAATAATTTCAAAATCCTTTTGTGTACGAAGGAAAAAGACTAACCCTCTTCTGACGATAGGATGATCATCTGCTATTAAGATGCGGATCTTCACGATTTTCCCCTCCTAAAATGGAATATGGACCTGTATTTCAGTTCCCATTCCAGGCTTACTGATTAAGCGGAATTTCCCATTTAATTTTTGAGTACGAGCTTTCATATTTTTTAAACCCAATGAGGGTAGAATCCGATGTTCCTCATAATGAAAGCCACAGCCATCATCCTTAATTGTCAACATTACCTCATCCAAGGACGCATGTAATGATAAACTCACCTTAGAAGTTTGTGAATGCTTTTTACAATTGGCTAAAGCCTCCTGTCCAATTCGCCATAAAGCTTCCTCTACTTTTCCTGGTATGTTGGCTACTCCGGTAAACTTTGTATCAATCGAAAGGCTAAGTAATTGGGCATAACTCCTAAGTGCACTTACCACACCATTTTCCAGTCCGTGTGGTTTTAATTGCCAAATCAATGCTCTCATTTCACCTAAGGCATCTTGAGCTAAATCTTGAATATAGCTGAATGTTTGTTTTACGTCTTTTGATTTTGTCATCTCAACACCAGCCCTAGCAGTAAGACTCAGGGAGAAAAGGAGCTGGTTCACAGAATCATGAAGATCACGTGCAAGGCGATTTCTCTCAGCAACAAGTGCTGTATCATGTTCAAGTTGTGTAAGTTTAATTCTTTTTAATGCTGTTCCGATTTGATAGGCAATCGCCTCAAGTAAGGCAAGTTCATTTCTTTGAAAATGAGTTTTATTTGGTGAGCCTACATTTAAAATCCCAAACCGTTCTTCCCCAGCACGGAGCGGGACAGTTGCATGATGGGTAAGGCCGCAGGTTTCCCCAGCATTATCTAAAAGTGCATCTTCGATTCGTTTACATTCGATAATATTTGTTGCCTGATTGAGGCTTTGTTTATTATATCTATTAACACACCAGCATGAACCCTCACACATTCGTTGTTTATTGTTTTTTGTCAAAGCAGGAGGTAAAGCCTCATCCGCTGCGAGCTGCTGTGTACCATTATCATCAATAAGGAAAATCCAGCCTATTTGTAATCCAGTAACGTGGAGGAGCTTTCTTAAAACCTCGGATAATACAATCTTTGTATCTGTTCCTTCATTTAGAAGCTCAGCAATTTCCTTTAAAATACTTATTTCTTCATACCTGCGATCTTCAGTCATTTCAGTCACCCTCCACCATCAGAGAATCTCCTTTCATTATAGCCTATTTTTAAATTTTCAGATAAAAAACTGATCCTCATTTTAGCAGAGGAGTCAGTTTTGAACAGTTTGTAAAAACTCGATTATTTCTCCATGAGGTCCTTTGTAAAAGACGGTCTTCCAGCCGTTTTCGAGGGTATAAGGACCTTCAACTATTGGTACGTTATTAAAACTTTTCATTATTTCATCGAGGTTCCTAACCTCAAAGCAAGTATGAGTGTGATTATTGACGGTAGAGCTCTTTTCTTGAGTGGCTATTAACTCAATCCTGAAATCCTTTGAGGTTAAAAATACAATTTCTTCGTCCATGAAGGTAAAATGATTTTCGACTCGAAAATTCAGTTGTGTTGTATAAAATGAGATTCCTTCATCTATATTCCTTACTTCTATCCCAATATGGTGGAGACGCATACCTTTCCCTCCATTATATAATGAGATTCATGTCACCAAACTCATGCCATAAATAGCGATTCTTAATTGCTTGGTCATATGCGTGAAGCAAATGATGCTCTGATACAAATGCTGTAAGCATATCTAGATGGCTAGCTTTTGGCTCGTGAAATCCTGTAAGGATACCGTCAACTATTTTTAAAGGATAATGTTTAGTGATGTATAGGTTGGTTACCCCAGATAGTTTTTTGCTGTTAGCTACACTCTCTAATGCGCGAACCACTGTTGTACCAACCGCGATTACCCTGTGGCCAGAGGCCTTTGTCTCCAGAATTCGTTTCATTGTTTGTTCAGAGACCTGGTACTCTTCTTTATTCTCTTCAGGTGTGGGGTTCCAACTATCATCAAGTAAATAGCTTAATCCTGTATGCAATTGAATATACTCATGTTGTATATTCTTAGATTTTAATTGAAATAGCAGCTCCCAGCTAAAAGCTCTTCCAGCAGAAGGCATCTCTACTGAACCGGGGTGACTTGCAAAGACTGTTTGATAGTAATCCAGATCCCACGGGTGGTTTATATACTCATATCGTACAGGCTCACCGAGAGAATAAATCAGATTAAAAAATTCTGAGCCATTTTTTGTAAAACGAATCCTCCTAAGTGGCGAATCCCCTTTTTCGTTGATGACGGTTGCTGATAGTTCAGATGAAAAATATAAGGTATCGCCGATTTCAGCAGTGGTTGGTACAATCAAAGCATCCCATGTATTCTCTTCGCGATGCATCCGCGCTAAGCGAACCTCAACCTTTGAAGTAATCAAGATATGATTACGAAACCATTTTGCGTATAAAACAGCAGGGATGGTTCGGCTATTATTTAAAATAATCAAATCCCCAGGATTGAGATAGTTGGAAAGATGAAAGAAGCGATCATGTCTACTTTCACCAGAAGCTCTATTTAAAACCATTAACCTGACATGGTCCCTTCTCAAACCACGTTTTTCAGGAGGGGAGGAGGCATTTAGCTCATTAGGAAGATAAAAATCCAATGCTTCGGTTACCATTATTTAAGCACTTCCTTTTGTGCCTCGAAACGTTGGCCATTGATTCCTTCAGATTTTCTTGAAGCTAAGGATAAAAATATATCAACGACCTCTTCCGGCTTTGATAATGGGTACTCACAATTTGGAACAGCCAATTGATGCATTTCAGTGTCCATTTCTCCTGGGTCAACCATATTTACACGGACATTTGTATCACTCAATTCATCTGCCCATGTTTGGGTAAGGCCTTCAATTGCAAATTTTGAAATTCCATATGCTCCCCATCCAGCATAGCCTGTATGGCCAGCTTCTGATGTCACATTGATGATCGAGCCGTCATTTCGTTCAAGCATCCCAGGAATCACTCTTCTTGTTACAAAAAATTGGCCAAGCACATTCACTTTCAATACTTCGGCAAAATCCTCTTCAGGATAGTCGAGAAGGTAAGGCATTGGACTTGGTCCTAGAATAGAAGCATTATTAATGAGTACATCAATATGTCCAAACGTACTCTCTGCCAGTGCAACGAATCGTTCCACATCCCTAGAATTTGATATATCAGCTGTAACGGCTAATACTTCACCCCCAAATTCTTTAGCTTCTTCCATTACTTTAACGATGCTTTCAGACGATCTCGAACATATGGCCAGCTTCGCTCCTTTTTTAGCAAAAGCTAATGCTAGTGCTCTCCCTAATCCCTTAGAAGCTCCAGTTATCATCACTACTTTATTTTTCATTCAAAACTCCCCTTTATTAGTTGATGACATAATCGTACCTTTTTTCTAAAGACATTCCCTCGGAGAGAAGGTTGAATTTTTTCTACAACTTTAGACTGAATGATGCTGATGGATAAATGCTCATGGATTAACTCATTTTGGAAGTTAAGGTACATTGTGTTGTACGCATGAATCCATTGATTCAGTAGGAAACTAGTTCTCAAAGGGGGTTTATGAATGAATGTTATTACTACCTTCAAAGAGAAACGAAGAGAAAAGCAAATCACATATGAGCGTAAGATGCTACGCGAGCTGTCACTTGAGGGACTTAAGAATAATGCAATCGAAACCTTTGGGGATTATTTTCGATCAGGCTCTATGCTCGGAAGCGCGATAGAGGAAGGTTGTTTAGATGTTGCGATTGAAGCATATCTATTAGGAGCGAAATATAGCCGTTTCGGATATTATGGGGAATCAGTAGAAAGTGTAAAACAAAGATGCTATCAATATGAGAAAAACTTAATTGATGCACTGTATGATTTCATTGGATACTGGGGTCAAATTGGTGATAACGATGTTGTAAATGAATCATTATATTATGCGTGTGAGCATTATGTAGACACCTGGTGGATGGAAGGATTCATGAAAGGTGAAAAAAGATACCGCCTAAAATTGCATTGAAATTTTTATTCATATATACTCTCTTTGTCCCATATAGTGAATTGTAGGGACGAGCAGGAGGGAAAAAAGTGAATAAAAAAATAAAGATTACCGCAATTATTGCAGGGGCACTTATCTTATTTTTGATTATACAATATCGTTTCATGGATAAAGATGTTTGGAATTCTTGGAATCTCCCTCTGTCCGGCAAGATCATTATTATAGACCCAGGACATGGAGGTGTTGACGGGGGTGCAGATAATGGAGATATACAAGAGAAGGATATTGCCCTAAGTATATCATTAAAATTAAGAGATTACCTCCAACAACAAGGTGCCCTTGTTCAGATGATAAGAGAAAATGATGTCGATCTGGCTTCTAAGGGAACAAAAGGATATAGTCGAAGGAAGACAGAAGATTTGAAAAAGCGGGTTCAGATTATAAATGACTCAGAAGCAGATCTTTTTATTAGTGTACATTTAAATGCAATTCCTTCACCGAAATGGAGAGGTGCTCAAACCTTCTATTTTGGTAGCTATAAGGAAAATGAAGCTGTTGCAAAGTACATTCAAGATGAGTTGCGAAATAATTTAGGAAATACAACTAGACAAGCAAAATCGATAAATAGTGTTTACTTATTAAAGAGCTCGAAAAAACCAGGTGCCCTTGTTGAGGTCGGTTTTTTATCAAATCCAGATGAAAAGGCATTATTGGTGCAGGATAAATATCAAGATAAGCTAGCAGCCTCCATATATACAGGAATATCACGTTATTTTTCCAATGAAGACAACCCGCCCGATTAATGAGGTGGGTATTATTTTATTATCTATGAGATTCCTCACACTGTATGTCTAACAAGGTATGTTATAATGTGATTGGTGAAACCGAATACAATATAGGTGGTGCTTATATATGATTAACGAACAACAGGTCAGGGAAATTTTAAATAAGAAGAAGGATCCATTCTTACATAAAACATTCGAAGAAACTAATGCAATCCAAGAGGTAAGGGTGAAAGAAGAAAAGGGACATGTAAGTGTGAAGATTGCACTTGCGAAGACCGGAACTTCCGAGCAGTTACATCTTCAATCAATGATAGTCAATGCGCTTAAAGAGGCTGGGGCAGAATCTGTCGGATTACGCTTCACGGAATTATCTCAGGAAGAGCTTGCAAAGTTCAAAAATGAAGATGGAGCTTCAGATTCATTATTATCACCAGTTAACTCGACAACTTTTATTGCAATAGCAAGTGGTAAAGGTGGAGTTGGTAAATCAACAGTATCTGTAAACTTAGCGGTATCGTTAGCAAGACTTGGAAAAAAGGTTGGACTAATTGATGCTGATATATATGGATTTAGCGTTCCAGACATGATGGGTATTACAAAACGCCCTGTCGTACGCGGCGAGAAAATTATTCCTGTCGAAAGAATGGGTGTAAAAGTAATCTCAATGGGCTTTTTTGTAGAGGATAACTCACCAGTTATATGGCGTGGGCCAATGCTCGGAAAAATGCTTAATAATTTCTTCAATGATGTTGAGTGGGGCGGCCTAGATTATTTATTATTAGATTTACCTCCAGGAACAGGAGATGTAGCACTTGATGTACACACAATGCTACCTGCTTGTAAAGAAATTATTGTAACAACACCACATCCAACAGCAGCATTTGTTGCTGCAAGAGCGGGTGCAATGGCGTTACGTACCGAACATGAAATTCTTGGTGTTATTGAAAATATGTCATACTTTGAAAGTAAGCTAACAGGTGAAAAGGAATATGTCTTCGGACAAGGTGGCGGAGAAAAGTTAGCAGAAGAACTTCAGACTACACTACTAGGAAAACTTCCACTAAGACAGCCTGATTGGAATGACGATGACTTCGCTCCATCTGTATATGATCAGGAGCATCATGTGGGTAAAATATACATGGAACTTGCACAAAAGGTTGTAGATTCCCTATAAAAGAAATCACCTCTTTGGCACTATTAGGTCAAAGAGGTGTTTTTATAAATGCCCTACGAATTACCTCCATCGCCACTTTCTTTCTTTGCCTCTTTTTCCTTTTGGAGGTCTTCAGCAGCCTTGATTAAAATATCTTCAATTTTCGCTTTAAATAGTGGGCTTTCAAAAGTCTCGCTTATAAGTGTTTGGAAATGCTTTCGAAAATCTTGGCTTTTTAAAACAGTCGTCATTTCCTTTTCCATTTCGGGGTTCTTTAAGATATCCAGCATCATTCGTTGGTAATCAGGATCCTTCATTAACCCTTTAATAATTTTTTCATGCTCAGACTGCATACTTTTTGCATAGCTTTCTACAAATTTTGTGTCTTCAAATGTCTTCTTCCAAAATTCTATACCTTTTTCAGATGTTAATGTTTCTTCAACCGACTTTTTAACCATTGGCTGACCCATAACAAAATTTTGTTTCATTTTCTCATCGGTCATAATATCCTCGATTGCTTTTTTTCCATCATCTGTTTTTAAAATATCGACAACCATCTTTTTCGTTTCATCGTAATCTATTTGGTTTTTGCCGACATCTGCTGGTGCACAGCCAAAAACGAAAAGCATAGAACTCATGATGAGGAGCGATATCCATTTTTTCATTGTAGCAAAGCTCCTTTCAAGGGGATCCTTATAAGTTAATATGCTGGATTTTAATAAAAAATATACGCATGCTTACCATCAATAACTGGCTTTTCTACCAATTGGTTTGGTACAATCAATAATGAGTTTAGTAAGATTTGGAGGATTTGTCGTGAAAAGTCGAAATTGGGTAAGACTATTCCTTTCTACATTATTGATTGGAGCAGTAAGTACGATTATCGTTGGTTTTGCTGTAAAATGGAATGAATATAAAGATTTATTTTTAGCATCAGACATCATTGAAATACTCCTCGTTGTTCTTTGGCTGATTGGAGTCGGCTTTATATTTAGTATCATTAGTCAAATGGGCTTTTTTGCATACTTGACCATTCACCGTTTCGGACTAGGTTTATTTAAAAGAGTCTGGAATCCAGTACAAATTGTATTAATCGCATTTGTATTTTTTGATCTTGTTTATTTTCGATATCAGTTTTTTGGAAAAGAAGGAGATTCAATCACTCCTTATCTCATAATTGCAATTGTTATCTTAATCTTTGGACTCATTATTGCTTATATTAAGAGTAAACAAACAAATAAAGGTGCTTTTATACCTGCATTATTCTTCATGTATGTCGTATCTATTGTCGAATGGATGCCAGCCATACAGGTTAACGAAAATAGTTGGTTCTATCTAATGTTATTTCCACTATTAATATGCAACGCTTATCAATTATTAATTCTACATAAAATATTAAATAAAAAGAGCTGATCCAATGGTCAGCTCTTTTTATTCTACTTTTTTCGATTGAACTTTCGTGTTTGCAATTAAGTCACTTACTGTTACGAAGGAATAACCCTTCCCTTTTAGTTCTTTTATTATATTTGGAAGTGCAACTTCCGTTTGCTTTGCAGAGTCTGATGCATGGAAAAGAACAATATCGCCCCCATCGATGTTTTCCAACACATTACTTGTGATTTTTTGAACTCCGGGATTTCTCCAATCATTCGAATCAACACCCCAATGTACAACTGTGTATCCAATTGAATCAATTACCCTTACCACTCTTTTGTCAAAATTTCCGTCGGGTGTTCTAATTAGGTTAACCGTTTTAACCTGCAGCTTTTTAAACACATCCTGTGCACGATAAATATCTTTCTTTATTTGTGCATCCTCAAGATCCATATAATTTTCGTAATTATAACCCATTGTGCCAATTTCATGACCATCATCAATAATCCTTTTAACAATATCAGGGTGCCGTTCAGCCCAAGAAGCAGATAGGAAAAATGTTGTTTGAACACCCTCCTTTTTTAATAAATCAATAATTGGAAGGGCCTTTGTATCACCCCAAGTTATATCGAAAGTGAGTGCAATTGTCTTTCCAGATTTAGGTCCTTTATAAATAACGCGTGGACCATTATCTGTTGAAAATACTGGTGCAATATTTCCTTGTTCTATATAAAAAATGCCTGCAGTAAAAAATGAAGCCGCAAGAATTATGATGGCCTGTTTAACTCTTTTGGCACTTAGAATGTAGAAAAAATTCATATGTATCCCCCTTGTCCAAGACTTCTCTCTGTCTACATATTATGCAAAGTGATTAGATATATGTATGAAAAGTATTAGAAACTCTTTCATATGAGTAAAACTTCAATAAGAGAGAAGGCTTCAACCTTTTACTGACTGGTGGTTAATCAGTCGTACAATTATTGGCAGTTATGCTTCCTCAATTCGAGTAGCTTTGAGGAAGGAGTTTGACTGTCAGTTAATGTTGGATAAAATATCAAATTGTGGAAATAACTAATTTTACAAAACAACAGAGGTGAAAGAATGATTGGACTACTTATAAATCAAAAAGAAGTGAAAGAAATAGAATATTTATTGAAACGAGAAATGGAAGAGATTTTATTTGATGTTGAAGATTCTAGAATCGACCATATAGTTAAAAGAGCGATGGAAGAGAGGTATCAAATATTGTTCAGTATTTTTAAGAGAGTGGCTGAACCATCAGAATGTATGAAGTATATTCGTTCTAAGACAGGAGGAAGTAGAAAAGGAAAATATAATGTTAGAAAGGGCTAAAATTAGCCCTAAAAATATTATTGACATGTTTTTTTGATGGTGGTATAGTAATAAACGTTGTCGTATTAAACGACTACCGAGTCAAAAAAGTTTTTGAAAAATATATTGACTTCGCGAAATTAGGATGTTATATTAATAAAGTCGCTTATAAATGAAAGTGACGAATAAGTTCTTTGAAAACTGAACACAATACAAGCGTCAACGTTTAATCAAGATAACAT
>NZ_JAKTTI010000017.1 GCF_022427965.1 Fredinandcohnia quinoae | reverse complement strand
TTCAATTATAAACTAAATCTCGTTTTCCAGTGTCCACTTTTAAGACTAACCTCAAAAATGCCCCCCAAACTGCAATTAACGGAAAAAACTCCGCTTATGTACTTTCGCTTATTCGTAAACTAGCTGAACAATCCAAAACCTCTTCGGAGAAAATAACTGATATACTACAAGGCATTAGTGATCACACGAGTAAGACAGTGATATCTTTGGACAAATCAATGACAGAAGCTCAGACAGGTACACTTATCGCGAATAAGACTGGGCAAACATTTAGTTCAATCGTGGAATCGATTCGGAAAGTATCCGAGCAGGTTGAGGAAGTATCTGCTGCTTCGGAGCAACTGTCAGCAGGAAGTGAGTTAGTTGCTGCTTCATTAACAGTGCTGGAGGGTATCGTCGATTCATCTTCGGCTAACTCCGCGCACGTCGCCGCTTCATCAGAGGAACAACTTGCGGCTATGCAAGAGGTAGCAAGCTTTGCAGCTATGCTCCATGGACTGGCGGAAGAATTAAAACAAAGTGTTGACCGTTTCCGTATTAAGTAGATTGCTGATTAACTGTAAAAAGACTTTTAATAAAAATAAAAGGCAGTAAATCCTCACTATAAGTGGGAATTTACTGCCTAAATTCATTTATACAAATAAGCTTAGTAATAAGATAAAGACTAACCCAGCTACGGAAATAATCGTTTCAAGCAAGGTCCAGGTTGCAAAGGTTTCTTTCATACTTAAACCAAAGTATTCTTTGAACATCCAGAAACCAGCATCGTTAACGTGGGAAGCTATTAAACTCCCGGCACCAGTTGCAAGGACAACTAAGGCAAGATTTACGTCAGTTTGTCCGAGCATCGGGATGACTAAACCAGCTGTAGTTAAAGCAGAAACCGTTGCCGAACCTAGGGAAATACGTAAGATGGCAGCGATAATCCAAGCAAGCAGAATAGGGGATAATGACGTACCTTCGAATAACTCAGCTACATAGTCACCCACACCGCCATCAATTAATACTTGTTTGAAGGCTCCGCCTCCACCAATGATTAAGAGCATCATTCCAATATGTGTGATAGCGGTTGTACAAGAATCCATTACAGTTTTGATTGGGATTTTTCTTGCTAATCCCATTGTATAAACAGCAACTAATAACGAGATTAAAATGGAAGTACCAGCTTCACCAATAAATCGAATCGCTGCTAGAAAAGTATTATCTTCAAATCCGATTGTTTTTTGAAGTAATGTAATAATTGTTGCAATTGACATTAAAATAACAGGAAGTAAGGCAGTGAATACACTAATTCCAAAACCAGGTGTTTCTTCCGTTTTAAATGTTTTTTGCTCCCCTAAAGAAGCAATATTACCTGTTTTCGTAAAAGAGGCAGGGACCAATTTTTTTGCAATTTTTGTGAAAACCGGACCAGCTATGAAAACGGTTGGAATGGAAATAATCAATCCATAAAGTAATACGTGACCAATGTTTGCACCAAATTCACCAGCAATAACAGTTGGTCCTGGATGTGGTGGCAAGAAGCCGTGTGTAACAGATAAAGCCGCTGTCATCGGAATACCAAGGTATAAAATTGAGACCTTCAATTGTCTAGAAATCGCAAATACAATTGGGATTAATAATACTAATCCTACTTCAAAAAATAGAGCGATCCCGATAATGAATGAAGCGACAACGACAGCCCATTGAATATTTTTTTCTCCAAATTTGTTGACGAGGGTCATTGCAATTCGTTGCGCTCCACCAGCATCAGCAATTAATCTACCAAGCATTGCTCCAAGACCAAATACAAGTGCGATGTGGCCAAGTGTTCCGCCTAGTCCAGCTTCAACGGTTTTAACGACCTGATCAACTGGCATTCCAAGCGCTAATGCAACACCGATTGAGACAATAATTAAAGAGATAAATGTGTTTAATTTCAAGCCCATGATTAAAATAAGCAGGGCTACTATACCTATTGCGACTATAATTAATGGCATTGTAATTCCTCCAGATGTTGGTCTAGTTGTGTTTGTTTATCAAGTTTCTTTGATAATTGGCAATTTGCGTATATTCATTTTCTAATACTCTCGATAGGTTAATGAAGATTGGAAGTAAGCCCCTATAAGCATGTACTGCGCTTTCATTCGGTGTATGTTTGTAGGTGCTACCAATCATTTCAGAAACAACCTCAAAGGAATCTATTTCACCGGTGGCATATAACCCTAAAATACAAGCACCGAGACACGAACTCTCATAGCTTTCTGGCACAATGACTTCTGATTCGAATATATCAGACATCATTTGCCGCCAAACGGCTGATCGTGCGAAACCTCCAGTTGCCTGAATACGGGTAACAGGACCGTCCATGCATTCAGTTAGGGCTAGAAATACAGTATATAAATTGTAAATAACCCCTTCTAAAGCAGCGCGAATCATATGTTCTTTTTTATGTGACAGGGTTAATCCAAAAAATGAACCGCGGACGTCTGGGTTCCATAATGGAGCACGTTCCCCCGCAAGATAGGGATGGAATAACAATCCGTCAGATCCGGGTCTTACACGATCTGCAATTTTAGTTAGTACCTCATATGGATCAATTCCAAGCCTCTTGGCTGTTTCTACCTCAGAAGAAGCAAATTCATCACGAATCCAACGTAGAACCATTCCACCATTGTTGACTGGACCGCCAATTACCCAGTGATTTTCCGTTAACGCATAGCAAAAAATTCTTCCTTTTTCATCTGTTTGTGGATGATCAATAATGGTTCGAATTGCCCCACTTGTTCCAATCGTGACGGCAATTTCTCCTTTTTGGATAGCGCCTACCCCAAGATTTGATAGGACTCCATCACTTGCACCAATAACAAACGGTGTTTCTGGTTTTATTCCAATCTGATTGGCCAAAACGGGATCACAGTTTGTAAATATTTGGGTAGTTGGTACGAGTTGAGATAATTGATTGCGGGTGATACCGGCAATTTTTAGAGCTTCTTCATCCCAATCTAAGTTTTTTAAATTCATCATTCCCATACAAGAAGCAAGGGAGTGATCGACAACATATTGATTAAAGAACTTTTTAAAAATATATTCTTTAATCCCGATATACTTTTTAGCTTGAGTAGAAATCTCAGGGCGATCATGTACGATCCAAGTGATTTTACATAGTGGTGACATAGGATGAATCGGTGTTCCAGTTCGTTTGTAGACCTCATGTCCATTCATCTCATTTTTTATTTTATGTGCCCATGCTTCACTGCGATTATCCGCCCATGTAATGCAATTTGTTAGCGGCTGATCATTTTCATCCATGGCAATGACACTATGCATGGCACTGCTAAATGAAATAAATGATAGCTCTTTATCGGAATGATGTTTCATTATATTTGAAATTGATTGTAAGACAGCCTGAAAAATCTCTTCAGGGTTTTGTTCAGCAGTCATTACATCAGGTGTATATAGCGGATAGCCAATATTTTCTGTTTGGATGACTTCTCCCTTATCAGTAAATAAAACTGCCTTCGTACTTGTTGTGCCAATATCTATCCCTAACATATAGCTAGTCATTTTCTTCTACTACTCCTTTAGAAAGCATTTCTTGTGACCTCCAAAGGTCTTCGACTTTACCTTGAACATCGTCAAAGTTTTTGTGTAAAGACTCAATCATGAGGGTTCTATCTTTTGATTGGATGGCTTCAATATAAAGGTTGTGATTATGAACAATACGGGTAAAGTCCTCATATTTTTCTTTGAATCGTACTCGCATAGACAGTAGGATTAGGCTTTCCATTACTGGTTTTAAATTATTCCAAATCATCGAGATATAGGAATGATTACTTGCATGAATGATCGTTTCGTGAAATAACACATCTTGATAACTAAACTCATCAGCATCCTGATATTTGATGGCGATCTTCATCATTTCTAGTATTTTATTTAAATCTCTTACTAACCCACTCGTGTCCATCCCTACAAATCGTTCAAATACAAAGGTTTCAATTAGTAAACGTACATCATATATTTCTGCAATATCTTTTTCGGTTAATCCAATCACAACGGCACCCATTCTTTCTAAACGAATGATATTTTCAGATGCCAATATTTTTAACGCTTCACGAACGGGAGAGCGACTCACATTAAAATCCCCAGCTAATTTATTTTCAGAAAGGGTGGTACCGCTTTCAATTGAGCCGGAAATAATACGCATTCTAAGCTCTGATGCGACGCGTTCACCAGTTGGAGCCTTGGAAAGCCACTTCTCAGGATATAGAAATTCCTTTGAATCGACCATAAAAACACCTCCAAAAGAGTTTGTTTGTATACTTGTATACAAGTATTATAGTATATATTTTGAGTTTTGCAAGCGTTTTTATATATAATTCACCTAGATTTCTGCTAGAAGTTATTGGTATTTGAAGTATAGGGAGGAAAGTAAAAATAGAATTACCAATTCTATTTGAATGGTAATTCTATTCCTATAACTATCAATTAACTATTAAAATCACTTTCTTGCATTTTTCTAACATTATCTGAGTGGAAAGGGGAACCATCAACTTCATTAACTACACTGAATGGATTACCATCTAAATCGAAAAAATCAAAGAATTTCATTCCACCAAAATTATCAATTTCGGTTGTTACGATGCCATTGTTTTTAAAATGTTGATGAGCAGCTTCAATATGATCAACTACAAAGTTATAATAAGAATTCTTCTGATTACTATTGACGTTAAACTCCGTAGGTTGGTGGGATTCAACTTTTACTAAGGCTAGTTGCGTTGAACCAGTTGGTAAGTAAAATCCAGCACCATCTTCCCAACTATCAATTTTCTTTACCCCCAGATTTTTTTGATACCATTCAGCAGATTTTTCAACATCTGTAACCGGAATAAATATACCACCTATTTTAAACATAATCTTCCTCCTTTACGTGAAATTCATATTTATAACGTTTATAATAGTCTAAAGGTTACAACAATATAAAATTTTTTTATAAAAGGGTGCTAAAACATGGTTTTTGAGGATTTAGAGATTGAGATTAAAAAACTTTGTACATATTGCTTAAAGTTGTCTGGATCCCCTTGGACGGCTGAAGATTTAGTACAGGAAACATTGCTAAAAGTCTATAAAATTAAACATTCAGAACCAAATAGAGAGTTTACATTTTCATTCTTATGTACAGTCGCTAAAAACCATTTTATAGATGAAAAAAGAAAACATAAAGAGGTCATTCAATTTAATGAAGAGTTAAATGGAAAAGAGTATGATTCTATCGAATACTATAGTTTAATTGAAATTTTACTAGCTTCATTACCTTTGAAACAATCAATGCTTATTACCCTGAAGGATGTTTTTGGATACACTACAAAAGAAATAGCATCCATGTTAAGGGTGAGTAATGAATCAATTAAGACAGCACTTCATCGTTCTAGAAAGAAACTTAAATCAATCAGTGATACTGATAGAGAGATTTTAACGCCTAATCATGAGATTATGATTGAACTTTCAAGAGCAATACGAGAATTGAAACCGATGCGAATATTTTATTATTATCGACTATTAGAATCACACAACTTTCAAGTAAGGAGAAGTTCTAAGCAGTCTGTATTCCATGTCATAGACCCAGATGGGAATATATTAGAATTGGTTTCTACGTAAGTTTATCCATAGGTACCTGTCCGAATCGTGGAGAAGGTACCTTTCAAATTTACATACAAGCTTTGTATTCACTCATAATATTGTCGATGATTGTTTTAACAGGTAGGATTTCTTTAATTTCATGTACTCTTGATCCGGCAAAAACAAGACCATTCTCGCAATCTCCATTCATAGAGGTTAACAAAGAATCTAGCGTACAAAAGCGATAAGAACAATTTTTAAGGCAATCTACACACTTTTTAATTTTTACCTTTTTATCATCGGAAATGAGTTCAGTGAAGCGGTTCTTAATTGCACGACCCTGGAGCCCAACAGTTGTTTTAACCATAATGGTATCTTCTTGTTTGGCATTTACATATTTTTCTTTGAATGATAATGGTGCATCACACTCTTCACTAGCAACAAATCTAGTTCCCATTTGTACCCCAGATGCCCCTAGTCGTAAGGCTTTTGCAAGATCTTCTCCAGTCATAATGCCACCAGCAGCAATAACAGGAATCTTAACTGCCGCAACCACTTCAGGCAATATATCGAACAAAGGTCTTTCTGTTCCTAGATGTCCTCCAGCTTCATGGCCTTCTACCACAACCGCAGATGCACCAAGACGTTCTGATAATCTAGCAAGCTTTGCGGAAGACACAATCGAGATAACAGGGATGCCGTATTCTTTGCCCCAATTATACATATCTCTTGAAATTCCAGCACCTGATATAATGAAATCTACCTTTTCATCAATGGCCGCTTTCATTTTTTCAGCAAAGTCATTCATAGCGAAAAGGACGTTGACCCCAATATAGCCGGAATCCTTAATACCTTCTTTCGCCTTTCTTATATGTGATCTCATTTCCTCGATGGTAATCCCAGTTCCTGATATGATGCCAATTCCTCCAGCATTTGCAACAGCAGAAGCAAGTCCACTTAAAGAAATTCCTACACCCATACCACCTTGCATGATTGGAAACTTTGGAAACATATGACCTATTTTCAGTTGTGGATTGTTCAAATAAAGCCCTCCATTTCATTACGTTTATTAATGACGCTTAATGTCCACTAATTGTAACAATATGGTTTCTAAAGAATAGTTACGTTTGTAATGGTTACATCTAAAACACAAAAATAAATCTCAACCCTGTCACAGAATATTCAAATTTATTCAAACCCTTTTTGTACTTAATCGACATTGTGTTCAATAGGTGTATGTTTCTTTAATGAAAAAGTCCCTTATTATAAATGTTGCGTTCCTTTCAAATGTCGTTTAATAGTTATATTAGAGATTAAGTTGTATACCATTCATAAGGGGGAAACTATGTACACTGTAGGACAAGTTGCTAATTTTCTTGGTGTAACAAGAGATACATTAAAGTATTACGAAGAAAAGGAATTGGTCAAACCAAAGTATGATGAAAATGGGTATCGTAAATATAATCAATATGATATTCATGATGTGATAACAACCAATTTTTATCGAGAACTTGATATTGAGATTAAGAAGATTCAGGAGATAAGACAAAGCAAGAGTTTAGCAGATCTAGAAGATGTATTAGTGGAGAAAGAAGCAAAAATAATTGAGGAAATGGAATATAAAAAACTCCTTTTAAGGCAAATAAGCTCGGTAAGAGAGAACTGCTCTAAAATTAAACTACACCTAGGTAAGTTTACGGTTAAAGAAATGAGGCCATTAGAAGTAAAAGGCGAAATAGCTGATTTTACTGCTTACAATGAATATGAAATTATAAGAAATAGTACAGAAAGTTTAAAGAAAGCTGTTACTTTAATGAGTGTAAGGCGAGTAATCCATTTTGATGAAGAAGGGAAAAAAGAGGATAGATTTATAGTGGTAAAAGAAGTAGAAGAGGGGGACAAAAATCTTACTGGTGAAGTACTTGCCTTTCCAAAGTGCATTTATACCGTAATCGAAAATGGTAGAGCGGTAACCGGTGGAAAAAATATTGACAATGAAGTAGGAGAACGGCTTTTAAAAATTGCACAAGAAAATGGATATAAATTACTAGGAATAGCTTACATTAACATACTTTTGACTACATATGAGGAAGGCCTTGAGCGTGTGTTTGTAGAAATGTATTCTCCTATAAGTGCGTGTTCAAAAAGGAGGATAAAAAGGACCGAGAAGTTCGAGGCGGCGCAGTTTTGAGCAGCGGAAAAGCAAGCCAACGAAGAAATTCGATGTGTCATTTTTACCGGACTTTTTGAACTTCCTCTATAAAGTAATGTAAAAAGGTATTGAGCTGGGGGTAACCCACAGGTTTAAAATGAGGTTGTTGGGATGTTCTATAACGACAATTTTGTTTTAAAGGGGTGGGTTAATATGAAAAAAAGAAGTTCACTAAAGAAACCTTTACAAACCTTTGTTATTTTAAGCTATGCAATATTTTTTGTATTTTTTATGGGTATCGGTATAAGTATGTTGCTAGGTGCACCTGAGAGCATATCATCCATTTTGCAAATCATCTCCGCTTGGTCATCCACCTTTGCCTTCATTATTTTGTTTAGACGGATCTACCCGGGAGTAAGATTAAAAGACTTTATACAAGAAAAATTTACCCCAAGAATTAAGGTCTCTGTTCTTAGCAGCTTCGTGCTTATTCAAGTTATAATCGTCTCTGTGACTATATTGCTGCTATCAAATAAAAACGATACACAAAATCTATCATTATCAATTATAGGTCTAGCTTTCATATTCAGTGAGTTTTTTGATAATCTGATAAGAGGACCTTTAGGCGAAGAGCTGGGTTGGAGAGGATATGCATTAAATGAACTTCAAAAGAAGTACTCTGCTTTACGGTCAGCTTTAATAGTAGGTGTTTTATGGGGATTTTGGCACACTCCAATATGGTTTACCTCGGGTTATACTGGTGTGGATTTAGTTAATTACATTGTCCTCTTTATGATTGGAATTCTATCTTTCTCGATTATTGTGACGTTGTTCTATAACTTAAATAAGAACCTAGTAATCCCGATAATGATGCACCAATTATTTAATTTTTTTATTGGGGTAATTAAAGGGGATCGATTAGAGGTTTTAACATATGTTATGCTTTCTTATTTTGTTGTTGCGGTGATCGTAGTAATTGTGAATCCTAAGGGGATATTATATAAAAAAAGAGGGGAACTGTACCACAAGTAAATGATGTTTCTTTCAAAAAAGTAACAGCACCCTCTAATTTGTTGGAGAAGTGCTGTCTTGTTATTTGAATGGCTTTTCTTACACATTTCCTTTTTTAATATTCTCCTTTTATTACAAAAAACGAGCCCCGAATGGTTCCAGCTAATTTAGACTTCTGCCTAGCAAACTTAAACCTTGCTTCTAGCTCCTTTGGTACGTCCATACCTTCAGAAAGCTTAAAACCAACAGCACGCTTCGGCTTAGGGCCATCGATTGTATACAAGACGTTGACTGCAAGGCCATCCTCATAAAAGACGTGGGTCCATTTGATGTTTTCAACTTGACATTGTGACGTTTCTAAAGGTTTGGCCGCAAATTCAATATCACGTTCTTCTTTTAAAATTCGATTTACATAATCAAGTGTTTCTTGACTTTCGCTAGCTGGCATAACTGTGAATTCATGCTTATATTTGTTCATAAAGTAACGGGCTTCATTCGCACGTAATCCTGCTAGCGCTTCTGCGACTGGTGAAGACTCTAAACCAACTGTAGATACATCTTTAAAATCAACAATATAGGACAATTTCCAACTCTCCTTTTATCCCTTTATTTTCTAACAACAGGAATCCACATTTCACCAAATACTGATCCATTTCGATTTCCCATCTCAACCGTTGTATTTGGTCCACCCACATAGGCATAATCCTTAGCTTCTGGCAAGACTTGACCAAAGGCAATACCAGTAAGCATATTACTTAACTCTTCAGCTGTCTGTCCTTCTCCTTTAACAACAAGGTACTCTCCCTTAGGAAATTGAATAACTCTAGTTGCTTCAGGTATCGTCTCCTCTGTCATGACACCAGCATAATGCATCATCTTGTTATTCACTGCTTCGTTCACCGCGAAAATATAGTCATTTTTAGCTAAGGATTTTAAAGTATCAAGTGTTCCATCTTGTTTGACGGCTTCCCAAAAGTCTGCTTTTTCCTTGGTTATGCCTGCATAGTCTGTGTAATTGCTCTTAAGCTCAGTTCCAATGCCTAAAACGGTAAAGCTGTCTTTTTCTTCTAACATATAATTTGTCATATTCAAAACCTTCCTTTTTTTTAATTTATCAAATGAATTGTATTTTCACTTGATAGGTTTATAATAGCTTTAAATCATGTCAAAAAGTGATACTGTTTAGGAGGTCCAAATGAAAAAAGTTGAACGGATAAATATTATCATGAGATATATCAATAACCGCGCCCATTTTACAATCTCTGAACTTATGCGTGAATTTAACATTTCTCGTTCGACAGCCATAAGAGATATTAGAGAAATTGAAGCTATGGGGATGCCGCTTGTTGCTGAAGTTGGAAGAGATGGAGGTTATTTTGTCATGAATAACTCTGTTCTGCCAACTGTTCGCTTTACTGATAATGAGATTAAAGCTCTTTTTATAGCCTTCATGGCCACAAGAAATCAACAACTCCCATATCTAAAGAGCCGTCAATCTTTAGCTGAAAAATTATTAGGCCTCATCTCAGAAAACCAGCAAGATGCCCTTGTTCTATTAAATCAAATTTTGCTATTTGAAGGGACCAATCCCCATAATCCCGACCTGCTTGATCTATCAGACCTTCCACATCCTATGTTAGAAAAACTGATCCAACTACTTCTTGTAGATCGCCATTTATTAATTACCATTAAAGAAGAGAAGGTCATAAAGTCTTATCCAATCTATCTCTTGCACCTTTATCGTGAAAAAAGCATTTGGTTGATAGAAGGCTTTGACTTAAACGAGGAAAAAAGACTACTTATTTCCGTGGACAATCTCACTAATGTCGTATCATTCCCTTCGAAAAAAAAGCTAAGTAAGAAAAAGATTTTAGAAAAGCTAAGTAAACAGGAGGAAGTCAATAACCTTATTCTTGAGCTCGGTCCAAAGGCAATTACCCAGTTCAAAAAGTACCATCCTTTAAAGGTTTCAATTTCCTATACGAATCCTTACCAAACGACAGCCATTCTAAAAACTTTCATCAATGTTCACAATCTCGAAGAATTGGCAGAACTAACAAGCTGGCTACTTTTTCTAGGTGAGGATATTAAGGTCAGGGAAATGCCAGAAGAAGTCTTAGAAGTTTTACAAGAGAGATTATTCTTATATTGCCCATAGATAGAACTGGTTTAAACCTCCCTTATGAGGAGAGTGCCCTGTACAGTTTAATTTATTGGCATTAACATTATACTAACATTCTAAGGATTTCTTAAAAAATCAATATTTAGTAGAAATAAGGTGGAAGAGTGGATAAGGAATTCAAATTAGCTAGTCAATTATTAACCCTGCTTGATTCTGAGCAAAGATGGTTTACCTTAGCTGAAGTTGAAAAAAATTTAGGTGTTTCAGATAAAACCATACGTAAGATGGTTGAGGAGATTAATGTGCAATTACCGATTGATATGACCATTGATGTTTCTAGAGGAAAGGGAATCCTTCTTCAACGCGATGGGCGAAGTAAAACTGTTAGTGAAGTAATTTCTAACATGTTAAGACAAACCATCTTCTATCGTTTAATGGACATATTGTTTGCAAATCGTAATCCATTCTCAATGGAGGAGCTTGCGGAAGCCATGTTTATGAGCACTTCTTCTTTGAAGAAACTGATTGTGCAGTTAAATAATCATGATCTAAAGCCATATAAGCTACGCATTACATACTCGACTCCTGTCGTAAAAGGGAATGAATTGAATATCCGATATTTTTATTGGAAGTTATATGGTGATGCATATGAATTTACTGGATGGCCGTTTACGAATATCGACTTTGATTTCATCAATCAATTAATCACGAATATAGAGAATGAGAAGAACATTGTTTATTTTATCAATTCCAAAAGGAAATTATCCTTCTTAGTTGCGATTGTACTTGAAAGAGTAAAGAAAGAAGAATATGTGAAAATCGCCGAGAGTGGTTATCCGTGGGAAAAGGGGATATTCCATTCATCAGTAAAGTCCTTCGCGAAAGGACTTGAAGAAAGATTCTCGATCGAATTACCAAAAGGCGAAATATTTTTCATGCAGTCCTTGTTTAGTCTTAGCCAATATCATTATTATGAAGGGTCAGAAATGACACCAATGAAGGAGGTTGAATTATACAAGGAGAAAGAAGAATATCAAATGGGAAATCAGTTGTTAACATTATTGGATAATGTTTATCCCAATATTGATATGAACGAGCGATTTATCTTGGAAATATATGAGTTCGTTGACAAGCTTTTAATCGATAATGCGATTCCTGAATGGATGATGATTTCAAAAAGCAATTTAACAACATATGTCCAAAGTGAGTGTCAACAAGATTATCAAGTCGTACAGACCTGCATGCACAAGTGGCAAACTTCTTACCCTTCAGTCTTGTATAATAATTTCCATTTAACAAAACTTACCTTGCTTGTTCGTTCAAGCTTACGATACAAAAGTAAAAAGGCCTTCCTCGTAATTGGAGAGGAGTTTTCAATTCGACATTATATAGCAAATTTGATAAAGAAGGAAATAGGGGATCAGTTGATCATTAACACTTCTATCATGAAGGGGCTGACTGATGAAATGGTCCAGCAGTATGATATTGATTTTGTCATTAGTAATTTGCCGGTTGCATTAAAAACAGTGCCAGTGGTGATTATTTCCACGATTCCTTCTAAAAGGGATTTAGATAATATTCGTAAAGAATTGCTCCAATAATTCATTTGGTCAATTATTTTCCGTACGCTACGTAATAATCTGGTCTAGTTTGGAAGGATAAAAAAATTTATGCTCATAGTAGTTTCATAACTTATTTCTTTTCTTAGAAATTTGTTTGGAAATTGCGATGGGCATCTTTTTTTTGATGATGAATGGAAGCGATTTCCTTAGCGAATTTGAAATAAAACAATTTAATTATTTGGGGGAATAACGATGAGTAGGCATTTAAGTGCAAAAAAAGGAGAAATAGCAGAACGTGTATTGCTTCCGGGAGATCCTTTGCGTGCAAAATTTGTTGCAGAGCAATTTTTAGACAAAGCTTATTGTTATAACGAAGTAAGAGGGATGTATGGTTACACAGGAATGTACAAAGGTGTACAAGTTTCAGTTCAGGGGACTGGGATGGGAAATCCATCAATGAGTATTTACGGTACTGAATTGATAAATGATTATGGAGCTAAGAAATTGGTTCGAATCGGCACATGTGGTGCGATGCAAAAGGAACTTAATATTCGCGACGTTATATTAGCTCAAGCGGTGTCTTCAGACAGTAATTTGACGGAGAAGATTTTCCATGGCTGTAATTATTCACCTGTGGCAGATTTTTCATTGTTAATAAAGGCATATCAACTAGCGCAAAGCAAAAATGTAAACGTTTTTGTTGGCAATATTTATAATTCTGATGAATTTTATCGTGAAACATTAGATAGGCTTCACAAGTTTATGGAGTTCGGTGTGTTAGCTGTAGAAATGGAAAGTACAGCCCTATATACGTTAGCTGCCAAATATGGTGTGAAGGCTTTATCAATTTTGACTGTGGGTAGTCAATTATTAACAAATGAAAGCTTAACCCATGAAGAAAGTGAAAAATCTTTTTATGAAATGGTAGAAATAGCTCTTAATACGGTCATCGATGACTAAAGACAAATAAGAGAGTGGGAAAGAAATGAAAGCTTTACTGTCCGGATTGCAGTGGATGATTTTTATGATTGCGGGTGCAATTGCAGCCCCAATTGCGATTGCGGATTTGTATCAATTAACACCCAATGAAACGTCTGGACTAATCCAAAGCACCATTATAACTTTGGGGATTGCTGGTTTTTTACAAGGTCTGATTGGTCATAAATTACCTATTCATGAAGGTCCAGCTGGCTTATGGTGGAGCATATTTACGATTTATGCGAGTTTGGTGGGGGTATTATATACGTCTAACATTGCTGCATTACAAGCTTTATGTGGAGGAATGATCATTAGCGGTGTTTTATTTATCCTACTTTCAGCATGTAAGCTCATGGATAAGATTGCCCGTCTTTTCACACCAACTATCACGTTTATATATTTACTGTTATTAATCTTTCAATTAAGTGGCTCCTTTATGAAAGGAATGATGGGTATTTCATCAAGCCACCCGATGCTAGATGTTAACGTTTTTTTACTTAGTGTGGTTGTCATTTGTATCACCTTTTGGTTAGGAAACAGCCACTATGCTTTACTACAACAGTTTTCAATCATTATTAGTATTTTAATAGGCTGGGTATTATTTATGATTTTTGGAAATATGCCCGTAATTTCACAGGTGGATACCCTGTTTAAAATGCCTGCGTTTTTCCCATTTGGAAGGCCTCATTTCGACAGTGGGACGATCACTACTGCATTTTTATTAACACTGTTATTAATAACAAATGCAATTGCATCAATCCGATTGATGGAAACTGTTATGAAACAAAAACAATCACTTGATGATCGCCGCTATTTGCGTGCGGGGTTTACATCTGGGATAACGCAATTTATTTGTGGATGTCTAGGTGCAATTGGGTCAGTCCCTATTTCAGGAGCAGCGGGATATGTTGAACAAACAGGTATGAAGGAACGCAAGTCGTTTTTAATTGGATGTAGCTTAGTTATCTGTATCTCCTTGCTACCGCCTATTATGAATGTAATAGCCAGTATCCCAGCACCTATAGGCTATGCCGTAACATTCGTTATTTTTGTTAAGATGGTTGGAATTTCTTTGAAGGAATTGAAAAAGGTCCTACATGAAGAGCGAACGTATCTCGTTAGTGGAGTAGCCTTGTTAGTTGGTGTAGGTTTAATGTTTGTCCCTTCATCAGCAACGAATCAGTTATCTCCGATCGTGATTGCTATTTTAAATAATGGATTAATTTGTGGAAGTCTAATAGCTATTATTCTAGAACAAGGATTGATATGGAAGGATAGGCATTGAAGTAAGCGTAAACTTTAATTTTGGAGGGGATAAGATGCATTATTTAATTTCGATTGTAGGTCTAATTGTAGTTCTATTACTGGCATATGTTGCGAGTAATAATAAGAAGAAGATAAAATATCGCCCAGTTATTGTCATGATTGTTCTTCAAATTGTTTTAGGACTTCTTTTACTAAAAACGAGTATTGGAGAATTCTTAATTGGAGGTTTTGCTGATAGTTTTGCAAAATTACTTGAGTATGCTAATGAAGGTACTAATTTTGTTTTTGGTGGGATTGCCAATGAAGGGGCTCACACATTTTTCTTATTTGTCTTGATGCCGATTGTTTTCATGTCAGCAATAATTGGGATTTTACAGCATTATAAAATTTTACCGTTTATTATAAAATATATTGGTTTAGTTCTAAGTAAAATCAATGGTATGGGGAAATTGGAATCTTATAATGCCGTTGCAGCAGCGATAGTAGGGCAAAATGAAGTGTTTATATCGGTGAAAAACCAAATCGGATTTTTACCAAAACACCGCTTGTATACATTATGTGCGTCTGCAATGTCGACTGTGTCCATGTCCATTGTTGGTTCATACATGACAATGCTAGAACCTAGATATGTAGTTGCAGCATTAGTATTAAACTTATTTGGTGGTTTTATTATTGCATCAATTATTAATCCGTATGAAGTTAAGCCTGAAGAAGATATTATCGAAGTTCAAGAAGGTGAGAAACAAACATTTTTTGAAATGCTCGGCGAATATATTATGGATGGTTTCAAAGTGGCTATCGTAGTTGGGGTAATGTTAGTCGGTTTTGTTGGACTCATTGCTTTAATTAATGGGATCTTCAGTGGTGTATTTGGCATCTCATTCCAAGGAGTATTAGGATATGTATTTGCACCAATTGCCTTTGTAATGGGAGTTCCGTGGCACGAGGCTGTTAATGCGGGTAGTATTATGGCAACAAAGCTTGTTGCGAATGAATTTGTGGCAATGCTTGACTTTGTCGAAGTAAAAGATGGTTTAAGTGATCGTACGACTGCAATTGTATCCGTTTTCCTCATTTCATTTGCGAACTTCGGATCCATTGGTACTATTGTAGGTGCAGTTAAAGGCTTGAATGAAAAACAAGGGAATGTGGTTGCACGTTTTGGATTAAAGTTGTTATATGGGGCTACATTAGTAAGTGTTCTATCAGCTATCATTATCGGTATTGTATTTTAAATAGATTCATCAGTAGTAATATTTCAAGCTTGTAAGCTATATTCTAATAACCAAAGACATTATCTATTTCTATTGCATAAGGGCACCCATTCTAGAGTTTGTTCGTTTCAACAAACGTCATTCTACTAGAAAGGTGTCCTTTTTGGTGTAACTTAGTTGGGAGGCATAGGGTTGATTAACATTTGCAATTAGTGATAGAACTATAGTGTATGGAAGTGCGAAATGATTTCCCCCTCAACTACTAGAAAAAATAAAGTTGTAAACGCTGCTATTTTCACATATAATTAACGAAAAATTCAATATATTATAGGGGTGGTAGTGGAAATGGAAAAGGGTAAAAGTGAAATAATTACGATTGAAACCACAGTTCAAGCATCAGTTGAAAAGGTGTGGAAATATTGGACAGAGCCCCAGCATATAACAAAATGGAATACGGCTTCTGATGATTGGCACGCTCCAAAGGCAGAGAACGATCTGAGAGTTGGAGGGAAATTTTTAACGCGAATGGAAGCCAAGGATGGTAGCTTTGGATTTGATTTTGGTGGTGTTTATGATGAGGTGAATCTTAATGAATTAATTTCTTACACCATGGGAGATGGAAGAAAAGTTGCGATCACATTTAGTAGTCAAGGAAACGCCACGAAGGTAATTGAAGAATTTGAAGCAGAGTCTACAAATTCCATTGAAATGCAAAAAGAAGGCTGGCAAGCGATTCTAGATAATTTTAAACAGTATTGTGAAACGCCAAAAGAAGAGTAGATACTATTGGGATATTCCCTTTCAACTCGTTATAAAAGAGTGCCAATCGATTCCTACAATGTAATCTTTTGGCACTCTTTTTTTATTTATCAGGCTGTTCCTAATGTAACCCCTATTTTTTTCAAATATTGACGATAGGCTATACTCATGCGATCTGATTTTAAGGAAAGCTCAACTTGTAAATCCAATGGAAGGTCTTCAGGTTTTTGATTTTCGACTATTGGCTTGTCCTGTGCAAAAATCATATCCTGGAATTTTATCGTTTCTTCATCAGACGTTCCGGTGTCATAGTTAAAGGAAATAATTCCATGAGCAATTGATTTTTTTTCTGTAATTGGTTGAATCATAAGGACAATTGTCATTTTATTGGTACTTTCAGGATCCCTCTTTGTAAATTGAACAACAAGAGGATTGAAAATTTCGTACGTATAATAGACATCCTTTGCTATACCAGTCCCATCTGGATCAGGTTGGAAGATCGCAATTTCATCAGAGTAAATATGTTCTTCATCCTCGTGAACATCATAATCACTGATTACTGGTTTTTCTTGAACACCAAGGAAGCCTTCGTGAACGAATGCAAGGTGGCCAACATCAAGGAAATTTTCAACTACCCTTGGAGGGTTTGCATTTATTTCTGTTTGCCCCCATAAGACATTATGGTAGCTTTCATCAAGAAATGGACGATATGTAAACATTTTAGGATGATTATTATTTAAATTTACCCATACATAGCCATATTCTTCTCTGCATGAATATTTTATCGCCTTTGCCTTTAAAGGTATCTTTCTTCCTTCGGGTAACTGTGGAATTTTTGTACAAGATCCTTCTGAGTCATATTCCCAGCCATGGTATGGGCAAACGAGTTGTCCGTCTTTGACACAACCAAGTGAAAGGGCTGCACCACGGTGGATACAAAGGTCTTTGAATGCATGAATTCCCTCTTCCGTTCTAAATAAAACAATTCTCTCACCTAGAACGATCACTTGCTGTGGTTCTTCTTTAATATTTTCTGCTTTCGCTGCAACAACCCATTGATCTCTTAATACTTGGTCTTCAACTAGCATGACCAATCCTCCTTATAACTTGTATTCCCTTCTTACATTTTAAATACGCAAATTGATTAAGTCAACAAAAACCGAACATTAATTAGATTAACATTATAATCATTCGTATTTTCTATTTACATTTTCAATAACCTATTTTATAATGCAAAATATGTTAACAACACGCTTATAGTTTTTACTGAAATAATACTAGTGTTACCTAGAATGTATAGAGTTTCTATTCTAAAAGAATTTCATAACATTGGAGGAAGAGTAATGGAAGCGACGAAGCAAAACCCGAACTTAACAGTAGGGGTAAATGAGAAAATTGGTGTTGGTAAATCGCTTTTATTAGGTTTTCAACACGTACTTGCGATGGATCTATACATTGCTCCAATTATTATTGCAGGCTTACTTGCATTAAACACGATGAATACAACGTACTTCATTCAAATGTGTTTTCTTGCAGCTGGTATTGCTACACTGATTCAAACAATTGGCGGATTGAAATTACCTGTCGTTCAAGGTCCATCTTATGTACCAATTGGTGCTTTAGCCGCAATTGGCGGGAAGCTTGGATTAGGAGCAGTATTTGGAAGTTTATTACCTGGTGCTCTTTTAATAGCGGTGTTAGGATATCCATTAAAAATATTTGCAAAAACGGTTAGGAAAATTATTCCTCCATTAGTTGGTGGAACTGTAATCGTCATTGTTGGGATTTCATTAATGCCAAGTGCATTCAATAATATCTATGCTGCACCAGGAAGCGTCGGAAATAACGTAATAGTCGCTACTGTTTCAGCAGGAGTACTATTAGTTTGTATGTTACTTGGTCGGAAAAAATCAGGATCTGGTACTTTCTTCCGTCTGGTATCAGTTATTTTAGCAATTATTATTGGAACAATCACTGCTTCATTCTTTGGAAGTGTTGATTTTTCAACTGTCAAAGAAGCAAAATGGATCTCGCTACCAAGCTTCTTCCCATTTGGCGAACCTGTATTCAATCTTCAAGCAATGTTAACGATGGTCTTTATTTATATGATTATATTAATTGAAACTACTGGTACGTGGTTTGTTGTATCAACAGTTACAGGTGAAGAATTGGATGATAAGCGTTTAAATCGCGCATCAGCAGGAGAAGGTATTGGTTGTTTTGTAGGATCTTTATTTGGCGGAACTCCAATGACAGGTTATTCTTCAAACGCTGGTATTATTGCGATTACTGGTGTTGCGAGCCGTATGGCGATTATTGCAGCAGGTGCAATTCTTGTATTTCTCGGTTTAATTCCTAAACTATCTGCTATCATTACGTGTATTCCTGAGCCAGTAATCAATGGAATCTTTGGAGTTGTGTGTGTGGCAATCGTTATGAACGGATTTAAGGTTATTCAACGTATTGATATTGATGACAGAAACATGATTGTAATCGGCGTCCCTATTCTTTTAACCGTTGGAACGATAGTATTACCGAAAGAAATTCTATATAGTGTTCCTGATTTTGCAAACTACATACTTTCGTCTGGAACAGCAGTAGGTGCAATAGCGGTGTTAATACTTAATTTGTTAATTCCTGAGGTAAAGTCAAAATCAGAATCTTTATCGTAATATTCACGTCATCTAGACTTAGGCTAGATGACGTTTTTGTCGAATTCATCATCCTTTTTCAAAGAAGATAGATGATGTTCATTCCGAATTATCAGAACAATTTATTTTTTCTAAAAATAGTATTGCAATTCTAAAAATAAGTGTTATTATAATTTTAGCAGTTAATCGATTAACTAGGTATCTTATAAAATAGGAGAGATATTAAATGGCTACTTTAAAAGATATCGCCAAGCATGCAAATGTAAGTACATGTACAGTTTCTAGATATCTCAATTCCAATATTGTTGTAAAAAAGGAAACCGAGGTAAGAATAGAGGAGGCGATTAAGAAATTAGGATATGTTCCTAATATCATCGCTAAATCTTTAAAGCAGCAAGAGACTTCCAATGTTGCTGTTATTTTACCAAAATTAAATCATTTGTATTATTCCGAGGTCACTTCGGGTATCAGTCAAACATTAGCTGAGCATCACTACAATATTTTTATTTATGAGGTGGACAATCTTCATTTAGATGAAGAGGGTATTATGAATCTCATGAGAGAGAATATGGTGGCAGGAATTGTATTTATCGGATTATTTCCTGATACATCCTTTCAGGAAAAAATCAAAGAAGTTTTTTTAGGCTGGAAGATTCCAGTCGTATATACGAATAGATGTATTCCTTATGACGGTTTTCCGCTCCTCTATCCTAACCTAGTGAAGGCAAGTAAAATTGGTACAGAACATTTGATTAAAAGGAAAAAAGAGAAGATTGCCTTTATGCATAAGCCATTACCTAAGGATTTGCTAAACCAATTTTTAAAAGGATATAGGGAAGCAATAAATCGTGATCATGAGCCATTGTTTATAGAAATTTCTGATGATAAGAATGTTAATAAGGAATATGTACAGAAACTTATAGAACACCAGATTAATGGCGTGTTTGTACTTGATGAGAAAAGTGCAGTTTACTTAACAAAAACATTGGCAAAGTCCAATATACAAGTTCCATATGATATCGCCGTGCTTAGTCTAGGTAATTCACTTATTTCAGAAATTTCAACGCCAGAACTTACTTGTGTTGATTTGCAAAACCGGGTATTAGGTCAAAAGAGTGCAGAAATTATTCTAAATCAGATTTTAAATAAAACATTTGAGGATGTAACCGTATTGGAGCCATTTATTGTAGAACGAGAATCTACCTGATTTCTTTCAAGTAAATCAGGTGAGATCACTCATTTTAAAAATTTGTAAGGGTTTACACTAGCAAAGGTTAAACGATTAACTAATTGTAATACCAACCAATAACGGTAGTATAGTAGGACCATTATTAATTTTGGTTAATCGATTAACCATATGAGAAGAGGACTATGTTTTATAAATAAAAATGACGTACAGAAAGGGAGATATCACATGCAAGAAGGTACTAATCAATTAGAAAAGGTTCAAACGATTTTTCGTATTCTAGAAGGGAAAGCAGAAGCGGACTTACTTATGAAGAATCTAAATATTTTGGATGTACACGGAGAGACCGTGTATGAAGGATCTTTACTCATCTATGACAAACGAATTATCGCACTCAATCCAGATGAATCTATGATTCAAGTAAAAGAAGTTTTTGATGGACAAGGGTTATATGCTATTCCGGGATTAATAGATGCACATATTCATTTTGAATCTCAACTAGCCCACCCTACAGCATTGGCTGAAGCAATGGTTCCAAA
Organism: Fredinandcohnia quinoae; assembly: GCF_022427965.1. Lineage (GTDB taxonomy): Bacteria > Bacillota > Bacilli > Bacillales > Bacillaceae_L > Ferdinandcohnia > Ferdinandcohnia quinoae. The sequence continues at coordinate 67,451 of NZ_JAKTTI010000017.1, read as the reverse complement.
CGGTACCACGACTATATTTGCGGAATGCCTTGACCTTCTTAGTGCAGCAAAAGAAGACGGCATTAAAGCAGCTGCGGAGCTTTTTGAAGGATATGAAAAATTACCATATCGCTTGTTTGCATTTGCACCTGGGAAGAAAACAGATCCTAAGGTTACCAAAGCAGTATTGGATATGAAGCCAGTCATTGGCCTCGGTGAATTAGATCATTTCAAATATAGTAAAGGAGATATGGAAGATTTTCAAAAATTAGCATGGGCGAGAGAAAACGGAGGCTTTATTGATGGACATTGGGGAGTAACCGCACTTTCCGATATGATGTTAAATTATTTGCCTGCGGTTGGTGTATCCAATAATCATGACGTATGGAATGAAGATGATATTGAAAAAAGTATTCGCTATGGTTTCCCTACACAAATTAAATTTGGCGTCGGCAGTAGTGAAGTAATTAAAAATTTACTTCGTGCAATTGTCGACCGAAAATTTCCAACAGATAATTTTATGCTATGCACTGATAATATTTCTGTAGAAAGACTACTTAAAATGGGGCATATGGATTGGATTATCTCCTATTGTGCTGAGATGGGCATCAATCCAATTAAAGCAATCAAAATGGCTTCCTTTAATACTGCGAAGTCATTCCATATGGATCATGAAATCGGCTCCTTAACTCCAGGACGTTATGCAGATATTGTATTAACAGACAGTTTATCTAATATAAATCCAATTTATGTATTTAAAGATGGGGAGTTAATTGCAAAAGATAAAAAATTACTAAAAAATGCGGATAATGACTATTCGGGCATGTGTACAAAAGCAGTAAGAGGGTTAGAGGATTTAACCCCAGAACAATTAGATATTGAACCATTAGAGATTTCAGAGGATGGGACACAAGCAAAAGTATATTTATTTGATGTGTATGGCAGAGGGCATGCAAACTTCTTCCAAGAAATATGGGTACCTTACAAAGATGGTGTGGCCATTCCTGAATATGAAGGGGTATCCTACAGTAGACTATCTGTCATTCAACGATATGCGAATGGTACGAGGCATGTTGTCAATGGGTTATTTAAAGGTGTCTATGTAGACCATGGCGCTGTTGGGACAACTTGGCCAGCACCAACACCATATTTTGTAGTAATTGGTCAAAATAGCGAAGAAATGTGTTACTGTGCTAAGGAAGTAGATAAATATTCAGGTGCATGTATTGTTACAGATAACTTAGAGAATAAAAGTGTCATGCCTTTAGAAATCTATGGAGTGATGGCAAATATGACAGTAGATGAATTAACATCCAGCTCATATGCGATTGATACAGCATTGGAGGAAATGGGTAATCATAATGAAGGTGAGCCGGTTGTTAATAAATTGTTAAGTTTGTTCATCTCACTACATCGTTTCCGTTTCATGGAAGAATGATGAATGGACCGACCCTAAATTTTATTATTTTTTATCAATGAGAAAACACCTATAAAGTTGTTCGCTCACCATTAGTACTGTATAAAAATTTGTTTGTAAAATTGCCAATATTATGTGAATATATCGAGATAGTATTCGTTCTTATTATTTTGCTTTGGAAATTAGAGGAGGTTTCTAGCTTCCAATGATTTTGATAGAGGTCTGTATTTTCCTTAGTGGTAAGATCAAATAAATTTCTTAAGATAAAAGGAGGGTTTTTATGCAAAATGGAAGTAGTTTGGTGGCGGACAGGAGTAGTTTAGTAAAACGATGGATTGTGTATATTATTGGTATTTATATATTGTCAATTGGTGTTAGTTTGGCAATTAGAGCCGGGATTGGAATTTCTCCTCAAAGTGCTTTTCAACGAGTCTTTGTTGTGCATATTGATTGGTTGACCCAAGGAAGAGCAAATTTCATTTTAGAAGTTATTATGTTAATTCTAGCATTTTTAGTGTATAGAAAGGGCTTTAAATTGTACCATATTATGGGGCTATTAGTTGCTGGAGTTTTTGCAATTTGTCTAGATTTCAATTTATCCCTTGCATTTACCTACGTAGAGCTTCCTGTTTATTGGACTAAACTAGTAACACTTGTTATTGGAGATGCATTTTTAGCCTTTGGTGTATTCCTTATGCTTCAATCTAATGTTGTTCTAATGCCTATTGATAATTTCGTTGATGCTGTTAAGCGAAGGACTGGATTTAAATGGGGGAACGTTAAAACGTGTTTTGACTTGACGTTACTTGCTTTAGCAATAATCTTCGGCTTGATTTTAGCTGGTAAAATCATGTTTGTTCGGGAGGGTACAATCTTAAACGCCATACTTGTCGGACAATATATTAGATTATTTACGTACCTTTACAACAAACATAAGGAGAAAAAAGAACTTCCAATTACTCCGCCAATAGCAAAATAATTCAAAGTAGATTTAGTGTATATACCCTTAGGTTTAGAAGAAATGATGAGACGAGGTAAACCCAATTACGAGTAGTGGTTTTACCCCGTCTTTTTCTATTTCCGCTGCTTTACTTAAGAAGTAGGTAGCTTATCAGGATTCAGGGTGATATACATTTCTAAAATTTTATCATTACGAATATGAAAGCTTAGGATACTTTGAATCTTACTATCCATATAAAAAATGATTGCTGGCTGACCATTGACATTTTTAACTTCAAAATTAAAGTTGGGAAACTTTTTAGTAATACCGTATAGTAAGGCTAAAACATTGGATAAAGACTGAACTGGGCGAGTAGCAGCATTGACTTTTCCACCGCCATCAGAGAATACGGTAACATTTTCAGATAGTAGTTCTAATAGGACATTCATATCTTGAGTTTGAAACGCTTTGATAAAGCGATCAATAATAGATTTATTGATCTCGTAGTTTAAGCTTTCACCCTCGATACGGGAGATCTTTTGCTTGGCCCTACTGAAAATTTTTCTACAGTTTTCTTCTTTTTTTTCAAGGATACTCGCAATCTCTAAATAAGAGAAGTCCAGAACTTCTCTTAATAGTAGTACCGCTCGCTCATCTGGAGACAAATGTTCCATCATACGTAGATAAGCGATACTTAATCCTTCCTTTTCTATAATGACTTCAGAAGGGTCAAGGTCATGTAATTTTTCTTGTATTAAGGGCTCTGGATTCCATGGTCCTACATAATATTCCCGTCTGAATCTAGCAGACTTTAATAAGTCAAGACAACGGTTCGTCAACATTTTGCAGAGATAGGCTTTTTTGTTTTTTATGTTCTCATCACTTAGTTGGTATGCTCCTAGAAATGTCTCTTGGACAATATCTTCTGTCTCCACAACTGAACCTAGCATTCGATAACCTAATGAAAATAATAATGGTTTAAATAACAGGTACTCCTCATTTGAAATTTGCACTCTCTTTCCTCGTTTCATTTAAAATAATTTCATGAGCTGCATGTTTTCCGCTGCTGGCTGCCCCATCTGCTAAAATGAGGTCGGGGGAAGCCCAGTCTCCTGCTATATATAATCCAGGAATGACTGTTCTAGAACGCTGTAACTTGAGTTCATCTCCTATTTGAGGTAAGCGTTGATTGACTGTGATAGTAGGGAGTAGGCGACTAGTAACTACATATTGCTTCCACCCGGGTTGCACCTTGTCTAAGAATTGTTCAAGTTCACTTTTAATATTTGTTTTATCAATGTGTTCGTCTGGATGTAGATATTTAAATACATGAAGAATGGTATGATTTGTATCATCTGAGAGGTGAGCATAATGTGAATGTACAGAATAATAAAAGGGGTCCGTAATCCCCATTGCGAATAATCGTTTTGGATTAGGAAGCCGTGATAAAGCAACATCTAATGTTGCTCCTTTTATAGGTGTGATACGAGAAAAAACACCGTTTTGCCCAATATTAAAATTTTCACCTATCATTTCATTAAGTTCTTGAGGACCAGTAGCACTAATCACATACTTTCCGATCATTTCTTCCTCATTAGATAGAACTAATTTAAATTGCTTCTGTTCGTAAGGGTAAATTTGTTTAACAGGCGCATGTGATCGAACTTGAATACCTGAAAGGATTGCTAGATTGTGAAGCTGATCAATGATTGTTTGCCAACCTCCATCTAGATAAAGAACGCCTCCCATTGCATTTTTCAAATTTGTAACCATGACTTTTGCGCTCATCTTATCTGGAGCATGACAATAGGTCGCAAGTCTACCAAGTGTGTATAGCAATGACTCAATGACTTCAGAGTGGGCTATTTGCTTGACCCATTGTTGGAATGTTTGATTTGCTAGTGTTTGAGGATCTATCCTCATCACTTTCAATAGAACTGCAATCCATTCCATCCGTTCCTTAGTACGTAATAGACCTGTTGTCAAAACTCCTAATGGAGAAAAAGGGGCAGCATATTCAAAATTGTTCTCCATTAAGATGCCCCCTAATTTAGGGGATTTCCCATTAAGGTGAATACCTAACTCTTCGAGAATGGACCTCGCTTTTCCTCTTTTATATAGGGCATGTGGACCAAGATTAAAATACTGTTGATTCATTTTGTTTGTTCTAGCTCTTCCGCCAACATGTTTTCCTTTTTCTAATAGTAAGATAGATAGGTTCGTTTGACGTAAATAATTTGCAGCAACATAACCTGCTAATCCGCCACCAACAATGATAACATCCCATTTTTGAGCCATATGAAAACCTCCTTAAGTTCTTTCTATACTCAAGACGACATAGGAGGAATAGATGTGACAGGATTTTAAATTTATAATCTGGGTTCAAGAGACTAATTTTGCGGATTTCCATAAATTAGGTGTGTTGGCCGGATTAAATAGATATCCCGCCGGATTCCTGTTTAAACCGGCCGAATTAATCCCAACACTCGCCGGATTACTAGCAGAATCGGCCGGATTACCTTCAAAACCCGCCGGATTCCTTATGTTGAAGGTAGAAAGTTACTCATGAAACCACGTAATGATTAGGATATACCTTGAAATCAAAAAGACCGGCCCTTTATGCATAAAAATAACCGAACTAATTCATACTTGCTATCTGAATTAGTTCAGTTATTTAATTTCAGTATTGAAAATTATAAATGCCTCTTTATTTAGACTACGACATGCTTATTAAATTCGATAGTTCAGAACTTTAGTGTTGTCTCAGTCCCTTTTTTGAAAAAATATAATACTTTTGGCTATAAAAAACTGGGCTGTGTAATAGGTCGTCATAATTAAGATGGCTGAGTAAGGGACGTCCGAAACAAACCGATTCCATGCTAAGATTGAATCTGATATAACAAATAGAATACTCCCCATAATGGCCCACCTATTATTGGTCATGATTGCAGACCATGCCATGATCGAAATGATGATTAAGTATGCAATAACAGGGATTAATAAAGTGATATTCCCACCTTCAATAAGGGAGCTAGTAAGGCGATTACCAATAAAAATTGCATAAAAACCGATAGGAATTATGGATAGAACACGGATGAGGGAAAAATGCCACTCCTTAAAGAACGCAATTATATAAAAAATATGGCCTAACAAAAAGGCCGATAATCCTATTAGGAACCAATGGAGCAATCCATCCCCAAACATACAAAATATTAATCCTGTAACTATCATTTTACTAGTGAAGGAACGATTTTCCCGATAATGAATAAATGCATACGTAATAATTAACCACATCGGAATTAACTTGAAGGTGAGTTTAAACAGAAGAGGTTCATCCGGAATAATAAAAATATATAGTACACTTGAAACGAAGATCAATAAAGGTAAAGACAATCTTTTCAATTCGCCACACCTTTCTATTCGCACATTCTATTTTTACTATATTAAATGATTCTACACTTAATACCGGATTCCTCTTCTTGGTAAACCTTTAATATCCTTGCATCGTTTCATTTAGATTATCTGCTAAATCTGCTACTTTTGAATCGGCTTTGCCAATCTCTTTTAAAATATTTGTAAATTTAATGATTTCTTGGTTATTTCGTTCATTTTGTTCTCTGCTTGTTTTACTTGCAGTTAGAATTTCATCAAAGCTTTCTGCAGTTTCAAGGACATTTTGGTTAACTAACACAGTTTTCGAATTGACATTATTTATTTGGTGTACAACATCTTCAATTTGCTGAGTTGTTGAGATAACTAGTTCAGTTATATTATTTGAAGATAACTTTGTTTGTTCAGCTAGCTTTCTGACTTCAGCTGCTACAACAGAGAACCCTTTACCATGTTCTCCTGCTCTCGCTGCTTCGATAGCGGCATTAAGAGCCAAAAGATTTGTTTGATCTGCAATGGAAGTGATCACTGCAACGATATCTCCAATTTCTCTTGAGTTTGTTTCCAATGAACTGATACTCGTTTGAATGTGATGAACACTATCTTTTAGGGAAACCGTTTGTTCAATTACTTGATCTAACTGTTTTCTTCCTGATGCGGAAGTTTCTGCTGTGATGATAGAAGATTGTAGGCCTTCATTTAAATATGTCTTTATACCTTCAGACCGAACAATGACGTCTTCAACGGACGCCCCAACCTCTTCAGACATGGCAGCCAAGTCTTCTGTAATAGCGCCAATGGTTCCTTTGATATTCTGTTTTGCTTGAATTTCCTTCGTTGCTGCAGCCTCATTTTGAAGCTCCTGCAGTGCTGAAAGACAAAGCTGGAGTTCTAAATTGAAAAGTTTACTAATCACTTTAGATGCAAGTGCAATACTTTCAGAATCGTCCTTATATGCTTCTTTAATGAGATCAAGTATGTTGTTTATAAATGCTTGGTTTGTGCAAAGATACCATTTAACCTCTACACCAGTCTTTAAATAATATTTACTAAGCTGATATCTTTTCCCAGCGAACTTATCGTCAATGATCCCGTCAAAAAAGCTAACGACATATTGCTGGCTGCCTGCTAAATCAATACCTATTGGTGTCATATCAACTACACTTCGAATACCCGGAAAAGGGTTGTTATACATTGGATTATAGATAGTTGAAATGTTCTCTTGAATAAGTGGTTGTAATGCCCTCGCTACCGCTAGATCGTCTAAAGTGAGATCGATGATGGATAGTTGCTGCATTAAATCTCGATCATTATGGATCTCGATCCTTACGAATTGTCTTTGTTTATTCGCTTCTTCTAGTAAAGCTACTGTCTTTTCCTTTTTTGCAAAAATACTCATAAGATGCTCCCTTGATTAAAAAATATTTGTACAACTAAATAAATGATATAAGTTAAATATCGGCAATAAAAATTATTTTTATATAATAACGATAGAAAATAAAGATTTCAAGATAGTAGGCTTATTCAATGATAACAACACCTTCTTAATTTGATTTGTTCATTACACAAAGTAGTACAGTATGTGAAAATACGTTGTTTAGATCCTATTCCATTGTCCTATACTCAGAGAAAAAGTAGTATATTACCAACTTTTAAATATAAAACTTGTTTTAATACATAAAAATGGTTTATATTTATGTTATAAACTATACTTTTGTTAAAGAGGATTGAGGGGGAAGAATTGTTAGAACTATCGATTAATAATGCGGATCATTTACAAAAGGTTGCTCATGCTTTATCCTCAGAAGTTCGCTTGAAGATTATTTATTTGCTGAATAAAGGGACAATGAATATTCACGAGTTATCAGAAAGCCTCGATAAACCAGTATCTACAATTGCTTCTCATGTAAAGGTTTTGGAGGATTCGGGGTTGATTCTAACTGAGCTTCGGCCTGCAAGTAGAGGTGCGATGAAGGTTTGTGCGCGAAATTTTGATGATATTCATATTCAATTAAATGCAATAAAGGATCCAGCGAATGATCATAAAATTTATGAAGTAGAGATGCCAATCGGGCATTATGTTGATTTTCATGTGTATCCTACATGTGGCATTGCGAATCATGATGGACTTATTATTCCAGAGGATGAGCCTGTTCATTTCTATAGCCCTGTTAGAATGAATGCGCAATTACTATGGACGAGGAAAGGGTATTTTGAATATAAATTCCCGCTTATGATTCCTGGAGATGTTCTGATAGATGAGCTACAGTTATCCTTAGAGATCTGCTCAGAAGCTCCTAATTATGATCAAAATTGGTTGTCGGATATCACAATTTGGTTAAATGGTGTTGATATTGGAACGTGGACGAGTCCAGGAGATTATGGGGATCGACCAGGAAAACTTAATCCAATTTCGTGGAGTGAAACGACAAGCACGCAGTATGGAATATTAAAGACATGGAAGGTAACGAATCATCAAACAACGATTGATGATGTCCACTTATCTAATGCTACAATTCATGATTTGAACCTTCTGGACTCTAACTTTTTAACCTTTCGGATAGGTATCAGAGATGATGCGATTCACAAAGGTGGGTTTAATTTATTTGGCAAAGAATTCGGAGATCATCCACAGGATATTAAACTGAAGATATCATTTCGTGATGCTGACTAAAAAGAATATTACATGAAAGATCCATCAAAAAGTAAATTTGATGGATTTTTTATCGAAAATTGCTGTCCAAATTATATTGACTATTCTGAAATGTAAGCGTATTCTATTGATAAATACAAATAATCTGTAATTAAACAGATTATTTGTATTAAATGAAATGGATAAAAAAGGGGGAGGAAATGATGAAGAAGTGGTATACGATTCTTGTGGGAGTTGTACTTGCAACTATGGTTTTGGCTGCATGTTCAGACAAAGGTAGTTCTAATTCGGCTGGAAATGATGTTGAGATTCCAGAAGGTGCAACTGAGGTTGTGATGTGGAACATGTTTGGTGGCGGGGATGCAGAATTCATGGATGCAATTGTTAAAAAGTTTAACGAGAGTCAAGACAAGTACTTCGTTAACAATGTGTTGCAAGAGTATGATGAATATTACACAAAGTTACTGACAAGTATTGGATCCGGAAAAGGCCCTGACCTAGCGATTTCGCACAGTCACGTTTTACCTGAATTAGTTAGCCAAGGCCTTGTTACCAACATAGATGATTATGCTTCAGATGTGGGGCTAAAATGGGATGAATTTAATCAAAATGTATTAGAGGCCACAATTTTTGAAGGGAAAAATTATGCAGTACCATTTGATACTCATCCAGAGATTATGTATATAAATAATGATCTTGTGAAGGAAGCGGGCCTCCTTAATGACGATGGTACTCCGAAGATGGAAGAAACTCCTGAGGGATTTGTTCAATTCTTAACTTCCCTTAAAGAAGCATTACCTGATGATAAAATGGCGTTTTCATTTTCATCTGCTGGTGAGGACCCATATCGTATATGGTGGGCATTATATAACCAAATGGGTGGAGAGCACATCGTTTCAGGTGATTTGGAAAATCCAGAGTATGTGTTAGATGAAGAGAAAGCTATTGCTGCAGCAAATTATGTATATGATCTCTACTATAAACAAGAAGTGATCCCTTTAAATCTAGCTGACTTTTATGCAGACTTCCAATCTGGGAATGCGGCTGTATTGGCTACAGGTGTATGGGCAACAGGTATTTGGGAAAAGACAGACGGTTTAAACTTTACGCCAATGGCGTTCCCAAATATGTTTGGAGAAAATGCAGCATGGGCAAGTTCACATACATTCGTCTTACCTTATTATGATGATGTAGATGCAGAGGTACAAAAAGGTGCTGTGGAATTCATGAAGTTCATGACAGATAATGGTGTGATGTGGGCAGAAGCAGGTCATATACCATCAAAAGACACTGTCATTGAATCAGCTGAATTTAAAGAATTGCCATATCGCAGTGAATACGCTGAGGTAGCCAATTTTGTAAAATTCGCTGACAAAACAGTTCATGCGCGCGGTATTCAAGATATTTTCGTTCGTAATCTAGATATGTTATGGGCAGATAACGCTAGTGTTGAAGAAGTATTTTCAAATATTGAATCAGAAGTGACCGAGCTTATTGGTGATTAAGCAATAGAGTCATAGATTCGTTAAAAGGAGTCTGGCCTCAGGCAAATTGATGAATGTTAGGGGTCAGGTTCCACCATTTATATGTTCTATATCCTTTCTTAAAGGAGGTCAATTATGAATAAGAAATGGATTCTGGATTTGAAAGCGGTTCCCTTTTTACTGCCCTTTTTTCTTGCGTATGTTGTTTTTACGATTTTTCCAATCTTTAAAGGGTTAGAAATGAGTTTGTATGATTGGACATTGGTTCGTAAATTAGAATTCGTGGGATTAGAAAATTATCAAAAAATGTTTGCAGATAAGCATTTTTGGCGAACGCTATGGAATACAACCTTTTTTGTTATTTTAACAACGCCAACAATGGTTTTATTGGCATTAGGTTTAGCGCTATTAGCTAATCTTAATTCGAAATTTAAAACATTTTTCCGCGGTTCCTTTTTTATCCCAAGTATATTATCCGTTTCCGTTATATCCTTTTTGATGATTTTCATGCTGCAACCATACAATGGGTTCGTCAACTCATTTCTCCATGCGATTGGCATAAATGCTGAACCGTTTTGGATGGCGGATAAGGGACTTGCATGGGTAACGATTGTTATTGTTACGTTATGGTGGACGGTTGGATTTAATATGATTTTATTTCTGGCAGCACTGCAGGATATACCAGAATCATTATATGAAGCTAGTGAAATTGACGGTGCTTCCCGTTGGGATATGTTCTGGCATATCACCTTACCACAGTTAATACCGATTGGACGGGTCATTGTGTTGTTGCAAATACTCGCATCTTATAAAGTATTTGCTCAGATTCTCTTAATTACAGGTGGTGGACCTGGTGGAGCAACAAGGCCATTAATTCAATATATTTATGAAGCGGGCTTTAAGCAAAATAACCTTGGTTATGCCGCAACGATGTCATATGGGCTATTCTTTATTTTATTAATTCTCTCTATTATTCAATTAAAGAGTCAAAGATCGGGGGAGAACTAAATGGGCGCACCTCAAATATCGAGAGACAATGCTATCCAAGTGACCAAACAGAAAAGCAAGCTATTACAAAGAAACCGTGATCCTAAATTACGACTAAAGGTTTCGTTAGCATTTATTATAGCGATTGCTTTTATTTTTCCGATCATTTGGATGTTATTTGTCTCGATAAAACCAGAGGGATTTTCAACAACTGAACCATTGGCTTGGTTTTTACCACCATACTCGTTTGAAAACTATGCAAATATCATCTTTGATAGTTTAATCTTCCGTTGGCTACTCAATAGTTTGGTTGTTGGAGTAATTACAACCTTTTTGACATTGCTTATTACATCACTTGCTGCATTTGCTCTTTCGCAAATGAAATTCCGATATAAAAACTTGATCTTTATTTTCTTTTTATTAGGGTTAATGATTCCTGGCGAAGCAACGATTATACCACTCTATGAGGTTGCTAAGAGTTTGGGATTACTTGATTCTTATGCCGGTTTAATCCTTCCGATGATTGCTTCCCCATTAGGTGTCATTATACTGAAAAGCTTTTTTGATAATGTACCAAAGGAAGTTATTGAGAGTGCGATTATTGATGGATGTTCGAATTTTAAGCTGTTTTATAAAATCGTATTACCATTGGCAAAACCAGCTTTATCAGCAATTGGTATTTTTACTTTTATTGGTTCATGGAATAACTTTTTATGGCCATATTTATCAATATTGTCAGAGTCCTTATACACATTACCAGTAGGTCTACCAGTGTTTAACTCGACTTATTCTCAGGCATATGTGTTACCGATGACTGCAAATGCTATTGCTTCTATACCAGTTATTATTGCATTTTTAATATTTGAAAAACAAATTGTAAAAGGCATCAGCCTTACAGGAATAAAAGGATAAAAGGAGAGTACTCAGATGAAAACGACAATGACGTATCAACGAACAGAATACCCTCGTCCACAATTTCAACGTGATTCATGGGTGAACTTAAATGGAACATGGAAATTCGCATTTGATGATCAAAATATAGGTGAACGTGATCGATGGTATGAGAATGTAACGACTACAACAGAAATTCAGGTGCCCTACACGTATGAGACAAAAGCAAGTGGAATTGGAGATGAAGCATTTCATAAGTATGTCTGGTATCAAAGGTCATTTGAAGTTGCAACAGAGCAAATTGGAAAACGAGTAATTTTACGATTTCAAGCTTCAGACTATGTAACAAAAGTGTGGGTGAACGGTGCTTATATTGGTGATCATGTAGGGGGTAATGCGGCATTTTCATTTGACATTACACATGCCATTACGACACGAGCAATAAATGAATTAGTTGTGAAGGTAGAGGACAGTCAAAGCTGTTTCCAGCCGAGAGGGAAACAACGATGGAAGGAGGATAATTTTGGCTGCTGGTATGTACAGACAACAGGTATATGGCAAACGGTATGGTTAGAGTTTCTTGAGCGTAAAAGTATTGAGAATGTGAAAATTACACCGAAAATTGATACAGATTCAGTTGCATTTGATTATACCTTGAATGGCGATGTTGATCGACATGTAAGTGTAGAGACAACAATTCGATTTAATGGAAAGGAAATAAAACAATTTTCATTTACACCTAATCGATCAACGATGCAATTTGAAGTGGATCTATTATCTGAAATTCATGAATGGAAGATTATGCTTTGGTCGCCTGAGCATCCTCATTTATATTATGTTACATTTTCCTTATATGAAGGTGAACGGTTAGTAGATGAAGTTACATCCTATTTTGGAATGCGAAAAGTTTCGATAAAAGATGGGAAAGTCCTTCTTAATAATCGACCACTCTATCAAAAGCTGTTACTCGATCAAGGCTATTGGACGGACACGATGCTAACACCACCGTCGGATCAAGCGATGATTGAGGATATCGAAAAAACTCTTCAAATGGGATTTAATGGGGTTCGTAAACATCAAAAACTAGAAGATGAGCGCTTCTTATATTGGTGTGATAAGAAAGGATTGTTAGTATGGTCAGAAATGGCTGCCACATATGAGTTTTCAGACAAAGCTGTTGAAAACTTTACAAAGGAATGGCTCGAAGTTATGCAACAGCATTACAATCATCCATCAATTATTACTTGGGTCCCTTTCAATGAATCATGGGGAATTCCACATATTGCAATAGATAAAAAGCAACAAGCATTTACGGAGTCAATTTATTATTTATCAAAATCAATTGATGATCAAAGACCTGTTATTGTCAATGATGGGTGGGAGCATACCGTATCCGATATTATTACCCTACATGACTATGAGGAGTTTGGTGAAAAATTTTATAATCGCTATAAAAATAAGGAGTTAATTGTGAATAATGAAATCCCTCATAATCATCATAAATATGCATTTGCAAATGATTATTCCTATAAAGGACAGCCAATTATAATCTCTGAATACGGCGGAATCGCATTTAACGATGAAAGTGGATGGGGGTATGGGAATCAGGTTGATACGGAAGAAGCATTTTTAAAGCGTTACCGTAGCATTACAGATGCCATTAAAGAAATCCCATATATATCTGGCTATTGTTACACGCAAATAACGGATGTGCAACAGGAAGTCAATGGATTGTTAAAAGAGGACCGCACACCAAAGATTGCGCTAGAAAGGATAAAGGAAATAAATGATTGAGAAGGGACAAGAGGACATTCCACTCATATTTATTAGGAAGTGATGACCATCGATACTCGTGATCATTCTATTGATTATTTTAAAGGGCTATTAGTTATAGGGATGGTCTATACGCACGTATTGCAATTTTTTAGTGATGTATCGATCTTTCCATCAATTGAATATAGCATAAACTTCTTTAATTTGATTACCTTCTCTGGCTTTGTTTTTTGTTTTGGTTATGTTTGTCAACTAGCTTATTATCGGAAGACGTTCCAATTAATTTATAAAAAAATGCTTTTAACTGGTTTGAAAACCTTACTTGCATTTTATCTCTCGGGAATTGCGTTTCAAGTATATGTTGGTCAACAGGCATTGAATATGAATACAATCGTACCCATTCTATTATTAGATGTAATCCCAGGGTGGTCTGAGTTTTTAGTTTCCTTTTCGATAATTATCTTATTGGGATTGGTGTTCTTTCCAATTTTAATTTGGATTTCTAATCGACCCATTGTATTTTGGATCATCTGTCTACTACTATTGGGGACAACTTGGATTGACTATAGCAAGGTAACGATTCCGCAGCTTGGACTACTGGTTGGTACAACGCAATTCCCAACCTTCCCCGTTGTACAATATTTCCCATTTTACTTAATTGGGATGTATTTTGCGAGACATCGAATTGGTTTTAAATGGAGATATTTCCTAACCTCTGTCGTTGGATCGATTCTATTTCTTTCTTATCTGATATTTAATGAAATGCAATTACCGGGAAGGTTTCCGCCAAGTATTTACTGGATCATCGGGCCAACCTTTGTTCTCTATGTAGCCTATCTTTTTACGAGAACATTGGATAAGTGGAAGGCAGGCTCGAGCTTTCTCCGGATAATGGGGGAAAATGTGCTCGCCTATTTGCTACTAAGTAATATCATAATTTTTTCACTGGATCGTTCGCTAACGTTATTTATCGTTGGGCCGTGGAAGGGATTGTTCGGTAGTATCCTGTTACTGCTCATTATTACTTTTTTAATTACATTGGTTAATCGGTCTAGTAGACCAAGGGGGAGATCTATTAGCTTTGCACAGGCCTCAACATCCTACAGTGTAGGCGTTTTGTCGTCAGCTAAAAAAGAGGAGGAGAGCATTAAGTGAATCTTACATTTCAGAACCCCCTTCTAGATCCTGGAGCAGATCCATGGGTGTATAAAGATAAGGATATGTACTATTTTATGGTTACGAAAAGGACACATCTTGATATATGGAAATCAACTACCCTGAGTGGAATAGCTGAAGGGGAATGTAAGACAATTTGGACAGCACCAACTGAGGGAATAAATTGTGCAAACATATGGGCTCCGGAGATTCATAAGGTGAATGGAAATTGGTATGTGTATTACACTGCGAATGATGGAAAAGGGGATGATCGAACAAGAAAAGTGTTTGTACTTGAGAATTCCGCAGAGGATCCTTTTCAAGGGGAATGGGTAGAAAAGGGATATGTGAACACAGAATATCCTGGATTAGATGGAACAATTTTTGAACATAGAGGATGTTTATATTTTGTCTATGCAGGGTATGGAAAATTTCCCGACTATGGTTCTGCGCTATACATAGCTGAGATGGAAAACCCATGGACCATTTCGGGTAAGAATGTATTATTGTCGAAACCTGAGTACGACTGGGAAAAGCAAGGTGGTATGGCAATAAATGAGGGCCCTGTTATGTTAAAGCGAAATGGAAAATTGTTTTTGGTATATTCAGCAAGTACAACTTGGTCCGATGAGTATTGCCTTGGTATGTTGACCGCTACAGACGATAGTAGTCTCCTAAATCCGGAGTCATGGCTTAAATCTACCCAGCCTTTGTTTAAAAAGAGCATCGTAAATGAAGTGTTTGCACCAGGTCATAATTGTTTTACCCAATCACCTGATGGGAAAGAGGATTGGATTGTTTATCACGCAATCCCGACATCAGCAGGCGGCAGTCAACTAAGGAGTACTAGAATTCAAAAATTCACCTGGAATCTAGATGGAACACCCAATTTCGGAGTTCCTTTGTCTACAGGGACACCAATTGATTTGCCCTCTGGGGAATAAGGGAGATCACCATGTGTTAGAGTGATTTTTTGCATGATATCAAGAAAGGTTTAGAGTAAACTCTTTTTAGTAGGCTCCTGATTTCTCTATTATTCTACAGGAAGGGACTTCCATTCCACTCGGCTTATTGGTACTATAAAACTATTAATTCTGATAAATGAGGGAGTTTCTATTGGAAGAGATAATCTATGAGGCTTGTCTTAAGGAAAATGAACAATTAAATCATTCGTATCAGATTCAATCAGTCATGTCTGCTAGTGACTTATCGATTGTCTATTTAGCGCAGGGGATAGAAAATGAAAAAAGTGTCGTTATCAAAGAATTTTTTCCAAAATCCCTTGTCAACCGCGATTTAGATGATCGAACATTATTATGTAGATATTCAACCAATAAAAAGAAATGTAATGAATTAAAGCAATCCTTCTTGGAAGAGGTCAACTTTTTAAGACGACTTTCACATCCTAATATCATTCAATACATTGATCATTTTGAGGAAAATGGAACAGTCTATTTAGTGATGGAGTATTGTCAAGGTGAGACTATGGAAAGGTATATACAAAGAAAAGATTCCTTTCAATTTTCAACTTTTCTAAAAGAGGTTTATCTTCCTCTAATAAATACGCTTCACTATGTGCATAGTCAAGGCATTATACACCGGGATATTAAGCCTAAAAATATATTGATTGACCAAGAGGGAAATCCTAAATTGATCGATTTTGGTTCAGCTACTTCATTGGAAACAAACTCTAATAAACAGATTTTCACTACAAAAGGTTATTCACCATTGGAGCTTTATTCGAATCAGTCACAACAAGGTGTCTATTCAGATATATATAGTATGGCTGCAATTATTTACTATATTGTAGTTGGACAACCTCCAGTCGACGCCCCTTCAAGGGTAATAGAAGACAAGATGGAATCTATTAATCGTAAAGATTTGAATTTATCGCCATGGTTTGCGAAAAAAATAATGAAGAGTCTATCAGTTCACTATCAAGAAAGACCGGATTCTATCGCATCATTCATTCCAGTAATTAAGCTTGAATATACACTCTTCAATATAAGGAACCGGTTTCTGAAGCCATCTAAAAAACCCGATTTCAATTAACATCGGGACCGGATGAGTATATAATTTTACTGATAAATGTCTAGCTCGAGCGCCTAGGCCCTCGAGGTCAAATAACCTGATGCAAGAAAAGTCAAAGAGCGACTTTTTTGCATCAGAACATTTGCTTGTCGGGCCTGGACAAGGCGCTTGCGCTTTTCTTCATTTCAACTCGTATAAGAGTATGCTTCGATCGTTTCATATTGTTCTGTTGCTTTATAAAGCAGCTCTACTTCCATTTCGCCATCTTCAAATGTGATAAATAATTTCTCGTTATTTCGGATGATTACTTTTTGATTTCTAGGAATGGTGGTTCCGCCTTTTAGAATGATACATCTCGTGGTGTGTTTCATGAATAGAACACCATTTTTACCTGCTTGAAAGTAGATTTGTTCTGCACCTGGAACTTTGTCGTGAATATCCAGCCGTGAAAATAACTCTGATAATGTGACTTGTTTTTGATTGTTAAAGGCTGCGAGTGGCCAATGTTTTTTTGAAGGAATCATTTTCCCTTCTGTCTGACGATAGACCCCCTCCAATCGGCCAATAAATGAATAACTTCTCCTAGTTAACCATAGAGTTATTAATGCAATACATATGAAAAAAGCAGCAATTCCTACTATTAAATAGATTGGATTCGATTTTTTTTTCGTAATAGGTTCTGATTTTGATAGGATTGGTTGTGAATTAATTAGTTCAAAGGACATACTTTCAGTTTCAGCTTGAAAGCTCGGCCCCGTTATTAGTGCTTTTGCCTCATAATTACCAAGTGTTGTAAATTCTTGTTCAAGCTCAAAATAAGCTCCTGTATTCTTCATCGGAAATCGTAATTCGGTCCCTGTTATCAAATGCTTAACAACAAGTTCGCCAACAAGGCTTGATGAGAGCTCTGAAGGTGTGCTAGTGTCTTTGCTGATGAGCTTGGAACGAATGACAATTGGTTCATCCTTCACTATTTTCTCTTCTGGCAGTTCAAGTGCGGCAGTAAACGGCTGATTACCAAGAAAGCTTACCGTTACCATATCTCCTGAGACAGCTTTAAAATTCAAAAATAAAGATTGTTCTTTGATTTGTTTCATATTCAAAATTGTGTAATGTTTTGATTGATGTTGCTTGCTGACAGTAGTGTCTCCATAGATAATGGCTTCACCAATTGGCTGCTGTGAAAGTAATACGACAGATCCTTCTGATATTCCAAATGGGATATCAATCTTAACCTCTTGTTCCTTTCCGTTGGCAGTAACTGATGCGATTGGAAAGATCGTCGATTGACCTAGTCCTGCAAAAATTGTTTGAAATATTTCAGGGAGTGCCTCTGCCTTTTGTGCAAAAAATGTGGATCCCCCAGTTTCTACAGCAATATGCTTCAACTGCTTTTCATTCATAATCCCACCACTACTCAAACCGACAGTATGGATCGTGTGATTTTCTTGTTGAGCTTTTTTAATTACTTCGGTAATATCACTTTCAGATTCTGCCTTCGTTCGTTCAGAATGGGGAGGCAAATCAATTTCCCCATCGGTTAATAAAATGATAGTTTTGCTAGTTTGGTCATGATTGCTACTCACAAGTAACTCTTGGCCATTTTTTAATCCTAGACCAAGGTCTGTATAACCCGTTTGGGGAATCGTATTTAATTTTTCCTTCAATCGTGATTTGTTTGTCAATGATTCGAGCGATGTTAACGGTTGTGAAGCAACTATTTTATCATTGTAGAAGACAAATCCAACCTTCGTTTTCGAATCCTCATTTAAATCTATGAACATATTTAGTACTTCGTTCGTAATTCTCTCTTTATCATTTGTCTTCATTGAGAAGCTAGTATCGATAACAAAGACAACTTCCGCCTCTGGTGGCACACTTGCAAAGATATTTGAAGCACCAATAGGACTGATAGAGAGCGCAATTATAATGAATGGAATTAGCAACCTTTTCACAATCTGATTTATTTTACTCATAATCCAACCCACCTTTTTTTGAAAAGTTTCATCTGTTTTTTAATTTACATAAATACTTCGTGACGAAATGCAAAAATCCTTGAAAAATGTTGAATATGGTAGGAAAGTATCAAAATTAGAAACTTATGGTACTTTTTTCTCAATTTTTGGAATTATGTAGTTGAATTTTTAAATTCTTCTGTATAATACAATTGCAGGATACTACAAAGACTACAATTTATAACTTTTATGGAAAAAAGGGGAATAGGTAAAAAGTTATTAGAGATTATTAATACATTGAGAGGAGGAAGCCATTATCATTTGCAGCCATTTTGCAAATTGTATGGCCAAAATTTATGGATATTATCTATCAAACAAACAGAACAATGCTATTTGAAGAAATTAATCCTGAAAAGTTAGATTTACTTACGCTTGTAGGGGATGTGAAGGGCATTGATAGTTTAAGTGACGATAAAATTAAGGAGATCAATCAGTATTTACTAGTAAAAAGCTTTGATGAGTTTTTGACTAAGTTTTCACCGACTGTTTATTCCTTCTACAATGCTGCTAATCAAAAGGTCATTTACACATTAAAAAAACCAGAAGGCATATCTGATGATTTAATCTCAGCAATAAAAATTGATCAAAACAATGATTTCTTAAAAATGTTATTTACACTTATCGATACGAAAAGAAGCCAAGGAATTGCAAATGTAGACTTTAAATTTGAAAATTTACTTGATATGATTTCACCTAAAAAGGTGATGGAAGATATACGCCAAGTTCGAAAAGAGATCCACTATTTGCATGATGAGTATGAAAAGTTGGACGAAGGCGATCCAAAACAACTAGACATTGGCGATAAATTAAATATGAAATTTGAAGAGGCGAGTCAAAATTACAACAATGTAATGGCGATGCTTCCATTGGCAATAGAGGATATAAAGACAAGACTATTACTAGGTGCTTCCCAGAACGGTGAGGAAGCAGAGGAATTACAGATCGGAATTCTGTCAATTGGTGATGACGGTGAGTTGAAAATCATTGAAGCACCAAAGGAAGAAAGCAAGGAATTACTAGCACTAGATGAAAATAGCCAAATGAGATTAGAGACTGTATTTGAGGAAGATTATGAAGCAATTACAGAAACACCTTCCTCATATGTTAAGGATCTAGTTGTACGAACCTTTTCACCACTTCCAGCTGTAAGAAATGAAGTTGATGTTGAAGTAGAAGTACAGAACTACAACACCTATTTGGAATTTTATAAGAATGCAAAGGATGACTTTGTAAAAACAGTGAAGCCACTCGTGGAAAAAATTCTCGGTGTTAAACTGTTTTTTGATCAATACGATACGAAAAACCGAGGAATGCAGCCTAGTTTATTAGTATTAAATACGAGATTGGATATGTTAGTCAAAAGCAGCAATATTTCTAGACTAGAAGCGTATTTAAATACCGTCAATGCCAAAAATGACTTCACTGATACAGTTTGGTTTGGTATTGTTCCAGTCATCGAATGGGAGACAAATGGAAAGGCACCAATTAGAAGGCAGCGCTTCAAAGGGAATGAAGTATCTGTAAAAAAAGACAGCAATCGAATGGAGTCCCTATCTATGCTTCTACAGGTTGCGAAGAATTATCGAGTACAGTTGTTCTTCAGCTTTGAATCTGGTGATGAAACAACATTTAACAGTATTTCAACGACAGGTGTAGACCGCTTCATTGACAAATGTGCAGTCCTTCTGAGAAAGGACTATAGTGAATTTGCTGTCCCTTGCTTACCGAATTTCACCATTATTCCAAAGGACAAGTCAGGTGTCATTCTCGATAGTCGAATGAAACAGACTGAAAATGGTGTTCAATTATCAAAAGAGAAGGAAGATATCTTGAAGCTTTGGATTGAAGGGGTCTATGTGGAAGCCTCTTACATAGCAGCAGGAATTGTTGCGGCTTACCAGTGTCCGGAATATTTGAAGAAGAAATTCCGCAGTGTAACGAGAGAGTATCCTGGTGTACGCTTTGACATTGAAGCAGAGGATCATAGTTTACATGCAACGACAACGATGGCGAAAGAGATTTCTGGATTCACAAACACGATCAAAGATTCTATTAATCAAAGAAGCTTTGGTTTTATCTTTTCATCTGATAATGCCCAAGTTGACAAAAAGGATGTTACTCGTATTTCGGTCTATAAGGCTAGAAGTTTATCATCCTCAATCGATGATGGTGTAGGCTTTGATTCAATTTACAAGACGCTTGTTAGTACTTATATAGAGCGTATCCTTCGCTTTCAAACAGGTGATTTCAAGCATGACAATATCGTGAAGTTCTTTAGTAATAATCCTAGCAGTCAAAAGAGCAAATGGTTGAAATCCAAGGAATTTGTGAACTCAGTTCTTCAGGACGGAGATGATATTAGTTATACCATTGATGAGCGTAATAATCTGTGCCATATCGATATTGTCTTCAATGGCAATGTGAAAAACCTTGAAGTTACGATTACAAAAGGGACAACTGCAGTCAAAGCATAACTTCATAGATTCATATGAAATGGATTCGTAAGTAGACTTATTATTATCAGTTGTTAAAGGCAAGGTTATTACGCCATGCTTTTCAACATAAATATCACAAGCAAAAAATGCCTGTGAAAAGTATCAATAAACAAAAGGAGGATTTTTGTATGGGATTTAGGCTTAGGGTAGAAGGAGCAGGAGAAACAATTGAGTTAGGAGTTAGAAATATTGAGGAGGCAGTGTTTGGCACTGATACACCAGATGATACAAATGCACGTTCAACAGATGTGGGTGCAACACTCAAAATTAAAGGTAAAATCCTAACTGCAACTACTGAAGATGGAGCAGATGACACAATTAAGCTTGCTGAATGGTCTACTGTTCCAGCAGAGAAGCTTGAGGCTTATCGTGAAGTTACATTAGAAGTAGAAGCAGCTGGACAAATTGTGCGTAAATTTACTTTACCACATGCATTTGTTGTGGATTACAGTGAGATTTTTGGAGATTCCCAAGGCGTAGGAAGCTTCGAATTATTAATTAAACAGAAAAAAGACAAGACAGACGAAGTGGTCATCGACGGAAACTTCCAATAATTTTTTTACAGGACGATAAGAGGCTTTCCGCCTCTTATTGTTCGTATTAAAAATAGATAAACCACTTCACTAAAAATTACAAGGATTTGAGCTGATGAATAATTATTATGATCAATTAGGGATTGAACCTAGTGCAACAAGGGATGAGGTAAAAAATGCTTACAGGCGATTAGCAAAGAAATATCATCCAGATGTAAATCATGGGGATCCAGATGCAGAGAGTCGTTTTAAAGCAATCAAAATAGCTTATGAAACGCTATATTCAACTACATTAAGAGAAAAGTACGACGCGAAACAAGGAATTAAGCAGCATGCTCCAAATGGTGATACTCAATCAAAACATGCAAATGGAGAAATGAGTAATCATGGATTTGACCCTGCAGCAGTCCATCAAACCTTTGAGCAGTTTTTTGGCTTTAATCCAAAAACGAAAGAATCAACACGAAAAAAGGGAGAGCAACAAAAGAAAAATCCATTGGATACATCGGAAATGTTTAATCAATACTTTGGCAGAAGATAAATGGAGGGTTGGGTAGTGAAGGTAGATGATTCTTCGCATGAAAAAGAGAACAAACCTAAAGCAATCATTGTGATTGATAGCCTCATCGTTATAACAATCATCTTTGCTCTTATTTATACATATTTCATTAATTCTCAATTACTACTAAAAATTCTTGTAGCCATTATGCTAGTCATCACACTTGTGTGGCTGCTGATTGTTAAAACGAAGAAAGATCCAAATGAAGAGTTCAACGATACAAAAATTAATAAGCTTGTGTTGTTAGATCATGAAGGTGAGAGCTTGAAGGAATGGTATATCCAGGGTATTCCTTCGATGCTAATTGGAAAAAGCTCCCCAGACCATGAGGTAGATATCGATTTATCAGATGTTGATTATGCTTCACTCATTAGTAAAGAACACGCAGTCCTAAACTTTTCTTCAGGAAGCTGGTTCATTGAGGATTTAGAGTCTGAAAATGGGGTGGGCTTAAGAAAGCTGGGTGAACGTTCCCCACAAAAATTACAGAGTGATAACCCAAGTGAACTTCACTTTGGTGACATGATATTCCTGGCAAATACACGTATTTTAGTAAAATGAATGACACTTAATAGGAAATTTAGGGAAGGGTGATAAAAATGAGTTTAACACGCTGCAAAAATGGTCATATGTTTAGTTCGAGAAGGCATGGAAGTCTGTGTCCGTACTGCAATGTAGCAGTTGAAACAACGATTAATCCTAGCAATAATCGAGTGATTCAACCAAGTGATGATGATAAAACAATGCCATATTTAGGTGAAACAGAAGGTGTAGAGCCAGTAACAGGCTGGTTGGTTTGTATTGAAGGACCACCACTTGGACAAGATTTTAAAATTTATGCGGAGAAAAATTTCATTGGTCGATCTGATGAAATGCATATTCGTATTCTAGGTGACAATACAATTTCTAGGCGTAATCATGCGGTAATTGTGTATGATCCGAAGCAACGAAATTTTTATCTATTACCTGGTGATGCATCAGGACTTGCCTATCACAATAATGAAGCTGTCTATTCTCCTGTAGAACTCCAAGGTTATGATGTCATACAGCTAGGGCGAAGCAAGTTCATTTTCTTGCCGCTTTGTGGCGTTCACTTTGAGTGGGAACATCATCAACTTCAGCATCAGGAGGCGTAAAATAAATGTTTGCTGACCAAACTTTTAGCCCCTATATCATTTTATTATGCCTTGTATGTCTTATTTTTATCTTATTGTATGCCCGGCGCATTGTACAAACTCCACAGGAAGTGGATGAAATTTTAATAGGAAATGGACAAACAATTGGAAAAAGGGAAGAACAGGATGATTATTTTTCAACAGTCATATCGGAAGGGCATACCCTTGCAGTTGTTGCCGATGGCATTAGTGGATTAGCAAATGGAAGAATGGCAAGTACCCTGGCTGTAACAACCTTTGTAAGGGAATTTATGAAGCTTGACCGCTTTATTAAGCTTCATGACTTTTTCTCACGTGCTGCACATCAAAGTAATCAAGAAATATTGAAATCCCTAAGTGGAGCAAGTGGGGGGACAACCTTAGCCTGTGCCGCCATTTCTCATAATTATCTACATTGGGGAGCGGTGGGCGATAGTATTATTGCTTTATATCGAAATGGGCATCTAGTCAATGTTAATGAGAAGCATACGTTAGGTTCTTTACTAGAGGAGCAATATTTATCAGGACAAATTACGAAACAGCAGGCAATGGAAAATCCACAGAGAAAAAGACTTATTAATTATTTAGGATTTGAAGGGTTTAAAAGTATGGAAATTGGAGAACCGCTTTCTTTGAAAAAAGGGGATAAGATTGTTCTGTGCACGGATGGTGTTTATAACAGCCTAACAGAGCTGGAGCTATGTGAAATCTTAGAAAAGCCCATGTTGCCAATTGAAGCAGCGGAAGAAATTATTAATCGAATCGATGGTAAAGGACTTAAGCATCAGGATAATGCAACAATCATTATTTTAGAGAAATCATGGTAAGCCTTGCTGTGTTTTAAAGAGGGAATTTAAGAGGAAGGAGCTGGAAATTGCATTGAGAAAGGAAAACAGCAAGTTTGAAACGGCATTCCTGTCCGAAGCAGGGAGTTCCATTCACAATAAAGATTATTTTGCCTTCGTTGAGCTTGATGATTTTGCATGCTGGGTGATTGCCGATGGGCTTGACACGGATCAGGAAATTGAAAGTGCAGAGCTTGCGGTGAAGACAATCATTGGCAAATTTCTCGAAAAACCAACGATGTCGAGACGTAAAATAAAAAAGTATATGCGTACAGCTCACAAATTACTTCAATCTGAAAGCAAGCGTTTCCGACTAAAAGCAAGCCTTACGATGGTTGTGTCGAATTATTCAAAAATGGTCTGGGCGGTAGCCGGACATACACGCTTGTATGTGTATCGAAATGATGTTCTATTTCAAAAAAGCAATGATTTAAGTCTGGCTCAAACATATGCGGATGAAGAGAAAATCTCATTTGATCGAATAGATACACATGATGAAAGATATAATTTGCTGACATATATGGGAATGCCTAGTGAATTCAATCCATTTGTATCAAAGAAAATACGGTTAAATGACGGAGACGCTCTTCTATTGTGTACGGCAGGTCTTTGGGAGAATGTTGAAAGCACTGAAATGTTGGATGCAGTCAATGAGGCCAAAGGTGGCCAGAAGCTAGTGGATACACTTGAGGAAATTATCTTAAGCAAGCAAAAACAAAATGTATCAAACTACACGGCTGCTGCAATTATGGTTGACAAGGTCTTTCAAGAGGACCCGAAGAAACGAGCAAGGATCTTCAAGCGGATAGCACTTATCTTAATTCCGATTCTCTTACTTGGAGGAGGAGGAGCATTCTTCATGGTGAAGAATGCCCAACAAAGAGCACAATGGGTCGCTGATATGGCTGAATATAGCCAAAATGGAGACACCTATTTAGAAGACAAAGACTATGCAGCTGCTGCTAAGGAATACAGTGAAGCCAAAAATGCCGCAAAAAGGATAAAGGATCCGATTCACCGTGAGTTATATGGGAAGAAACAAAGGGTTGCTCATTTGGTTGCTCAAGGTGACTCGATGCTTGCAGAGGGCGATTATGTGAAGGCAATTGAGTTCTATGAAAAGGCGAAAAAGGAATCGAAGTCATTAAAACAATTTGACAAAAAAGATTTAGAGGCAAAAATTGAACAGGCTTCCAATGTGCAAGGTGTATTGGATTCAATGAAAGAGGCAGACTTGAAGCTGGCAGCGAAGGATTACGTTGCTGCACTTGCCATTTTTGAAAAGGCGAAGAAAGCTGCGATTGAAGTATCTTACACAAACGGTCAGAAGCTTATTCAAGAAAAAATGGTGGATGCTGAAACGAGAATAGCAGAAATAGAACGTGAATTAAGAAAGCTTGATGCAGAAAAGCTTGAAAAAAGCGGGGACCAAAGTGAAAAAATGAATGATCTAGAAGAGGCGATGACAGCTTTTGCAGGGGCTCAAGAGATCTATCAAGAAATTGATATGCTTGAAAAGGTATTAGCAATGGAACGTAAGATGGCAAAGATTCAAGAGACAATGAAAACGGAACGATCAGAGCAAGAGATAGAGACTCAGGTGATGGACGCAGAGCGTTTGGAGAAAAAAGGGGATGGGTTTTTAGCGACTCAAAATTATGGACAGGCAATTGCTTCCTTTTCAATGGCACAGCAGCTTTATCAGGAGGCAAGTCTAATTGATAAAGCGATGCAAGCTGGTGAAAAGAAAGCGTTGGCGCAACAGGAACAGGCCCTTCAACAAGCTGGAAATGAAGAATAAAGGAAAGGGGGTCACATAACATGTCATTAAAGGATATTGTACAAGATCGAATCAACCAGATGGAGGACTTGGAGCAGCGCAAGCAATTGAAGAGTATTGTTTCGGGATTATTTACGAGTCTTGCTACCTATCAAGAAGAAATGAATGCGAGATTAGAGGATCGGATTTTTAGTGAAATTGTTGATTCTGAGGAAATGCATACGATTTATGTAACGATTTGCCCTCGTAAAGATATTGATCCAATTCATGACTTTCTCTATCCGATGCTTGAGGAAGATTTAGCTGTACCTGTCTTACATCCAAAGAGTATCAATATGGCATTGAGTGAAAAACGAGACATATTTTTATATACCCTTTTCCTTGCTTGTGATTATCCAATGATCCAGAAGTTGATAGCTAACAAGCCATTATTCCAAGGGAAAATGATCACGAATAAAGGTGAATATAGCATTGAGGTTGTCCTGCAGCAAAGTCAAAAGTATCTTTTGGAAATTGAAAAACTATATATATCCTTTTTAAAAAGTGCCCTTTCCTGGAAAACTGTTAATCATCCATATGCTAATAAGTTTTTTGATATTCATTTACGAAGTATGAATGGTGAACTGCAGGAAGGTGAGGTAGTTCAGGAGATATCCATACATTTACAAGAATGGGACGCCTTTAAACGAACAGATATTATTCCTCTCTGGAATATTCAACGCTTGAATATTACAACCGCTGGGTTTCCATTTCCAGCACTTGACCGAGTCAATTATGAGCATAATCTTTCCATTCAAAAACATGGAACAGGAAATGGTTATTTGATAGATTCGGAGGAAACAAATATAAGATTTATGAAGCGACTACCAGAGTCCTTAGTGGTCGTATCTCCAGTAGAGGAATCAAAACAGTGGAATATTATTAAAATCACCCAACCAAAAGAGATAAATGAGACAGACTATCCGTATACTCTTGTTTCAAATAAGAGAAAGGATCGTTTCCTTAACCGTTATGCTAATCTGCAATCTAGAACCATCAGAACTAAAGGGGAATTATTCAGAATGATCGATTCATTCGAAGCAGCTACAAGTTTGAAGCTAATCGACCTTACTGTTATTGAAGAAAGGGAAAGAGAATCAAATACATATGATATGAACCCTTTTGTAAGTGAAAATATAAGAATTGATCAAAATAAAAAGGTGCTACGAATAACCTTTGATTCTGAACTAGAAGATGATTATCTCATTTATGATTTAATTAGTTTTCTTGTTTCTGAGATACAAAGTTTTTTCCCAGAGTATCGTTGTGAGGGTGTCTTGAAATGAATTACATTTGGGATCTAGTAATCAAGGCAGAGAGTGCTGGGTTACAAAGGAAGGATCTAACTTTTACTCCCGCGACTATCTACTCACCATATATGGAGCTTAGCTATGAGCATTTAAATACGCATTTGATTGAATCGAATGTTGAAATCAATCCATATTATCGATTCCACTCCATATTCCATCAATTATTAGATATTAATTTCAACGAAAGCCAGGAACTTAGATGGACACTATTTGATATCGTCACCCATCTACTCGTCGAAATTGATGTCATGCAAGGTATGAGCAGAAGGGAATTCTATATTCACTTTTTAATGAATGACATTCAATCGGGAGTATATGGGGAAGAGGTTACGCACGATTTTTCATATTTTCAGCGGGTAGAGAAGGAGATCATTGCAAACAATATTCTTCGTCTTCATGAAACCGGTGAGACAATCTATTTATTAAAGGATTCAATCAGTCAAATTTTTAAGAGTACAACGGTATATGTCAATTGTGATGAAAAAGATGAGCTGCTTATCTATATTGGTCAGAAGGAAACGGAAGAAGCAATGGCAAAAATGAAACTAATCATGAATTTGTTTTTACCGATTTCGTACCATGTTGAAATGTATTGGCAGTATCATTTTGGAATCATTGATATTGAGAAAACGATGCGTATTGACCGAATTGCGCTGTATTGAGGGGGGCGATTAGAGATGGGAAGCTATTCATACAAACTGTATCAGGGTACAGAGAAAAGACGAAGCAATCTAACATACACACGGGAAGAGCTCGAGGAAATGACAACATTTCACCTTAGAAATATTTGTTATAAGGAGAAGCTTGTCGTTGGAATGATTTACAAACTAGATCGAAATGGGTTAATCGAGACGATTCTGAGATATTTAGGCGCAAAGGAGCATCTTCTAATCAATGACTTTAAAGATGGCGGATTTCAAAGGCTTGAACAGACCTTAAAAAACTATTTGCGAACGCCACTTTCAGATCAGCATAAAATACAGGTTCCTGCAAAGCTAACATTATATAAGGGATTAAAAATGGATAGACGGGATCAATATCGTGTTGAAGCTGGCAGTGGAATTGGCGTATCAAATGTGTTGGTCATCAATGAAAAGATGGAGTTATGTGGAATATTGACTCTTCGACAAGACGTGGAGAAGCCAGGAAGCTTTGTCCTAATGACTTCAGGACAATTGGAAATGAAGGAAACGAATAATCAACAGTATAGTTTACTCTTTTTTCGGAAAGAGGATTCTGATTACTTATATAAGGCATATTATCAAGATCGCGCATTGCCGCCTACAAATCTACGGTATTATCAAATTCCAGTTGAAGAACTTGAAATTCGTACACTAGAGTCGACAAAGGCTGTTCTTGCTATTGATTTTGGCACATCGAATACGACAGCAGGGGCGTACCTTGATGATGATTATGTGCTGCTTCCAAATGAGCAAGATATCATAATGGGGAGAATACGCCCAAATGCAATTAACTATATTTCCTTTCCACAAGTAATGGAGAAGGAAGAGGAATGGATTGAGCTATTGCCGACCGTTATCGCAGTGATTAATTGCGAGGATCAGGAAAATATTCAATATAGTTATGGATTTGAGGCATTGAAAGCAATGAAAAAAAATGGCTTCAGTAGTCATGCAACCGTATTCCATGGAATAAAACGATGGGTCAATGATTATTTGAAGGAAGAAGAGATTATGGACAGCCATGGAAATACAGCAAAGGTCGCCCGAAAGGATCTACTTCGCTCCTATTTGAAGTACATTATTGGAACAGCTGAGCATCAGCTGAAATGCCGCTTCAATCATTTGCATATTTCAAGTCCAGTCAAACTTAAGTCACAATTTCTTGATATGTTTCAAGCTATATTACCAGAATATACGATCGAAACGGAACAGGCATTAGATGAAGGAATGGCAGTTCTGTACAATACGATTGCGAATACGATTGAGAAGAATCAATTTTTAGATGAAGAAGAGTATCACGCTCTCGTGATTGATTGTGGAGGAGGTACAACAGATCTATCCTCATGCAGATTCCAAATTAGGGATAATCGAATTTCGTATAAGCTTGATATTCATACAACATATGAGAATGGTGAGACGAATTTTGGTGGAAATAATATCACCTACCGTATCTTTCAATATCTGAAAATTTCATTTGCACACTATTATTCTAAAAATGGAAGGATTCTAGATATTGACCAATTAATCGAGATCCCAGGGGCAGACATATTCCGACATGTAGACGAATTCGGTGTAAATTCAGTCTATGAAAGGCTAGAACAACAGTATCATCAAGTAGAGGGTATTCTGCCAACGAAGTTTAAACTCTTTGAAAATCGAAGCCGTGAAGAATACCAGCGAGTCCGCCATAATTTTTACTTTCTATGGGAGCTCGCAGATTCCATGAAGAAGGAATTCTTTCGTAAAACAGGGGTTGTCCGAAATCGATTCCATTCAGAGGAAGGAAATCTTCATGAAAATGATCTACTCGTGACAGCTGTGGATCGCTGGTTCCTGTCAATTATTGATAATGAGCAATTCAATGATGTGTATGACTATCCTGATATGGTCTTCAATATTCAAGAAATGAATCACCTAATAAAAGCAGATATTTATGAAATCGTCCGAATGTTCCTTGATGACTTTTTCCAAGAGGGTCGACTTCAGCATTATTCCATCATAAAGCTAACTGGACAGTCCTGTAGAATTGATGTATTTCGCGAAGCACTCAAAGAGTTTGTCCCAGGAAGAACGATTGAGTTTCGACAAAAGTCTGAGGAGCAAGGTAAGGTTCCAGAATTGAAATTAGCTTGCCTACGTGGTGCGATTCGGTATATTAGCGATCGAAAATTAGGGAAGGTTGAAGCAAGTATTACAAATGATGCTCCGATTACTCCTTATTCAGTGAGTGCGTACACACACACACAAGTGGAAAAGGTGCTAATCAGTTCATTAAAACGAATGAGTGTTGTAAGGGGATCGATATCAAGACCGGTGACTGTAAAAGAAGTTGAATTTTTCCTTCGTGGCAATGAAGGCGATATCAGAAGGAAATTAATATATTGGAATGATAGTAAAAGCTATACACCCGTTCTTTTTGAGGAAATTAAAGAAACCTTTGGCGATAAAATCCCACAGGATGAGACAGATACGATTGGAAATGGTGAGGTTAAGTTTTTTGTATTTGCGGATGAGAACAATTGGGGCTTTCATCTTCTGCCAATTGCTAGGGAACACGAACAGCTCTATTGGGCAAAGAAACATTATTTTGCCTTTGAAAATGAATTATCCGAGCTTGATTTCTTTAACGGGATGAAGTAAGAGCGCAAAGAAAGGGGGAAAAGGCTTGCCAACCAATTTTTATCCTACCTTTCAAAAAGGACGGATTCTGAAATTAGAAATGCTAGAGCAACTGCGTGACTATCCTCGGCATTTGATGGACATTTATTATCAGGATTATTCAGATGGAATCATAACAGGAGCAAATGTCATTGTCAATGAGAATAGTAGTCTAACCGTAACGAAGGGAATCGTCAAACTTCATGGTCATCTCTATTATATTGAACAAGATCAAAAGATTGGATATGAAATTTCCGGGAATGAAACCATTATAAAGATGCGCTTCCATCCAGAGAAAAAGGAGAAAGACTTTATTAAGTATCAAACAGAACTTCTTCTAGATGAAAATACAGAGATCCTGCCAAATGAGCTTGAGCTTGCACGTTATAAGTTAAAAAAAGGTGCACGTTTAAGGTCAGACTATCAAAACTTTGAGGATTTTTCTACCGAATTTAATACTCTTAATGTCATTCATACCCCTTATGCTGGCATCGGTCAGAGCACGATTCATCCAATTATTCAGCGCTATTTTGCGAAAGAGGTGCTGAGGCTTGGAGGCAAGGTAATGGAGGATATGATGATTGCCATGCTTTGCCTAAATAATGAATCAGTTGAACGAGAAGTGTACCTTTATTATTTGGCAAACCGCTTCAGCTTGGACTATAAAGATTACTCTAATCTGCAAATACATCGTTTTTTGGTTCGTATTTTACAAGAATTAATGGGAGGAAGTCCTACAAGATCTACGATGGGCGGAACTGGAAGGAAGAGAATCCTTGTTGATTAACATTTGTAATCTACTAGCTTGTACCGATTGAATACCCTAGACGAAATGTTTGGGGTATTTTCATTTTTTTAATGGGTGACGATTCCAGTATTCTTAAGTATAATTCAAATAAAGATGGGCATTGAGGACGGTGAGTATAGAGTGAAAAAGATAACAGTTGAAAACGTAGTTCGTACATTTTCATTGAAAATAGTGGCAGGTGAGAGTAAGCTGCAGAAGGTGATTACACAATCAAGGGTGCATCGTCCAGGCCTTGAATTTGTAGGCCACTTTGATTTTTTTCCAACAGAGCGAGTGCAAATTTTAGGGAAAAAGGAAATTACCTATTTACATAAGTTAAGTAAAGAGGAGCGGAAAATCCGAATCGGAAATATTGTTAAATATCATCCACCTTGTTTTATTGTTACAGCTGGTGAAGAAGGGCTTACTTATTTAACACACCATTGCATTCAAGAAGGTATCCCTTTGTTAGTAACAAAGGAGCCTGAATCGACTTCTGAATTTATTACAAAATTGGATGCTTATTTGGTGAAGGAATTAGCACCGGAAATTGCGGTACATGGAGTTTGCTTGAATGTGTCAGGTATTGGGATTTTACTTCGAGGTCAATCAGGGGTAGGAAAAAGTGAGACCGCACATACGTTAATTCGCAGAGGACATAGGTTAGTTGCTGATGACATTGTTGTCTTAAAGAAGCTAAGTGCTCAGACAATTCTTGGTACACATGATGAGAAAACGAGAGAATTTTTAGCCCTCCGCAGCATAGGACTGTTGAACGTAGTTCGCTTATATGGTCGTAAGGCATTTCAAGATGAAACTCGTATTGCTCTTGAGATTAATTTAACGAAATGGGAAAAAGACGCCTTATACAATGATTTAGATCAAGAATTTCACCATACTGATTTTATGGGTGTTAAGATCCCATCTATTGAAATTCAATTACAACCTGGACGTGACGTAGCGGGGTTAATTGAGGCTGCGGCAAATAACTGGTACTTGAGACAGCAAGGATATATTGCAGCGGAGGAATTTATGAGCAGGATTGAGGCGGAGAACGCAAGTAAGTAAAAAAAGCTAGAAAAGACATATCAATTCGTCTTTTCTAGCTTTAATTTTAATTACGGATTAGATAATCAAATGCACCTAATGCTGCAGTTGCACCTGATCCCATTGAAATAATGATTTGTTTATAAGCACTGTCCGTACAGTCACCTGCTGCAAACACACCAGGGATGTTAGTAGCACCATGCTTATCTACAACAATTTCACCCATTCTTGTACGTTCAAGTGTTTCACCTAACCAATCAGTATTAGGAACAAGACCGATTTGAACGAATACACCTTGTAATTCAACATGATGTTCCTCGCCTGTTTCACGGTCAACATAGGTAATACCATTTACTTTATCAGTACCGGTAATTTCCTTTGTTTGTGCATTCTTAATAACTGTTGCATTTGGTAGACTGTTAAGACGATCTTGAAGTACAGAATCTGCTTTTAATTCTGATGCAAATTCAAGAACTGTTACATGTTTTACAATACCTGCAAGGTCAATAGCTGCTTCAACACCGGAATTCCCACCACCGATTACTGCAACGTGTTTTCCAGTAAATAATGGACCATCACAATGAGGACAATATGCTACACCTTTGTTCTTGAATTCAGCTTCACCAGGAACACCAACATTACGCCAGCGAGCACCAGTTGATAGGATAACAGATTTGCTCTTTAGAACAGCACCGTTTTCTAACTCAACTTCAATAAAGTCCTTCTTCTCAAGACTTTTTGCGCGCTGTAAATTCATAACATCAATGTCATACTCTTTCACATGCTCTTCAAGACTTGCTGCAAGCTTAGGACCTTCTGTACGGCTTACACTGATAAAATTCTCAATGCCTAATGTGTCCATAATTTGGCCACCAAAGCGTTCAGCTACGATACCAGTACGGATACCTTTACGTGCTGCATAGATAGCTGCACTTGCTCCTGCTGGTCCACCACCAACAACAAGTACATCATATGGATCTTTGTTAGCGAATTCTGATGCATCTGGAGCACTGCCGATCTTCGCAAGAATTTCCTCTAGTGACATACGACCACTGCCAAATTCTTCACCATTAAGGAATACGGTTGGTACTGCCATAATGTCTTTGCTCTCAACCTCTTCTTTGAAAGCTGCACCATCAATCATTGTATGTGAGATACCAGGATTAAGAATACTCATTACGTTTAATGCTTGCACAACATCAGGACAGTTGTGGCAGCTTAAGCTGATATAAGATTCAAAGTGATACTCGCCCTTAATCCCTTTTACTTGATCAATGACTTTCTGGTCAACCTTTGGAGCTCTTCCACTTACTTGTAGAAGTGCTAAAACAAGTGAAGTGAATTCATGTCCAAGAGGAATTCCGGCAAATGTTACACCTGTGTCTTCGCCAATTCGATTGACGCTAAAGCTTGGTGTTCTTTGTAATTCAGTTTTCTCAACTTTAATATTGGCTGACATGGAGACTAATTCGTCTACTAGTGCCATCATATCGCGAGAAACGTCATCGTTTCCCGCGCTTACTTTAATTAGTACTTCGCCTTCCATCAATTCAAGATATTGGGCTAATTGAGCTTTAATATCTGCTTCTAATATCATTTGTGGTCGCGCTCCTTAAATTTTCCCTACTAGATCAAGGCTTGGCTTAAGTGTAGTCGCGCCTTCCTTCCATTTTGCTGGGCAAACTTCACCTGGGTTGTTACGAACGTATTGTGCTGCTTTAATCTTGTTAACAAGAGTACTTGCATCACGACCAATACCGTCAGCATTGATTTCAGCAGCTTGAACGATACCGTCTGGGTCAACGATGAAAGTACCACGTTGAGCAAGACCAGCTTCTTCATCAAGTACGTCAAAGCCACGAGAAATTTTTTGAGAAGGGTCACCAATCATAACATATTTGATTTTACCAATCGCATCTGAATGATCATGCCATGCTTTATGAGTAAAATGAGTATCAGTTGAAACTGAGAATACTTCAACTCCAAGACCTTTTAGAGTAGCATATTCGTTTTGAAGATCTTCTAATTCAGTTGGGCAAACGAATGTGAAGTCAGCTGGGTAAAAGCAAACAACACTCCATTGACCTTTTAAACTTTCATCAGAAACCTCGATAAATTCACCACTGCCAGCATCATATGCTGAAGCTTTAAATGCTTGTATTTCTTTTCCGATTAGAGACATAGTAAAATTCCTCCTAAGATATATTTATAATTATAGAATGCTTGTCCAGTGCAACTGGGAAGCGTATTTTCTATAATTATTCCTTATTTATATTTATTATTATATAGTATTGATAATATTTGTCAACGAGAACATAATAATTATTTTAAATAAGATATTAATTTACAGTTACTGAGCTTTTCTGCAAAGGTTAGAGCAATAGAGGTGAGCATTCTAAAATTTCTAATCCATATTACATTATATAATACTTCCAAATGTACCATTTTTTATTCATTGACAACAAATTAGTTTCTTGCAATAATAAGGACAATTAAATATGGGTACCTTTAATTCAGTCCTGAGAGGCTGACAAGGACAGCGGAAGTTTATAACATTCATGGGATGCATAGATAGGTGCAGCCTGTGTGTATTGTAAATGAATGGGGTTTATTGTCAGATGATGGCGATAAACCCCTTTTTGTTGTTTTGTACAGGCTTATTAAAGGATCAATTACAAAACAAAAATTTGGGGGAATATATATGGAAAAGGTAGACTTAGAGTTTTCATTACAACCTGTACCACAGAATAATAGAACTGGATTTTGGAAAATTCTCGCTGTTATGCTTGGTTTTACATTTTTTTCAGCAAGTATGTGGTCTGGTGGAACGTTAGGTAATGGCCTATCATTTATAAATTTTATTTGGATTGTCCTAGCTGGTAATTTAATTCTTGGTGCTTATACGGGTGCACTTGCTTATATTGCAGCAAAGACGGGGTTATCTACTCATTTGCTGACTAAGTATGCTTTTGGTGAAAAAGGCTCTTATTTATCTTCTCTTTTGTTGGGTGTTACTCAGGTCGGCTGGTTCGGTGTAGGGGTTGCCATGTTTGCTGTTCCGGTTCAAAAAGCAACAGGTCTTAATGTATATGTATTAATTATTATTTCAGGAATTTTAATGACTATCACAGCGATCTATGGAATTAAAGCACTTGCTATACTGGGAGTTGTTGCTGTTCCATCGATTGCAATTTTAGGGAGCTATTCTGTTTTTGAGGCTACTGAAACAGCTGGTGGGATTCAAGGACTTTTGGAATATCAGCCACTTGAAGCAATGGGGCTAGCATCTGCGTTAACGATTTGTATTGGCTCATTTATCAGCGGTGGGACACTGACACCAGACTTTGCACGATTTGCTAAAACAACTCGTTCTGGAGTAGTTTCAACAGTAATTGCATTCTTTCTTGGGAATTCATTAATGTTTTTGTTTGGTGCTGTAGGAGCGATTGTCTATAATAAATCGGATATATCAGATGTTATGTTTTTACAAGGTTTAATCATACCGGCTATCATTGTTCTGGGCTTAAATATATGGACAACTAATGAAAATGCTTTATATGCTTCAAGCTTAGGGTTCGCTAATATTACGAAAATCTCAAAAAAGAAAATTGTTATCTTTAATGGTGCTGTTGGGACAATTACAGCGATGTGGTTATACAATAATTTTGTTGAATTTTTGACTATATTGGGATCAACATTGCCTTCGATAGGTGCAATTGTATTAGTCGATTATTTCTTATTAAAGCGCGGCAACTATAAGCCGTTTGAAGACATGAAGTTTAAAGCGGTAAATTGGCTAGCAATTATTGCGTGGATCGGCGGAGTTATTGCTGCGAACTTTATTCCTGGTATACCACCGATTAATGGTCTTATAGGTACAGCAGTTCTTTATGTTATTCTAATGAAGTGGGTACCACAGCGTGAAGATTCGTAATAATAGAAATTGAATGCAAGAAAAGGTGGGTTAATCAATGATTATTAAACAAGCAAAGCTTAGGGGCAAAGAAGGATTATGGAATATTGTTGTACAGGATGGAAAGATAAGTAAGGTGACACAAACCTTAGATGAAGTATCTGATCATGAAGTAATCGATGTAGAAGGAGCACTCGTTCTTCCTCCGTTCATTGAACCACATATTCATTTAGATACAACATTAACCGCGGGTGAACCAGAGTGGAATATAAGTGGTACCTTGTTTGAAGGAATTCAAAGATGGTCACAAAGAAAAGAAACATTAACATTTGAAGATGTTAAAAATAGATCAAAAACAGCATTAAAATGGCAAATTGCCCAAGGGATTCAACATGTCCGTACTCATGTAGATGTGACAGATCCAAAATTAACAGCATTAAAGGCAATGCTTGAAGTGAAGGAAGAGATGGCTCCTTATGTAAATATTCAGCTAGTTGCTTTTCCACAAGAGGGTATTCTCTCTTTTCCAAATGGAGCTGAACTATTAGAAGAGTCATTGAAGATGGGTGCAGATGTAGTTGGAGGAATCCCTCATTTCGAATTTACCCGGGAATATGGTGTGGATTCATTAAAAGTGGCGTTTGATCTAGCGGAAAAATATGATCGATTAGTAGATATTCATTGTGATGAAATTGACGATGAACAATCCCGATTTGTTGAAGTGGTTGCAAAGGAAGCATATGAGCGTGGAATAGGTACTCGCACAACAGCAAGTCATACAACGGCAATGGGCTCTTATAATGATGCCTACACATACAAATTATTTAGATTATTAAAGCTTTCTTCTATTAATTTTGTATCAAACCCACTTGTAAACATTCATCTTCAAGGAAGGTTTGATACATATCCGAAACGTAGAGGTCTAACTCGGGTAAAAGAGCTGCAGGAATCAGGGCTAAATGTTTGCTTTGGGCATGATGATATTTTTGACCCATGGTACCCACTGGGAACTGGGAATATGCTTCAAGTATTGCATATGGGAATTCATGCTTCACAATTAATGGGCTATGAACAAATCATAAACTCAATTGACTTAATTACTACAAATAGTGCCAAAACGTTACAAATTGAAGAAACATACGGAATTGAAGAAGGGAAACCTGCAAATTTCATCGTTTTATCTGCAGAAAATGAATATGAAGCAATTCGCAAGCAGGCAAAAGTCAGATTCTCTTTCAGAAACGGTAGAATAATTGCTGAAACGAAGCCGACTGAAACAACAATTACATTGGATCAATCAGTAGAGAAAGTTGATTTTAATAAATGATAGATATTTCAGGCATAGTCTTTTGGGGCTGTGCCTTTTTTTAGCTTTAAAAATACTTTCCCATATGCATAAGTGCTACTATAGACAGATGTTTATTGAATAAAAAATCTCTTTTGTAAACTGCCTTAGAGCTTGAAGAATGAACTAATTTATCAAAAATTCCTTTCACATATAATGAAGAAAACCATCTATTGTAATATCCTGTTGTTATTTAATTTGGTAGAATTTAAATGATTGAGTAAGAGAAGAAGAACAACTTATTAAGCAAATACATTATTTTGAAGTTGGAAAGGAAGTAAAGATGGAAAGTGAAATCATATAATTACATACTTGTCCTAATTTTTATGTTACTTGTGTTTGGTTTAGCTGGTTGTAGTAAGGAACCAGTAACAAATGTCGGGAAATTAAACTTTGATAATCTATTAAAAATTCCACAGCTACTCGAACCTGAGATTGATGCCGACGGGACGAAACACTTCTCATTAACGATGCAATCGGGAACTACAGAATTTTTATCAGATAAAATGACAGATACTTGGGGTTTCAATGGATCTTATTTAGGTCCAACAATTAGAGCTTCGCGTGGTGATAAGGTTGCCTTTGATATTGAGAATAATCTGGGTGAGACATCAACTGTACATTGGCATGGTATGAAACTGCCAGCGGTTATGGATGGAGGGCCGCATCAGATGATTGAAGCCGGAGAGACTTGGACACCATATTGGACAATTGATCAACCATCTGCAACCACTTGGTACCATCCTCATCTACATGGAAAAACAGCACAACATGTGTACCGGGGGCTAGCCGGTATGTTTATTATTGATGATGAGGACTCAAAAAAATTACCATCTAATTATGGAGTCGATGATATTCCACTTATCGTGCAGGATAAACTTTTTACAAGTGATGGGCAGCTATCAGAATCAGACGAGGGTACATTTGGTACACTTGGTGATGAAATACTTGTAAATGGAACATATGACCCATATCTTGAGGTGACATCTAGTCAAGTTCGCTTTCGATTACTTAATGGTTCAAATGCTAGAGCCTATCATTTTGGTTTTTCAGATGGTCGCTCATTTCAACTTGTAGCAAATGATGCTGGCTTATTAGAGGAACCAGTTAAAATGGAACGTTTCCTATTAAGCCCTGGAGAACGTGCGGAAATTGTTGTTGGATTTGAGCCAGGTGATGAGACGATTCTTCATAGTTACGATGGCAATGCGGGTATTGAAAATGGTGAGTTTGATTTATTAAAAATTGTAGCAGCTTCTACTTTAACGGAGTCAACACCTATCACTGGACAACTTTCTAGTGTGCAACCGATAGAAGCGCCAAAGGATGCGAAGGTACGTCAATTTAAAATGACGATGCAGAATCAAATTAATGACAAATCAATGGACATGTATCGAATTGATGAAGTTGTACCAGCGGGTACCCGTGAGATTTGGGAAATTCACAATTTCGGGTCAGAACATAATTTTCATGTTCACAATGCTGCATTCCGAGTATTGGATATAAATGATAAGCTACCTCCAGAGTACGAAAGAGGTAGAAAGGATACCGTATATATTCCTAATGGAGCAAAGGTTAGAATTGTTGTCGAATTTGGG
Organism: Fredinandcohnia quinoae; assembly: GCF_022427965.1. Classification (GTDB taxonomy): domain Bacteria; phylum Bacillota; class Bacilli; order Bacillales; family Bacillaceae_L; genus Ferdinandcohnia; species Ferdinandcohnia quinoae. Next base: position 27,990 of record NZ_JAKTTI010000017.1, on the reverse strand, counting down.
GATTATGCCGATCCAAAACATCCACTCATGTATCACTGTCATCTATTAAAGCACGAGGATGACGGAATGATGGGGCAATTTTTACTAGTAGAACCTGGTACAGAATCAGAAGTGCCGAGAGAATTGCCGCATAACGATACTGAATATGAACATAAGGATCATCATTAATGCTGCGTTTTTATAGTAATTTTTAAAGCGGTTAACCCAAGGAGGTAGCCGCTTTTTTTAGTACCTAATTATTCTTCTTGATCTCTAACATTTATGTAAGTATTGGCACTTTATTTACACAGTGTAAATTACTTCACAAATTAGATGTATTTATGTATAATATAAATATCCTAGGTAGTAGTTTCGAACTATATATTGAAAAATGAGATGTTATCGTTTCATAATGAAGGGATGGATTATGATGGGACGTTTATCAGGGAAAGTTGCTATTATTACTGGTGCAGCCTTAGGAATGGGAGCTGCTGAAGCAAAGCTCTTCGCAAAAGAAGGAGCGAAAGTAGTTGCAACGGATATTAAGGATGATATATTACAAGAAGTAATTAATGAAATAAAGGCAAATGGCGGTGAAGCCATTGGCTTAAAACATAATGTTGTGTCTGAAGACGAGTGGAAAAACGTCATTCAAACAACAATCGATCATTTTGGAAAAGTTGATATCTTAGTTAATAATGCAGGTATAGCTAGTCCAAAAACGATGGTACAAATGGATATGACAGAATGGAATAAAGTAATGGATATTAATTTGAACGGGTGTGTACTCGGGATGAAGTATGTTATTCCGGAGATGCAAAAGGTAGGTGGAGGTTCTTTAATTAATATCTCCTCTATTGGTGGAATTGTTGGGATGGCTGGTTCAAGCCCTTATACAGCTGCAAAAGGTGCCTTACGTTCATTATCAAAATCAGCCGCTGTGGAGTATGGAAAAGATAAAATTAGAGTGAATTCTGTTCACCCTGGTATCATTGAAACACCTATGACAGCAGAATCCTTTAAGGAAGCATTACCTTTCTATAAAACATTTACGCAACTTCCTTACTTTGGACAACCAGAAGATGTAGCGCATGGTGTATTGTTCCTCGCATCTGATGAATCTCGCTTCATGACAGGTGCTGAGCTTGTCATCGATGGTGGTTGGACAGCGCTATAATTGATTATATAAGTAAATCCTCTCGTATATAAAGAGAGGATTTTTTTGTATTTGTCGCCGATATACATGTGCCTTGTGCTTTTCTTGTTAGGACTCATTCTTCATAGGATTATGAATATATGGGCCTTTAATGGAAACATTCATAAGTTGGAAGGCGATCTCTTTCTCAGAAAGATGCATCCCATTCTCAATCCACCAAATTATTACTTCTAAAAAGGCAGATTCAACAAATTTTATAATCAGGTTGCGGTCCGCAGTTAAATTTTGATCATTTGGTTCAATTTGATTAATTCCTTCTGAAATAAATTCATGAATGATTTTCAATAATCCAGAGGCTAAATTTGGAATCCGATTTGTTACAAGTAATGCACTGTAAAAAGGATAATTTTCACCTATATGATGGAATAATTGAACGAAGCTTGGATGGGGTTGTTCTTCTAAAAAGTCATAACTACCTGAGAATGATACTTTTTCATTAATCCTATCATGCAAATCATTTAGAATTTCATCAATACACTGATTCATCAAATCATATTTATCTTTATAATGAAGGTAGAAGGTTACTCTTTTTACGGTAGCCCGATCTGAAATATCTTGGACAGTAATTTGTTCAAATTCTCTTTCATCCATTAGTTCAATAAAGGCTTGCTTCAATAAGCGTTGTGTTCGAATTGCGCGTGGATCCTGTTTTTTTGTTGACATAGACTGCTATCCTTTACGAAAAGTTAATTGAAGTTCATTTTTAGTTTAGCATTTATCTGTATTTCTGGAAAGTTGAGTGAAACATATAGCTTTGGTGGCCTACGTTAAATAGTAAACGTAGAAGCAACCTCTGAAAGTTATGAAAAAATCGGAAGGAGGTATGATGTGGAGACATTTGCATTTATTACAATCATTTTACTCGCTTCCATACTGCAAACGAGTACTGGTTTTGGATTTTCTATTTTGGCTACCCCATTTCTACTTTTACTATTTAAACCGACGGAAGCCATTCAAATAAATCTATTATTATCCCTTATTATATCTGGCGCGCTAATCGTAAAAATTAGAAAAGATATTGATAGAGCTATCATTAAAAGATTTGTTGTTGGTAGTGTTGTAGGTCTTCCAATAGGAATTATGATCTTTTTATTAGTAGATCTCAATAAATTAAAGCTAGGAATAGGTTTGCTCATTTTACTTTTAACAATCATGCTCATTTTTAAACTTCGAATGAAGCAAAGCAAGATAAGGGACTTGGTTGTTGGTGGTCTATCTGGTTCTCTTACAACAAGTATAGGTATGCCAGGCCCACCTTTATTACTATATTTTTCGGGGACAGATACCCAGAAGGAAAAGCTACGGGGGACTACACTGGCATTTTATTTGTTCATCTATTTGGTAAGCTTAATTATCCAGGTGATTTTTGCAGGAACAAGTAAGACGGTATGGATATCAAGTATGATGGCATTTCCACTTGTACTGATAGGCTTGTATTTGGGACAAGTATTATTTAAATGGATTAATCAACATACGTTTCGTATTTTTACATATATAATCTTATTGTTTACAGGAATCTATATGCTGCTTGAAAGTTTCTAGTCTCTTGAATCCAATATTATCCATTATTAAATTGAGAAAGTCTATTATAAAATGAAATAATAAGGGATTATGCCAAATCATGCTAAAATGTAAAAATGATTCAAATGGATTTTAGAGAAATAGAGTGGATATTGTAGGATTGGAGTTCATCAAGATGTCGCAAACAAGGTATTCTCGACTAGCGAATATTACGAAAATGATTAATATGAAGCTAGATTTACGTGAAGTATTGGAGCAAGTGACAACAGCCATTTCTGAAGAAATCGTCCAATGTGATTCTGTGGGTATCTATTTGCCACAAGAGGATGGGACTTTTAGAGGGTATGTTGGAAAGCCAGAGGTTATTAATGGTTGGACATTAGATATGCATGTAGTAGACACGGATTATGATTTACTTGCAAAAGAAGTAATTGAAACAAAAAAAGCAATTTATATACCAGATACATCAAAAGATCATCGTCCCGATCCGAGAGCAGTCGAAGGCTTCCAGATCAAATCATTATTAGGTCTCCCTATCTCGTTTGAAAGAGAGCTATTTGGTCTTGTATTCTTATTTGATTATGGAATTCCGATGAATCTGACAGAGGAAGAAATTCAAACGGTTGAAGCATATGTGAATATGGCTGCAGTAGCTATTCAAAATGCTAAAAATTTAACATATAAAGAAAAACTTATCGGGGATAAACAACTACTACTTGATGTTTCAAGCGATCTTTCCATGTGTTCTACCATGCAAGAGAGCTTGGATATTTGTTTTGCTTACATAGCAAGAGTATTACGTAATGATAATATTGGTGTTCATCTGCTTGATCCGATCGCTGGTAAAAGAATTAAACCTGCGAAATTAAGCAAGAGCAGTGATTGGAATGAGGAAGACTGGATTAATACCCATCAAGCAGCTCAATTCGATGAAAGAAGTGATGCTGTTACCCAGGAAGTAATTGCGACTAAAAAGGCGATTTACATTCCGGATGTATTTGCAGATGAACGGCCAAATCATGATATGTGTAGAAATTTTGGAATTAAAGGTCTAGTAATGTTCCCTTTAGTCTCTATGGGTGAAGTGTTGGGACAAATAGCGGTAGTTGACCTTGAGAATATGCTAATTTACTCTGAAGCAGAACTACAATTAGCCCAATCAATCATTGATGTGACTGCTGCTACATTATCAAACCTTTTATATATTGAGAAACAGGAATTGATGATTGAGGAAAGAACATCGGAAATTAAGCAGCTTAGCCGGGAAAAAGAGTTAATTCTTAATTCTGTAGGTGAAGGAATATTCGGTCTCGATCTTCAAAGGAAGATTACTTTCTGTAATCCCGCAGGAGCTTCGATGTTAGGATATGATTCAGAATTTGAATTAATAGGGAAGCTAGCTGAAATTATTTTTAATAAAACAGCTCTAGAAAATCTTGAACCATTTGGTTCGAATCATAATTGGAGGCACAATATAGAGACAGTGTTTTTTAGAAAGGATTGTTCTAGCTTTCCGGTTGAATTTGAAATCTCTTCTATTAAGGAGGGATCTAAGATTATCGGAGAGGTTGTTACCTTCAAAGACATTACCCAGCGAAAACAAATGGAAGCAGAAATAAGATATCATGCCTATTATGATAGCCTTACAAATTTGCCTAATCGTATTCTATTATATGATCGTTTAAATCAAGGGCTGAAATATGCTAAAAAGAATGGTGGGAAATTAGCAGTTCTATACTTGGATTTAGATCGTTTTAAATTTGTGAATGATACTCTCGGGCATAGCTATGGGGATTTATTACTACAGGAAGTTGCAAAGCGCTTGAGTAATTGTGTTCCAAATGATGCAGTTATATCACGTCAAGGTGGGGATGAATTTACCATCTGTTTGCCAGCAATCAAAAATAAACAAGAAGTATTAAAGGTTGTCCATTGTGTGATGGATACCTTCTCCAATCCTATTAATCTCCAAGGTATTGAAATGTATATTAAAACAAGTATAGGGATAAGTATATTTCCAGACAATGGTGATACAGAGGAAATACTTATAAAAAATGCAGATACAGCTATGTATAAGTCGAAAGAGGTGTCAGGCAATAGCTATCATTTCTATAGTGAAGGTATTGATACAAGGACACTTGAAAGTATTAAGCTGGAAAATGAGTTGTATAGAGCATTAGAACGCAATGAACTCGTCATCTATTATCAGCCTCAAATGAACTATAAGACCGGTGAAATGATAGGGGTTGAGGCATTAGTAAGATGGAATCATTCTGAACTAGGGATGATTCCGCCTGATAAATTTATACCAATTGCTGAAGAGACAGGCTTAATTGTTCCAATTGGTGAATGGGTTTTGAGAGAAGCATGCAGACAGCTTAAGACTTGGCATAGTAAAGGGTATCCGTTAATTAGTATGTCTGTTAACCTGTCTGTGCGTCAATTTGAACAAAATAATCTATATTCAGTGGTAAAAAATATTCTGGATGAGGTAAAACTTTCACCTCAATATTTGCATCTGGAACTCACGGAAAATTTAATAGTTAAAAATACTGAATTGACTTTGAAAACAATGGGAGAATTAAATAGCTTAAAAATCAGTATCGCAATTGATGACTTTGGTACGGGGTACTCTTCTCTAGGTTATTTAAGAAATATGCCGATTTCAACGTTGAAAATTGATAAGTCCTTTATAAAAGATATGGCAGAGGATGAAGCTGCGATTACGAATACAATCATTATGTTAGCCCATAATTTAAATCTTAATGTGATTGCTGAAGGAGTCGAGGAAAAGGAACAGGCTGAATTATTAGCAGAAAGAGGTTGTTATTTGATGCAAGGGTATTTTTTCAGTCGACCATTGAAACCAGAGGATATAGAAAGTAACTATTTTTCCTAAAACTCAAATAAAAAAATGTAAAAGGATAGATGAGGGAAGCGCAATGCTAGCTTTGTCTATTCTTTTAGTATGTAACAAAAAAAACGAGGATCATTTATGCACACAGATCACCCCGTTTTTGATATTTTTTCACAATTGGCATTCCTATTTAAAAATTCTCTAATCTCTTCAATGGTTAGTTCTAGGTGTTTTGCCTCTACGATAAGATTGACCCACTCCTGATCCAACATCACGTTCCAATTTCCTCCCTCGTTTTTAACCAATAATAAGTATCCAAAGAAGTGCAGGTAGTTCATGCAATAAAATACACCTATTGATACCATATCTTACAAAGGTTAAAAACTGGTTAAAACGAACAAGTTATTTTTAAAATTTAATATTTTTTGTTAACTAGATGATGAACAGCGAACTTATAGCCAAATCCTCTCTCCGTAAGAATATAGAGGGGGTGTTTAGGGTCATCCTCAATTTTTTTTCGTAATGTACTTATATGAACGAGAACGGTTTTTAAATTGGCCGAGGAGTCCATTCCCCATATCAAATCATATAATTGCTCAGTACTAAATACTTGATTTGGATGTTGGACTAAATGGAAAAGTAGCATTTTTTCTTTTGTAAAAAGATCAATTAATTCTCCGTTCTTTTGTACGGTTTTATCAGAAAAATTAATGGTTAAATCACCTATTGTTATGATATTGGGAGTACTTTTGCCTGTTCTTCTTAGGTTGGCTTTTATTCTCGCAATTACCTCAGGAGGGTCAAAGGGCTTTGTGATATAGTCGTCACAACCAATCTCAAATCCGTGGATAATGGTACTCTTTGTTTTTTCGCCAGTAATAAAAATGAGAATCCCATCTGATAGAGTTCGATACTTGCGTGCAAGTTCAAATCCACTTTTATCAGGAAGGTTGACGTCGAGTAAAACGATGTCGGGAACAACATCTTCAATTAATAGCAATCCATCTGCAGCATTTAAGGATGAATAGACGATATACCCCTCCCTATGAAGGTAGATACGTAAAATTTCAATAATGGAATGGTCATCCTCAACTATTAAAATCTTGATTGGCTGCATATCTACATCTCCTTCAAAGATAACAATCTACCTTAAATATAGCATACTCAGGACTATTTACCCGAATATTACAAAAAATATTTTGAAAAAATTACCGAATCATGTCAAAATTGGGAGTAGAGAGGTGAAGGAAGGGGAATGTTTTATTGTGAAGTGGAAATATTCAATGATTCTTATATTTATTATAATGGTTTTGATATTTTCACAATCATCTACTGTAATGGCAGTTACAAGTGGGACAAAGGAGAATGGGATATTCACAATCAGCGACTTTGCTAAGGAAGGCATCATTGAATTAAACGGAAATTGGCAGTTTTATTGGCATGAACTATACACACCAGATGATTTCAAAAAGATGAATAATAATAAGAAACCTGTTTCAGTGATTGTTCCTGAGAGTTGGACTAGTTATAAAATAAAGGGAAAAAGGTTACCTTTGGAAGGCTTTGCAACCTATCGCCTACAAATAAAAGTTCCGGAAGCTGAGATTGGAACTGTCAAGGCGCTTTACATGCCTAGTGCTGCTTCCGCATATTCCTTATGGATAAATGGTGAAGAGAAATCAAGGAATGGGATAGTCGGTACAAGTAGGGAAGTAATGAGCCCCGAAAGTAAACCTGAGGTTATTCCATTTTTAGTTGAATCTAACCGAGTTGAGCTTATTATTCAAGTTTCTAATTTCAATCAACGACGTGCAGGAATCTCTAATCCAATTATGATTGGGGAGCCGGAAACGATTTTAAATTATAGAGAAAAGTCAATGATTTACCGGGCCGTTATTGTAGTAAGTCTCGTGATTATTGGTTTATATCATGTTGTTTTATTTCTATTTCGGAAAAAGGAACTCTCATTTTTATTCTTTGCAATCGTCTGTATGTCAGTAGCGATTCGAGCAACGATTCTTGAAGAAGGCCTAGCTTCAAATTTGCTCTCATTTTTAAGTTGGGAAATTGCCTGTAAGCTTGAATATATGGGTGCGGCTTTGGGAACTTTGTTTATTGCTTTATTCACCAATACCCAATTCCCAAAAGAAATGCATCGCACGATAAGAACTATGATAACAATTGCTTTATCCAGTTATAGTGTATTTGTCATAGTAACCCCGGCGGTCATTTTTACTCAAACCATGGTTTTACTACAAATACTGATTGTCCTAGTGTTTCTTTATATCCTTTATGTTTACCTACTTGCAGCCTTACAGAAGCGTGAGGGATACCTCCTTAATTCTGTAGCAACCTTTATTTTATTTCTTTTGGTACTTAATGACATTTTATTTTATAACCAACTTATCCACACCACTGAATTAACTTCTGTAGGCCTATTTTTCTTCTTATTTACCCAGGCTATTATTCTCTCAAAAAAGTATTCCAGATCATTTACACAGGCTGAACATTTATCAGAGGATTTAAAACGTCTTAATTCATCATTAGAAGAGCAGGTAAAACGAAGAACAATAGAGCTGGAAAAAACAAATAAGGAATTATACTGCACAAATCAAAAATTAAAAGATTCCCAGCAATCGAAAAATAAATGGATTCGTAATATTTCTCATGAAATTTCAGCACCACTGACAAATATTCGTTCATATTCAAAGGGGATGATTGATGATGTCATCCCGCCGGACAAAAAATATCTCCAATTAATATATGACCAAAGCTTATATTTTTCTAGAATGTTGAATGACTTGAATGATATATCAGAGATGGAGAATAACCAAATTAAGTTCCATCTGGAAAAATGTAATATTCAAGAGTATCTCCATGAAATATACGAAAAATATAAATGGAATCTAGAGAAGCAAGGAATTAAATTCTCTTTTAAAAATTTGATTCACCAACAGGTAAAAGAACAGTATGTACTGATTGATTCAACTAGAATTGAACAAGTGATTGTTAATCTCTTAACAAATGCGCAGAGATTTGTCATGGATGAAGGAGAAATTACTCTAGAATTGGCAATGGATAGAGAGGATACCGTTACAATAAGGGTCAGGGATAATGGGATTGGGATGACTGCAGATAATCTTAGCAAAGTATTCAATCGATTTTATAAAAATAGTAATCAAGGAAAACCACATAATGGTGCCGGCTTAGGATTGCCCATCTCAAAAGAAATTATTGAATACCATAATGGAAAAATTTCTGTAGAAAGTACCCTCGGCGAAGGAAGTTGCTTTAATTTTACCTTGCCGATGGACCAGGGGGACGGTTCTTCTGGTTCAGAAAACGGTATTTAGAAAAAAGACGTCCAATTAGGACGTCTTTTGCGTGTTGCGGCAAGAAATAACACTTCCCAAAAGGAGTGCTAATTTCAACATATACTTTACAATCAGTGTTAATATTGATAATCTTAAATCATAAGTAGTAAGTAGTAAGTGAAAGTAAATATAATCCATTTGTTATTTTAAATAGGAGGGATACGGTGATGATAGAACTTAGTTTTGCTCAAAATTTTTCCTTAATAGCACTGAACGCCCAGGATAGTAATCGATTAACAAACGCAAAGAAGGTTGCTCTACGTTGTATGGCTGCAGCAACGATTCTAGAATTATATTTGAATAATGACTTTAAAAAACAAGGTGAAATTCTTTCTTTTGAAAAAAAGAGTTTGGATAATTCCTCCTTAGCTCTGTATCAAGAAACAGTTTTAAAGGCTCTTTTAGGGAGAAGTGATGCGATAAATGGCACTCTTCCAAATCTTCTTTTGAAAGTTACAAAGCTCTCTAGTAGGATATTAAAGGAGATTGAGCATTCATTTACTGTTACATTAAAAGTTATCGATATGATGGAAGAAATCCCAGCATTAATTGGCTGTGATTTGGAATTTGTTACAGCAGGGATTTCGGTGAAGGAATACCGCAGTAATGCAGAGGTTTTTATAAAAGTAGCAGAAGGTTTCCGTGCGGACATTTTAGAAGATGGACCACTGACAGATGAAACAATTATGATGCTTTATTTAATGAAGGAAAGTGGGTGTGTCTTTGATCTATTTTCTAAGGAAGAACTGAAGCGGGTAGCCGAGCGTATCAACGAATTACTTGAACATCATTCGTTGGCAAAGCTTATAGTAGAAGTTACTATTCACAAAACACTTGAGGCTGCTGCAAAGAATTTTTTAAAGATGAAGAAGGCTGCAATTGCTACTCCGACTGGCTCAGGGCTTAATTTTACTTTTCCTATAATTGAACGGTCACAATCTGTATTTATCGATACGGAGGCTTGGTTTTCAAATAAGGAAGACCGATTAAGAGATGTAAAAGCTAGATTAGAAGAAAAAGGTCACTCTTTTACCGTAATTCGCGAAGGAGACGTACCTCTAATCAAGATCGATAATATCCTGTATGAAGCAGTACCAGACGCTAAACAATATCGGTTAACTGTTCATGGAGTTCGACTCAGAAAATACCCTTTATCATTATAGCTAGGGGGATCACAATGTCCCGACAACGTTCGATTGAAAAAATATTAGCATCTGAATATGTATCCATTGGTGAATTGGTGCGTATTACCGGAAGCCGATACAGTACATTGAAATTTTATACAGAAGAAGGAATGCTACCGTTCGAGCAAGAAGACGAAAATATGACCCGTAGATTTCATAGAGAAAAAGCAATTGTTAGAATCAATGAGATTAAGGACCTGAAAAAACAGGGACTTAGGATTCCGGAAATCAAGGAGAGACTGCACCAGAGGGAAGGTTCTTCTGGTTCAAAAAGCGGATAAAAAAAAGACGTCCAATTAGGACGTCTTTTGCGTATTGCGGCGAGAGACAGCACTCCACATAGTGCCTGCCAAAAGGCATGTCAATCTCGACTTATGCAAATCAGCTCATCGCTCAATTAGTATACCGTACTTTCCGTAAAAAAAGAAGATGTAATTTTTGTTAGCCATCATAATGAAACTTTTTTCCATTTTTTTCGTAAAGGATAGTATCACGGGGAGGGATACTTATGTTTGAGGAAATCAATGCAAGACTTGTTGAGATTCAAGGGGAATTAAGAAAGAAAGATAAATATAAGAAACAGCTTGCGGATTATACTGAAGAATTACGTACAATTGAGGAGGTACTTTCTCAATTACATGATCAATTTGAATCAGAACGTGAAGATGTTGAGAAATTAGAGGGTATGACCCTAACAAATCTATTTGCGAAGCTATCTGGTAGATGGGCAGAGAAATTATCGAAGGAAAAACAAGAAATGCTTGCAGCACAACACAGGCTAGAAGAGGCTACTAAAACAAAAAAAGAGATTGATGATGAAATGCTTCGTATCCGAAATCAATTACAACTGCTGAAAAATGCTGAAGATGAATTCCAAGATATTCTTATAAAGAAAGAGAATATCATCAAAACAAGTTCATTACCGTTAGCAGCAAAGGTATTTGAATGTAGCGAGCAAGAAGGTACTCTTTTAGCATATTTAAAAGAACTCGATGAAGCGATTGTTGCTGGAAACCGTGTAAAAGGGGCATTAATCGATGCAATTGGCTCGCTTGAAAAGGCAGAAAATTGGGGAACTTGGGATATGTTTGGGGGAGGAACCATTTCAGGCATTGTTAAGCATCAACATATTGATCAAGGTGAAGCCTATCTCCACCAAGCACAACGGAGTATGCGTCAATTTCAAAAGGAATTACTAGATGTTAAGGAACAAGCTCAACTAGAGGTTAACATTTCTGGTATGTTAAAGTTTGCTGACTTCTTCTTTGATGGCTTTATTGCTGATTTTATGGTGCAGGGTAAAATTCAGAACTCCTTGAGTCAGACGAGAGACCAACATCGTAAAGTTAATGATATTTTGAGGAAATTGGAAGAGCAGGTTGGGGTAAAAAGAACTGAATTGGACGCAATCCAAAGGGAAAAGATGGAGATTGTTAAGAATTTATAAATCTAAAAATTAATAGGACCAGGAGAACCGTCCCCCTGGTTCACTGGCCCCGCAAAATTTCATCTATTTTTTTTTCGATTAATGGGAAGAAGTACTTTTTCGCACTTTCTGTAGAATTCCCTCCAAAGAATCCAGTACCCGGACATGTTTTTACATCATACTCTGGCCCTTTGTCTAATACTCTTTCTCCTGTTCTTAAGCTCCACCAATGGTGATACGTGAGGCTATCAACCGAGGGAGTTAATCCGAATTTAATACAGAGTAAGGCGTTTATAAAAATAATCGTTTCCTTTTGTTCCTTTGTCATCACATCATGCCCTTTATCAAAATTGCCGATGTGCTCGATCATAATTCCGGTAGGGTTTGCCTTCGTCCCAATCGTACCGTCAGGCGCAATATCAAAAGGTCTGGAAACGGCGACCTTTCCATCAGGAAATGTTGTGATATTTTGAGCGATATTTTTCCAACCCATCTTTTCCTTATGAAAGTTCTCCATCCCCATCAATAATTGAAAATGATTGGACCCGTTAAATCGCTTATATGAAGGGGACCATGTGTGGTGTTGTTGAATCAAGGTTATTTTTCGATTAAATTCATTGTGATATAACCAATCTTTAAATTCCTCTCTTGTCATGAGGATATGCTGACCTTGCTTTGTCATCTTTTTTTCAGTGGTTCGATTCGTTGCATTCGTTGTGGAAATAGTCATGATCATCATTACGGTAAAACTAAGTACAAGAATAGCCCTTTTTTTCATTTTAGTATCCTTTCAACATTGTTAATAACATTCCTCTACTAGTATCAATAAAAATGCTGGGATTATTCTTAAAGAAAAAACAGCGTATTTCATTTGAGAAATACACTGCTTTAAAAGTGGGACCTATTATTTAGAAGCTATTCTTAATATTTTCCGTACTTGTTGCCGTATCTTGAATGTAAGCTGCGATTGAGTGATTATCTTCAGCCATTGTTTCAATGGATGCACTTATTTGTTGTAAGCTTGCAGTTGCTTCCTCGATAATGGCAGCAAATTCATTTGTAGATGCTTCTACATTTACACTATTTTTCTCTACCACTTTGGAGAGATTCTCAAATTCCTTGAATTGGGAATTTAGGGATTTTAACATTTTATCAAGTTGATTAAAACGATCATTCACTTCTTTTGTTGATCCAACACTTTGTTGTAAACCTTCACTACTTGTTTGCATATTCATTTGTGCTGACTCATTTGTCTGATTCACTTCTATTAAATTATCTGTGATTTTAATGGTAATATCCTTCGTTAAATCTGCTAATTTTCGAATTTCCTCTGCAACTACAGAAAACCCTTTCCCAGCTTCACCAGCTCGAGCAGCCTCAATAGAAGCATTCAATGCTAATAAATTTGTTTGCTCTGTGATTTGTTTAATATTGTTTGCAAGTTGATTGGTTTCCTCAATTTTCAGAGTCAACGTTGAAAAGTTTTCACTTAGTTTCGAAATAACCAATTGAAGATGATCCATTTCATTTGTTAGTTCATTTGCTTTAACTTGTCCTTCATCAGCAAGTGTACTTGATTTTATGGAATCGTCAATTAAGTTAGTTGTAATTTTATTCATTGCATGAATCGCAGTTAAGTTGCGGTGTGCACTTTCTGCGATCTCAGAAATTTGTTCGCTTTGCACTTGGCTGCCAGATGATACTTCACTCATCGCAATCTTCATTTCCTCTTGTGAACCGAGCCCTAATTGAATCTTCTCGCTAATTTTACTAATGCTCTCCGCAATAGTAGCTATTTCACCCTCAAGTCGCTTCTTTTGTTCCTCTTTAGCCTTCGTATCTGCCTCGGCCAGATCAGTATATTCTTGTAATTTCTTAAATTGTCTTTGGTTTAAGTGAATTAACATCCCTAAAAGTACACCAGAAAATAAATAGACAATAATAATTGCATTTAACTGTTCAGATATATATAGGAATTCCTTTGCTGGAAACTGGCTATTGATAATGATTGTTACTAAACCTAATCCATAACCAATTCCAAATATTTTATTATTAAATTGGACTACAGCAAATATGGAAAAGAAAAATACTGATAGAACTGTTGATAATGAACCGCCCTGTACCCAGACTAAACTTAAAGTAAATAGATTCATTGCGATAACCATCATATAAGCAAAAATGTATTCCTTCTTAAATTTATTTGCTAAGACATATATAATTGGATAAAAAATGATTTGAATTATATATGAAATTGAAGTCCAAGAGCTTGGATCAAGTGCCAATACTCCAATTAGACCTAATATTGTAGACGCCATATAGATAATGAGCATCAACTTGTTTTTGTTCTTCATATCAGTAAGTTTTAGTTGTTCAATTGCATTCATGTTTTTTCCTCCAGTTGAAAAGTTTCTATATTATTATATCGGTAATAAATTGTGAAACTTTAAACTAGTGAAAATTAATTTACGCAGTAAAGTTGCCATCATAGCTTAACATGACCGCTGACTTCACCCCTTCAATGTTAGAAATGTTATTAATAAAACTCATATCATTCTCTTTCACACGAATTTCATATGTTACTTCATAATCATTTCCTGGCATTACAGACTTAGACTTAAGTGAGTGTTTTTTTGCTTGTCCAGAAATAACATGCTCGAGTGAGTTTTCAATTTCAGTTGCGTTGTATCGTATAACTAATAAAAATGGGTTTTCGACTTTAATTCGATTTACAAAAATAAGTAACACGAATCCGATTAAAATAGAACCAATAATCACAAGTGGAATGAAGCCTGCTCCACATAAAATACCAGCAACGATGGACCAGAAGATATAGACAATATCCATGGGATCTTTAATGGGTGTTCTAAAACGAACAATTGATAATGCTCCAACCATACCGAGTGATAAGAGAACATTTGATGAAATTCCCATAATGATTAATGCAGTAGCCATTGTCATTATAATCAATGAAATATTAAAGGTGTGTGAGTAAATAACACCTGTGAAGGTCCTTTTATATACCCAATAAATAAATAGCCCAATTGCAAATGCAACTATTAATCCAAGAAGCGAATCAACAATTGAAAAGCTACTAGTCTTTTCTAAAATACTAGATTTAAAAATATCCTTAAAATTTGTCATTTCCATTTCAATTCCTCCAACATTTTTGTGTGATGTCTAACTTTAGATGCATTGTGGTTTCCTTGATGTTCATCCAAACATTCTACTAATCTGGTATTTTGAATACGTACCTTTGCGACGATCCCCAAGTTGAAGTAAATATTTAATGACATCTGGTAAAAATTCATCATATTTCACTTCAAGGATGACAATGTCCGGATTTGTATCAATCATTGCTAAGTCTGGATTCAACACATCGTTGTTACGAAAGCTTGTTTTGATTGAACTGTCGAAGGTAACGCGTACATTCCCGTGTTCATAGATGAAAACTTCTCTTTCATAATCAACGACTGTAACGGGTTTTAATTGCGTTAGATTCATTTGGATAAATAAATCCTGGATAAGTAATCGTGAATCACCTTCCATCCATGCAATATCTCCAGCCCTAATTTTTTCGTACTCTTCAGAAGTAATGCTGCACTTTTGCTTGTACGTGAGATTATTGCGCTTGCTCTTCTTTTCTAGATTTAGCAAGTCTGAATTAAAATCATAAAGCCGTACACGAAATTTATCCCGTTCATAAAATCCCTCTTTTTTCTGAGTTAAGATTTTATTATCGAAGTTATCAAAATAAACACTTCGAATGAAATACTTGCCATCATTTTTGGCATGAGGGTCTGGCTTCATAAAATGTCTTAATTTATTTCTAAGGACATGGCAATCCATTTTCGTTATTTCATGCTTTAATTCAGTCCGACCCTTTACTCCGTTTAAATTCATAGCCTCCATGTTCAACATTCTCCTTTGTAGTTTGGCTCCATGAATCACATTATTAAGGACAAACCTTAAACAAACCTTAAAATAAATTCTTGGGACAAAAATAGCCGAACTAATTCATACTTGCTTTCTGAATTAGTTCGGCTATTATTTATCGGTACATTTCCACAAATTAGGTGTGTAGGCCGTATTAAATAGAAATCCCGCCGGATACTGGAATGGAAATCATACGATTTAATTTTAAACCAAAAGACTGTAGGCCTAACTCAATTTCCTACGAGTTTGACTACAGTCTGAAGAGATTACTAATGGGAAATCTCTTATTTTGGTAGTTTTATTTTAAAGGTGGTTCCTCTTTTATCATTTTGTATTACTTTAATTGTTCCGTTATGCTTTGTAATAATCCAGTGGGCAATTGATAATCCAAGTCCAACTCCCCCTGTTTCTCTGGAACGGGCTCTGTCCTCTCTGTAAAAGCGGTCAAATATATACTTCATATTCTCATCTTTAATACCTATTCCAGTATCTGTTACTTCTAAAATAATCTTTTGATCCTCTGTATATGTTTTTACCCCGATACTATCATTATCATTCGTGTATTTTAACGCATTATCTAATAAAATCACTAAAAGCTGGTGAAAACGTACTTCGTCTGCTTGGATCGTACTATTGCAGCTTAAATGTAACCAAAAATTCTTATCCTGTGACTCTGCAATTTCTTTATAAGGACTACATACGTTTTTGATGAAGGTGTCAACATGAATAGGTTGCTTAACAAGCTGTGTCTCCGCTGAATCAGCCCTTGCCAATGTTAGTAAGTCCGAGGTGAGCTTAGACAATCGTCTCGTTTCGGATAAACTTAAGGCAATACTTTCAAATTTATCAGCAATCCTGTCCTGTGGTTTCGTAAGCAGTAGTTCTAATTTATTTTGAATGATTGTTAATGGAGTCCTGAGTTCATGTGACGCATTTTCAACAAATTCTGCCTGTTTATTCCAAGAGTGAATGATGGGTTGCATCATTTTTCTAGACAAAATATAGCTAGCAGAAATAGAAAGAATGATAAAGATAGCCGCACATATAGTGATAAGCTTTTCAAAGTTAGACATAATCGTTTGTTCTGCATCAACATTTATCATAAGCTGTGTATAAGCTATATCATCATCCTTGTTAGTGTCCTTGAAGAGAATATATCTAAAATGATATAGATTATTAATTGTTGTCATTGTAATTTCATCGATGTTTGATGGATCAAGATGATAATCTTGAAGATAGTTTTCGTAAAACAACGATCCAATTTGGTCCTCATTTACGATATTCCCATCTTTATCCCAATTTAAGACAATCATTCTTGGATTCGGAATCCCCCTTTGACGATCTTTCGGAGGTCTGGGACCGTTATCCTTATTTTGAGGCGGCGAATTTACATCATTAAGCATATTATCTACTAACATTTCCTTGAAGGATAAAAGCTCCTCGTCCGTTTTGGAAAATAAGGTCTGTTGAACTTGGCTAAAAATGATAATGCTAAAAATTGTAAAGATAACAGTAAAGGCAATTAAGTTGAATAACATAAATTTAAGCTGTTGATTCCTAAATATTTTTTTATTAAACATCACCTTCACCATTTTCCTGAAGCATATAACCTAACCCACGGAAGGTTTTAATATATTGATCGTATCCGAATTTTTTTAAATTTTTCCGTAAATTGCTGGCGTATACTTCCACAACTGTTGTTGAGGTATCAGATTCAAATCCCCATATCCGATCAAAAATTTGTTCTTTCGTTAATATCGAGTTTTTATTGTTAATTAAATACTCCAGTAAATCGAATTGTTTTCCGTTCAGCTTAATGATCTCTCCATGAATTTCAGCAGTTTTTGTTTTTAGATTTAATTTTAATTCTTTAAATGTAATTACATTTTCCTTTAATAGCCCTCCAGACCTTCTAACCATTGCCTCTAATCGTAGCAAAAGCTCTTCACGATGGAATGGCTTCACTAAATAGTCGTCGGCACCTACTTTAAAGCCATGGATTTTATCATCAATTCCATCTTTAGCTGTTAGCATAATAACAGGTGTTGTAATCTGTTTCTTTCTTAAATGCTGTAATACCTCATATCCATTCATATGAGGTAACATGATATCTAAAATAATCACATCGAATATATTTTGCTCAGCTAGAAATAGCCCCTCTTCACCATCAAAGGCTTGTTCTGTTTCAAACATTTCATTTGTCGTCTCACAGATGGAATCAGAGAGATATTTATCATCTTCAATGATTAATAATTTCATATACAATCTCCTTTTATACGATTTAAAGCTCCAAATCAATATGTTAGATTATAATGCCAAATGGAAGAATTGCAAAATAATCATACATTGATAGAACTCTTTAAGGTTTGTTTAAGGTTCGTTCTTAATAATGTGCATATAGGAGAAAGAACTCGTAATAAGAAAAGGAGTCTATTATGAAGAAAAAGAAATCAAAAATAATCCAAGCGGCGTCAATCCTTATTTGTACTACATTTTTATTTTCTTGCAGCAATGACGCAGAGAAGAGTGATGCACAAATAAAAGTAGAGAGTTTAAGTTCAATTGGGGATCGAGACATTTCGAGTGTAATAAGTGAGAATGTGAAATATACGGATGATGATTTTAATAGTAACTGGAAAAATGACACGTATACTTCGATTCAATTGGACGGAGCAAATACTAGTTTTGAAGGTGACGGAGGAGTATTGATCACGAATAACATCATTACGATCCGAACATCAGGTGTTTATGTTATAAGTGGGAAGCTTGATGATGGCCAAATCATCGTTGATGCAGAAGACAAAGGGTTAGTTAGGCTAATTTTAAATGGTGTAGACATTACGTCGACTACGAATGCCCCAATCTTTGTTAAAAATGCTGAAAAGACGGTCGTTTCATTAGAGGAAGGTACAGAAAATGTTTTAACCGATGGTAAAAAATATGTATACGAGGATTCTACGACTGATGAACCGAATGCAGCCCTTTTTAGTAAGGATGATCTGACTATTAATGGAAGTGGAACATTAGTTGTGAATGCCAATTATGATAACGGTATTTCCAGTAAGGATGATTTGAAAATTACCGATGGTACAATTCAAATTGATGCTGTTGATGATGGGATAATGGGAAGAGATTTAGTTGCGATTAAAGAGGGAAGTTTTACGATAAAGGCTAACGGTGATGGAGTTAAGTCTACGAATGACAAGGATGAAACTAAAGGAATAATCGTGATCGAAGGTGGAACTTTCGATATTGATGCAGCAAATGATGGAATACAGGCTGAAGCTTCATTATTAATCGCCGAAGGGAACTTTTCAATTAAAGCCGGTGGTGGAAGTCCAAATCGTATAGCAAGACGTGAAGGAAACATGCCTAAACCAGGTGACGAAAATACAAATTCTATTGATACTGAGAGTGAATCAGAGAGTATGAAAGGATTAAAGGCAGAGATAGAGGTTGCAATTGGTGGAGGGAAATTTGACATTGATACAATGGACGATGCTGTTCATAGTAATAATAGTATAACAATACTTGATGGGGACCTTAAGATTGCTACCGGGGATGATGGAATTCATGCAGACTCTGCTATTCATACAAAAGGCGGCAAGATTAATATTACGAAAAGCTATGAAGGGATTGAGAGTAAAATCGTAACCATCACTGATGGGAATATTCGTGTAATAGCGAGTGACGATGGAATTAATATTGGTGGGGGCAATGATGGCTCAGGTATGGATATGCAGGCCGACTCTGAGGAAAGTCTTCTATCAATTAATGGTGGATATATATATGTTAATTCTGAGGGAGATGGGCTAGATTCAAATGGTTCGATTGAGATGACAGGTGGAGCGGTAATTGTGTCTGGACCGACGGAAAATAATAATGGTGCTCTAGATTATGATCAGAGCTTTATAATAAGTGGTGGCACCCTTATTGCTTCGGGAAGTTCTGGAATGGCAATGGCAACATCTGAAGAATCCACACAGCTCTCAATACTTATGAGCTATTCTGAGAAGCAAGAGGCAGGCAAAATTGTTCATTTAGAAGATAGTGATGGTAATGCGATTATGACCTTTACACCTGATAAAGACTATCAATCTATTATGATTAGTTCACCAAAATTGAAGAAGGATACGTCATATGTTCTTTATTCAGGAGGAAAATCAACAGGAAACGATACGGATGGCCTTCATACAGATGGGGATTATCAAGATGGTACTAAGGTTGTTGAATTTACGATTGTTGATTCTGTCACATGGTTAGATGAATCAGGAATAACGACTCCTAAAAGTTCAGGTCCAGGAGGCCAAGGAAGACCTGGTGGTGGATTCCCAGAAGGGCAGGGTCCTCAAGGTAATCCTGGTGAACAGAACCCACCAACAGGGAAACCAGGTGACATGTTTTCAAATGTAGATGAAGAAACAAAGGAACAAATTCAAACAATTATGGAACAAGAAAGGGAAGGAACGATTACTAGGGAAGAGGCAGAAAAGAAGCTTAAGGAACTTGGCATAGAGTTTCCTGGAGGAAGAGAATAATAAAGTTTTAGGACTCTGACAAGGATTGGGATAATGATCCTTGTCCTTTTTTTGTGCATGGGAAAATAGGACTATCAACTTATATGGACCCTTTATTCAGATTTTTTTAAAAAATATAAACTTTTTGGTGTAATATGAAAAAGAAGGTGTTATAATTGTTCATAACATTATAATGTTATAAGTTATTCGTAATGCCGTTAAATAAGTTAAAAAGAATAACCTACCATATCATAGCGAATCACCAAAAGTCTACTAGATAAGAAATTCAGCGTTCGTTCAAATCAAAATCTACCTCAAAGAATACATACATCAAAGAAAGCGTTGTCATTGCAAGTGAAAATTGGTTTAAGCATTTGGATCCTATCCATTTGTTTATAATAAAAAAAAGTTAAAAGGGGAGTTTACATGAAAAAGAAAAGCTTTAAGTTAATGTTAGTGATTATGGCTATGTCACTTTTACTTCTTGCAGCATGTAGCGGCAAAAGTAGTGGCGGAGAAAAGCCGGATGATGGTGGGAAAAAGGATCCTGATAAGGCAGCTGAAAAGGTTGAGTTACGTGTAGTTACTACAATGGCTGGTACTGACCCTGCAGGTAAGGTATTCCAAGAGGTTCTAGATGAGTTCCAAAAGCAAAACACAAATGTTACAATCGTAAATGATTCACAATCAGCTGATGCTGGTACAATCCGTACAAAAGTAAATACAGATTTCTCATCTAATAATGAGCCTGAATTAATGTTCTTCTTCAACACAATTGATGCTCAAGGTATTATCGAAGCAGGTAAGGTTGTTGACCTTGAAAATGCAGAAGGTGTAGACCTATCTGGATTCAACTCAATGCTTGAGCAACAAAGAAACAAAGATGGAAAAATTTATGCTGCACCACAATCTGGTTTCTATGAAGGTCTATTTGTAAACAAGAAGCTTTTCGAAGAGAATAACGTTAAAATCCCTACAACATGGGAAGAGTACGAAGCAGCTATCGAAGCGTTCGCTAAGACTGACATTATTCCAGTTGCAGCTTCTACTGTAGATTCTTATTATGTTGTTGAACACTATGCACTAGCTGCTGGTGGTATTGATAACTATAATGCAAAGCTTTCTGATAAGAATAAAGCTTGGGCAGAAGGATTAGATAATATTGCTAAGCATGCGAAGATGGGTGCATTCCCTGCTGACGCAGCAACAATCGATTTAGCAATGGCTGCAGATTTATTTAAACAAGAACAAGCTGCAATGATTTATGAAGGTTCATGGTTCTGGGGCCAAATTGAAGAAGCAGGTATGGCTGAAAATGTATCTGTTATCCCTGTTCCTGTATATGGTGATGGAGGACAAACTGGTGATTTAGTTGGTGGTGCTTCTCAAGGTTGGTTCATTAGCCAAAAAGCATTTGACGATGAAAGTAAGAAAAAAGTGGTTGTAGATTTATTCAACTTCATTACATCTGAAGCTAACTTACTTAAAATTGTAGGTGCAACTGGTCAACCACCAGCAAAAGGTGCGTTAACTGATCTATCTGAACACATTGCTGCTGGCCACAAATTAGTAGCTAATGCAACTGCAGTATCTATGCCTATTAATGACCGTATTTTACCTGAAGCATTTACATTCATTCGTGAGAGTGTTCCTTCAGTTGTAAACGGTGACAAAACAGGTGCTCAAGTTATTGAAGAAGCAGCTGCAATGGAATAATAAGTAATAGAATAAGAGATTAATAGTATTTTAATCTGCTTTGCTGTACTGATAAGATGTTAATTCAACCACGAATAAATGGTGTTTGAATATAGCTCTTAATTAGTGAAACTATCCACCAGTGAGGAGGACCTGGCTGGTGGACGTTTTACTATAGTGACTGCGAGGCAATTTTAATTTAGTAGAGATGTTCAAAAGGTCAGCTTTATCCTCCTTTTTGAACACATATTATTTAGTAAAAAAGGAGCTTCTTATGAAAGGTGACAAACTTTATGCATTCCTTTTCTTAACACCGGCTTTTCTTATTTCAGGGATCTTTTTGTATTATCCGTTTTTTGAGAACTTTAAGCAAAGTTTTTATAAGACAGACGGTTTCTGGAATTCAACTTTTATCGGGTTCGATAACTATATAAGACTTTTCAACGATGTAATCGCAAGAAAAGCAACATTACATTCATTGGAGCTTATGCTTTATGTTGCTATTTTCCAAGTGGGTATTGCTTTAGTCCTTGCTATTATGGTCGATTCCATTAAGCGAGGAGCAGGCTTTTATCGAACAACCTTTTTCTTTCCAATTGTAATTTCTGGTGCTGCGATCGGTTTGCTTTTCACACTTATCTATAATTACCGAAATGGTCTACTTAATGAAATATTGGTTAGCTTCGGGTTTGATCGTGTCTTGTGGCTCACAGAAAAATCCGCGCTGTATATGGTTGCCATCCCAACCGTTTGGGGCTATGTAGGGTTTTACTTTATCATTCTTTTAACAACCATTCAGAAAATCCCTCAAGATTTTTATGAAGCAGCGACGTTAGAAGGAGTAACTGGCTTTCAAAAAATGACCAAAATCACCTTGCCTTTAATAGTTGGAGATATGAAGACATGTTTGGTATTGGCAATTACAGGTGCACTTAAAATATTTGAACTTGTGTACATCATTACTAAAGGTGGACCAGCACGGGCTACCGAGGTATTAGGTACTTATATGTATCAAAAGGCGTTCACTGACGGAGTAATTGGTTACGGTGCTACCCTAGCAGTTTTCATGGTATTTATTGGACTTTCCCTAGCATTTATAACCAATAAATTAATGAAGAGTGAAGACTTAACTTACTAAGATTACTAGAAAAGTGGTGAAAGGAATTGGAAGTAGTAAGAAATACTGGAAGGCAACTTACTTTTTGGGAAAAGACCCAAAGGAATCTTTTTTCAAAATCAAAGTATGGAAAAATATTTATTTATGTATGTTTAACAATATGGTCAATGACAACCATTTTTCCTTTAGCGTGGGTAGTATTAAACTCATTTAAACAATCAAGGGAAATTATTACAGATACATTTAAATTCCCTTCAGATCCTACATTACAAAATTATATTAATGCTTTTGAAACAGTCAATATAGGTAGAAGCTATATGAATAGTATTATTATGTCTGGATCTGTTGTGTTTTTCACCCTTCTATTTGGAGGTCTAGCTGCTTTTGCGATGTCACGAATGAAATTCAGAATAAGAGGTTTCCTACAAACTCTTTTAATTGCAAGTTTACTTATTCCAGCATTCGCAACAATTGTGCCAGTATATCGAATGATGATTAAAATGGATCTAGTTAACACGTATTGGGCACTTATTATTCCTCAAACTGCAGGAAATCTTCCTTTTGCTATTCTCGTTATTAGTGCCTATATGGCGACAATCCCAAGGGAGTTAGAAGAAGCATCCGTTATGGACGGTTGTAATCGTTTTTCGCAGTTTACAAGAATATTCCTCCCAATCTCATTACCATCATTTGCTACGGTTGGTACGTTCGTATTCTTATGGTCATATAATGATCTTTTTGCGTCACTTGTTCTTGTATCGCATGAAAAAGTGGCACCAATCGTTGTATTGTTATCTAATGTAAGTTCACAATATGGGACAGACTATGGCTTAATGACAGCAGCGATTGCGTTAACCGTAATACCAGTTTTAATTGTTTATTTACTTGCTCAAAAGACATTTATAAGAGGTGCAACAGCTGGAGCTGTTAAAGGATAAAGAACGATAAAAAAAGCCCTACAAGATGAACTTGTAGGGCTACTTTATTGGAAAAAAAGCAATCTTAGTTTTCCTCTTCTTCTCTTCTGTTTTTCTTGAATAGCTTAGATAGCATTTCGTAGACGATTGGTACGATAACTAATGTTAATAGTGTTGAACTTGTTAATCCACCAATAACCGTAATTCCAAGTCCTTTCGAAATTAAGCCACTACCACCTTGACCAATTGCTAATGGGATCAATGCTCCGATTGTTGCAATTGCTGTCATTAGGATCGGACGTAGTCTTGTTGCGCCAGCCTCAAGAATTGCTTCACGCATACTCATTCCACCTTCACGTTCCATCCGAACAATCCGGTCAACGAGTACAATTGCATTCGTGACGACAATACCGATTAACATTAAGAGTCCCATCATAACTGGTACTGATATGGTTTCTCCGGCAATTAATAACCCAACGAATGAGCCGATAACTGCAAATGGTAACGAGAACAGGATTGCAAATGGTGCAACACCTTCACGGAATGTAACAACTAGAATGAAGTAGACAATAGCAACTGCTGCAGCCATAGCTACACCAAGCTGTGTGAATGTTTCATTCATATCTGCTTGAACACCAGCAACACCAACAGTTACACCCTTAGGTAAGTCTAACTTATCAACTTCCTTATCAAGCTTTGATGTAACTTTGGAAATATCATCACCTTCGATTGTTCCTGAAACTGTTGCATAGTATTCACCTTTACTACGAGCTAACGTATTTAAGGTTGTACCTTTTTTAACAGTTACAAGCTCAGAAAGCGGAATTGTCGTACCAAGCGGTGTTGGTACAGGTGTAGCTAAAATATCATCGATTGATTTAGGTTGTGCAGCCTGTTCTTGCTGAACAATTACATCTAGAGATTCACCATCTTTTTCAATCGTTGTGATCACATCTTGCGTGTTATTCGGGCTTAACATCATGATAATTTGTCCTGTTGTTAAACCTTTCATAATCAGTTCATCTTGGGCTACATTGAATGTATGCTCAACATATGCATCTTCTGTACTAGAAGAAACATCTTTTAAACCATCTGTTTTATTAAAAATGCCTTCAACCTTTTGCACAGATTGATTTAGTTTTTCTAGATCTTCACTATAGAATGTATAGCTGACTTCATTAGTTGACATCGACATTGATGAGAAGTTTTGACTCTTCCATTCACCGGATTGACCAATATTGAATACATACTCCTCAATATCTTCACGAGCTTCTGGGAAGTCTTTCATATCAGGATCAAAGATTAAGTACATTAATGCTCCACCTGATCCGCCACCCATCATGGCAGACATCTCATCTCCACTCTCGGTTATAGAAACTTGGACGATATCAATATCTTCACGTTTTAGTAATTCTTCTTCAACTACACTTACATTTTCTAATGTATCTTCCATAAGATCGCCTGTTTTTGGCGTATATGTTAAATACATGACTTTTTCTTCTTCACTACCTAGGAAGCTAAAACCAATTAAAGGTGTTAATGCGATGCTTCCTGCTAATAACACAATAGCGATAATGGATGTAATCACCTTATGGTTAAGTGCTTTATTAAGGATACCTTTATACCAAGTTGCTAACTTACCAACTTCTTTATGGCTTCCTTCTTTCTTTTCGCCATATAACTTCTTCTTAAATAAGAAGTGTGATAATGCTGGAACGATCGTAATTGCAACGATCAATGACGCTCCGAGTGCAAATGCCATTGTTAATGCGAATGGTACGAATAGTTCACCAACCATTCCACCAACGAAAATAAGTGGAGCGAATACCGCTACTGTAACTAATGTTGATGACAGGATTGGTTTGAACATCTCGATTGTTGCTTCACGAACAAGTGCACGACCTGTTAATTTTTCTTCTTTTAAATGCAGTCGCCTATATATATTCTCGACGACGACAATGGAGTCATCAATTACCCGTCCAATCGCAACTGTAATTGCCCCGAGGGTCATAATATTTAACGTAATATCCATCCAGTTCAATAGCAGTAGTGCCATGAAAATAGAAACTGGAATAGAAACGATCGATATGATGGTTGATTTAATATCACGTAGGAATAGAAGAATAATCAAGATAGCAATTAAACCACCGAACAGAGCCTTTTCGACCATTGTAAATACAGACTCTTTGATTGGTTCACCTTGGTCAAGTGATACATCGATAACAAGACCATCAATTTTTGCCTTTTCATCTTTGATTAATTCTTTCACTTCGTCTACAACATCAACTGTATTAGCTTGCTGGCCTTTGACGATTTGAATGGCAATAGCATCTTTACCATTTGTGCGTGAAACGGATTGAACCTTACCAATAACTTCAATTTTTGCTAAATCACTAAGTTTCACAAATGGATTTGGATTAGTAGCTGATGGAGTTACAGGGATTAGCATATTCTTAAGTTCATCAGCTGTCATGAACTTGCCATCAACTGCAACTGCTTCTTCGCCTTCTTCAAACTCATAAAGACCTAATGAAACCGCCATGTTACTAGCTTGAATCATTTGTTTTACACTGTCTTCTGTCAGTTTAAGTTCTTCCATTTTTGCTTTATCATACGTAAGGTCTACCTCATTAATATGTTGACCCGTAATTGTAGCAGAAGCTACACCGTCTATTTTTTGAATCTTTGGAAGTAAAATATCTTCAACTGTAGATGTTAATTCAACAATATCTTCTTTTGTACTACTAACACTGAGTGCAACGACTGGCATCATATTCATACTAATCGCTGTAGTTGTTGGAGCCTGTGCACCTTCAGGTAAATTCAATGAATCTAGTGCTGATTTTAATTCGCGTTTTGCTTCGTCCATATCGGTACCATATTCATATTCAACTTGAATGCTCGCCATATTAGAATATGAATTTGAATATACTGCTTTTACATGCTCTAGATTCTCAACAGCTTTCTCTATTGGCATGGACACGTCTTCCATTACCTTTTCAGGAGTTGCACCTGGGTACACATCCATTACCATCAAATATGGAATTGAAATATTTGGAATGGTCTCCATATTCATTCTAGTTCCGGAATAGATCCCGGATACAGTAATGATGATTGTCAATAGCCATACGGCTAGTTTATTTCCAAGAACAAAATTGACTAAACCTTTCACGATTACACCTACCCTTATTTGACTTTATAAACCCATTTCCCTATAATAATGACTAATCGGTCATTTGTCAACAAAAGACTATAGGAGCGTAACTAGATGGTGAAAAAACAATTAATTATGGAAAAGGCAATTGAACTGTTTGCTAAGCAAGGATTCGAAGCAACATCAGTTCAACAAATTACAGAACAATGTGGAATATCAAAAGGTGCTTTTTACTTATCCTTTAAATCAAAAGGTGAGTTGATCGTGGCATTGATTGACCACTTTATGATGCAATTCACTTCTGATATTGACCACTTAGTCAGATATTCAAAAGATGATGAACAACTATTATATAAATTTTATTATGCTACATTTACAGCTTTTAATAAGCATTCTGATTTTGCTAAAATTCTTATGAAGGAACAAACACAATCTTTAAATGAAGAATTCTTAGTGAAAATGCATTATTATAACAGAATAGTTGAAGAAAATATCCAGAATATGCTGGAACGTCTATATGGTGACGAGGTTAATCAAATAAAATACGATTTGGTCTATTGTGTTAAGGGCTTTATGAGTATGTATTCAGAGCTCTTTTTATTTCATAAGCTGTCATTAGATATGGAAACACTGTGTGAGTCATTAGTAGAGAAAACGAGGCTTCTTGCAAAGCATACAACCATTCCTTTTATAACAAAAGAGATAATCGGAATGACCAGAACGCAAATAGAGGAAGTAACGAAGGAACAAATTATTGATGCCATCGATCAAAAAATAGAAGAAATTGAGGAGCCTATTGTTTCAGAGTCAATGGTATTATTAAAGCAACAGCTGCAGGTACCAAATCATAGTCCTGCAATTGTGAAAGGATTATTAGAAAATATTCGGAATCACCCACATTGTAAGTGGATTTCATATTTAATTCGTAGTTATTTTCAATTATATTAAGTAGAAACATCCCTATGTTACATTAAGCAATGTAATATTATTAGGGGCATGGTGAAAATCGGTTATTGAAAAAGTGCTAAACCATAGGGTTTAGCACTTCAGACTGTAGACAAACTCGAAGATTTTCGAGTTTGCCTACAGTTTTTTTTCAT